>JBCBBT010000053.1:0-23471 GCA_038531315.1 Pseudomonadota bacterium
CACGATTGGAAGTGGGCAAATGATGATCCGAAGGGCGTCAGAGCACTTTCGATTTTTACGCCTTTCGAAACGCATCCTTTCGCCATCGACAACGTCGCGCTTTCCGCTATATCCGGCCGGGGCGGGGCTTGCGGGTTGTGGCTGCGTACGGCGATGCGCCGGTGTCGCCTTGATGCGGTCGATATCCGCAATATTCACGTGCCGGATGCGCCAAACTGGTATTACGAAAGCCGTCCGGATCGGATGAACGCCCTTGGCTCGGCCTGCGCCATCCACATTGGCGATGATCGCGGCGATGCACAGGCGCTTTTCGAACGGTGCGAGATCGGCGTGGTGCGCGTCGACGGCGTACGTGATGATCGCCGCTTGAAAGGACGCGAGAGAACTGCGGCCAATTGCGACGGCGTTCGGTTGCTTGCTCAAAACGTGCGGTTTGAAGACGTCACAATTCGGGGTGTCTCCAATCACTCTCGCCGGGATTGCACCGGGCTCTACGCAAAGGTTGTCGATTTGAACGGCGGTGTACTGACAATTGAGAACGCTGGCCACCATGAGGCGTCCTTGACGCTCAAAGGCGAGGACAAAGCGACAGCGGGCTCTGGCGCACTTGGCCGAAATGTCCGGCTTGATCAGGTGACAATCACCAATACCGATGGGTTTGTCGGCCGGCCGGCCGCCTATCTGAGATGCGCAGACGTATCGATCGGGGTCATGGAGATTTCTGGCTGCGGCGGGGACGTTGAGGATCCCTATGCGCCGGGAAGCCGCATTAGCGGCGCAAGTTCGGTTGTGCGTATGTCGCCGCCGTTGCGCGGCGCGCATGCGTTGGGGGAAGTGCGGATAGGCAGGCTCGTTATGCGCGACTGCGTCCTTGGCGGGCTCTCGGAGCGCTGGGCGGTTAGTCTCGGCGCGTATCGGCGCATAAAACTGGGTGATGTTATCTGTGACGGCCTGTCAAACTCGGGCCGCTTTGCGCATCAACACGCTGAGGAGGGGCCGGATATCACGGTCCTCGCCTTCGCGGAGGAAAAAGTTGGGTGTGAAAGTCTCGAAATTGAACGGATCGTTGCGCGAAAGAGCGCTGCGCCAGGGCGAAAAGCGCGAGTTGTTCATTTAATGGGGCGCGCGCCGCTGGATCGTGTTCGTCTTGGGGCGATCGAGAGCGATGCGACGTTTGATGAGGTCATAAGAATTTCGGGGCCTACGCGAATCGGATCGTTTTCCTGGCGACAGAGCTGCGCCGCGCAGACCCTGCGCGTTGAAACGCAACCATTGAAAAAGACACTGACGCCGGCATCCAAAAGCGCCTGTTAAGAACGACTAAGCCGCAACGGTGTGGTCGTCAGGGGATTATGCGGCGTTGCGTTTTCGGTGATGAGCGTCAAGCCGCCAGAGAATTCCCATAATCGCAAGATGGCGGACCGGATAGTAGAGCGCGAGGACAATCATGGCTGCGCCTGGCGCCGGGACGAAGCCGCCTGCGATAATCAACGGCATTGCGATCATTGCACCCGTAACGTTTGCGACCAGGACATCGCGAGCTGACCGGTCCTTATTGATTGAATAAGACTGCGTATAGATCGCGTCTGCGAGCGCGACGCCCCACGACAAGAACAAAATAACAGTGACATACTGACTGTCTCGAAACGCTTCCATTGCCGGTATGAACTTGACGGCCGCGATAAAAGCCGCCGCCATCGCCGCCCCAAAGGCGGAAAACCCTACGCAAACGATGGCCAGTGTCCGCAACGGCGGCATCTGATCGACATAGCCGCGCCAAAATACATAAGTCGCCGGTTTCAAGATATTGTAGAGAAAACGTCCGGTGGAATAGCCAAGCGCATAGACCCCAACCGCGGCGATGCCGTGGGCGGCGCCGAGGACGAACTTGTCGAGATGCTCCAGAACGCCGGGCGCAACAACGGCGAGGCTGATCATTCGGGCTTCCGAGGCAGAACGTACGCCAAGCAAGGTCATCGTACGTTCTCTCAGTACGCTGAAATCAATAAACTGGCGCGCAAAAATCAGAAAAAATATGACATTCCAGGCCGCCATGACCGCAAGCTGTATGTAAACTGCGACCGAAGTGTTGACGCCGTTTGTCGTTGCAAGAACAAAAGCCGACAGCGCCGATCCGTATTTCAGCGTCTCCGTTACGGCCAGCCCGAGGAACCAGCGTTTCGACTGGAAATAGGCCATGTAGCTCTGCGTCGGCATATAGACCGCCGAGATCGCCGTAACGACGATGATCGCGCGCGCATATTCAAAACGCCCGCCTTCAATTGCCGCGCCTAAAAAGAGCGCCGTTGCGCAGGCCAAAAACAAAGCGAGCGCAAAAACGGTCTGATTCATGAATAAAGCAGCGCCAGCGGTGCGGTCGTTCTGTGCGACGGCCCGAATATAGATTTTCTGGGACTCGCTCAGTGCGAACAGGTTCGCCATCGCGAAGATTGAAATCAGAATCCGGAAAATACCGACCTCTTGCGGAGGCTGGTTGAATGACAGAAACAAAATGATGGCGTAGTTGACGCCGCCGGGCAGGGCTGATGCGAATATCGCCAACGGACCCTTGCGTAATACGGTTTTCCACCACGTCTGTTGATCGGGCCTCGCATCAGCCGGAGACCGGGCCGCCGAGTCGGCCTCAGTTTGTTGCGTCATGTCTCGTCAGCGCTTCTGGCGACATCGTTGTGATTTTCTCGCGACATGTAGAGCCGGGCTTCCTGACGAGCGTAGAGTTGAAGATTAAATCGGCTCTCCACATGGGACCGCGCGGCGGCGCCAAAATCCGCCCGTTTTTCCCTGTAAGCCTCCTCGATCGTGGCCGCGATCTCCTCCGAAGACAAGCCTTCGGTGAGATAGCCGTTGACGCGGTTTTCTATCAGGTCGGTGACGCCTGGAATCGGAGAGCCAATACAGACAAGACCGCTCGCCATGGCTTCGATCAGGACTTTCGGCAGACCTTCATGATGGCTCGTCAGTGCAAAGATAGTGTATTGGCGCAGCCTTTCGGCGAGGGCGTCATTAGCGAGCGATCCAAGCAACCTGACGGCGGGGCCGGGACGGGCCGCCAGCGCACGCAATTCCGGTTCAAGCGAGCCCGATCCAATTAGATCAATTGCGCGCCCCGCCAGTTGGCATCCTTCGACAAGTGCGATGAGATTTTTCTGCGGCTCCAATCGGCCCACATAGACGACAGGGTCGTCAAAGTTATACGCGTCTTTGGCGGTAAAAAGCGTCGTATCCACATAGGTGGGCAGCAAGGTGACTTTTGCTTTTAGATCTCGCTGCGCTTCAAGGCTGGCCGCCGCATTTGTTGACGTGACGGCGATTGCGTCGGCGGCGCGGTAAGCGATTGTTTCGACGGTGCGAGCGATGCGCGCGCGAAACGGCTGGCCATTCTTATCGAACCGGCGGGACAGGGAGTACCCTTGGCGAATAAGCAATCGCCGGCCGCAGATCCATTTTGCAAATACTGCGGCCCATGCGCCGCTCATTTGATTTGTCTTGAACCAATCGGCGTTGCTCAGGCGGCCGCGAGAAAAAAGAACCCCAAAGAAACTGTAGAGCGCCGCGATTGGCCCCTTCGCGGCGCCGAGCCAGCGCGGCGGCGTTATGACGTCAATGGATTCGTAAAGTGCATTGTCCTTGCGCGCATCGGCCAGTCGTTGGCGATCCGCGAAATCATAGGAAAAAATAATGATGCGCGCTGCATGAGCGTCCCGAAGGAAGGCCAGATAGAGCGCGATTTCGCGGGTTAAAATATGGGTTCGCTCCCAGCCGCAGAGCGATCCGCCGTTCGACATAAAGAGCGCGATAGTCGGCGCTGTAGTTGCCTCAGGCGTTCGCGTCAGCGTAGGCGCACGCCGCAGCCCGCGCGATTTTGCGTCAAGGGCCGGCGGTTTCATGGTTGCGCGTCAGTGTCCTGCTGCGGGGACGTGTTCGGCCACGCGCCGCCGCGCAACGAGCCTTGTGTAAATGCCAAATGTGCGTTGTGCGACATCGTTCCACGTTAAAAACCGGTCGGCTGGAACAACATAGGCGTTTCGGTCAGCAAATACCCGTTCAAGCGCTTCGCTTAAGGAATTCCGGTCATTGGGATCGAAATAGTGTCGGTCATCAAGGCCAAAGTCGCGGTTTTCCGGAATATCGCTCAAAAGGATGGGCGCACCCCAGCTGATCGCCTCGAGGACAGCGTTCGAGTTCCCTTCGTGACTCGATGAATTTACATAGACGGCCGCACCGGCGTAATAGTGGCCAAGGTTGCTGCGCGGAATTCTGCCGACAAACCGCACGCCGGGCCTGACGAGGGCGTCCAGTTTTTGACGATAGGCAAGATTGTCTACGCCGCCGGCGATGAGAAGGTCACAGGACGATCCTGTTTGCGCGCAAAAGCGATCAAATCCCTTCATCAGACCATGGAAATTCTTCTGTTCCGTGATTCGGCCGACCCCGAGCACGTAAGGTCTTTCGGGAAGATCGGGTGTTGCGCCGTGAGCGACGGGCGCGTCGACAGCATTGGCGATAATATGCACGCGTTCGCGAATCCCTGCTTTGGCGAGTCGCGTCGCTAGCGCAGGGCCAACCGCGACGATCGCGTCGGCGAAACGCAACTGCCATTCGCAAAACCTGAAGCCAAGCCGCGCGATGGCTCCCCATTTCCCAACGACATAATCAGCCGATCCGTATCGAACGACTGTCTTCATGCCGAATAATTTGTAGAGCAAAAGAAATATCGCTGCGCCAAGCCCCTGAAAATGAACAATGTCGGGACGGGTCCGCAAGGCGTAGACAAGCCCGTAAATATAATAGAGGAGTTTGTCGGTCTTCAGAATTTTCGACGTTGGCGCGGGTGCAAGCTTGACGCCTTTGTAGTAAGCGCTGGAGATATTGGAAGAAAGGCCCATCAGCGTCACGTCAACACCGGCGCTAACGATCAACGGAAAAAGACACTCAGCGTTTTTTTCAGCGCCACCTTCAACGTCCGGCAAACCTCGAGAACCGATCACGAGTATTTTTGCCGGCGAAACCGTGGCGCCAAGATGCCGACTAACAAAATTCACCGTTTGCACCCCCAAAGCGCAAAGGAAATTTCACACAGTCGCCTACGCGGCGCCGACACCGCAAATGGCGCACCCTAACGACGAATGAATTCTCAACATACCCATGACAACGGTATCACGACGTTAACCATATGTTAAGAAGATAATTCGCTGATCCAACGATGAATGCCGCAAATTTCTTTGGCCGTGTTGTGATCGTGTAACGGACTGCGGTCGCGCTGCTTCACCGCCGGATCGTCACAATACAGAATAAAATCTGGGGTGGTTTACCGTTCGTTCGTCGGTCTTGAGCGCCGATTCATACGATGCGAATACGCGGGCCGCCAACATGACGACCCGCTCAGCGTGATCGTTTCGATATTTGGGAAGTTGCGGCGCGCTCTGAATTTAATTTCCCGACTCAGAAATTCTACTTTCCTGTTTTATGACATTGTCTCATTAGTCTTTGCGACTCGGAAAGTCTTTTTGACGGTGGTGACCAGCGGCTAATTTCTCACAGGCTAAAAAGGGCCTTTCGCCTCCCGGTCAGCGCGATGATTGGCGCGCAGGATCTCGGTGCGCAGGGTCTCGGTGCGGAGGGTCATAGCCGAGCGCAAGGCCAGATCCGAGATGGATCGTTATTCGTGCTTTTTGCAAAGCTTGAAAATGCCGCCGGTGAAAAAATGCCGCCGCAATGATGAATTCGTCTTTTTGGTCATGCATTAATGGATTGATAAGTCGCCAAATTTTGGAATGTCGCGGTCAACACGAAGTTTGTAGGCGCGCATTCAGGCTCGACATTCGCACGCAATTCGTCAATTATTTGCAAAAAATTGCATTAATTTCGGGAGGAAGTCGTGCAAAAGCCGCAACTCAGTTTCTGGCAAATCTGGAATATGAGTATCGGGTTCTTTGGCGTTCAGATTGGGTTCGGTCTGCAAAACGCCAATGTCAGCCGGATTTTCCAGACCCTCGGCGCAGAAGTTGATCAAATACCGATCCTCTGGATTGCTGCGCCGCTCACCGGTCTCCTCGTACAACCGATTATCGGTCACATGAGCGACAAAACATGGGGGCGTTTCGGGCGCCGGCGTCCCTACTTTTTTATGGGGGCCGTCATGACGACAGCGGCGCTCATCGTGATGCCGCACTCTCCATATCTTTGGATGGCGGCGATGATGCTCTGGATAATGGACGCGTCAATCAATGTGACCATGGAGCCGTTTCGCGCTTTTGTTGGCGACATGCTGTCAGACCGTCAGCGTACGGCGGGCTTTGCGATGCAGAGCTTTTTTATCGGGGCCGGCGGATTTGTCTCTTCGGCGATGCCTTATATTCTCACCAATGTATTCGGTGTCTCAAACGAAGCGCCGGCTGGCAGTGTGCCAGACTCAGTTATCTGGTCTTTCTATATCGGCGCCAGCTTCGTTTTGGTTGCGGTCATGTGGACAGTATTCACGACAAAGGAATATACCCCGGACCAGCTCGCCGCTTTTGAGAAAACCGAAAACGAGAAGATTGCAGCAATTCTCGATGTTGAAAAGCGCCCCGCCGGCAAAACAACGTCCTATTTTACGCTCGGCGGCGCGTTCTTTGTTGCTGGCGGCGTCGGCTCTATCATACTTGCGCAAATATCTCGCGGCGGCATTGCGATTGCTGAGGGCGCGCTCAAATTGAACGATCTCTACTTTGTCACGATCGGTCTTACAGTCTTTGGGCTTGTGTTGATTGCGGCCGGATTGATGAAGCAGCGCGGCAAGACCGATAATCCGTTCTCCGAGATTATCGACGATATGTTCTCTATGCCGGCGACGATGAAGCAGCTTGCGGTCGTTCAGTTTTTCACCTGGTTTGCGCTTTTTGCGATGTGGATTTACACAACGCCTGGCGTCGCCGCTCATCACTTTGGCACAACGGACACCGCATCAACGGCCTACAATGAGGGCGCAAATTGGGTGGGGCTTTTGTTCGGCGGCTATAACGTTATCGCAGCAATTTTTGCGTTTTTCTTTATCCCGATAATTGCGAAAATGCTGGGGCGCCGACAAACGCACGCCTTGTGCCTCGGCTTTGGCGGGCTTGGGCTGATTTCAATTTACGGACTTCGAGACCCCGCGCTTTTGTGGTTGAGCATGATCGGCGTCGGCGTCGCCTGGGCGTCCATTGTCTCCATTCCGTACTCAATTTTGTCAGGCGCCTTGCCGTCAAACAAAATGGGCGTTTTCATGGGAATTTTTAATTTCTTCATTGTCGTGCCGCAGCTTCTGGCCGCGTCAATTCTTGGCGTCATTGTTCGCTATGCGTTTGACGGGGACGCGATTCTGGCGCTTGTCGTCGGCGGCGTCAGTTTGCTGATCGCAGCGGGCGCGAGCCTTAATGTCCGAGATCCCGCGGAGCGGCTCGCGAGAATGGACGCCGGCGAAGCGGCGACCGCCGGCGGCGCGCATGTCTGACAAAGGGGCGGTCACTAAGAATATGTCTGAGCCAAAACCTCAAGGGAAGCGTGGTATCCGTCTGGAAGACCTCGCAGCGCTGGCGCAAGTTTCGACAGCGACGGTCTCACGCGCGCTCAACGACAGCCCGTTGGTGCGTGACGACACCAAGAGACGGATCTGGATGCTGGCGCGACAGCACCACTATCCGTTCAGGCCGCAAATGCCGGCGATGCTGTCGCGTGCGGCGACAACGATTGCGATCGCCATTCCGACGCCGCTTGGAAAAAGCGGCAGTCTCGCCGATCCGTTTTTCATGGAGCTGATCGGCGGGGTCGGCGAAGCCGCGCGAGAAGCAGAATGCGATATCGTGATATCCCATGTGACGCCGAAGAACTTCGATGACTTGTCGGAGATTATTGAAACCAGCAGGGCCGAAGGCGTGATCTTCCTGGGGCAGAGCTTTTTGCATGAGCGTTTCAACCGGTTGACGCAAACCAAGAACCGGTTCGTGGTTTGGGGCGGGGACTTGCCGGGACAACGCTACTGTTCGGTTGGCAGCGATAATATTCGCGGAGGGCGCCGCGCGACCTCTCACCTGTTGCGGCTTGGTCGGAAGCGGATTGCGTTTTTTGGCGATACGGATGCGGCCGAGATCATGCAACGATACACGGGTTATCTTGATGCGCTGGAGGAGGCGGGGGTGACGCCCGATCCTCAGCTGATTGCGCCGGTCCATTTCGAAGTGGAGTCGGCCGAGGACGCTGTTGAGCGCCTGATTGCTCAGGGCGCAAAGTTTGATGCAATCTTCGGAGCGAGTGACCTTGTGGCGCTCGGGGCGATCCGCGGCCTAATCCGTCACGGGCGGCGCGTGCCGGAAGATGTATCCGTAGTCGGATATGACAATGTGCTCTTGGCGCGCTACAGCCATCCGGCTCTGACGACGATCTCTCAGGATATGGCGAAAGCGGGGCGTCTGCTTGTTTCGAAGCTCATGAATTCACAAGGCGACCAGGATGTGCGTTCTGAACGTTTGCCAACGGAATTGATTGTCCGCGAGTCGTGCGGCGCCTAACGATTTTCGATAGCGACAAATCCTGACAGTCGACTGATTACTGAGGGGAGCGCATTCTTATACTCTGCGTTGGCAGACGCCACACAGTTGAATTGATCGAAGTCCTCAATTTGCAACGCGCAGTCGGTTTCGCTGAGATTGAAAACGCAAAGGGCTGTCTGGTTTTCATGGCGTCGCAAAAACGCCAATAGGCTCGTGTCTTCGACGTCCAGAAATTCCAGATCACCGAGTCTGAGAGCGGCATGATTATTTCTCATGGCGATCCACGCCCGAACGGCGTTCAGCGTCGATGCGTTATCGGCATTTTGACGATCAATCGCTAACGTCGTGTGCTGAGGATCGACCGGAAGCCACGGCGTTCCATCCGAAAAACCAGCATTTTTTTCCTCGGCGCGCCACGGCAATGGTGTGCGCGCGCCATCCCGGCCCAACGTTAGCGGCCAGTTTGTAATGGCTTCAGGGTCCTTCAGCGATTCAAACGGAACATGGGCCTGGGGCAGGCCAAGCTCTTCGCCTTGAAAAAGAAAAACATTGCCCCGCAAACATAAAAGCAGCAGCGCATAAAGGTCGGCGGCTTGGCGCCGATCTTCCTCATGCGCCCACCGGCTGACGGCGCGCGGTGCGTCGTGATTTGAAAATGCCCAGGAAGGCCAGCCTTCGCCGGGAGCGCCTTCCCAATCGCCCAATGCTTCCTTCACGAGATTTCGACTGATTTTCTCCGCGTAGAGAAAAGAGAAATTGTAAGCAGAATCGAGCCGCTTATCGTCTGCGGTGAAGGCTTTCATTTCCGCAAGCGGAGTTGGTCCGCCGACTTCGGCAACGGTGAAAATTGCGTCGTACTCATTTGTGACGGCGCGAATTCTCTCAAGGAATGCCGGAATATTCTCGTGAGACTGATTGAATTTGTGTTCCTGATAATCAAATGGGCGCGTCAGGATGCGCCCGTCTTGTTGCGCTGGCGGATTGTCTCGCAACATCTCGTCGTGCATGCAGAAGTTTAAGGCGTCGAGGCGAAAGCCGTCGACCCCGCGGTCGAGCCAAAAGCGCGTCACGTCGAGAATTGCATTTTGAACCTCTTCGTTGTGAACGTTAAGGTCTGGCTGGCTCGTCAGAAAATTATGAAAGTAATATTGCTGACGTCGGCTGTCCCAGGTCCAGGCGCCGCCGCCGAAAACCGATTGCCAGTTGTTTGGCGGCGCGCCGTCCGCTTTCGGATCAGCCCAGACATACCAGTCCGCTTTACTATTCGTCTTACTTTGGCGGCTTTCGACAAACCATGGATGCTGATCTGACGTGTGCGAATAGACTTGATCAATGATGACCCGCAATCCGAGGCTATGGGCTTTTTCAATAATCCGGTCAAAATCTTCGAGAGCGCCAAAAATTGGGTCAACGTCGCAAAAATCGGCGACGTCATATCCATAGTCCCGCATGGGCGAAGTGAAGAAAGGCGAGAGCCAGACGCCGTCCACGCCAATGCTTGCGATATGGTCGAGGCCTTCAACGACGCCGTTCAGGTCGCCAATCCCGTCGTCGTTCGTGTCAAGAAAACTGCGCGGATAGATTTGATAGATGACCGCGCCGCGCCACCATTCGATGTTCTGCGCGTCGGTTTTTATCGCTACTCGCGTTGCGCCGGAGCGCAGGGCGTCTGAATTCGCGCCGGGGTGGGTCAGGCTCATTGATTTTCGGTCCACTTATTCGACTGACATACGAGATAACCCCATGCTTTGATTCTGACGCGGACACTCGCAGCCGCGCTCTGGCGTCGATCGCACCGTCCATACAATGAGCGCCACGTCGAGGAGCGGGGGTCTGTTTCTACCTGAACGTCGCGATCATCGCCGGATGCATTGAAAACGACAAGATACTCCCCGCCTTCTGGCATGAGGCGGGAAACAGCGAAAATACCGCCATCATGGTCCGCGCGCCGAATTAATTGTACGCCGCTGCGAAGCGCGCTGTGTTTCTTATGGAGGCTGGCCATTTCAGCAATGGCTTTAAACAATGGCGCCGATTGGTTGAAATTTGAATCAGCCGTCGTCTCGTCAGACCCGATCAAATTATTATCATTATACGATGCAACGCGGCTTTCGAACATATCTTCGCGCGACGCCTGGTCGTTGCCGTCTCCATTAAAGCCCTGCTCATCGCCATAATAAATGACCGGCGCGCCTCGGAGAAAAAACATCATGGCATGGGCGAGGGTTGTGCGCTTCAGCAATTCCCGCTCGTTTGCGTCTGGATTTTTTTGGCGCACGAACATGGCGAAGCGCCCCATATCGTGGTTTCCGATAAAAACCGGCAAGCCGAGCGCCGTTTTGGCGCCGCCGTCATATAGGCTGTCGATGCCAAAAAAGTCAGCAAGACGGATCGCCGGCGCGCCTTCTGCGACGACCTGTTGAACAACGGACTGAAAGCCGAAATCGAGGACGAACGGAAACCCGTCGATCCGCGTAAATCGGGCGAGTTCCGCGGGGTTAGGGGAGTAGGCTTCGCCAAAAACATAGAAATTTGGAATGCCTTCTTGCTTTGCGTGATCGAGTATCGCGGGAACGAAGGCTTGCCAGAATTCAGGATTGACGTGTTTGGCGGTGTCGATGCGAAATCCGTCAATCTTGTAGTTGCTGATCCAGTCCTTGAAGATTGAAATCATGCCGTCAACGACACGCGGATGCTCTGTCATCAGATCGTCTAGTCCGGCGAAGTCGCCATAAGTGACGCTCTCGCCGACCCATACTGAATTGCTCCGGTTGTGATAATAGATTGGATTATTCAGCCATGACGGAACTTTGATGTCTTTTTCGTCAGCCGGCACAAAAGGCGTATAAGCAAAATCCGCCTGAGTAAGATTTTTAAAATTCGTCGTCGTTTGAAAGGGCGTTTGATCGCCGTCAAATCCATTATTGATCCGAGCGCCATTGACGCCGCCGCGTGTCGTGTAAGGGTAATCAGCCTTCGATCTGTACGGGCAGGCCGGCGCCTTGTCGGGTCCGTCATATTCGGGATCGTGGCATTCGCGATATTGGATAACGTCAGCTGTATGATTGGTGATGATATCAAGGTAGATCTTGATATCCCGCGCATGCGCCTCAGTGATAAATTCTTTCAGGTCGGCTTCGGTCCCAAAATGCGGATCGACGGACGTAAAGTCTGTAATCCAATAGCCGTGATAACCGGCTGTCTCTTCTCCGGCTGGTCCCTGTACCGGCTTGTTCTTATAGATAGGGCCAAGCCAGATCGCGGTCGCGCCCAGGCCTTGAATATAGTCAAGACGCTTGGTCAAACCTTTAAGGTCGCCCCCATGGTAAAACCCTTTATGGGTTGGATCAAAGCCATGGTCGAGGCGTCCGCCGTCGATGCCGCCCTGATCGTTGGCGGCGTCGCCGTTTTCAAATCGATCGGGCAAGACAAAGTAGATCACATCATCTGAAGGCGGACGGTCGAGGTATGCAGGTCGTTCAGCGGCAATTGCGCCCGCGCCGCTTATTATTCCAAAGGATAAAGCGATCACGAGGACCGGTAAGAGCTGTCCCGAAAGCCCTTTGAAAAGGCCGCCGCGCACTTTGTTTCTCGCTCTAATCTCCTCAGAACGGGTTTCGTCAGAATAGGGCATTTTTCGCTGTCCTCTTCTTTCTCCGCACGCGCCACGCTTTTTAGTTGGGCGTTTCACGCGGCGCCTGCCGTCACTGGAACATTGCCAGTCCGAAAAGTAAATTGCAAGAAATTACATTTTCAGATGTTGCTTGTTTGCACATATGGAGCTGTGCTCATGATATTAAAATAATCCATTTAAAACAATAATTAAGTACAATTCGTTGCTGAATAACTCTTGCGTTTCACGAGGCGGATCAGTTTGGACGCACATTGTCCGAGTTTTTTGTTGCAAGATTTTGCCAATTCTTGCAAAGACGTTTTCATAAGATTGTAAAAAACCCTTGGGAGGGCTCTATGAAACTTTCACTTCTGCAAAGGATGTTTTTGGGCTGTGCGTCCGGTCTGGCGTTGGCGCCGGCGACTGCCGTTATGGCGCAGGATGAGCAGGTTGCGCTCGTCCAGGACACGGCAAGGGACGCGAATGATGAAGGCGGGGACACAATCGTCGTCACCGGTTTTCGCCGAAGCATCGAAAGCGCGATTGCCGCAAAGCGCGATGCCGACTCAATCGTTGAAGCGATCAGCGCCGAAGACATCGGCCGATTGCCCGATATCTCAATCGCCGAATCGATTGCCCGGTTGCCCGGGATTACCTCTCAGCGCACCAGCGGCCAGTCGAGCGCAATTAACATTCGCGGCTTAAGCCAACAGCTGACATTCACGACGCTCAACGGTCGCGAGCAGGTGACGCCAAACGGCAATCGGTCGGCCGAGTTCGAACAATTCCCTTCGGAGCTGATTTCCGGCGCCCGGATCTACAAATCACCGACCGCCTCACTACAAGAGGGCGGCCTTGCGGGTACTGTTGAGCTGCAGACCATTCGCCCGCTGTCGCGGGGTGAGAGGGTGATCAACCTCAACGCGCGCGGAAGCTTTAACACGCGCGCCGATGAGATTTTCGACGCTAATGAACTCGGGTATCGGGTCAGCGCTTCCTATGTTGATCAATTCGCGAACGGCACCCTCGGCATCTCGCTTGGTTATGCGCGCCTTGTCCAACCGGACGTTTCAACCCGTTTTGTCGGATTTGACTATGACGGGTTCGCGCCGAACGACTTCAACGGCGATGGGCAAAACGATAATGTGTCCTTCGGTTTCGAAACTGAGCACCAAGGCGGCACCGATACGCGCGACGGTTTCATCGGCACCATTCAATGGGCGCCGACAGACGATTTCGAGTGGTCGGTCGACGCCTATTATTCGACGTTCGAATCTGAATCGTTCGGACGTGGTATCCGCGTTATTGGTCCGCAAGCGGCTAATTTCGGAGCGCCCAACACGCTGGTAACAAATCCGGTTGTTGCAGGCTCTGCATTGATTGGCGGCACTTTCAGCCGCAATGCGCCGGCGCCGACCGATCCGGCAAACCCTAGCCAGTTTGGTCTGACTGCGCAGGGCATCAATGACAATAACTTCGATGATAACGAGACAATTTCGATCGGGAGCAAGTGGCAGTGGACGCGCGACACATACAAGGTCAGCGCCGATTTCACCTACTCGCGCGCCCAAAGCGACTTTGCGAACGAGGTCTCAGCGATTCTGCCGCTCACGAGCCTGACCGGGGGCGTTGCTGGCGTTTCAAACAGCGAGCCAACGACGCCGCTGCTCAATGATGACCTGACAATCACTTATCTTCTTCAAGGGACTGATCTTCCGACTGTCGACTTTTCGCAAGATTTTACCGATCGCTCGCAGCTATTCCTGAGCCGGTTTGGTGTTTTTCCGTTTGAAAATGACGACGAACTTTTCGCCGGCGCGCTCGATTCGGAATTCGATGCGAACGGTATTGGGTTCTTAAGTTCCATTGAGCTTGGAATGCGTTATTCGCGCCGCCGGGCCAGCCAATTCCGTGAGTCGGCCGATTTCGGCAATGACGCCGGCTTCTTCCAGTTTGCCGGTAATTTCTTTACGCCAATTGCATTGACGGAAGAAAATTCATCAGTGAATTGCTTCCAGGGCGAATTCGCCGACAACGGCTTCCCGTGTTATCTGGTGATCCCGGACCCCCGCGCGCTTGTTGAAAGCGCTGTCGGACCGATTGTCCCGGACCAATCTCAAGGATTCACCCAGACACAATCGTTTCTCGTGGAAGAGGATGTAATCGCCGGTTATATTCAAGGCAACATTGACTCAGCGATGTTCGGTGTGCCGGTTTCAGGTAACTTCGGTGTGCGGATTGTTCACACTGAACAGACATCGACGGCGCAAAATCCCGGAATTCCCGGTGGGATTTCGTACACAAACTTCCTGCCGGCGTTGAACCTTGTGTTTGATCTGACAGACAATGACAAGTTGCGTTTGTCTGGTTCTCGCGCATTGTCACGCCCGCCAATCTTCCAGCTTGGTTCTGGCTTCTCGGTTGGTTTCGATACCGGAACCAATCGTCTCTCGGGAGGCGGTGCAGGCAACCCGACATTGTTGCCGTTTCTGGCCAACCAGGGCGACATTTCTTATGAGCACTACTTTGAGAATGGCGGCATCTTCTCTGTTGCGGCATTCTACAAGTCGCTCCAGTCGTTCATTGTTCAAGAAACAGATGATTTCTTTGACTTTAGCCCGTTATTGCCTTTTTTGACCGATCCACAACAGATCGATCAATTCATAGCGTCTGGCGGCTCAACGATTGGTACATTTGGCGGCCCGGTTAACGGTGACGGTGGGTTCATCCGCGGCATCGAGGTCGCCTACAGTCAGAAGTTCGATTTCCTGCCGGCGCCGTTCAACGATTTTGGTATCGTCGCGAACTATGCGTTTACGGATAGTGAAATCGATTTTGAAGCGGCAAATAGCGGCGAGACATTGACCCTGCCGCTGCCGGGGCTGTCCGATCATGTCGCCAATGCGACCGTCTATTATGAGCGCGGCGGCTTTGCTTCGCGGGTCGGCCTGCGGTACCGGACGGAGTTCGTCTCACCCCAGGTTGGAATCGATCAACAACTTCCGTTTACAGACGAAGAGCTTGTTGTTGATTTCCAGGCGTCATATGCGTTTGACGAAGGTGCGCTCGACGGCGTGACGCTGCTATTCCAGGCCAACAACCTGACAGACGAGCCTGTTGTGACATTCTTCGGGAACGAAGCGCAGACCGGTACGATCCAGTTCTTTGGTCGGCAGTTGTTCTTCGGCGCCAGCTACCAGTTCTAAGCGGGCGTCAATCAGTTCCTCCCGAGTGCGGGGTGCGGCATGTGTAAAGCCGCGCCCCGCTTTTTTTAGAAAACTGGCGGCCGCAGAATTCATTTCGGTTCTTCGCGGCGCTCTAGTTAGGATGATTGTCTGACATAAACGCGGAAGTCCCACGCTCTGAGGGAAAGCGTCGCATCGACTGCAAAAGTGGTTGCCGTCTGTGAAAAGTAATCCGTGTAATCGCCATGGTGCAGCGCTTCCGGAAATGTGACGGTCTGGTCCTCGTCGCTGAAGTTGATGACAACGAAAACGCCATCGTCCGCGCCAAAGCGGACAAAACTGAATACCTCGGAAGGCGCTGAATTTTTCACTGCGACCATGCGAGCGCCGGCCGCACCGTTCCAAAGCGCTCGGGTACTGTGCTTCAGAGCGGCGAGCTTTTGAAAAAGCGCGGCGTTCGGATGGTCGCGCCAGGTAATCACGTCTTTTTCAAAAAAGGCGAGGCGTTTGGGGTTGCCAGCTTCCTGGCCGCTATAAATCAGAGGGACGCCTTCTCCGACGAAGGTCAGGACGATCGCTGCTTCAAGCGCATCGCCGTAGAGCTCGCGGTCGGTTCCCTCCCAAGAATTATAGTCGTGGTTCGACGTGTAGGTCATGCGATAAGCGTCTCGGGGCCAGGCGCTTTCGTTGGCTGAGTAATAACCAAACAAGGCGCCGACATCGCCGTCGCCTTTGGCGATCGATTTCATCGCGTTGCTCAGCGACCAGGCGTATGTTGCATCGAACGCATTTGCGTGGAGATCGCGCGTTTCCCACTCGCCGAGCATGAAAACCGGCTTCACGGTTTCAAGTTCAGCCCGCACGGCATTCCAGAAATCAAGCGGCACGTAGCCGGCGACGTCGCAACGAAAGCCGTCTATGTCAGCTTCCTCAACCCAATACTTCATTGCCTTTGTCATGTATTCCCGCACGCCCGGTTGGGAAAAGTCGAGGTCAATGATGTCCGACCAGTCCCACCATGGGGTGGGGCGAAAGTCGCCCTTCCAGTCGCGGTCGTACCAGTCGGGATGGTCTTCAACGAGCGGGTTGTCCCATGCGGTGTGGTTAGCGACCCAATCTAGGATGACGTGCATATCAAGGTCGTGCGCTGTGTCGACAAATCGCTTCAGGTCTTCAAGCGTGCCGAATTCGGGATTGACGCCGTAATAGTCTTTGACTGCGTAATAGCTGCCGAGCGAGCCTTTCCGGTTTTTCTCGCCGATCGGATGGATGGGCATCAGCCAAATGATGTCAACGCCGAGAGCTTTCAGTCGCGGAAGATGCGTTTGCGCAGCAGCGAAGGTCCCTTCTTGTGAAAACTGTCGCACATTCATTTCGTAAATCACCGCGTCGCGTGTCCACGGCGCATGCGTTAGTTTCACGTATGGCGCCGGTACGAA
Source organism: Pseudomonadota bacterium (assembly GCA_038531315.1). GTDB lineage: Bacteria > Pseudomonadota > Alphaproteobacteria > Caulobacterales > Parvularculaceae > JAJFFW01. The sequence goes on from JBCBBT010000053.1 coordinate 16,769, forward strand.
TTGCCGGTTGCCGTTGGTCTGACTGACGTCCAGTGCGGCGCAGGATGAACAGCCGATTACCGCCAGAATAAATAGCAGGCGCGCGATCATGTTGAAATCTCCGTGGTGATCATAAATTTCAATGTTTGCATGGCGAGGCATGGAAAATCCATTGTAAAACATGTAAAAACTGCAAGTGTACGATAGTTCTTTGCAAAAAATTGCACTGCGCGCGCCGCGGCGCCGCCCGGCTGAAATTTTCTCATGGGAGTGGTCAATGATATCGCGTTTTTCGTTTTCCGGATTTGTGAGCCGCGCGGCTTCTGTAATGGTCTTTGGGCTATTGTTTGCCGGGCCGATCGGTGAGAGAGCGGCGGCAAAGGAAGTATCGTTATCCTCGCCGGATGGTGCGATTGTCGTAACTGTCAGCGATGACGATGGTCGCGCGCGATACCGGATTGATTTCGAAGGCGACGAGATTATTGCGCCGTCGCGGCTTGGCATGCTCTTTAAGGATCATCATGGGTTTGACCGTAACCTGAAGATCGTCTCCACGATGAACGCATCGAAAGACGAGACATGGGAGCAGCCATGGGGCGAGCGCCGCTTGGTTCGCGATCATCATCAAGAACTTCTGGTTACATTTTCCTCTGAGACCACCCCGATACGGACGATAAATGTTCGTTTTCGCGCGTATGATGACGGCGTCGGATTTCGTTACGAAGTCGACAAGAGACGCGGCTTTAAATCCGTTGCGATTACGAACGAGTTGACCGAGTTTGTTGTTGGCGCCGAGGCGCGGGCCTGGTGGACGCCCGCCGGCGAATTCAATCGGTACGAATACATTTACCGAAACGGGATCGCTGGAGATATTGAGGACGCGCATACGCCGGTGACATTTCGAAAACCGTCAGGCGTTCATCTGAGTATCCATGAAGCCGCCCTTGTCGACTACAGCGGCATGTCGCTCCAAAGCCTGAGGGCCGGAACCTTCAAGGCTTCGTTGTCGCCGTGGTCGGATGGCGTCTTGGTAAAAACGCAAGCACCGTTCATTACCCCGTGGCGTACAATCCAGATTTCGCGAAATGCTGCGGGACTTTTGAATTCCGATTTGATCCTCAATCTCAACGAACCCAACCAACTCGGTGATGTCAGTTGGGTCGAGCCCGGCAAATATGTCGGCATTTGGTGGGCGATGCATATTCGCGAACGCACATGGGGCAATGACGGCATTCACGGCGCAACCACGGACGAGACCAAACGCTATATCGATTTTGCGGCTGAGCACGGGTTTCCTGGCGTGTTGGTCGAGGGCTGGAACATAGGCTGGGACGGCGACTGGTTCAACAACGGCGACCTGTTCAGTTTTACGAAGTCCTATCCCGACTTTGATATTGAAGCGCTTGGGGCCTATGCGCAGTCGAAGGGCGTCCGGCTCATCGGGCATCACGAGACATCCGGAGATGTTTCGAACTACGAAAATCAAATGGAGGCAGCATTTGATCTCTATAAAGACAATGGAGTGCGCGCGGTAAAAACCGGATATGTTGCGGACGCTGCACAAATTGAACGAATCGATGCGCGCGGCATCAAGCGATACGAGTGGCATGACGGTCAGTTCATGGTCGATCACCATTTGCGCGTTGTAAAAGAAGCCGCGAAACGTGAGATTTCAATCAACGCCCACGAACCCGTGAAGGATACAGGGTTACGGCGCACTTATCCGAATTGGGTTTCGCGCGAAGGCGCCCGCGGACAGGAGTTTAACGCCTGGGGAACCCCGCCGAACCCACCTGAACACACCGCCATTTTGCCGTTTACGCGGATGCTGGCGGGCCCCATGGATTTCACGCCGGGGATTTTTGATCTCGAGCCAAATAAGCGCCCGCCCGTGCGCGAGGACATGCAGCGGTCAGACCCCGCCAATCGCCCGCAAACGACGCTTGCAAAACAGCTGGCCCTCTACGTCGTCCTATTCTCGCCGTTGCAAATGGCGGCGGACTTGCCCAGGAATTACTTGCAAAGGATGGACGCTTTTCAGTTCATCAAAGACGTTCCCGCCGATTGGGAGGAAAGTCTCGCCCTCGACGGGGAAGTGGGCGATTTCGTGGTCATGGCCCGCAAGCGACGCGGCGGCGATGACTGGTATCTCGGCGCGCTCACCGACGAGCAGAAGCGATCCGTAACAACATCGCTCGATTTTCTCGACGACAACAAAACCTATCGCGCGCAGATTTATCGTGACGGACCGGCCGCCCATTGGGAAAGCAATCCCTACGATATCAAGATCTACGAGCGCACGGTAAAAAAAGGCGACGCGCTGACATTGCCATTAGCGGCGTCGGGGGGCGCGGCCATTCGTCTGGCCCCAATCGAGACGGCGGCGAGCGAGGACTAAAGCGCCGGCGGCCTTCCAACTGGCCTGTCAACCGGCCTGTCGCTGAGGTCTTTGCGGGCGCGGGTATTCGCCGCTAAAACCGTTTCGGGTTCAGCGCCGACTTTGGATACAAGTCGGTAACGGGAAGGGCAGGCTGTGGCGGACCTTGCGCTGGTTGCAGATATTGGCGGGACAAATGCACGGTTTGCGATTGCCGACCTGTCGCAAAAGGCTATTGCAGTTCACGACGCCCAAACGCTGCGCGCGGAGGATTTCGAGACTGTGCGTGATGCGGCGGACGCTTATCTTGAATCAGTGAGCGCACGCCCCCGGCGCGGCTGTTTCGCCGCCGCCGGACCGGTGACAAACGGCGGCGTCGAATTCACCAATTCCCATTGGCGCCTCGAAGAAGAGGAAATTCGAACCGCGCTTTCGTTTTCCGCATTCAGGATCGTCAACGACTTTTACGCCCTTGCCGCCGGCGTCCCGCATCTTGCGGAAACCGCGTTCGAGGAAATACGGGCTGGCGACGCCGATCGCGATGCGCCGCAATTGGTCATCGGCCCAGGCACAGGGCTTGGCCAGGCGTTGATTGTCCCAACGAATGGCGGGTCAAAAATCGTATCAACGGAAGGCGGTCACGTAACATTCGCGCCGCGTACCGAAGAAGAAATTAACGTGATGCGTTTCATCGCGCGCGAACATCCGCGGGTGTCGGTCGAACGGCTTTTATCCGGGCGCGGCCTTGTCAACATTCACCGCGCGCTATGCGCCTTGTCGGACACGCAGAGAATAACGCTGCAGGCAAATGAGATTACCGCCGCCGCGATCGAGCGCACCCATCCAATCGCCATCAAAGCGGTCGATCTGTTTTGCGGTCTTCTCGGCCGGGTCGCAGGCGATGCGGTCCTCGCGACCGGCGCGCAGGGCGGGGTCGTGCTCGGCGGCGGGATTTTGCCGAAAATCAAAGATGTTTTCCTGAGCAGCGACTTTTGTGAGAAATTTCTCGATAAGGGCCGGATGCGTGATTATGTCGGCGTTGTTCCGGTGAAACTCATTGTCGAAGACGGTGCGGCGTTATTCGGCGCGGCCGCCTCCATCGACAATTAGGACAGGCTCGCCGATAAAGACCCGGGAAAATTCAGGCGTCGCCGGGGAGACGCCAGCGGCGTCTGGCGAGTATCGAGGACAAAGCAAGAATGAAATGGCCCGCCGACCGCATTGCGCATAGTTCGCCGAAAAGTTTCGGCATGTATGAAAAGTCGATCCCGCTCATAAAAGAGGGGATCGACGTTATTCACCTGGAAGTCGGTCGGCCGAGTTTTGACACTCCGGACCACATCAAGGAAGCTACGAAACGCGCACTCGACGACGGCAAAGTTCATTATGGTGATTTTGCCGGTGAAGCGCCCTTGCGGGCGGCGATCGCCGACCGCCTCGCGGCCCGGAACGCGCTTGATTTTACGCCCGACGAAATCATCGTCACCAATGGTCTCACGCATGCGTCTTATGCCGTTTTGATGGCGGCGCTCGATGAAGGCGATGAGGTGATCCTGCTCGAGCCGTACTATCCCCAGCATGTCAACAAAATCGAGCTGGCGGGCGGCAAAGTCGTTTTTGCGTCGCTTGATCGCGAGAACAACTATCGCATCGATAAAAAAGCCATCGAAGAGAAAATTACAAGTCGTACACGGATGATATGTATCGTCAATCCGGCAAATCCAACGGGGCGTGTCTACACCCGCAATGAGTTGGAAGACCTCGCCGACGTCGCCATAAAGAACGATCTTCTGGTGCTGTCCGACGAGGTTTATGAGCAAATTCTCTATGACGGTCATACCCATATTTCGGTCGCATCGCTCCCCGGCATGCGTGAGCGCACTTTCAGCTTGTTCGCCTATACAAAAGCTTACGCCATGGACGGGTGGCGCATCGGATACCTCGCCGCAAGCGCGCGCTTTATTCCGGCGCTTTTGAAAATGACCATGAACGATGTCGCCCATGTGAACGTTTTCATTCAGGATGGGGCGCTGGCCGCGTTAGAGGGGCCGCAATCGGCTGTCGCCGATATGGTTGCGGAAGATGACCGAAGACGAAAGATGGTCTGTGAACGGTTGAACCAGATGTCGGGCGTCACGTGCGAACTCCCCGAGGGGACGATTTATGCATTTCCTGATATCTCTGCGACAGGGATGACGAGCCAGGCTCTTGCCGACAAGCTGCTCGACGAGGCGCATGTGGTTGTTGAGGCCGGTACGTTTTACGGCCCGGCGGGCGAAGGGCGGTTGAGAATATGTTTTGGCGCTGAGCCTTATGAGCGTATTGAGGAGGGGCTTCAACGTATGGCCGACGTCATTGCGCGTCTTGGCGAGCCAGCAGCGGCCTCATGAGCGCCGCGGCGGAGGCTTTCGATCACTGGATTCGCGGCGCGTTCATCGAAATGAACACGGCGCTCGAAGAAGTTTATTTCGCTCTCGATGACCCCGGCGACGTGATCGGCGCTGGCGAGGACATCAAGGGTGCTCTTGTTGAGGAAGGGCGCGCCCTGATCGCGCCGCTTGTCGCTGAAGGCAACACTGAACAGCGCTTTGATATTGCGTTTGATGTCCTCGGCAATCTCGGGCTTTTCCTGGGAGCTTTGCGACGCCATGAACTCACCAATCCGGACAATGAAACGCGGTCGCCCTTTGAGGATTGTTCAGCGCTCGGCATGCATATCGCAGCATCGCTTGGCGTGGCGCCGCGTTTTGCCACCGCGCACTTAACAACCCATAACCGCGCGGTCGGCGGCGCGCCGAAAAGCTTTACGGCGCTGGCCGATGAAAAGCTCTTTATCGACCACAATACTTTTGCGATTTTGAGCTACAAGAAGGCTGGAGATGCGCTCATGCGCATTCCGCCGATGGGCGTGTCCAGCGCCGCAACACCGGTTTTGCTTGATGATGCGAAACTAGCGCTTGAAAGCGTCGCCCGTTTCAACAAGCAACTGTTCGATGATCTTGACGTTAGACGGTTCTTTTATTGCGTGCGTCCCTATTACAAGCCGTATCGCGTGGGCGATTATGTTTATCGCGGCGCCAATGCGGGCGATTTTGCCGAAATCAATCAAATCGATCTTCTGCTCGGGCTTTGTCGCGGTAATGATCCGTATTATGCGCAAGTGCTGGAGGAGAAAATTCTTTTCATGATGCCGGACGATCAACAGGGAGTACGCAATTGCCTGAAAATGAGGCCGCTGCTTGATGAATTTCTTGATGCGGCGGAAGAGTTTTCGACCGCTCCGTGGTTCAAGGAAAATGCGCGCGCTTTCATCGATGTTTGTGTCGCCCATGGCCGAACGGCGCAGCAGCACCATAATATGCTGTTTTCGAAATTTATCCGCGCGCCAGCGGAAACGCTCGACGCGCGCCATCTTGAACAGATCACCGCAAGCGGTCCGGCGCTCGATGCGCTGAGCGAGGCTCTGGAACGTCTGCGTGATCTCAGGATCGCAGCGCCGCGCAGCGACATCGAAACGGCGCATGAAGCGCTTTCCCGGTTGAAACGTCTGGCGGACTGGCGCGATCAGTAGAGGCGATCAACAGGATCTATCAACAGGGGCGGACAGGCCAACGGTCGCACGGCGCAATCGCCGCATCCTGATGCGAGACGCCGCGCCTTAAATTGTAATCGTCAAAAAAATAGCATGCGCATGTCCACCAACAATTCCTCCATTGAGCCGCCGCCTTGCCGCCTTCCTGAAAAGCTGGAGCCAATCCTTGGGGCGCACATGGCGGCGAGCGATCTTTCGGCAATAGAGCGCGTGATGCTGGCTTGCGACGGCACGTTCACTTTCCAACTGGAAGCTTTCAAGAGGGAAGCCGTCTCCGTCGATATTCTAAGCTATGACGAGACCAGCCTCGAGGGAAAGGCCGCGGAAATCCTTGGCGGCGCGCCGGGGCGCGCCGTCCTTGAACGCAAAGTCCTGCTTTATGGGTCGGATACGCGGGAGCCATACGTATTCGCCCACAGCTATGTTGATGCGCGGGCGTTGCCTGACGCCATGCAAGCCGCGCTGAAAGCCTCGCCAGCGGGCATTGGAAGGCTCTTTGTGGATTATCGCCTGTCGATTTTTCGCGATCTGATTGGATATTTTTACGAGGACGGTTCGGCTTACGCGTCTTACTTTCCGGATCGACGCGGGCTTTCTTTTCTGGCGCGCGTCTACCTCGTCTGGTTCAAAGAAAGTCCGGTGATGGTCATCACGGAAAAAATACCGCGAGATCTTTTCGACGAAAGCGGGTGGAGCGCGTAGAGTAACGCCGCAAATCGATAAAGAAGAGGCAGCGCAACGTATACGATCAAAAT
>JBCBBT010000054.1:0-22536 GCA_038531315.1 Pseudomonadota bacterium
AAAAGTTACTTGCGGAAAAAGGCGCCGACACGGAGGAAACCTGGGCGTCGATCCTAGAGCATGAAGGCTCGGTCCAACATCTTGACTGTCTCGAGCAGGACGAAAAGGACATTTTCAAAACCGCGTTTGAAATCGATCAACGCTGGGTCATTGACCTCGCCGCTGACCGTTCACCCTATATCTGTCAGGGACAATCCGTAAACGTCTTTATCCCCGGCGATGTCGACAAATGGGACCTGCACATGCTGCACTGGACCGCTTGGGAGAAAGGCGTGAAGAGCCTTTACTACTGCCGCTCTAAATCAGTGCAGCGCGCAGCATACGCCGGCGCCGGCGACAAGCCGATCGACGCAGAGATCCAGAAGAACCTCGAAGCCGCCGCAAAGACAGACTATGAAGAGTGTCTTGCTTGTCAGTGAGGTGAGTAAACTGTCATGAGTGAGCTACTGACATATGCAGCAAGCGTTTTGGCCATTAAATTGCCGGCTTGGATTTTCGCGCCAATAGTTACCTTTTTTATTTTGCTCGTCCACTTACGAAAAAACCAGTTTGAGTCACCAAAACTAAAGCTGCTTTCCGCAACCGGTGACAAACAGGCACAGCATTTCCGGGACAAAAGTTTATCGACAATAGTTTGGTCTGTCGTCAACGTGCAAATTCAGAACAACGGCAACTACCCTATCTCAATACTCGATTATCGGGTAAACGTTTATGAGACTCTCTTTGGATACATTTTTCGTCGAAGAACCCGAAGCGTCGAAGGAAATGGTTTCTTCTTAGATACGCGTCATGGCAAGCTTGTATCGTGCTCAAGGAACGGGCGACATCCCGTCCCAATTGGCAGCTTCGAAACGAAGCAACTTTCCATCCATGATAAGGGCATTTGGCCTGATCGACGATGGCGAATCGTTGAATTGGAAATAAAGTACTCTCCTAACACTTTGTTTTCGGGAAAATTGAAATCCAAAATACGGCCTTCCGAACATTCTTATACAGACAAGCCTTCGCCAATTGCCGAAAATATTCTTGATGCCGCCTTTGCGTTGAAAGCAGCACGCAGAGCGAGTTGAGGAGCGATATGCGCCATTCCGTATGCGTTGCAATGCCCAATGGCGGGTCGAGACCCGCCCTACAGTCCAAATCACCGCTTCAGCGTGTTGCACCTCATGGCGGCGGCGGGGCATGGACCTGCCGCCTGGCCTGTTGACATTGCCTCAGGGCTCGCCTACGTCACGCCTCCCTTTTTGAACGGAGATACGCTTATGTTTGACAAGAACATGACGCATTCTCCGTCTTGCCGGTGTGACGCACGCCGGTAAGGCGTGAGCCCGGAAATTCACCGTCGACACATGCGGCGATTGTTTTTCCTTCATCATTGATATGAAGACTTTCACGGGGCCGTTGCTGCTATGGGCGCGTATTGCGCGCATCAACGTCAGCATGCGCCGTGTTATTGACAGAGGAGCTCTGATCATGAGTCCTCAAAAATACATTCGTTTTGTATCGCCGTATCCTTGCCGCTGGATTCCCGGGGCTCAACGCGGCTTTTTCTATCCGGCTTACTGTCTCCGCGACGGCATGCGGCCTCGCGGTGGCGAGGTTGCGCCTGACTGGCTGCGCGGCGCCATCGGCGATGAAATCGCCTGGTTCTGCGATTATCTCGATGCGCCGGACCGGTTTGGCGTCGTTACTCGCAAGTCGCCGCGCGCTTATGGCGGCATCTGCTGGTTCCGTGACGACGCGCACACGTTCGTAAGCCACGCCCATGCGCTTGCTGCGCTCATCACTGAAGCGGGCGTACCGATCGAGCGTGTTGAAGCGGCGCGTCCGGGAACGATTGTTTTTCGCGACAATCACCAGATCGTAGCCATTCCGCCGCGTGACGGCGTTTATATGAACTGACAATGAGCCGGCGTCGCCTATCATGGCGTCGCCGGCACGCGCCAGACTTGCAATACAAGAGAAATACCCGAATTTTTTTTCGCCATTCAAATTGAGCTTATCTGGTGAGCAACCCGTTCGCCATGATAAACTCAATTCGAAGCAACGCCGCAAAAGCCCCATGTTCCGAATTCTCGCCGCCTTAGCCGTTTTAATCGTCGCCCTGCTTCACGCCGGATTTCTCTACCTCGAGATGGTTTTGTGGACGCAGGAGAGCGGGCGCGCGGTCACCGGATATACGCCGGACTTCGCCGCAGAGACCGCTGTCCTCGCCGCCAATCAGGGGCTGTATAACGGCTTTCTTGCCGCTGGGTTGCTCTGGGGGTTGATCGCCGGCAAACGCGACGTCCGGATTTTCTTTTTGCTCTGTGTGGTGATCGCCGGGCTCTATGGCGCCTGGAGCGCCGCCTCGACAACAATCCTCGCCGTTCAGGCCGCGCCCGGCGCGCTCGCGCTATTGCTGACGCTCTTCAGTGGACGTCGCTGACAATCACCGCCGCGGGTAGTCGGCGTCAGGCGCTTCGGCGGCGGCCGTAGCCATTGCAAGAGAGGCATAAAGGCATTCGTCCGCACCCAGTGCTTCCCGTAATGCCACGCGCATGGTCTCCAAGCCATCGTCCTTGAATTCGTAGACAAAATTCGCAGCGCCGTCTTTGTCAACATTGCCGGCGCCCCAAATTGCCATGCCTCCCGTACATGGCAATGCGGTTCCCGGGAGACCCTTTCGCCCTTAAATATGAAAGCCGCCAAAACCGCGGCATAAAAGTTGTTATCGAACGTCAATAGGCCGCCGGCTCAGGCGCGTTCCGACGCGGAATGACCGTGAGGATCAGCCCAACAACGCAAACGGCGGAAAGTCCCCAGTTGATCATCGAGCCCATGGACATCGCGGCGCCGGGATCGGTCGGGGCCGCCTGTATCTCCGTCATCACTTTACGGCCGACTTGTTCAACCGTGAGCAGAAGAAAAACAAACGGGATCATGGCGCGATAACGAATAAGCGCAATCACGCCGACCGACGCCAGAATGAATAACATGAAACCCCAGGCGTTGCCGAAGAAAACAATTTCTGAGGCCGCCTCAACGCTAAACGTATCGAGCGGTATGCCGTCCACCTCCTGAAGAATGTCACGGGTCTTTATCGTTGGATTGAAGCCCGCAACGTTGAAACCCATCAGCAGTTTCAACGTCATTAGCGGCAGGAAAAAAACAAGGCCCAGCCATTGCCCGCGATAGCGGTTGTCGATCTGTTTAGGAAACAGAAGGTTCGTCATGGCGCGCCCCTGATCTTGGTTGTTGTTTATGGCGCAGCCTACCATCACAAGGCAGACGCCGCGCCTTCCATCGTCGCTTGAAACCGTCGCTTGGTCGAAAATCTGCGTCGCAGGATTGTTATTCTGGGCGTTGCGGGGGCTCGTTCGTCGGATTGAGCGGATCGAGGCGAAGCCACGTCATCGCCCGCGCGCGTCCTTCGGAACAAATCAACCACCGGTCGTCGTCGGAGAAGGTTTCCAGCTCGACGAAAGGCGAAAGATCGCGCCCCGTCGCCGTGAGTGTTGTGATGGCGAAATGCGCGGCAGCGCGCGCTTTCAAAGCCGCAAGGCGCGCGGCGCCGTCGTCGAAAAACCAGTCATGAAGTTCGATGATGATCAGCGATCCGGAAAACGCGGCGAACACTTCATCTGTAAAAAGATCAAATTCACCGCCCTCGATGTCGACTAACAACACCCCCCGGGCCCGGTCTTTTTCCGAGATATGGTGATAAAATTCTCTATCCGCATATCCATTTATAGAAATCCTGTTAGCGACGCCATTGAGCGCCGCGGTCTCGGCGATCCGCGCGCGGCCCGCGTCGGAGGTTTCAAAGCAAATGGCGCGCTCAAAAAGTCCCCCGACAAGTCCGCCTACGGCGTAGTATCCGTCGGCCGCGCCGAGATCGATGAGCAGATCATAAGTTGGCGAATTCTCGGTCAGGGCGGTGAGGATTTCCTGTTCGTAGAGCCCCAACATCATGCCGGCGCGATCACCCGTCCCCCACCAGGCGCCCGGTGCGAATTTCAGCCCCTTGAAGGGACCGTAGGCAACCGTTGAGCCAAAGAGCGCCTCAAGGCGGCGCGCAATCGCGATGCGCCGACGGGTCGGGCCGTCTTTGAGCCCGATCTTAAAGATTGCATGGCCTACGGACCAACGCAGCGCGCCGACGAGGCCTGCCTCAGCGCGCATGATGGCGAATTTTCTGGTGAATGACTGATTTCGGTAAAGCTGCGTCACGGTCACGGTCTTTTTGAATGCGATGGGCCTTGCGAAAGCGCCTCCGGCGTGACTATGGCCTGGCGCCGCATAAAAGAGTCAAGGTCGGTCAAGTCGAGGGTGGTCAGATTGAGGGCCGCCAAGTCAAGACACGTCAGGCCACGGGCGCATCGGCCATCAGCTCGGGTCGCAACGCCGCAAGCCGTGCATAAGAGGTCGCGCTCAACGTTGACGCCGGCGTCTGAAAAGTGTGGATCGCAAAGACGATGGCTTTGGTCTGCGGCAGGCGGCGCAGGGTCTGGCGCTCAACCCTGATATAGCGCGGCGCACTTACGTCGAAGCGCTTTGCAACGCCTTCTGGCAAGGGTTGGTGCAGGTCTGGGTCGGTGTAGACTAGAAAGTTCGCACGCATCAGCGGGGTTTCAGGACGGAGATTGGAAAACACGCGCTCAATGCGACCATCAATTTGGTCGGTATAGCGATCAACTGGTCCATGCAGGCTCGCCAGCGTCCGGCCGATCTTTTCTTTGAGGCGCCAACTCGCCGGAAAACAGACCGCGCCTGCAACAAACCTGTGACGCGCGCCGTCAAACTCGAGAATAGCAAAATCCTCCTGAACAAGGCGGGCGGACGTCTCCAGAGGCGCCGTCATATTCAGCAACACCTGCTTGCCGTCGGGGCGCAAGAGTTGATCGCCATCGCGTCGATAGCCTTCCGCCGGGTTCAATTCTTCGATCAGTATGCGCAGAAGTTCGCCGGCGCTCTCCGCAGACGCGTCGCTTGTCATGAGGACGTCGCCGCGTATCGTTTCAAGTAAGTGATCGCGATACGCCATTTGTGCAGCGAAAGCGTCATCGACGCATAACCAATCCGCGCACGTAATCGGCTGAAGGCCCGGCAAGACGTCCGCCCGGGGCTCCATCCACGGTTCGAACGGCAAACAGGACTGCGTGATAGCCATGGCGGGCGCGCCTCAGTGTTCAGGGAACAGGGACGCAACCATACAAGGCGCGATCCGGCGCGCGCACGAAAAAAGGAGGCCGCAGCCTCCTTCAATCCGTGCCATAATCACCATCAAGCGAAAAGCCAGCGGGCTAAGCGTCCGCTTCGACCGAGACGTATTGGCGTTTGTCTTTCTTGGTCGCAAACTTTACGCGTCCCTCGCTCAGTGCGAACAAGGTGTGGTCTTTGCCCATGCCGACATTGGGGCCGGGGTGAAATTTCGTGCCGCGCTGGCGGACGATGATGTTGCCAGGGACAACATGTTCGTCGCCAAACTTTTTCACGCCAAGACGGCGTCCGGCGGAATCGCGACCGTTGCGGGATGAACCGCCTGCTTTTTTATGCGCCATCGTTCAAGTCTCCTTGCGAGGCCGGCTTAGTTATCTTCGCCGGCGGCGAGTTTCTTCGCCTGTTCAATCCAGTTTTCACGTTCGATGCGCCCTTTGAAAGAGAGCTTCTCATCAAACTCTTCGATTTCCGCGGGGCCCCAGCTTGCGATTTGCGCAAATGTGGTCACGCCGTTTTCATGGAGCTTTTTTTCGAGCGCCGGACCGACGCCAGACAGCTTTTTCAAATCGTCCGCGCCGCCAGCGACCGCAGCGACCGGCTCTTTTTTATCGCTCTTCGGCGCCGCCTTCTTGGCTGCCGCCGGCTTCGCGCCGCCGGTCAGGATATCGGTGACTTTGAGCACCGTAAGATTTTGGCGATGGCCTTTCTTGCGGCGGTAATTCTGTCGGCGACGCTTTTTGAAAATGACAATTTTCTTGGCGCGCGCCTGTTCGAGGATTTCGCCGGCCACCGAAGCGCCGTTCACATTGGGCGCGCCGACGGTGACGTTGTCGCCCTCGCCCACCATCAGCACGTCGTCGAGCGTGATGGTGTCGCCAGCTTCACCGGGAAGGCGTTCAATTTTGATAATGTCGTCTTTGGCAACGCGATATTGCTTGCCGCCAGTCTTTACGACTGCATACATGGTCGATCTCCTGATGGCGCGCGATGACGCCGATGGGTCCTTTTTCGCCCCGGTTTCTGTCGCCCGGTTTTCAAAGTAAGCGCGGGTGATAGCCGCCAGGGCTGGCGTCGTCAAGGCGAATACGGGATATTCAGGCCCGGAGGCCGATCCCATGAAACTCTACACCTATTTCCGCAGCTCAGCCTCTTACAGGGTCCGTATTGCGCTCAACCTGAAAGCCGCGCCGCACACGCTGGCGCCGGTCAATCTCCTCAAAGGCGAGCAAAGAAATGAGGCTTACGCCGCTGAAAATCCTCAAAAATTAGTCCCCGCCCTCAACCATGATGGGCTCATTCTGTCGCAGTCGCTGGCGATCATTGACTATATTGACACGATCCATCCGGAACCGCCGATTTATCCGGAGGCGCCCGAAGAGCGCGCGCTCGTCCAGTCGATGGCGCTGATCATCGGCTGCGAGATCCATCCGCTCGATAATTTGCGCGTGCTGAAATATCTGAAGAACGAGTTGGCGCAACCGCAAGACGTCGTCGACACCTGGTACCGGCACTGGATCACCGAAGGCTTTGCGGCCCTTGAGGAACTCGTCGCGCGCCATGGCGGCGACGCATTTTGCTACGGCGATAGCCCGACCCTCGCCGACATCTTCCTGGTCCCTCAGATGTATAATGCGCGCCGGTTTGAAACGGACCTTTCCGCCTTTCCGCGGCTCGTCGCTATCGACAAACACCTGCAGACGCTCAAACCCTTCCGTGATGCGGCGCCGGAAAATCAGCCCGATGCCGCCTAGCAGGGATCAGGACGGCGTTTTCTCGGGATTTTCTTTCGCGTGGGTCAAGGCCGCGCGCACTTCGGCCCGGCTTTCGGAAAACTTCTCGACCGCTTCCTCAATTCCGAACATTGGCCCCTCGCGGCAGGCGCCGAAATGATACAGCGCCGTCGTTTCGTCTCCGTCGGTAATTGCAACGACGCCAGCCTCGAAGGACGCTTTGAACGACTGAAACTCATCGGTCGCCGCAACCTCTTCGTCGCCAACAAGCGCAAACACGACAACCTTTTCCTCGCGCCCTTTGACCTTGATGGTGCCGAGCGCAACCGAGGCGAAATCATGCACCCGCGCCCACGTGTCTTCGGAAATAATAATCGGAACGCCGAATTGTTTCGTCGCCGATTCAAGGCGTGAGGTCAGATTGACCATGTCGCCAAGCATCGAATATTCAAGCCGGTCTTCAGAACCGAAGTTTCCAACAAACGCTTTTTCCGTATGAAGACCGATTCCAATTTTTATTTCCGGCAACGGCAGGCTTTTGTCGGCTTCCCACTTCTCGTTCAGACCCTTCAACGCCTTGACCATCTCCAGCGCTGCGCGGCAGGCTTTTTGCGGATGATCGTCGACGTCAATCGGCGCATTCCACATCGCCGCCATGCCGTCGCCCATATATTTATCAACGAGACCGCGATGTTCGACGACGATACGGGTCATCGGCGTGAAGTACTGATTGAGGAATGTCGTGACCTGCTCCGGCTCAAGAGGTTCTGAAATCGATGTGAACCCGCGGACATCGGAGAAAAACGCCGTAATCTCGCGCTCCTCGCCTTCGAGCTTAAGAAGGGATGGATCGCGCTCAAGTCGCTCAAGAATTAACGGCGACAGGAACTTTCCGAAGGCGCCGCGGACAAATTTTCGCGCGATTTGTTCGTGCTGGAACATCACCACAAAGGCCCCGACGAATGCAGACGTAATAACAATGCCGGGCGTAATTGGATCAAGCAGCGTTTGTTGGGCGGCGAACATGAAATACGCCGCACCCGAGGCGAGAACGGTGAGCACCGCCCAGATGCTGAAACCTGTCGTCGCGGGCAGCTTTGGCAGGAAGATTAACAACAGGATCGTAACGATGACGGCGCCGGCGATTTCAACCGGCCGCATCAAATCCCATGCGCGATAGAGCGTTTGGCCGCTCAGGACCTGTTCGATGATGTCAGCGTGGATATGAACGCCCGGACGGTCGTCCCCGAGCGGCGTGATCAGCACGTCTCGCAAGCCTTCTGCGGAGGCGCCGAGCATCACGATGCGCCCGCCGACGGCCTGCGCCAGCTCAGCGCGTTCCGCGTCGGAAAGCGGCTGTTCGAGATTGCCGAGCACTTTCGTAACCGACAGCGACCGCTTTGCAACGCTGTCCGGTCTTGAATAATTGATCCAAATCTGACCGTCTTCGGTAGTCGGTATGCGAAGTTTGCATAATACGACTTCCGAAACCGATTGATTGGCGATCCCGGTAATATGGGTCCGGCAGGGACGCTCGCTTGCGGCCTTGATGAATTTCCGCGGCGCAAATTGCGGATCGAGCCTTGGCGCCGCGACGCGCAGCGCTTCAATGGCAAGGCTCGGATAAACTTCCCGCCCGTTGCAGGCGAGCGCGATCAGGGGCGCAGAGCGCACAACCGTATCGTCGGAAAGCCCGGCGCGCGCGAAGCCTTCGCCGTCGGCGGCCTCGCGAAACTGATCAAGGGCTGGAATAATCTCTCCGAAGGACGCCGCAGCGCCGGCAAGCTCTTGCGCGGGCATGCCTTGCGTCCGCGACGCCGGCAGCGCCGGCTTGCACGTCCGATCTGAGGCAATACTGTTCGCAGTGAGGTGCAACACCGTCGGCGCCGCTTTCATGGAGGCCGCAAGAATGGTGTCGTGATCGACCTCCATGGCGTCCGTATTGTTCAGCTCACTTACGATCGGCGCAAGCGTGGGCGAGGAAAGCCAGCTCTGCGCTATATTGGACGGACTGGTCCTGTCTTCTTCCGCGAGAATAATATCAAACACGATAGCCGCAGCACCCGCCTCGTTCAGATGATCGATCACCGTCGCCAACCGGTGACGCGGCCACGGCCACTGGCCATACTTTGCAAGCGCCGCATCATCAATCTCGACGATGCGGACCGGCGTTTGGGCCTGTTCACGCGGCGACAAGCGCTGGAACTGATCGAAGACAAGGTTGCGCGCAACTTCGATGAGGCTCGGCTGTAGAAAAAGGAGCGCCAGCGCCAGCGCCGCGCCCAGCAGCCCGGCAAAGCGAATGACACTTAACGATCCCTTTGCGCCCATCGACCCCTCTTCGCCGCGATCTGCATGTCTTCGGTTGCGGCGTTACATATGGCGACCATTTCAACGGCCCGCCCGCAATAAGCCTAAACCGATTGATCCTAACAGTCGATTAGGACACGTGAACGCGCGTCTTCTAGAATTGATCATTCCCCGATGACGTCAGACCCGGCGTCCGCGTCAGGTCATTGATCTGCGCGCGGCCTTCGTTACCCATGCCGTCGGTGAAGGTGAAGTCGAGCGTTGCGCCAGCCCCCGCGCCCGTCGGACCGCCGCCGTCGCGCAACAACAAGATGGCGGCCTCAACATTCGAGCCGCTGAAGTCGCCGGCGCCGAGGCCAAAAGCGCCGGAGCCGTCAATTGCTGTATCGAAGGAGACCTCATTGAGCGTTTCCATAAAGTCGACAATCACCTGTTGATTCTGGAAGTCGACAATGTTGACGCCAACGAACGAATTCCCGCCGCCAATGGACCGGTTCGCAAAATTAACGTCGACAGACGCCTCAGCAGTTCCAAAGAATACATCGACGCCGTTGTCGAAAATCGCCGCCCCTTCGCCTGAATTGGCGGTCAAACTTTCGAGCCGGAAGAACGAGGTGTCGAATGCCGTTGTGATTGCGTTTGTTTGTGCGTCGAGCGCCGCAATCGTTGTCGCCGGCAACGCATCATTGTTAAACCCTTCGGTAAGCAGAACGTTTGTGAAGAATTCCGATCCAGTGTCGTTTTCGATGATCGCCGCGACATCACCGAAGAAGAGCTCGCCGTCAAATGCAACCGACGTTTGGCCTTGACGCAATTGCGTGTCGGATGTCAGTGACGTCAGCGGGAACAAGCTCAAACCAAAAAGTCCGCTTGCGCCGGAAACGGGCGAGTCAAGGAAGATGATGTCCGATACACCATTGGGACCATCGCCGCTATGAACGGCGATAAACGAACCAGGACCGCCGATGGTCTGATTGCCGAAGTCAACGTCAATCCGCGCAACGGTAACGCCGGGAATCGTCGTCGCCTGGCCGTCAACATTAGCGAACACGAGTTCATCGAGCTGGAAAAACGACGAAGATGAAAGGACGCGCGAGGCGGCGCCGCTGAAAGATGCAAATTCACTGGTTGAGAGGACTTCGCTGAGGAAGCTGTTGACCGACAAGGCGAGATCGCCCCGCCCCTCCTGGAATTCGAGCTCTGAAATCGTTGCGGTCACGCGATTGGTCGTGCCGTTCTGTTCGGTTTCGGCGAGTTCCGTGAAGACCACCCCGGTGACGACATCGGGGGTGTCGCCCTGAACGATGTTGAGCTCAAACAGCGGCGACATGAATATCGCATTCCCCGCATCCCCGTCGTCAAAGCTAATGCCCGCACTCGTCTGCAGCGCCGAGAAATACGCCGCTTCCAGAACATCGGCATTGAGCACGAACGGATTGGGGTTTTCGACAGTCAGATTTGTTGGATCGTTTACGGAAAAATCGAATTGGACAAACGAGCCGCCGGCGCGCGGCGCCACCAAACGGTTGCCCCAATCAACTTCGATCTGAATGAGTGCAACACCCTCGTCGACAAGCATTTCGCCGCTACCCAAATCTTCAAACAATTGCGCTTGTGCAATGCCGAAAATATGGCCGTCGGGATTGGCGACTTGCTGAGCGAAAGTGTCGAGCTGTTCAAGGCTGAGAATATCGCCGGGGATGGCCATGTTATCGCCAAACGCCATAAACGGCACATCTTCGACCCTGCCATTGCCGACGCCGCCATTGCCGTCGCTGAAGTTAAAGAAGAAGTCAGCGACATCGCCTGCAGACTGATCAGACCGCAACTGCAACAGACCGGTCTGGAAGAGCGGGTTTGAAAAATCATTGACCCCAAATCCAAAGACGCCTGAGTCGCGCGCGCCGTTGTCGAAACTGACTGCGCCGATCCCGGTATTGAATACGAGATCGCCGCTCTGGAGCGAGACAGAAAGGAACGAGTCGCCGCCGCCAACCGTCCGGTTCGCAAAGTCAATTTCGATATCGAATTGCGAGGACCCAATGACGAACGCACTGTTAGCCGGTTGAAGCGAAGCAAAGTTCGTCGAAGCGCCATTGGCGGAACTATAGACGCCAGAGGTAAAGCCGGACGCCGCTGCGGCTGCCTCAAAATCTGCAATCGTCGCAATCGGCGACGCCGGATCGACGTCGCCAGTCAATGGAACGATGAAGACGACATTGAACGGATCGCCAGTATCGTCGACCTCCGCCTCGAAGGCGATGCGAACGTCGCCGAAGAAACCCTCGCCGCCGCCAAAAATAAATTGTCCGCTGGTCACGCCGGGGTCATCCGTGAGCGATGTAATCGGGAAAAATGTTATCCCGAAAAGTCCCTCATCGAAGCTCGTCGGCGTGTTGAGCCGGACAAGGCCGTTGACACGTTCGCCGCCTGAAAACGCCGCAGTTGTGGCGATGAAAGATGAACCGCCGCCGACAGTCCGCGCCGCCGGATCGATTTCGATCTGTGCAAAAGCAAGCGCGCCGCCGCCAGACTGGTTTCCGGCCGCATCGAAAAAGAGATTAGCGCCAAATCCCGTGAAGGATGTAATGGACGAACCAGCGAGGAAACTGTCGGCCTCTGCGATCGATAATGCATTTCCAAGTTGAAAATCGAAAGCGAAGAAATCGCCAAAGCCCGGCTGCAAATCAAGACTGTCCAGCGCCGTCGAGAGCGTGAAGACAGACCCGTTGGTGGATGATTCCTCGGAGAAGATACCAATATCGAGGGTCGCCGTATCTGTCGTGTCGCCTTGCCTGAAGGTGAATGTGAAGGCGTCAGCCGGGATCACCGCAAGCCCGTCAAGACCGTTTGCAAACGGAACAATACCGCCGGCGGCGTTGCCATTGATGAAGCCGCCGGGCCCGAACTGCGCCTGAAACGCTTGCTGAACATCAGAGGGCGGCGAGAAGTCGAAATCCCTGACCGTCAGGTCGTTGGGATCGCTCACCGAGAAATCAAAGGACACAAAACTGGTGAAAGGGCGCGGCGCAAGGGCGCGGTTGGCCCAGTCGACTTCGATCTGGACGAAGGCGACCCCTTCGTCGACAACCATTTCGCCGCTGCCAAGGTCTTCGGTCAAAATCGCGGGCGCGAGACCGAAAACGGATGCAAACTGGTCGACTTGCGAGGCCGCGAACGCATCAAGCACGTCAAGCGGAAGAATGTCGCCGGGCGCGAGCACTTCCTCAACATCGTCAATTTCAAAAGGCAGGTCGGCAAGCTGTGCTGAACCGTCAACGCCGTTAACGTCAAAACGGAAAATCAGATCCGCCGTCGTATCGGAAAGCCCGTCACCCTGATTGCGCGCAATAAGGATCGCTGACGTTAGAGCGCTGTTCATGCCGCCCGGACCAAAGGCAAAGACGCCGAGACCGGAAAGCCCCTCGTCGAAAGAGACCTGCGTGATCGCCTCGTTGAAGGCGATCGATGCTGTCGGGATATTCAACGACACAAATGAGTCGCCGCCGCCGACCGTCCGGTTTGAAAAATCCACCTCGATGAGCGCCGCGCCCTCGACCGCGGAGCCGAAAAGCAAGACGCCGTCGACAAGCGCCGACGGCGCGCCGCCGCGCGGCGACAACGCACTATCAAAGCGGCCGGTCAAGGCGGCGTCCGCATCAGCGAGACCGACAAAGTCGGTAACCGACAGAACCGGAGCCAGCGTCACGCCGCTATCGGCAAGATCAATGAACGTCGACAGCGCGACGCCTTCATCCGTATCAAGCGTACCGGCAATCTGACCGATCAGAATGCCCTCGCCCTCGTCCTGGGCGACGACCGCCTGGCCATTTTGGAACCCGCCGGTTGCGGCCAACTGAGAAAATGAGAAGATCGTCAGGTCGAGCAAGCCGTCGTCAAACGAAACCGGATTGTTGAGCAATAATATCTCGCCCGCCTGGACCGGCGTGGAACTCGGCCCTGCGCCCAATGGCGCGGAGACAACGATAAAGGAATCGCCGCCGCCGACTGTTCGATTATTAAAATCGATTTGCAGCTGGGCGAACGAAACGCCGTTCAGCGCCGTCCCGTCAGCGAGCGCAACGCCATTGTCGCCGGAAAAACCGGTCAGCGTGGTGACCCCGGTTTGGCTCGCCGGAATACCGCCGCCCGCCCCCGCAACGCGCGCGACAGTCCGCGGATTGAGCGCATCAAGCTCTTCCGGGCTCAGGACAAACGCCAGCGGCACATCCGAGAAGGTAAGATCGCCGCCGCCTTCGCCGAGGTTGAGCCCGTCGGCGCTGGTGACAAACCGATATTGGACGCCGTTGGCGTCAGTCAGCAGAACCTCGTTCAGCACATTGGCGACAACGGCGCCGTTTTCTCCGTTTACAAACGAAAATGTCAGCGGACCGTTGATGAATTGCGCCGCACCGTTAACGCCATTTTCAAATGGAAAGGCGAGCGAGGCGAGCCCGCCATTGGCGGCGAGTGCAGCCGCGACTTCGGGCGGAATGAAGAAATCTACGTCATCGACCGTTAGGTCGGTTGGGTCAGAGACGGAGAAATCAAACTGGACAAAACTTGAAAACGCATCCGGCGCCAGCGTGCGGTTCGCCCAATCGACTTCAAGTTGAACCAGCGCGACGCCTTCATCGGCGAGGACTTCACCGGAGCCGTCATCGACAAAGACCTGCGCGCTAGAAACCGCACTGACAAACCCTTTCGGGTTGGCCTGAGAGGCGGCGAAACTATCGAGCGCGGCGAGCGAAAGCTCCGCCATCATCATGTCCATGCCCATTTCAGCGGGCCGTTCGGGCTGATTGTCGGTGGTTGCGTCTTCGGTCTCGCCAGTTTGTTCGACTGATGCTGTCGTGACGCCGGCGGCTTGGGCGTCAAGACCGGAGTCCTGTTCGGGATCACCGGAATAACCGCCGTCGGACGTGTCGGCGGCTGTTGCGACGCCGGGCGCCGGCGTGAAAGTCTGATAGATGCGGCGCAACAGGTCGGCGTCGGCGCGGAACGGCCGCGAAACGCCGTCAGGCCCCACTGTAACGGCGAAACCGGGCCGCAGAAGCCGGGCTGTTATTTCGTTCGGATTATCGCCTTCCCAGAAAACAATCTGTCCTTGACGGGCAAGGCCGGAATTATCCTGTGACGGACCTTCGAGCAGCGCATAGGTGACGCCGTCGACTTCGGCGATGATCACATTCGTCCCGCGCACGCCCATGGTGACGCCTGAGTCCTGGAATTTGACCTGCGTCGCGCCCGGCTTTGTGCTGCGCCCTGACGCAAAGCGGAAACCGCCGCGGACAAAATTCACAACACGCCGTCGGCTGACGCCGTCAGCGTCGTAGAACTCGTCAATGTCCGACTCACTCTGCGGCGGGAAAGTGTATGTCGACCAATCGCAGAGCTTGAGCTGCAAATGTGAGGCGTCGCCGGTGCGAACGCGGTCGCCGCCAAACATGTCATCGCCGACCGCGGGACGGGTAAACGCATCGGCGTCGAGCCGCTTGCGCCCAACCGCCGGGCCGATAATCGCCGTTGCGTTGCCGGCTTTCGGGTCATCGGTGTCTTTGTCGAAACAGTCGGCGGCTGACGCGACGCCGGGCGCACAGGCGAGCGCCGCTCCGGCGGCCGTAGATTTCAGAAGTGTGCGTAAGGACATGCGCGTTTTCATGGCTCTCATCCCCCGATTAAAAGTTGAAGCGCTTTGAGAACAACAGGCTCACCTTGTGAGTGTCGTAATCGAAGTTGAGCACGTTGGAATCGACAGTTTCGTATTCGTACTGAGCAATGATATTGAGGTTTGCGACCTCTTTCGGCAAATCGACATTGCGCAGGAAAAACGACAGCGGCGCCCCCGCGGTGACGCGGCCGCGATAGAGCCACTCATTGCGCTCTGTTGACGGACTGATAAAGCCGTCGGGGCCAGCGTAGTCGCTGTTTTCCGCCCAAAAGCCGATCAGCGTGAAGGCGCCGCGCGCATATAGCGCGCTGTGCTGCGCGAAAACGCCGGTGCGGCCATAGGTTTCGAAACTCGTTTGACCGTCCTTATCGACGTAAAGCCCCTCGACCCGTAGTGACTGACGCGGCGTGTAACGCCATTCAGCGCCGACCCGCGTCGTGAGCCTGAGGCCGGATCGCAAAGCCGCGGCGGCAAAGCCGTCAATTAATCGGAAGTCTTCGTCTTCCCCGCGGAGGTTTATGTACGTCCTGAAATTCGGCTTCCAGCGCATCACAACGTCAATATCGCCGCCAATTGTCGTCAGATAAGGGTCGCTATTGAGCCAGTACTGTCCGAACCGAAACCGCGGCGTCACTGAGAGGCGGCCAAAATTCCAGGTGCCGCCAAGCGCTGTTGAAACAGCGTCGAGATCAAGGCCGTCAACTTCGGTTTTATCAGACCGGAAATAAATCAGATCAGCATGCAGCGTATTGCCAGCCTGATCGCCGAGGTCATGAACGAGGCGGCCTTGCGCTGTCAGGATATGAGCGAAATCAGCAACCCGCTCCGGCGCCGGCAACGGAATATCCATGAACAGTTGCGAGCCGCTGGTGGTCGCCTGATTGCGGTTTTCGTCCCAATCAAAACCGGTCGTCAGCGTCAGCGAGCCGCGCGTGCGCCGCGAATCGCGCCTGATTCTATCAAGATAGACTTCCGCTTCGGCGCGGATGGTCGGCGACAGGCCGTCCGCTTCCAGCGCGCGCTCCAACTCGTAGCGCGACCGATCAAGAATGCCGAGACGGTAAAGCACAAGCCCATAAAGGACGCGCACATCATGGAGATCAGATTGGAGCAGGAGGATCCGTTCAAGGGTCGCAGCCGCTTCCTTGAGGTCGCCGGCCGCAATCTGTTCGCGAGCGTAAGCAAGGTTAAGTTCCGTGTTTTCGGGCGAATCAAGAACGCGCTCGAAAGGGATCGTCGTGGCGCGCGCGCGTCGTTCCGCCGGCGTTGAACGGTCTTCAAGGATGCGCTCTCGCTCCTGAAAGCTCTCGCGAATACCCTCTTCCGGTTCGCCTGGCTGCGGCGGTTGCTGCGCGTGAGCGCCAGAGCCCAGCGAAGATATCACCGCCCAAGCGCCGATCGACGTCGCGCCTAACACTTTTCGCAGCAGCGCAAAAGAACTGGTATTGGTCTGTGTGGCCTGCATTTGATGCATCCCCCGAGCTGGTCATCATTTCAAACGCTTACGCTTATGGATGGTGCGCGCTGGCGTCAGCCATCGTCCAAGGGCGGTACAAAAGCGCGATCTACACAACGCGCGGAACCGGATACACACATTACAGCGCGCACGAACGATCCGTGCGCACACCTGCGTGCTGGACGATTAGACTAATCCCACCCTATCTCTCCGCTGGGCAGTATAATTTCTAACCCGGAGATAGCAATCTCTTTGCCAACGATTCTCGCTAAGATTGAGACAGTTTTTGAGCGATAAACAGCGCTGAAGCCGCTGAATCACCGGCTTTTTCGCAATTGCGCAAAGAATGCGTACGTAAGGCCCGGACACCGTATTCGCAGCATTGGCGCTCTAGAAACGATTCGAGAAGATAACCCAAATGATTGCATAGTGGGTCAGATGATGGGCCATCTGATCAAGTCCGAACAGGGCCCAGTAAGCCTGACGCGACGGATCGTCGATGCGGCCAAACCATCTGGGCCCTGATTTCAGGCGATCAATAACGAAATGCACCGCAAAATCGACGACAGCCAAATACCACAAGCTCGGATCGATTACGGCGACAATCGCCAGCGTCAACGAGGCATGGAGGAATACGTGCACAAACAGCGGAAAAATGAAGCCAGCGCCGGCGCGACCCTTGCCGTTTACCATCCAGATTGTCTGGAACACGTAATCGGCAAGCAGCTGTTTAATTTGAAATACGATAAACAGCGCAAACAGGAACTGTATCGGCGTCAATACCATTGGTCCCCTCCAAAGCAGGGCCGCCGCTTCGAGACACAAGCAGCAAAACTTCATACTTAAGGGCCGGAACGATCGCCGCCGCAGAGCGCCGCAATGGCGCGACTGCCGTCCGCGGCCCTGGCGCCCCTTACGCCAAAACCCCTGTTAACACCGCGAACGACGACGGTGCGGCCCGGTTCGCTACGAGCAAACAAAACGCAAAACATTAAGCCGCAATAACCTTAACAGCCTATGTCGAGACGAAACCATCGCGCAAGCTATTCAGAAACGTTTTGATCATTTGACACGCAAACCCCATGCGCGCCTCACCATAAAACAAAAGAGAATTTCAATCAGCCCGACGCCGCTTTCGGCCCGATGGCAAGCAAACACGCTTTACGCAGCCGATATGTGTGTTGTGCGTCACACCTTGCTAACGAAAGTTATGAAAATGTTAACCGTAGCAAAAGCCATTCGCAGGCGCACAATCGCTGAAGTTATGGGTTCTGTGATGAATGATGCAAATGAGTGGATCGATTGCGCAGTTGGCGAACATTTTCTGCGTCAAGTCCGCTTCACGCGAGATTGCGTCTGGATTTCGTAACCTTAATTCGCTACGACGGATGTAGATATCTCGGGGGTCGAGAGGGTGGAGAGAGTCAAGATCGCGATCATTGGATCGGGACCGGCTGGCCTTAGCGCGGCCGGCCGCGCGGCTGAACGCGGCATTTCTCATATTCTCCTCGAAAAGTCGTCGCACCTTTCGGACACGATCTACAAGTATCAGCGCGGCAAACACATTATGGCGACGCCGGATCACTTGCCGCTAAGGAGCGATGTGCCGTTTGAGGCGGGCTCACGCGAGGATATTCTGAATGCGTGGGATCGCCGCGTTGAAGACCTCGGCGTCAATTTTCATCTGAATGCTGACGTCACTGAAGTCACCGGTCAGGAAGGCGCTTTCGAAATCAAAATGGGCGGCGGCGAAGTCATTGCAGCCGACCATGTGATTTTATCGATTGGCGTTCAGGGCAATCCCAACAAGGTGCGCGCGCCCGGCGGCGATTTGCCGTTCGTCCAGTATCAGCTGGACGATCCGCGCGAGCATTTCGACGAAAACGTCATCGTTATCGGCGGCGGCGACGCCGGCATTGAAAATGCGCTTGGGCTCGCGGCGGACCCTGAGCAAGGCAATATCGTCACGCTGCTGCAGCGCGCAGACGGTTTCCCTCGCGCAAAGGAAGCCAACGTTCAGGCCCTTTATCGGGCCAAAGAAAGCGGTCTCCTCGATTTCATTACCGAAGCCTCGCTTAACCGCATCGAACGCGGCGGCTCGGGCGAAAGCATGTGGGTTGCTGTCGTCGATACGAAAGACGGCGAAGCGCGGCTCGCGTGCGACCGCGTCATTGCGCGCATTGGCGCCGCCCCGCCGCGCAAGTTCGTCGAAGCGATCGGCGTTGAATTTACTGGCCCTGATCGCGAAGCTTTTCCGGTTCTAACCGGCAATTACGAAAGCACTGTGCCGGGACTTTTTATTATCGGCGCCCTTGCCGGTTTCCCGCTGATCAAGCATTGCATGAACCAGGGCCATGACGTCGTTGAGTTCATTAGCGGCAATACAGACCTCGACCCGCCGGATACGCCTTTGTTGGCGGCGCTGTTTGAAGACGCGCCCATCGAACGCAGCGTCGATCAGTGGATCGATCATATCCGATCGAAAGTCGAAATTCTGAACGATGTTTCTGCGATCCAGATGCGCGAGTTTCTGTTAACATCGAAGGTCCACTTCAAAAAACGCAACGACATGATCGTCAAGCGCAACGGTACGGGTTCATCGATTTTTGCGATTGTCGACGGCGCTGTCCGTGTCGAGATTGATCCGAACGATAAGAAAAAAACGGTTCCAATCAACGAAGGGACAATCTTCGGCGAGCTCGGCCTCATATCAGGACGGCGGCGGACCGCAACGGTGCGCGCCGACCAACCAACCATGCTCCTGGAGATACCGCGCAACGCCGCCCTGAAGCTGATGGGCTCGGTGCCGGCGGTGAAACGCGGAATCGAACGCATCTCGATCACACGTCAGGTTGGGCAGCTCTTCAATAACCTGCTGTCACCGACAGCCGTTCAGGCGATTTTGGACGACTCTGAGATTTTACCACTGAAGGCGGGCGAAGCCGTCATCACCGAGGGCGAGACGTCTACGGATATTTTCATCATCCGTTCCGGCAGCGTCGTTGTTGAAAAGATGGTCGGCGGCAAGAATGTATTTTTATCCTATGTCAACGCCGGCAACTATGTTGGCGAGATGGCGCTTTTTTATGAAGGTAAACGGACGGCGACCGTGCGCGCCGCGATTAAGTCGGAGGTGCTGCGCCTGCCCGGCGAAGTCTTCGAGCGCATCCTCGATAATAATCCGGCGCTGCGCACTGACATCGAAGCGCTTGTCGCCAACCGGCGCCGCCTTAATGATTACGTAGAAGCGCAAAGCGAGAGCTTTTCATCAGTCGTCGATCTGCATTCAACGGCGGCGCGCTTTCTTCTCGAAGAAGAAGGCCTGTCAGAAGCCACCGATGCGCTGATCATCGACGAAAGCCTCTGCATCGGCTGCGACAACTGCGAAAAAGCCTGCGCCGACGCCCACGAAGGCATTTCCCGTCTCGACCGTGAGGCGGGCAATTCCTACGCTTACCTGCATGTTCCGACCTCTTGCCGCCATTGCGAACATCCGCACTGCATGACCGATTGCCCGCCCGATGCGATCCATCGCGGGGCCGACGGCGAGGTCTTTATCGACGATAAGTGCATCGGCTGCGGCAACTGCCAGCGCTATTGTCCGTACGGGGTCATACAGATGGCGGCGCCGCCGCCGCCAAAACCCAGCCTCGTTTCATGGCTTTTATTCGGATTTGGCCCGGGCCCCGGCGAGCCGCCGAAATCGTGGACCGAAAAGCACAAAAGACAAATCGCGGAGGGAGACGTCTCGCCAAAACTCGCAGTCAAATGCGACATGTGCGCCGGCATTAAAGGCGGCGCCGCGTGCGTGCGCGCTTGCCCCACGGGCGCAGCGAAACGTATTTCGCCCGATGAATATCTGAGCGTCGCGAAGGAAAGTTAACAATACGGACGATGGCGAGCCCTGACACAAATAATCTCGATGCGCCGCTTTCCCTAAAGCATGAGGGATTTCTGGCGCACAAGAAATTTCGCTACCTGAAAGCCGCCTCTGCGCTCGCGGTCGTCAGTCTTCTTTTTTACATCTTCGCGGATGTCGGCATCCGTCATAATGGCGGCACCTGGCTTGGCTACACGCTTGGAACGATATCAGCGCTGTTGATCGTCTGGCTTTTGCTGCTCGGCATGCGCAAACGCGCTATCACTGCAGGTCACTGGAACCTCAAGGGTTGGACATCCGCACATGTTTATCTGGGCTCGTCGTTGTTGGTGATTGCGACGCTCCACACCGGCTTTCAGTTCGGCGTCAATGTCCACACACTCGCCTATGCATTGATGGTCATCGTTATCGTATCTGGATTTTTCGGCGTTTATTACTACGCCACGCTGCCGCGGCGAATGAGCGATAATCGCAGCCACCGTAGCGAAGACGATATGCTGGAAGAAATCCGCGGCCTCGATCGCGAACTTCTTGAGCAGGCGAAGTCGCTTGACCGCAGCTATATCGAAATTGTCGATACGTCGATCCGGAAAACCAAAATTCGGCCCGGGCCCTTCACATCGATCGAAGCGGCGCAACGAAATTGCGCCACGACGCGGGCCATTAAAAAGCTCAGTAAGCTGATCGAAGACGCCCCGGAGCGGATGCGCATGCCGATTGAAGACATGCTCTCAATACTACGCCGCAAGAGCGCGAGCCTCCGGCGGACCCGCCAACACATCCGCTTTAAGGCGCTAATGCGCCTCTGGCTGCATTTTCACGTGCCTATCTCATTTGCGCTATTTGCGGCGCTGATTGCGCATATCGTGTCGGTTTTCTTCTACTGGTGATGGCGGGACGGTAATGGCGATCAGGGTCGAATTCATCAGAAGAAGAGCCGGCGGGCGCGTCACCCGCCGTCCGACTTTTTACGAAAAAACCGAACTCAGCATTGGCCGGGCGACCGACTGCGATGTCTATCTGCCCGACCTGCGCGTGGCGCTTCATCATGCGAAACTCACCTTAGGCCGTAACAATCGCGTCACCTTTGAAGCGCTTGGCGACTACCGGCTGAAAATCAACGGATCGACGACGCGGCGCGGCGAGGTATCCGTCGGCGACGGCGCCGATGTCCGAATTGGTCCTTATAAACTCGCCGCTGTCGAAGCCGAAGCCGACAAAGAAATCGCGATCACGATCGAACTCGTTGAACCGCCAAAGACGGCGCCCGACCCGACAGAAGACGAACGGTTCTTTTCGATGCTCGGCTACGCGCCGGATAAACGCCTCAGCGCCTGGGCATTTGTCATCCTCGTCGCGACGGCATTTCTTGTGATTCCGATCCTGTCATTTGCTGGTCGCAGCAGCGACGGCGGCGCGCCGCAGCAAGAGGCCGATCCTTCCGCCGTGGCGTCAATTGCCGATCACCGCAGCTGGCTGTCAGGCGAAGTATCGTCGGCCCACGCCAACATCGCCGCCGACTGCAACGCCTGCCACAAGAAGGCGTTTACCCGCGTTGAAGATTCGATCTGTCTTGATTGCCATAATGAAACGCGAAACCACGCACACGGAGAACGGCTCGCAAAAGCAGAGCCCGCCGCAACCGGGGCCAATCTGTGGCTGACGCATCTGCGGGGCCAGTTGGGCATTCCCGAGGGGCGTTGCGGTTCCTGTCACTTCGAACATAACGGTCCGGACGGCGTCTCAGTTGTCGCCGTTGAAACCTGCACCGATTGTCATGTGGATATGGACACGCGCTTGCCGGACACGGCGTTGTTGAATGTTGGCGACTTTGATCGTACGCACCCGCAATTCCGCGCTACCGTCGCCAAAAAACCTGATCTCGTTGCGCCCGAGCTTGTGCGGGTTTCGCTCGACGACAAACCGCAAGATAATAACGGTCTTAAATATCCGCATGATTTCCACCTCAACGATCCGGAAGTCATTCGCAAACTGGCGACGCTGTCGCCCGAAGCGCGGGCCAAATTCGGCGAGCCGATGGATTGTGCGGGCTGTCACGTACCGGATTCGGGCGGATTATTATTCGCCGCCATTGAAATGGAAGCCCACTGCGAGGATTGCCATTCGCTTGCGTTCGATACGGGTACGGATGGTGTCGTGCGCTCCTTGCCCCATGGTCGACCGAAGGAAGTCAGACAGGTGCTAACGGACTTTTACCTGGCCGAAGCTAGCGCCACTGTCCTCGATGATGAACGCAACGCCGTGTTCGATCGGCCGCTCAGCGCAC
>JBCBBT010000055.1:0-21791 GCA_038531315.1 Pseudomonadota bacterium
GCTCGATGTGCCGATGTATTTCGTTTATCTCGACGGCGCTTATCGAGATGCGGCGGGGCTTTATGAGGGCGAGCGGTCAGTCCAGATATTAGCGCGCCACGAAGCCCAGCCTGACCGCTCGCCCTCATAAAGCCCGGAATTGGCGAATAAGGCGGTCGCAATCGGTTGCAACGCCAGCGACGTGCGAAATTTCGCCGCCATATCCGCTTCGGACGAAAAATCGAGATTGACTTGCACCGTACACGTCCGGTGCATCATATCGAGGCCGAGGCCGCCCACCTTCGGCATGTAGGCGCGCATGATGTCATAGCGTCGCTTCGGCATTCTGGGCATTTCAGCGCGCGTCCAGGTTGGCGCGAACCCCATACCGAAAAACCCGACGCCGGTGCCTTCAGCGACATCCTTGACGGCGTCGAGATGACGGTGAACCTCCGTACAGGTCTGATGAACATTGTCGAGCGGCGCGCCGGACAACTCGAACTGGCCGCCGGGCTCAAGCGATACCGAAGCGCCCTCGCCCTTCAGCCCGATCGGATGATCGCCTTCCATGACTTGCGCCCAGCCGGTGCGCGCCGAGAGCTTTTCAAGGATCGAGCGGATGCCGGCCTCACCGTCATAAGCAACGGGTTTCAACGTCTCGCGGCAATAGACGAATTTTTCGTGTTCGGTGCCGATGCGCCATGCCGATTTCGGCTTGCAGCCCGCTTCCATGTAGGCGGCAAGGTCGGCGACACTTTCAATGGGCGGCTGGTCGCCGGAAGATGCTTCTAGGCTCACGGGCGGCGTTCTCCAATGACGGCGTGGTTTTGCGTTGCTTACCGCGCCGCAAGCCTCAGCGCCATGAAGAATTGCGGCGCGCGGCTGGCGGCGGGCCGCAGCACCAGGGCCGCGTTTTGTGATCGAATGCGGATTACGCGCCGCGGGTCCAGTCGCCGCATGCTGCTTGCCAGAGCGCAATGGCGGCGATGGCCGCGGTGTCGGCGCGCAGAATTCGCGGACCGAGGCCCACCGCCTGCGCGGCGCGATGGCCTCTGATGACGGCGCGCTCTTCCGGCGAAAATCCGCCCTCCGGTCCGATCAGGAGCGCAGAAGGCGGCGGCGGCGTCTTGCGGCCCATGAACACATCGAGCATCGACGGCGCCCGGCCGCGCGCGCCGCCCCTTGGCGCGTCAGGGTCGTCGCCGGCTTCATCGCAAAAGATCAGGGCGCGCCCTTCAGGCCACGACGACAAGACGTCATCCAGCTTGCGCGGATTTTGAAGCGCCGGGACGGAAAGGCGATCGGATTGTTCGGCCGCCTCCGTCGCAATGGCATGCAGCCGGTCGACATTGACGCGGCTCGTTGTCGTGCGGGCCGTGATAACGGGGGCCAAGGCCGACACGCCGAGTTCGGTCGCTTTTTGCGCGATCATTTCCATAGGGCCCCGCTTCACCGGCGCAAAAAGAAGCCATAGATCCGGCCCCGCGCCGTCTGGCGGCGGGCGCCGTCGCGCGCCGATGGCGACGGCGCCGCCCTTTTTGTCGAGCCCCTCAATGCGGGCGCCGAATTCACCGGAAGCCTCGTTGAAAACGATAATCTCCTCGCCCGCGCGCCGGCGCATCACGGATTTCAGATAATGGGCCTGCGCCGCGCTGAGCGGCGCTGTTGTCCCGACCGCCAGGGCCGCGCCGGCAACGGCGGCGTCGATATAAAGACGGATGCGCATATGCGCCTGTATGCCTCAAGCCTTGCGACCTTCCAAATGAGCGCCGCCTGGGCGACAACACACCAGCGCTGCAGCAGCGCAAAAAAGCGCCGCACTGGCGCGCGATGAGAACGCTTTATGACGATGTCACACGTAAGCGAAAAAATGGCCGGACAGACAGCTGGACACACGGGAGAACAGACCGCCGAACACGCAGGCGGCAACGATCATGCGGTCGTCCGCGACCAGCGACCGGCCGACGCCGACGCGCGCAATTGGGTCGACCGTTTTGCGCCGCCGAAGTCGCGCCCTTATCTGCGTCTCATGCGCGCCGACAGGCCCGTCGGCGTATGGCTGCTATTGCTGCCCTGCTGGTTCGGTCTTGCACTCGCCGCCGCGACGGGCGTCCGCGACGTCCCGTTCATCTACTATGCGATCCTGTTTGCGGTTGGGGCCTTTGTAATGCGCAGCGCGGGATGCGCCTATAACGACATTGTTGATCGCGACATCGACGCGAAAGTCGCACGCACGGCGTTGCGCCCGATCCCCGCCGGACAAATCAGCATCCGCAGCGCCTGGATTTGTCTGATCGCCTTGTCCCTCACCGGCCTTGCGGTGCTTTTGCAGTTTAATCCGTTTACAATCTTTCTGGGCTTTGCATCGCTTGCGCTGGTCGCGGGCTATCCCTTCATGAAACGCATCACCTGGTGGCCGCAGGTCTGGCTTGGGCTCACCTTCAACTGGGGTGTTTTGGTCGGGTTTGCGGCGGCGACCGGCGCGCTGACGGCGCCGGCGATTTTGGCCTATAGCGCGTGTGTTTTATGGACCATTGGCTACGACACGATTTACGCCCATCAGGACAAGGAAGACGACGCCCTCATTGGGGTAAAATCGACCGCGATCCGTCTCGGCGATCGCACGCGCCCCGCGGTCGCGCTGTTCTATGGGGGCGTCGTAACGCTGATGGCGGCCGCCGGCGCGGCCGCAGCGCTCGGTCCCGCCTTCTTTCTGGCGCTGGCCGCCCCCGCGGCGCATTTTATCTGGCAAATCAAGCGCTTAGATGTAAGCGACGGGGGCTTGTGTCTTGCGCTTTTTAAATCCAACCAGACTGCGGCTTTCTTGCTGCTCGCGCCGTTTTTATTGGCGGCGCTCGTCCCGAGCCCTTAAGTTTGCGGCTTCATAAAAATAATATCGCGGGGACGCCCATGAAAAACGTCTGGAAAAAACTTGATCGGCGCGCCTTCTTATTGGGCGGGGCCGGAACGATAGGCCTTGCGGCTTGCAATGCTGAAACGCGTGCTGATGATCGCGGCGGTCAGAAAGAAGAAATCATGTCTAAGCCCGACGCCGGCGCCATTGCGGACTATGAAAAATGGCAGTTGCCGGAAAAAGAATGGAAAGAGCGGTTGTCGCCGGAAGAGTTTGCGGTTTTGCGGAAAGAAGCGACCGAGCGCCCCTGGACGAGCCCGCTCAATGACGAAAAACGCGCTGGCGTTTTTGCCTGCGCGGGATGCGGCCTTGAGTTGTTCACGTCAGACACAAAGTTTGACAGCGGCACCGGGTGGCCGTCGTTCTTCGACACGATCCCCAATACACTCGGGACCAAACGCGACTTTAAACTTGTCGTACCGCGTACGGAATATCACTGCGCACGGTGCGGCGGACACCAGGGCCACGTCTTCAAAGATGGACCGGCGCCGACGGGTCTTCGGTATTGCAATAACGGCGTCGCGCTGACGTTCAAACCGACCTGATCGGTTCCAGCCTGAGACAGACTGTGTCAGTCTTCAGGCGACCGCCGGGGCAGCCATCCGCATGGCGCCCAACGCCCGGTCGAGCACATCGGACTTCGCCGCGCCGCCCTGTTCTGAAATCGCCCGCCGCCACGCGCGCGCGCCGGGCTCGCCGTGGAACAGCCCGAGCATGTGACGGGCGGCATGGTGCGGCTTAAATCGCGGATCGTACGCCGCCATCGCGGCAATGTAGTCGCTCATCGCCGCGACAGCCTCGTCCCGGGCCGCGACATGCGCGCCTGTATCTTTAAACACGTCGCGGTCCACCGCAGCCAGTAAATAAGGCTCCGCATAGGGCGCGCGACCGAGCATGACGCCAGAGAAGTTCTCTAGGTGATGATGCGCCTGTTCGAGGGTTGCGATGCCGCCGTTCAGAATAATCGTGAGATCGGGGCGGGCCGCCGCCAGGCGATGGACAAGACCGTAATCAAGCGGCGGAATTTCCCGGTTTTCCTTTGGGCTGAGCCCTTGCAGCCAGGCCTTGCGGGCATGGACAATGAAGACGTCGCAGCCGGCCCGGGCGACGGTCTCGACAAACCCGAAGAGCGCTTCTTCCGGTTCCTGATCATCGACGCCGATGCGGCATTTAACCGTCACCGGCACGCGGACCGCATCCCCCATGGCGGCGACACAGTCCGCCACAAGGGCCGGCGTCTTCATGAGGCAGGCTCCAAAAGCGCCCGATTGAACCCGGTCCGACGGACACCCGACATTGAGGTTGATCTCGTCATACCCAAAATCCGCCGCGATCGCCGCCGCGCCCGCAAGCGCCTGAGGATCGCTGCCGCCCAGTTGAACAGCCACGGGGTGTTCGGCGCCGTCAAAGGCGAGCAACCGGTCGCGGTCGCCATGAAGAATGGCGTCCGCCGTCACCATTTCCGTATAAAGACGAGCGCGCTTCGACAATAAACGGTGGAGATACCGGCAATGCCGGTCGGTTCCGTCCATCATGGGCGCGACGCAAAACCGATGCGTGTGTGGGGTTTTTTCCTGTTTCATCGCAGGCGGCAATTTTTAAACATTAAACTCAGATGACGCCGCGCTGCGCAAAGCGGAACCCGTCGATCAACACCATGATTTCAGCGCATGCGGACATTCTCCAAATCCCGGTTCCGTGTCAACGCCGCATCGTCGTGATCACCACTTCGTCCAGAGCGCCATCGGATTAACCGGCGCGCCGCCTGATGTAGCCCAGCCCAGATTGATTTATGGATCGCGATTGAGGGGTGCGCGCGCCCCACAAACTCGAAGTGACTATGAAGGCTTTATGGTGCCGTTTCCCAATCGCCGCCGAGCGCGAGATTTAGGTTGATCCACTCTTCAAGCAACGCCCGTTGCACGGTGACGAGGGCGCTGTCGGCGGCGAAGGCCGTGCTCTGGATCGTCAAAACGTCGAGCAAATCGGTTTCGCCTTCCTGATATCGCAACTGGGCGAGTTCAAACGCGCGGTTGGCTTGGGTGGCCGCCTGTTTCAGCACTTCTTCTCGCGCCCGCAACACCTCATTTTGGTCGAGACTGGTTTCGACCTCCTGAAAGGCGTCGAGCGCGGCCTGCGCATAGCCGGCGGCGGCCTGTTGCTGTTGCGCCCGGCCCTGATCGACGGCGCTCTGGCGGAGGCCGCCGTCAAACAAAGGGCCGACCAAATTACCGGCGACCTGCCAGGCGACATTCTCCGGGTCAAGAACATCGGCAAGCTCTGTCGATGACCCGCCAAGCGTGCTTGTCAGGCTGATCGTCGGCAGCCTCGCGGCTTGTGCAGCGCGCACATTGTTGAAGGCGGCGGCGACGGAAAGCTCCGCCGCGATGAGATCGGGCCGGCGCTGCAACAGGCTCGACGGCAATCCGGCCGGCGGCGGCGGCGGTGTCGCGGGAAGCTCGGGCCGGCTGTCCAAAAGCGCGCCGGGATAGCGGCCAAGCAGAACTTCAAGGGACCGGATAGCAAGGCGTTGCGCCCCTTCGGCGTCGATCACACTGTCGCGCGCATTGGCGAGGTCACGCTGCGACAGGGCGACGTCAAGGCCTGTCGCCACGCCATTATCCAATTGCACATTGACGATTTTGTTGGTGCGTTCGAGAGCGTTGAGGGATTTTCGCGCCACGTCCAGCTGGAGGCCGGCCTCAATCACGAGAAAGTAAGCGCGCGCGACCGAGGCCGCGATCGAGTATTGCGTAAACAGAAAATCCGCTTCGGCCGAATAGGCGCTGAAGGCCGCCGTTCGCTGTGTGGCGCGAACGCGTCCCCAAATATCGATCTCCCAGCCCAGTCGTAGGCCGAGAGTGTAAAAATCAGTGCTTGAACGACTGATGACGCCGCGGCGCGCCGCTGATGCGGTCACGTCGACGGCCGGGACGAGTGCGGCGCCAGCCTGACGCGCCAGCGCGCGGGCTTCATCGACGGCGCCGGCGGCGGCAATAAGGTTTCGATTGTTTCGAATCGCTTCATCAACAAGGCCCGTCAAAACCGGATCGTTGAGCTTTGCGATCCAGCCGAGTTCGACGCTACCGGTCTGGTCTTTGCCTGCCACCCAGGTTTCCGGCATGTCGGGAAGCGTATCAGCGGCGATCCCGCGCGCAGCTTCCGGATCGCTGATCGACGCACACCCCGTCAATGCGACCGCAACGGCCATGCAAGCAAGCGATCTCATTGCGCCGCCACCGCCTCTCTCGGAAAGTCAGACGGCGCATGACGCGAGGCCGTTTCATCTTTCCTGATACCGAACACAAGCGCATAAAGCGCCGGGGTGACAAGCAATGTGATCAATGTCGCGAAGCTGAGCCCAAAGGCGAGCACCACCGTCATTGATCTGAAGAAAGCGTCAAAATAAAGAGGCAGCACGCCAAGCACAGTCGTAAAAGCGCCCATGGTTACGGGCCGCAGGCGGCTCGCCGCAGAATCAACCAGAGCATCGAAACGAGGCGCGCCGCTGGCGATCAATTGATCCGTTGAATCCACCAGCACCAGCGAATTCTGAATTAATAGTCCAGACAGGGACAATAAGCCGAGGATGCCCATGAATTCAAAGGGCGTGCGCGTTATCACGAGACCGAAGGTGACGCCGACAATCGCAAGGGGGACGATCGCCCAGATAACAAGCGGTTGTCGAAGCGCATTGAACAAGACCACAACGACAAGGATCATCGCAAGCAAGCCAAGCGGGATCGTGCTGGCGAGATTTGATTGGGCTTCGGAGGAATCGCCGTACTCGCCATCCCATTTCAGGCAGTAGCCGTCGGGAAGGTCAATCGCCTCGATTTTAGGACGGAGCCGCGTGAAAAGATCGTCCGCGATGACGCCGAGAGCCGGATCGGATTGCGCCTTGATCGTCATGACACGGTCCGTTCGCAAGAGCTTGCCGTTGCGCCAGACAAGCTGGGCGTCATCGATGACCTGCGCCAGCGGAACCGGACGGCCTGTCGCCGGGCTCAGGATCTGGATCGAGACCATATTCCAGGGATCGACCTGTTCGCTAATCGGGGCGCGCGAGATGATCGGAATAAGGTCGGCGCTTTCCCGATAAACGCCGCGCTGGACGCCGCTAAAATTTTCCTCGAGCGCAAGCGCCAGATCCTTGCGGGTGACGCCGGCGCGCTCGCCTTTATTGGCGGAGTAGACCGGCTCAATGACAGGCACTTGCCGGCGCCAGTCGTCTTTGATCAAAATCGCGCCGCCATCCGCCGCCATGATCGCTTTTGCCTGATTGGCGAGGCTACGCAGCACTTCCGGATCGGGGCCTGAAAATGTCGCTTCGATTTTAGCGCCGCCGCCGGGACCCAACTGAAACTTCCACGCCTTGGCCTGGGCGTCAGGAAACTCCTGATCCGTATACGCCTGTATGGCGCGAATGATGCGATCATTTTCACGATAGTCGGCGGTCTTCAACAATAGCTGGCCGATAGAGGAATTGTCCGACGGCGCGGTATAGACAAGCGTATACCGAAGCGCGCCGCCGCCTATGAGCGTCTGTACGTTTTCAACGCCCTCAATCGTCTGCGCATAACGCTCAAGGCGGATCATTTCTGCGCGCGTGGTTTCAATGTCCGCGCCTTCCGGCAAAAAGAAGTCGACAACCACTTGCGGCGAGGTCGACGCCGGAAAAAATCCGACTTTAACGAATTGAAAGCCCCAAAGCGCGACCACGAAAATCACGAATGTCGCTGATAATGAAATTGCTTTATTCGACAGAACCGTACGGATCAGGCCTTTATAGGTGCGCATAAAGCGCCCTTCAGGCGTGACCGTTTCCGTCGGGCCCGCTGTTTTTTGCGGGAACGCCCAATAGCAAAACAATGGCGTGATGGTGAAGGCGAGGACCCAGCTGAGCCCGAGCGCGATCAATACGACCCAGAACAACGAGCCGGTGAATTCCGCCGTTGCGCCGGGCGCAAAGCCAATTGGCGCGAACGCGATAATGCCGACCAATGTGCCGCCAAGAAGAGGTTTCACATTCTTTAAGGCGACGTCTTTGGCGACCGCCAGCTTGTCCCTGCCCTTGCGAACGCCCACCAGCATATCGTCTGTAATGACGACGCCGTTATCGACCAACATACCGAGCGAGATAATCAGCGCCCCGAGGGATATGCGGTGCATGGGAATGCCCCCGACCCACATGATCAATAAAGTCGCCGCCATGGTCACAAGCACGGTGGCGCCCATCACAAGACCGGATCGAAAGCCCATAAATATCAATAGCGTTGTAAAGACGATCCCGAGAGCAGCGAGCACATTCGCCCCAAAACTGCTGATTGACGCATCAACAATTTTGCCCTGGTGGTAATACTCGTGAAGCTCGATCCCGACCGGCCGCTGACTTTCAAGCAGCGCCAGCTTCGCGTCGACTGCTTCGCCGAGTTTGACGACATTGGCGCCCGAGACATTGGAGATGCCAAGACCGACCGCCGCCTTGCCGTCATAGCGCATCAGAAATTCGGCCGGTTCGCGATAACCGCGCGTCACATTCGCGATCGCGCCAAGCCGCGTGACCCCGCCGCTTGCATTATTGCCGATGATCAGACTTTCAATCGCCTCAACAGAATCGATTTTGCCTGAAGGATCGATCTGAATGCGCGATCCGCCGAGCACGATATCGCCCGCCGAGGCCACCGTGTTTTGCTGGGAAAGCGTGTCATAGATGTCGTTGACCGAGACGCCAAGGGCGGCTGCGCGATCGCGGGAAATCTCCACATAGATGACTTCTTCCTGATCGCCGATAATGTTGATCTTTGAAACACCGTCGACCAACAAGAGTTCCTTGCGCAATGTCTTCGCATAGGCGTGCAGTTCGGCGGACGAAAAACCCTCGCCGGTCAACAAGTAATAAATGCCGAAGACATCGCCGAAATCATCATTGACGACGCTGGGCCCGGCGCCAGGCGGCAAATTTCGCTGCGCGTCATCGACCTTGTTGCGAACCTTCGTCCAGACGACTTTGAGATCGTCCCGCGTGCGCGATGCGGAAAAAAGAATCTCAACGGAAATTTCCGACAGGCCGGTGCTGGAAATCGACGTCACCGTATCGACTTCAGCGAGTTGCTGAAGCGCCGTCTCCAGGGGCTCGGTAACCTCGTTCATCACTTCTTCGGGACTTGCGCCCGGATACTGCGTGAAGACCTTTGCGACACGGATCGTGAATTCAGGGTCTTCAAAACGCGCCATATTCTGATAGGCGAGCCAGCCGCCGGCCACCATGATGACGATGGCGATGGTGCAAAGAAGCGGATTTTTTATCGCAAGTTCAGCGCTATTCATGGTCAGGTTATTCCGGCGTCCACGGACGGACTTTCATGCCATCGTGAAAAAACGAGACGCCTGCCGCGATGATCTGTTCGTTTTCGTTGACACCCTCGAGAATGGTGACGTCTTCGCCACCTTCCGAGGCCACGGAAACGGGCCGCTTTGAGATGATCCCCGTCTCGGGATCGACGACCCAGACGAAACGGGCGGCGCCCTCGGCCAGAATGGCTGACAGCGGAACCAGAAAACCGTCTGCGACAATGTCCTTTGCGCCGTTGAAGACAAAGGTGGACCTGACGCTTGCGGTCATGCCGGGCAGGATCAACAGATTATCCGGCGGCGCAAAAACAAAACTGATTTCATAAGTCTGCGTGCTTTCGTCAGCCAAGCCTGAGGCTTCCTTGAACTCGGCGGGGATTTCGACACCGGGCGCTGCGTCCAACACCACCCTCGTGCCGACGGGCTCCAATTGCGGGATCCGCGCAATAATTGTCCCCGGCACGTTTACGACCGCCTCGACCTGATTGCTTTGAATGACGGCGATCGGCTCTTTGGCCTGAACGTTTTGAAACTGTTGCGGGTAGACTTTGGAAATCGCACCGGCGAAGGGCGCGGCGATGACGGTATCGGCCAGCGCCTTTTCCGCATTGCCGAGCGCAACGCGAGCAACGTCGCGTTGGGTTTTGCGGGAATCAAGCACGCTGCGTGAGATTGCGTCCTGTTCCACCAGTCGCCGCGCTCTTTGATACTCCGCTTCGGCGTTTTCGTATTCGGCCCGCGCCTGCGCTACGTTGTTTTTCGCATTACGCTGATCGAGCTTGGCGATCACGACCCCTTGCTCAACCTGCTGGCCTTCAAGGACGTTGAGTTCCTTTATTTCGCCCGTGACCTGAAACGTCAGTTCAGCCGAGCGCGCCGCCCGCACCACCGCAGGAAAAGTAAGATCGCGGCGATTGGATGATGTGGCGACAGTCACAATCTTCGCCGGCCGGGCCGCATCGACAGACGGGCCGGTCTCTTGCTTTGAGCAACCAATAAGAGCCGCCGGCAAAGCTGAAATCAACAAACCCGCTGCTGCGAAATTTACAAACGTCCCATTCATACGCAGGCTCCGCTAACCTTCATTTTACGGATCATCTTATACTCAACAGATCACAGCGCCAGTGCAAGACCCAGCCCACCTGAAAACACTCTATACGGACGACGTTGAATTCACATATTCTCATAGCGTGCGCGCTGATATCTCGGCCGACATCTCAAATGTGCGCGCCGATATTCTGGCTTGCGGCTGCAGCCGGACCGCCTGGCCATTTCTCTGTATCATCGGCAAAAATCGCCTGTGTTCAGTTTCCCGTATCCTAAGCTTGGTATGCGACGTTTTTGTTAAGGGCTTGCCGGCCGACGGCGTCACTCTTCGCGTTGCGGCTGTTTGCTCTTTTGAACGAAATTATAGCGATCGCCATATCGGTTGCGAAAATTAGCGCGCTTTTCGCGCAGCTTATTCAATTGCTCTTCTGTTAGATAATCTGACAGATCAGACTCCAGCTGATCGACAATCGCGTAGATTTCAACGCTCGTTCCCTCAAATTTTCGCTGTATCTTCAAACCGGCGCCTTCCAGCAGCGGTTTGATCTGTTCCTTCTGTTCATCCGTCAAAGGCTCAATCATCTCGCCAAAGCGCTCAACAAACCCATCCGCATGGCTAAACGAGCGCAAATGGTTGAGACGTTCACGGAGGAGAACGCCCGTCACGGCGGAACCGGCCACAAGCCCCACCATAAGCGTCGCCAGAAGAATTGTAATGGATTTCATTTTTACGTTCATGACAGGTACGGTCTTTTATCTGATGATCATAAGGCTGATGGCCGCCTCATTCTCACCGGGCAGGCCCAACATAGAATCGATAACGGGCGTTCCCGCCGCCGCCGCACTCACATTGGAGAATATCGCAAGCCCCGCCGCAGCGGCGACAGGCGCTGCAATTTTTGGAAATAGTTTGCCGAGCGTCTCGCCAACCTCAAAGTTCAGGATATCGGGTTCGCGCACTTGATCTTTCGCAATTGTTCTCATCACCCGCGGCGCGATCGACGGTTTAAACCCCTGCGCGCCGTGGGCCGAAAGGAGCCTCGCAAGCCGTTCTTCGTCTTCGATATCGCGTGCTATTCTTTCCGAGAATGCGGGCCCGAATTGATAATCGGGCGCGCTCTGAAGTGCGGCGCGCACAAATGCATCTTCTTCGAGACGCCGTTTCAACGCCGGGTCACCGGCGGCGCGCGCGTCAAGTTCGGCTCTTTCTGGTTGCGTCAGTGTGTTTTCAAAAAATTTTTCAATGAGCAATTCAGCGCGTTCGTCAAACATGGCTCATCTCCTTTCTCAGTATATCGGCGAGTTGAGCCTTGGCGCGCGCCAGACGCGACAGAACCGTCCCGGACGGCACATCAAGGATCTCTGCTGTTTCCTCCACACTAAACCCTTGCATCAGTCGCAGGACAGCGACGGCCCGAAATTCCGGTTTCAGTTTTTTGAGTGCGAAATCGACCGCCTGGCGATTTTCATAGTCGCGGGCATGATCGGCGCTGGAGGGCAGCTGATCTTCCCAGCGCCCCCGATCCTCGTCGGCTGGCGGGCTGAAAAAACGCTTCAGATTGCGTTGTCGTCGCCTCAAGGCGTCGATTGACGCATTGATCGCAATTCGCGTCAGGAAGGTTCGCAAGATTGCGTCGCCTTTGAAACGATCGAGAGATCGATAAAGCTTGATCATTGTTTCATGGCCGACTTCCTCGGCTTCATCGCCAGGCCCCATTATTCCAACCACGGTCGCCGCCACGGAACTTTCGTAGCGGCGAACAATAATGCTGAAGGCGCTATAGTCCCCCGACTGCACCGCGGCGATCAGATCCGCATCAGATGCGTTTTCATCCATCCGCGTCAATTAGACGATCCTTCCCATCAAAATATTCCCACAAAACAGAAATTTTGTGAAAAATCAGCTCGTTACCGCAGGCGATCGCGCATATTGACCGGCGCCGCCCCGAGCCGGACGCCGCGATCGCCAACCGCCCATACGCGAAAAATCGCCTCGCCGAGGGCGCGGCGAGGCGATTACGATGCACCTTTGAGAGCGTGGGGCTTAGGGCGTGCATCGGTATTTTTGGTGTCGCGCTAATTAGACGGCGCACATGTCGACAATATTCCCAGAAAAATTCCTTTTTCTGATTATGGCGTTTTGCGTGTGGGCTGCGGGAGACAAGGGCGGCGGTTCGCCCGGCGACACCGGACTTGCGCGCCCATGCGCCGACCCCGCACGCAGCGCCAATGGAAAGACGTCAAGCGCCCAAACATTCAGACGCTTCTTGCGCCGCCGCCTTCGCGTCAGATCTCGAAAGCTCCCCATTTTTGACCATGTTCCTGACAATCGATTTGAACTGGTCTTCTGCATCGTCACCGGGCTGAATGTTTCCCGCCACTGCGTCGTAAACCTTTTTGCCGTTGGGGCTAAGCCCAGCAACGCACTGGTCAACCGCTGAGGACGCTTCTTCCGATTGAGCGGGCGCGGTCGTCGCGGTCGCATCGCCATTCGGATTATTGACGACGACGTAGATCGTTTCATCTTCATTCGAGAACGCCTGATAGTAGGCGTCATCGTGAACGAAATAGGTTTTGCCGTCGATTTTCGTTTTGACCGCGTCGTCAGGCAGATAGGGCACGCTTGCGCCAACCGGCGCATTGACAACTTGGTAATTCTGTCCGTCGTCGACCA
Source organism: Pseudomonadota bacterium (assembly GCA_038531315.1). Taxonomy (GTDB): domain Bacteria; phylum Pseudomonadota; class Alphaproteobacteria; order Caulobacterales; family Parvularculaceae; genus JAJFFW01. The sequence goes on from JBCBBT010000055.1 coordinate 12,969, forward strand.
TGGGCGCGGCTTCGGGCTGGTCGCTTGACGAACCGCCAGATGAGGCGCCGGCATTCGTGTTCGCCGGATCATCCTTAGGCTGAGCGGCCGGCAGTGTCGTCACCACATAAAAAGCGCCGCCATAATAATAATACGGCCTAAGGCCCGCATAAACGATCACCGTACCTCGCGGCACAGCGTAGACAACAGCGCCGCGCGGCGGCGCAGCAACGATATATCCGGCGCCGGACCTGACGTAGAAAAACCCGCCTGCGTAATAGTATGTGCGCCCCGTAACGACGATGGTCGTCGAATAAGCGGGCCTGACCGCATAATAAGCGCCGATGCGGACTGACTGATACGGTCGATAATAAAGACGGGCGTCACGCCTCGCGTCAAACGCATTGTATCTTGGGTTACGAGGGTCATACGGCCCTCTCGGATCGTAAGGTCCTCTCGGGTCAAAGCGCCCTCGCGGGTCCGCAACGCCTCTCGGATCGGCGACGCCCCTCGGATCTCTTACACCGCGTGGATTGGCCGGCCGCCTGGGGTTGCCAGCGCGCCGTTCCTGCGCCGCCGCTTCGGCGACAAAAATCGGCGCAACCGGCATCGGTCCCGCAATGAGAGCGAGCGCCAACACTGGCGCGAAAATCTGTCTTCCAATACGCGTCATTTTTCTTCCTCCGGGCTTTGTCTACTTCGACACTTCTCGGTTACTTGTGGTCTTGGCCCTCAGGGGGCCGTTCAGGGCGCCGTTCAGGGCCGCGCGCCAAAAATTCTTCGCATTAGACGAAGCGTGGACGATCTTTATTCCAGCTGAGACAAATGATTTTTGAGGCCGCAGTGACCGCGTCGTTATGCGGGGCCGCGCTCCAAAGCCCTCGCCGGCCGTGAACGCCTCAAGCCGCTGCGATTTGGAAACTGCGCGTTGCAGCGAAAATAAACATAAGCGCGTAAGAGACAGCGGCGGCCCAAAGCGCCGCCAGAAAACGCCGGCGTTTCAAATCTCGCAAACGTGACACTTTGATGAATTCAACCGATAGCTCATCCAACCAGCTGCAAGACATGATATCCGTCTTGAACTGACCGACTGTCATGTTGCTTGCGTTCGGCAGATAAAGAACGTTTTTAGCATCCGCGTCGACCGAATTGCGTGAGGGGTAAAGAACCCGCGCAAACATTACGAGAGGTAAAAAGACCAGAAGCCAGACAACCAGGATCCGAAATTGTTCAAGCCCGACAATCGCATCTGAATTTGACGCCGCGCGCGCGAAACTCTGAATGATGTTGAACGCGAAAATGTAACCGACCCCGACAATCTGGGCTTTCGTGTCATAGGAGCGAACGGTGTCTTGCGCCTCTTTCAACGCCGCCTGTATGCCCTGCACCTTTATGGGATCGATGGAATTTTCGCTATCTGTCGGGCGATCGCTCATGTGCGCGATGATCCTCTTTATACCGCGCTTTAAAAATATTCGAATTTTGGGGAATGTCGAGCGCAGGCGCCGCGTCTAATGCGGCGACGATTTGAATTTCTTGATCCAAAAAAGGAGAATAAAATGATGAAGCGCATTATCGCCGCGTTGTTCGCCATCAGCGCCCTTGCCGCCTCGCCGGCCCTCGCACAAGCCGGCGACGGCGACCGGGAAGAGGTCGCTGAGCAGATCAAACAAAATATCAGCGCCAATATGGAGCGCCTCAATCTGACAGACGATCAAAAGCCCCTGGTCGAAGCGATCCTGCGCGACGGCGCAAAAAAACGCCAGGCCGTCATGACCAACTATGGCTTCACGCAAGGCGACAGGCCGACCCTGAGCCGCAGTCAAATGCGAAGCCTCAGCGGCGAACTCAAAGCAATTTCCACCGATACGACGGCAAAACTGAGCCGCATTCTAAACGGATCGCAAATGGCCGAGTACGAGAAAATCAAAGAAGAACAACGCGCCCAAATGCGCCAACAGATTAGAGGTCGTTAAAAAACATCGTTGCGCCGCCTCCCCTGTAATTTCGCGTCGCGCTGTCGCGCTCCAAAGCCGCCTCCCCAGTCGCGACGCGAAACATCCCGCGCAAGGCTATCGGCCTGCTCTTTTGAATTCAGGTTGTCGTCAAAATGAATACCCGACCAGTAATTTTGCCGACCACTAATCCGCCTACACCGTGAGTCACACACTAATCGTGTCGAGCATTGCTTGTCATGAAGGTCGATTTTTCAACACTAAACGCCGCACCATGCACGCTATGCACGAGTGTAAGGCGTCGACGTTCTGAAAGAAGGACTTTCCTGTTGCCATGACTGTCGTGTCGCCGGCAATCACCGTTATGTGCGCGCCGATTTGCGATGACGCCGTTTCGCCCTCAACATGCCGGGCTCACTTAAAGAATGCCGGCCGACGCACGCTTGCGTCAGACTCCCGTGCACATTACCCATAGAACTGAGGGTAGACGCATTTAAGGGGAAACTGATGCGGGTGCGCGCCAAAAAAACGAAACTCGGACGTTATTTCATTTTGGCGTCGCTGCTCGCCGGCTGCGTCTACCCGAAGGTAACGCCCGACCCAGCCGAAGACTGTGCTCTGGAAGCGTTTCGCGCCGCAGGCGTTGCGCAAGGCAGCATCGGCGCGACGCCGGAGATCGCTCGCACACAGCTGGAAGCCAGGCTCAAAACCTGTGCGGCTTTCGCACGCGGCATTGATCCGTTTCAAAACAAGCCCTGGGACGGCACCCCGCTTGCCTTTGACCCGTCGGCGGCGCGATCCGAGTTCACCAAGTCTTACGAAACGGCCTTGAGTGAAGAATTCTGTACAGAAAGAACAGCCGCGATCGAACATCACCGCCGGCAAACTCTGACTGTCTGTCCTGTGCAATTTCCGGAAGCGGAAGCGTTCTACGAACGCCATCGCGATCTTATCGCGGCGAACAATAACGACATAAACAAATCTATTGAGATGAACGCTGAATTGGGTCGCCTGAACGACGCGATATTTCTTGCAGAATCCAAACTGCGTGACCCAACGCCAGAATATTATGATCGCAAGTCTGTGAAAGCAGAACTATACGCCCTGACAGCCGCTCGCGACGATCTCCAAATAGAGATCGATCGACTTCACGCCAAAAACAAGGCAAATAATCAGCGCCGCATTACGACGTGCGAAAAAAGAGAACGCGCCCGCGAGAATACGCGGTTTACCGAATATTGCGCCGCATTATTGATTTATCCTTATGGGAATTAGCGCGTGGACTCATAAGGTGATTTGAACCAGATAGGAAGTATGATTCAAGGTTTCCGAAGAGGGACCGTAAATGAGTAAGCATTTTTCTGATTGGCAAAAGATTAGTTTGCAAAGATCAGCTTACGAAGATTGAACCGCATCTGCCGACTGACACACGCGGCGTAAGGCGTGTCGATGACCGGCGTGTGATCTCCGGGATCGTTCACGTACTGAAGTCTGGCGGTTGCTGGGCCGACGCCCCGCGCGAGCAATATGGCCCGAATAGCAAGGTGAGGCTAGCACCGAATACTCTACAACAGTTTCGTCCGTTGGGCTGATAAGGGCGTATGGAACCATTTGTTCGAAACTCTTGCCGCGGCCGACGGCCCGCCAGCGCAGGTGTTGATTGACTCCACGGCGGCGCGCGCATCGTTCGGCCGCCGGCGATAAAAGGGGGAGCGAAATCAAGCGGTCAGCGGCGCGTAGATAACCAAAATCCGTGCGTTAACGGATCAATTCTGCAGGCCAATCGCTTTCGACCTAATGAGCGGCGCGCTGGACTGCATCGCGGCGGAAACTCTGTTACCGATGGCGTCACCGGAAACGATGATCCTGCATTGCGACAAGGGATATGAGAGCAACCGGTTTCGTCGTATGATCGAGGCTCAGGGAGCAGCGCCCAACAATCCGCCGAAGTCGAACCGGCGATACAGACCCGGCTTCTCACTCACACTCTATCGCAAGCGCAACGCCGTCGGGCGGTCATTCTGTCGTCTGAAGAACTTCCGGCGCATAGCGACCCAATACGAAAGGCTCGCCCGCAACTTTCTCGCCGCCATTCAGCTCACGGCAACCGGATGCTAATGGTTATGAGTCTGATCTCTAAATGACGGGCGCCATCGACGCAAACAAGAAACCGATACCTTACACAACCGTTCTGGCTTCCGTTAGAACAACAAATATGCGTTCGGGTAGCATCGGGTCAGGGCGAAATTTAAAGTTGAAAAAATAGCTATCGAGCGTCGGCCGACGCAACCGGCTGAATGCCTATCGAAAACGTCTGGCTTTGACGGAATGATTCCCGTGACGGAAAATCGATTGACCGTTTCTGGATACCCGGTACTCGAAACGCCCAAAATATCGAAGACCGAAGGGTATACGAATGAATTAGGTTTCAGAATACTATTCATGGCGCCTTCAAATTCCTAACAATATAACATATCTTTTGCCTTTTTTTGAATTGTTATTGGACTATATGCGGATATTTCTTTTCAATAGTGATACTGGGAGTCCATTATGAAAAATTACTTATTTCTCGCCTTAGTTGTAACGTTTACAACTTTCTGGGTTTCGATCAGTTACGCCCAACCGTCGCCGGAAAATTTAGACTCGCCACAAGGCGAAACTTCCCAAAGCGCCGATCCAGTCTCAGAGAACGCCGCCGAGCAACAGTCATCTGTTGATGGCGACGATGCCGCTCGTGATGACGCTCATGAGGACAACTCGGCAGAACTTACAGAACGCAGCTCTTTCGAAGAGTCTTCGCCCTCTCAATCCGAACCGATTTTAGAGTGGGACAAACTGCAAAATGCTGAAGAACGTTTGCGCGCATATGGACCGGATATTTTGGGAGATGGCATTGATCCGCATACCGGTTCAATTCAATTCGAACATACAGATGTAAGGCTCGAGGGAAATTCGAATCTCGAAGTCTCAATCAGACGCCGCCGCTCTCAAAGCCTTTTATACACGCACAACGAAAGCGTCGAATTCGCTGACTGGGAACTCTTAGCGCCTCGTATCCATGTTATCACCGCGTCGCAAGATTGGTTGGGAAACCGTTGCACGACTAGCTATGCTGAGCAGTTTCCCCCAGCGCCGCATGGCACTCGCGGGAACGATGGCGGATGGAATGTGAACTTTAGTTCAAAAATCGTCCTCAACAGTCAATATTCGCAAGGTGTCATTCTTGACGTACCTGGCGCCGGAAGCATGCAGGTCCTTGAATACAAAAATGGAGCTCAGTGGCCGGCGGAAGCCACGCATACCACGGTTGATAACTGGTATTTGAAGTGCGGCGTCGCCGACGACGGGGGGCAAGGGTTTATTGCACGTGCACCCAACGGCGATGAGTATCGCTTCGATAAATTCATATTGCGACAGGCGAGGCCCTTAGGCACCAGACAGGGGCCGCAGCGTGGCCGAGCTCGAAATATCCTGGCGGCGAGCGAAGTTAAGGACGTCAATGGTAACTGGGTCCGATACAACTATGACACCAGTGGTCGATTGACACGAATATATGCAAACGATGGCCGCGAAATAGTTCTGGTCTATAGTGGCGCTTCCAGATTAATTTCTGAAGTCAGGGCTAATGGTCGACGTTGGACCTATTCTTACGACGCAAACCAATTCAGCGAACCTTATGAAGTCGGCAATATTCGTACTGCTTTGGGACAGGCGTTGAAAACGGTAACCCTACCAGATGGCAGTCGCTGGCTTTTTGATCTCGATGGCATGACAGCTGATGCCGCTTCTGGCGATCATTGCTTTCAAGGCAGCCAGACACTTTCCGTGACACACCCTCAAGGTTTGGTCGGCCGGTTTTATTTGCAGGAAACGTCACATCGTTTGAGCTATAACCAGCTTCAGTTCCAGTCGTTCAACTGTCCCTTGGAAAACCTCGGTTCAGGTGAACCAAATTTTGAGCATCCGCCGCAAAAAATAGCGACGCTCGAAAATATGGCCGTGCGTTGGAAGGAGCTGTCCGGACCAGGCATCGTTGCGCCGCTGCGTTGGACTTACAGATACGAGTCGGATCGCGGTGCGGCAGGTTCATCTGCAAATGATCGTACGAATTGGACGCAGGTGCTTGATCCCACGGGCATGCACATCACCTATTTTCACCTTTGGAACGATGAAAATCTGGGTGGAAAGCTAGTGCGCAGGGAGGTTCGCGAAGGGGGGCAGTCTGGCGCGTTACTCGAAACCACCGAAAACTCCTACATGCTTGAGCTCTTTGTAGGCACAACCTTTGCTGCTTCAGGCGGACCATCGCCGTTTACCGACTTTCGTCCCGCGCGAATGACCCAAACCATCGTTCGTCGCGGGTCGGACCACTATACAACCCGCTTTACTTATAATTCTGATTTCGGTTCACCGCATTATTCCTTCGGCGCCCCGACACGGGTAGAGCGCTGGTCTAACATTGCAGGTGGATTTCAAAATAGGCGCATAACCGATACAAAATTTTCTCACAAGAAAACCCCTTGGGTAATAGCCCTTCCGGAAGAAGTCAGACAAAACGGCGTGCTATATGAAAAGTTTTTTCGCGACGCACGAGGGCGTGTAACACGGAAGGACAAGTACGGGGCCCTCGAATTTTCAATCGGCTATCATAGCGCCGGCGCACAGGTCGGTGCGCTTGCCTGGGCGCGCGATGCGTTGGGTCGGCAAACGCGGTACGACAATTACAAGCGGGGAATACCGCAAAGCATTACGCGGCCGGACGGCGTCGCGGTGCGGCGTACGGTTGACAATAATGGCTGGGTGACAAGCCAGACGAACGCGCGTGGGTTTCGCACGAATTATCAATACAATTCCATGGGGTGGCTTACGCGCATCGACCGTCCGTCGCCCTGGGCGGACACGACGATCGCCTATTCCAATATTGGATCGGGCATTCAGCAAACAACAACCCGCGGCACGGTGGAGACGCGGGTTTGGCACGACGCGCTTAATCGCCCCTATCGCGAGCGCACGCGCGCATTGTCGGGCGGCGGCGTCACCAGCCATATCTATCGTAATTATGACGCGCTCGGACGAGAGACCTTCGTCTCTTTCCCCTCGACGCAATTCACCCCGCAAACCGGGACCTTGATGCGCTATGACGCGCTCGGCCGCGTTACATTAACCCAGCAAAATGTAGGTCCGAACGCGACGACCCGCTACGATTATCTTTCCGGCAATCGCATTCGCGTCACCGACCCGGAAGGCAATGTCACGACGACGACGCGGTCGGGATACGCCTCGCCGGACGACGGCCAGACAACGCTGATCCAGCAGCCCGAGGGCGTCAATACGGCGATGACCTATGACATCTACGGCAATCTTCTGACGGCGCGCCAATATGGCGTTAACGATCCGTATGGGGCCGACCAGACGCAGCGCTATTTTTACGACAGTCGCTTCCGCCTTTGCCGCCATTCGGTTCCTGAGACCGGCGACACGCTCTACGCTTATGACGCCGCTGACCAAATGCACCGTTATGCGGAAGGCCAGCCTGCAGGAACCGCCTGCAACTTTCCCCCTGCGCCAGATAAGGTCGCGATTTACTACGACAGCCTGGGTCGTGTGATCGCGCAAAGTTATCCTGCCGGCAGCACGTTCAATATAAGTATGCAATATGACGCCAACGGCAATGCAACGCGCATTGCGCGAGGCTCCAGCGTGTGGACTTACCAATATGACAGCGCCGATCAGCTGACGGAAGAAAAGCTGGTCATCGACGGGCGGACCTACCGTACGAATTATACGCGCAACGCAATCGGCGCGGTGACGTCCCAAACGATGCCGTCGACGCGGACGTATAGTTTCGCACCCAATGGGCTCGGTCAGGCGACACGCGTGAACTGGGGCGGCAATTATGTCTCTGCGGCGATCTACCATCCGAACGGCGCGCTGAAACAGCTCACCTACGGCAATGGCTACCGCAAGGACGTGACGCTCGATGCGCGCCAGCTCGTCACCGGCATTAGAGTGTCGAAAGCCGGCTCGACGGCGATGCATCTGACTTACAGTCATGACGCGAATGACCGCATCACCACACAGCGCGATCTGGCGGTCGGCGGCCATAACCGGACTTATGGCTATGACGGGCTCGGCCGGCTCATCGTCATGAACGGGCCCTGGGGGGCGGGGTCGGCGGCGTATGACGCGCTCGGCAACATGCGCCGGAAAAATCTCGGCGGGCGCTCCGTTCATATGCAGTATGACGGGCGCGGTCGGCTTTCCCGCCACCTGGACAGCGCGGCCGGCGGCTGGCGCACGCACGCTTACGATACGCGCGGCAATGTTACGAATAACGGCAAGGTGACGCTGACCTATGATCTGATGAACCAGCCCTACCAAATGGGGGGCGCAGCATCCGGATCATTCGTCTATGACGGCAATCTGAAGCGCGCCAAACAGACCGTCAATTCCGGATCGGGGGCCGGGACAGGCGCTGAGACCATTTACACCTTCTATGACCGCTCCGGCGCGATGATCTTCCGGGACAATGTGACGAAGGGCGTCAACACCGACTATATGCGCCTCGGCGGTGAAATCGTGCTGCGCCGAACCAGTCAATCCGGCGGCTGGACCTATCCGCACAATGACCACCTTGGCAGCGCCGTCGCCCTCACCGATCGCTTCGGCGCCGTGAAATGGCGCGAGCACTATACGCCCTACGGCGAAAAACGCGAAAACCCCGCCGCCAACGACAATGGTCAGGATGGGGCGGGACCCATACTGACGGGTTCACGGGCCACATCTCAGACAAGGCCTCCGGCCTCCCCTATATGCAGGCCCGCTATTACGACCCCGTCATCGGCCGCTTCCTCTCCAACGACCCCGTCGGGTTCGTCGAAAGCGGGCT
>JBCBBT010000056.1:0-20941 GCA_038531315.1 Pseudomonadota bacterium
GAACTTTCATCTGCCGCGCTCGACGCTGTTCATGCTTGTGAGCGCGTTTTCCGGCGCGGCGCGCATGAAAGACGCATACGCGCACGCCATCGCCGCCGGCTACCGGTTTTATTCCTATGGCGACGCCTGTTTTCTGGAGCGGGCGCGATCAGGCGCGCGATGAAGGCGCTGATCGCCTTTGTTGAGAAAATTTTTTTGTCTTTTCGCGCGCTGAGCGGCGCCGTAGAGCGGGCTTACTTTGGCGTATGTCGTTGAAGGCGCACCAAATTTTGGCGCCGACTATACAAAGTGTGGGAAACTTATCCCCGGGGCGCCGGCCCCGCCTATAATGGGGCGCATGTGCGATAAGCAGACATATGAGGCGTCCACTGGTGAAACGTCCTCTGGTGAAACGTCTTCTGGCAGGTCCCCAAACCTGTCTTCTGACACGTTTTCCGGCGAGCCTTGCGCCGCGGCGCCTTTGAGCGCACCGCGTTTTGAGAACGAAACGCACGCGGCGTCCGATTTTGACGCCGCGCGCGCGGCGCGCTACCGGCGCCTGTCGCTCCTGACCCTCGATCTCGCCGAAGAGGCGGGCGAGGGCGCGCGGCATTTTTCATTTGTCGACGCGGGACCCGCCGACGGCAAAAAGCCGGGCCGGTTTGAACGGCGGATCGCCGCCATGACCCGCGCGATCTGGGCGCATCGCGCGATTGAAGCCATGCGCCGGCGGCTTGAAAACGGCGAAGACCCGCGCCCTGTTCCGCGCGCCGCAAAACAGATCGCCCAAGAACAGATCGCACAAGAATTCGGCGCACAAGAATTCGGCGCCCAAGAACAGATCGCACGAGAACAATGCACACGAGATATGGGCGCACCAGAATTCCGCGACCCTGAAATGCGCACCCAAGAAATGCGCGCCCCAGAAATGCGCGCGGCCGTAGAACCCGTCCATGAAATCCCCGTCCAACAAGCGCCGAATACGCATCCGCCCGATATTGGCGCGCCTGTCTATGACGCCGGACCTGACCTTGAAGAAGCTGCGCTGCGGATCGCGATCGATCGGGATAACGCCGGGCGCGACGCGCCTTCAGACGGGGCGGAGGGCGCGGTTGCGGGCCTGATTGCAGCGCTCGCCGATGCTGACCTTGAGCGCGACGCCGGCGCGCCCGGCGATTCTTCACAAAGCGCGCGCAAGGGCTTATGCGAAGGCGGGCGCGCGGCGGGTATTGCCGGCGTTCGCGCGAAGCCCGATTCAGTCTCCCGCCGCCACACGCCGCCGCGAAAGGAATTGCCGCCTTGATCCGTACGTATACGCAACCAAACGCTGCGCGTTACGGATCGCGAGGCGCGCCATAACACCGATGACGAACATGACAGAGACATTTTCCTTTTCGCTCGCCGCCGCCGACGGCGCGGCGCGCACCGGCGCGGTTTCAACGCCGCGCGGGGAAATCCGCACGCCCGCTTTCATGCCCGTCGGCACGGCGGCGACGGTCAAAGCGATGTTGCCGGACCATGTGCGCGCGACGGGCGCCGATATTCTTCTCGGCAACACCTATCATCTGATGTTGCGCCCGACCGCTGAACGCGTTGCGGCGCTTGGCGGGTTGCACAATTTCATGAACTGGCCGCGTCCGATCCTCACGGATTCCGGCGGCTTTCAGGTGATGTCGCTGTCAAAGCTTCGCAAGCTGACCGAGGACGGCGTCTCGTTCCAGTCCCATATCGACGGCGCGCGGCATATGCTGACGCCGGAGCGCTCGATAGAAATTCAAAATCTTCTGGGCGCGGATATCCAGATGCAACTGGACGAGTGTCCGGCCATTCCGATTGAGGAAGACGCGGCGCGCGCCTCAATGTTGTTGTCGCTGCGCTGGGCCGAGCGGTCGCAGCGCGCGTTTGAGACCCATGGCGCGCCGGGGCGCGCGCTATTTGGCATCGTGCAGGGCGCGAATTACGAGCGCTTGCGTCTTGAAAGCGCCGCGCGGCTCGTTGAGATGGATTTTCCCGGCTATTCCGTCGGCGGGCTCGCGGTCGGGGAGGGGCGTGCGGAAATGTTCAGGGTGCTGGACTTTACAACGCCCGCCCTGCCGCGCGAAAAGCCGCGCTATCTGATGGGCGTCGGCAAGCCGGCCGATATTGTCGGCGCGGTCGCGCGCGGGATCGACATGTTCGATTGCGTGGCGCCGACGCGTTCGGGCCGACATGGTCAGGCGTGGACGAAGACCGGTGCGATTAATATCAAAAATGCGCGGTTTGCGGATGATCCCGCGCCGCTCGATCCGGAAAGCGACTGCCCGGCGAGCCGCGATTATTCAAAGGCCTATCTGAACCACCTTTTCCGGGCCGGCGAATATTTGGGCCCGATGCTGCTGACCTGGCACAATCTGCATTACTATCAGAGCCTGATGGCGGCGATGCGCGCGGCGATTGCGGCGGGGCGGTTTGAAGACTTTGTGGCCGCTTTCAAGGCCGACACCGGTGAGACGCTTGTCTGAGGGGCGGCGCGCCCGGCGCAGCGCGTCCCGCGAACGCCGTTCAGGCGATCTTGTGCTGGCGCTTGGCGGCGGTCAGCGTATTGGCCATCAATTGCGCGATGGTCATCGGCCCGACACCGCCGGGCACCGGTGTGATCGCGCCGGCGATTTCCGCGACCGCATCGAAGGCGACGTCGCCGACCAGCCGGGTTTTGCCGGGGCCTTTTTCCGGCGCGTCGATGCGATTGATCCCGACATCGATCACCGCGGCGCCCGGTTTGATCCAGTCCGCTTCGATCATTTCCGGCCGGCCGACCGCGGCGACGATAATATCGGCGGTTTTTACAAGCGCCGGCAGGTCGCGGGTGCGGCTGTGGGCGATGGTGACGGTGCAGTTTTCCGAAAGAAAAAGCTGCGCTGCGGGCTTGCCGACAATGTTTGAGCGTCCGACGACGACGACATGCCGGCCGGACAAGTCGCCGCCCAGCGCGCGCTTTGCGAGAATGAGCGCGCCCGCCGGCGTGCACGGAACAAGCGCATTTTCAAGATCGCCGGCGCCGAGCCGGCCGACATTGATCGGATGGAAGCCGTCGACGTCCTTGGCCGGGTCGATCAGATTGAGAATGCGCCGCTCGTCGATATGGTCCGGCAGGGGCAGCTGGACGAGGATGCCGTTGACCGCAGCGTCGCCGTTCAACGCTTCGATTTCCGCCACGAGATCGGCCTCGGCCACATCGGCGGGGAGGGATGTCTGAAGCGAGCGGATGCCGAGCTTTTTGGCGGTCTTGCCTTTGTTGCGCACATAGACCGCACTCGCCGGATTGTCGCCGACGAGGACCACCGCCAGACATGGCGCGGCGCCCGTCTTTGTACGGAAGGCTTCGCAGTCGCGGGCGATCTCGGCGGTGATTTCAGCGGCGATGGCTTTGCCGTCGATCAGGCGGGCGGTTGGCATGGGCGATCCCTTCGATGGCCGGAGGCCGCCCCTCTTGGCACAATCCGCCGTGAAGGACTAGGCTGCGCGCCGGGGCCCCAAAAGGTCGAGGACGACGCCCCCGCGAACGGGCGCAAGGAAAGCAGTTCAATGACAAAAGCGCTCGGCAGGCAGGTCAATAATCTCGCGGATGGCGCCTGGCGGCTGACCATCGCGGACTTAACCCTGCCGGCCATGATCGGCGTTTACGACAGCGAGCAGGGCGCCCCGCAACCGATTGCGCTGACGATCGACATCGATTGCGACGAAGCGCAAACGCCGCCGCCGCTCGATCATGCGGCCGTCGAGGCGGGGGTGCGCGCAATCGTCGGCGCGGGTCACATCAAGCTTGTTGAAACCCTGGCGGAAAAAGTCGCCGCGTTTTGTCTCGATTTCGAGGGCGTGACGCGCGCTGCGGTTTCGGTTTCAAAGCCGCATGCGATCGAGGAGGCGAATGCGGCGGGCGTGCGCATTGTGCGCAGTAAACCGCATGAGGGAGACAGTCAGCCAATGACGTAGACGAAAAGACTGCGTTGCCCGATGACAGCGCCGCCGCGCATGCGTCAGCCGTCCATCTTCAGCGCTTTGATGAAGGCTTCCTGAGGGATTTCGACGCGGCCGAACTGGCGCATCTTTTTCTTACCCTCTTTTTGCTTTTCGAGAAGCTTGCGTTTGCGCGTTGCGTCGCCGCCATAACACTTCGCCGTGACGTCCTTGCGCATCGCCGCGATGGTCTCGCGCGCAATGATCCGTCCCCCAATCGCCGCTTGCACAGGAATTTTGAACAAATGACGCGGAATGAGGTCTTTCAGTTTCTCGCACATGGCGCGCCCGCGGGTCTGCGCCTTGTCGCGGTGAACGACGATCGACAACGCGTCGACCGGCTCGTCATTCACAAGGATCTGCATCTTCACAAGATCGCCGGCGCGATACTCAAGCATCTGATAATCGAAGCTCGCATAACCCTTCGAGATCGATTTCAGCCTGTCGTAAAAGTCAAAGACAACCTCGTTAAGCGGCAATTCGTAAACCACCATCGCCCTCGAGCCGGCGTAGGTCAGGTCAACCTGAATGCCGCGCCGCTCCTCGCACAGCTTCAAGATGCCGCCCAGATATTCATCCGGCGACATAATCGTCGCTTTAATCCATGGCTCTTCAAGATGATCGATTTTGACCGGATCGGGCATGTCGGCCGGATTGTGCAGCTCCTGCATTTCCCCGTCCGTGCGATAGAGCTGGTAGACGACGCTGGGCGCCGTCGTGATCAGGTCGATCCCAAACTCGCGTTCCAACCGTTCACGGATGATCTCAAGGTGCAAGAGCCCGAGAAAGCCGCACCGAAACCCGAAACCGAGCGCCGCCGAGGTTTCCATCTCAAACTCGAAGCTTGCATCATTGAGGCGCAGTTTGCCCATGGCCTCGCGGAGGTCTTCAAAATCGGCCGCGTCAATCGGAAAAATACCGCAAAAGACCACCGGCTGCGACGGCTTGAAGCCGGCGAGCATCTCGTTGGTCGGTCGGCGCTCATCGGTGATCGTGTCGCCGACGCGTGTGTCGGCGACCTCTTTGATCGAGGCCGTCAGATAACCGATCTCGCCGGGGCCGAGCGCGTCAACTTGCGTTTTCTTGGGCGTCGAGACGCCAACCTGATCAACGCCGTAAGTCGCGCCTGCGCCCATCATGCGAATGCGCATGCCTTTTTTAAGCGTGCCGTCGATCACCCGAACAAGAACCACGACGCCGAGATACGGATCGTACCAGCTGTCAACGAGAAGCGCCTTCAGCGGCGCTTCCGGGTCGCCCTTCGGGGCCGGGAGGCGCTCAACCACCGCTTCGAGAACATCGTCGACGCCGAGGCCCGTCTTGGCCGAGATCTCAATCGCATCGGAGGCGTCAAGCCCGATGACGTCTTCGATCTGCGCTTTAACCCGGTCAGGTTCGGCCGCTGGCAGATCGATTTTGTTCAAGACCGGGACAATCTCAAGGTCCACGTCGATCGCCTGATAGACGTTGGCGAGCGTTTGCGCCTCAACGCCCTGGCTGGCGTCGACGACGAGCAGCGCGCCTTCACAGGCCGACAGCGACCGGGAGACTTCATACGTAAAGTCCACATGGCCCGGCGTGTCGATCAGATTGAGGACGTAGTCCTCGCCGTTTTTTGCTTTGTAGGTCAGCCGTACGGTCTGCGCTTTGATCGTTATGCCGCGCTCGCGCTCCAGTTCCATGGAGTCGAGGACTTGCTCTTTCATCTCGCGATCGGACAAGCCCCCCGTCACCTGAATCAGACGATCGGCGAGTGTCGACTTGCCGTGGTCGATATGGGCGACAATCGAAAAATTGCGAATATTCTCAAGCGGCGTCATCGGGGCGATATAAAGCGGTGCTTGTTAAGGGACAATGACATCATCGCCGCACCAAGGGCGGGCGAAGCCGGCCGCCAACGTAAAAAGCCCGGCGCGGCGGCCGGGCTTTTTGACGGCTGTTTTCCGCAATCAGACGCCGCGCGCCTTGATGGCGTCGCGGATCTCCTCGAGAAGAACCTGTTCTTTCGGCGGCGCCGGCGGCTCGGCCGGCGCTTCTTCAGCCTCCTTCTTCAGGCTGTTCATGCCTTTGACCAGCATGAAGACCGCCCAGGCCACGATCAGGAACGAAATGATGTTGTTGAAAAAGGCGCCGACATTCATGGTCACCGCTTCGGTGTCCGCCGTCGCCTGTTTCAACGTAAGCGCGATATTCGAGAAATCGATCCCGCCGATCAAAAGCCCGATTGGCGGCATGATGATGTCGTCGACCAGCGATTTTACGATCGTGCCGAATGCGCCGCCGATAATAATCCCGACGGCCATATCGACCATATTCCCCTTAACCGCGAATTCCTTGAACTCATTGATGATGCCCATGACGAGCCCCCTTCCAGGTTCATGTTGATATTTTTAGCGTATGGAAGCGGAGCGTATGCTGATTTGCGCTTCCGGCAAGTGAATAAATGGATACAGGCCGTTGTCCTAATTAGCTTATTTGCAGGCGGACTTGGCGCGGTCGAGAGCGGCGGAAACACCTCTCAGCGATATGACATAAGATGTCGCAGTGCCGCGCGTGGACATGGCGCTGACGCGCATATCCGCGCCGCGACGCATGGCCCGCACCAGACGGTTTTCATCATCGGCCTTATCGATGAACGCCTCATTTTCGGACACATACATCTGCCATTTATCGGAGCCGATCCGCAGCGTCGGCTCAGGGCCTTCGCGGAAGTTGTACCCCGCCATCAGGCTCGGCTGTTCGTTGGCTGCGCCCGATTGCCAGGAAGCGATCAGAAAGAACACGTCGCCATGCGTCACCGAGCGCGGCGATTTTTCCTTGGCTTCGGTGGCGGCGAAGCAGATTTTATCGCCGTCGACTTCCTGGACGAAGACGCTCCAGTCGCGGAAAGTGGCGACCGGCTCAGGCTTCGCGGCGAGCGCTGCGCTCATATCGGCGAAAGCGGCGAATACAACCACAAAAGACAACAGAAAACGCATCGTTCTAACTCCATCAGGGCTGCGGCGGCGACCAGCGCAGGTCGCTCTCCAACCTATAAGTCGATTTGGCCGAGATCAAAGGCCGATTATCAAGTTGTTTTTATGGCGAGAATTGGGAGATTGCAGTGTTGAACCGAGCTGTGCGCGCTCAATTGCGCAGACAAACGCGTTGCGCCATAACGGCGGCAACATTTTGAACCTCATGAAATGGAGATATCCGCCGTGATCCCTGGACGCGATTCCCTGAATACGAAAAAGACCCTTACCGTCGACGGGCGCAACTATGCCTATTACAGCCTGAAAGCGGCCGAAGGCGCTCTCGGCGACGTATCGCGGCTGCCGTTTTCATTGAAGGTGCTCCTGGAAAATCTGCTGCGGTTCGAAGACGACCGCTCGGTGAGCGTTGACGACATCAAGGCATTTTCCGATTGGCTCAAGAACGGAAAAACCAACCGGGAAATTGCTTACCGCCCGGCGCGTGTCCTGATGCAGGATTTCACCGGCGTGCCGGCCGTCGTCGATCTCGCGGCCATGCGCGACGCCATGAAATCACTCGGCGAAGATCCCGAAAAAATTAACCCATTGGCGCCGGTCGATCTCGTGATCGATCACTCAGTGATGGTCGATTATTTCGGCGGGCCCAATGCGTTTGAGAAAAATGTCGACCGCGAATATGAGCGCAACGGCGAGCGCTACAAATTCTTGAAATGGGGCCAGAGCGCCTTTGACAACTTCCGCGTGGTGCCGCCAGGCACCGGCATTTGTCACCAGGTCAACCTGGAATATCTAGCGCAAACAGTCTGGACGGCTGAGCACAAAGGCGAAACGTTCGCATACCCCGATACGCTGGTGGGAACCGATAGCCACACAACCATGGTGAATGGCCTTGCCGTTCTTGGATGGGGCGTCGGCGGCATCGAAGCCGAAGCGGCGATGTTGGGTCAGCCGATTTCGATGCTGATCCCTGAAGTCATCGGCTTCAAGATGAGCGGCAAACTGCCCGAAGGCACAACAGCGACGGACCTTGTTCTGACTGTGGTCGAGATGCTCCGCAAAAAGGGCGTGGTCGGAAAATTCGTCGAATTCTTCGGGCCGGGTCTTGATAACCTGTCGCTTGAAGATCAGGCGACGATCGCCAACATGGCCCCGGAATATGGCGCGACCTGCGGCTTCTTCCCTGTCGACGCCGAAGCGATCCGCTATCTCAAAGCGACCGGTCGGTCCGAAGACCGGGTTGCGCTGGTCGAGGCGTACGCCAAAGAGCAGGGCATGTGGCGGGATGCTTCAACGCCTGATCCGGTATTCACCGATACGCTTGAGCTTGATCTCTCGTCGGTCACGAGTTCAATCGCCGGGCCAAAGCGTCCTCAGGATCGCATTGTTCTCGGCGCTGCGGCGTCACAATTTTCAAAGGACGTCGGGGCGATCAAGGGCGCTGGCGGTGCGGCGCAGACGGCGGGCGAGCCGGGCGACTATGGTGTTCCGTCCCATGCGGTCTCCGGCGAGAGCTACAAATTGCATGACGGCTCGGTTGTGATCGCCGCCATCACGTCGTGTACGAACACGTCAAACCCGTCGATCCTGATCGCCGCCGGCCTTCTGGCGCGCAAGGCTCGTGAGAAGGGTCTTTCGGTCAAACCGTGGGTGAAGACGTCGCTTGCGCCGGGCAGTCAGGTGGTCACCGATTATCTGAACAAGGCTGGCCTCCAGGACGATCTTGATGCGCTCGGCTTCAACCTTGTCGGTTATGGCTGCACGACCTGTATTGGTAATTCAGGCCCGCTCCCGGACGCGATTTCGGATACGATCAATGAGAATGATCTCGTCGCGTGTTCCGTGCTGTCTGGTAACCGCAACTTTGAAGGCCGCATCAGCCAGGATGTGCGCGCGAACTATTTGGCGTCGCCGCCGCTTGTCGTCGCTTACGCGATCGCCGGATCGATGCATGTTGATTTGACCAACGACGCTCTTGGTAAGGATCAAAACGGCAATGACGTCTTTTTGAAGGATATCTGGCCTTCCAGTCAGGAAATCGCGGAGGTCGTCCGCGAGAATGTGACCGCCGAAATGTTTGCGAGCCGTTACGCCGATGTCTTCAAGGGCGACGAGAAATGGCGCGGCATCGATGTGACGGGGGCCGATACCTACCAGTGGCCGCCGTCGACCTATGTGGCGAAACCGCCATTCTTTGAGGATATGAAAGCCGAACCGGAAGCGGTCAAGCCTGTGAAGGGCGCGCGTGTTCTTGCGCTGTTTGGCGAGTCGATTACGACGGACCATATTTCGCCGGCCGGCGCGATTGCTGAAACAAGTCCCGCCGGCGAGTATCTGCGCTCTCATCAGGTGCCGGTATCGGAGTTTAACTCTTACGGCTCGCGGCGCGGCAATCATGAAGTCATGATGCGGGGCACTTTTGCAAATATCCGCATCAAGAACAAAATGCTGCCGGGCACTGAAGGCGGTGTGACGAAACATGTTCCCTCCGGCGACGAAATGCCGATTTACGATGCGGCGATGAAATACCGTGACGATGAAACGCCGCTGGTGGTGCTCGCCGGCGAGCAATACGGCACCGGTTCATCCCGTGACTGGGCGGCGAAAGGCACGATCCTGCTTGGCGTGCGCGCGGTGGTCGCCAAGAGCTTTGAGCGTATTCACCGCTCGAACCTGATCGGCATGGGCGTTCTTCCTTTGCAATTTGCTGACGGCGAGGGATGGGAAGAGCACGGCATGACCGGCGACGAGGAAGTTACAATTCACGACGTCGACGATATCGAGCCGCGCGGCATGGCGAAGGCGACGATCAAATTCGCCAATGGCGACACAAAAGATATCGATCTGAAAGTGCGGATCGACACGGCTGACGAGCTGGATTACTACCGCAATGGCGGCATCCTGCATTACGTGATCAGAAAGCTGGCGGCCTAGCGGCCGCGGATCAGAGCCGACGCAAAAAAACCACCGCCGAGGGCGGTGGTTTTTCTTTCTCGAGTGCTTACTTCAACATCGAGAATTCAAATTGCCGCTGGATGTGGAAGCCGACCGTGTACTGATGGCGGTCACCAAAGTCGGCGATAATCGGCGTTTCAGCGATGCCGTCAAAGATGTAGTTGTAGGTGAAGTATGGATTAAGGGACCAGCGTTTGCCGACATTGATGTAGGCGTTCAAACTGCCGCCAATGTCGCGAAATCCGCGGTCTGCATCGAAAACGTTGAGCCCTGACGCCGCGGACTGTGTCGGCGTCACCGAAAAATACGTGTCGGCGTAGCGGTCGCCGATCCATGAGGTTTGCGCCGTCACGGAGGTTGAAAAACGGCCATAGCGGAAGAGGAGCGCCGTTGACGAGGCGTCGACGATCAATCCGCGGTGGCCGGTTGCTATCCCGCGGCGCACTTTGAAGCGCACCGAAAAGCGGTCGCGAAATGTTGTCGCCGCAAAGCCGCCGAGCTCAACCGTTGCGCCGACGTCGCCAAGTCCTTCAAGGATCGGATTTTCGTCTTCCCGCCGGTCGCCGACAATTCTCAAAGACGGGCCGAAGCTGAAACCGGAAAAACCAAACAAAGCGAGGTCGGCCCCGTCATTGTCGAAGAAAACAAAGTTCCGGAATTTGACGTAGACCTGCGGGTCCGCTTCAAACTCGTAGTCGTCAGATCCGAAATAGTCCGGCTGATACACGGGCCCGACACCAAGGCTCAGATCGGTCGAAGAGGGCGTCAAAAACGTCAAAACGCCTACAAATCCGCGCAGCGGTCGCCATCGACCGTCGTAGTCATCAAATTCATCGTCGTTCGTGATTTCAATCGGTTCTCGTTCCGGACGTTTTTGACCAAAAATTGGGTCAAGCGCCGGTTCGTCGATTTCTTGTTGCGCCAACGCGCCGCCGCAAACCGCAAAGCTCAGGAGTGCGCCAGCAAGCGCCCGAATTCTTTTTTTCATAGCCGCCAAACTCAAACCGGGTGATCCCCTCCGCCAGCCCCCGCGCCAGCGTGCCGTAATATACTGTCATTTTATAACATCGATAGTCATAAATAGCGTTAATGGAACCCTGATGACGGCCTTTTACGCTGCTAGAAAGCTCATTCCCGGGCCAAATCGCCCGAGCATCATTCGCTAATTCTTGCCAGAAGGGCGGGACTAGCCGCAAAACGAAGGCTGAATTTCGCGAGCGAATTCAAAAGAAAACCGCCCCAGAGGGCGGCTTTCGCGTCGCAGCAAGTTTTATTCAACCCTAGTCGTCGATTGCCTCGTCGATGGCTTCACCGGCCTTCGTGATGTCACGGCCAGCGCCTTTGATGGTCTCGCAGGCGGTCAGCAGAAAAAGCGATAATGCTGCCAGAATGATTTTCATAGTGTCCTCGAGTACCTAGCGCTTCGACTTGCGCCTGTTTCCCTGGAAAGCCCTTATATAAGGCCTTCGCGTTGCATTCGTTTGCGCTGCAGCTTGCGCGCGCGCCGAACGGCCTCAGCCTTCTGGCGGGCTTTCCGTTCAGACGGTTTCTCGTAGAATTTTCTGCGCTTCATCTCGCGAAAAGTGCCTTCGCGTTGCATTTTCTTTTTCAACGCACGCAGGGCCTGCTCGACATTATTGTCGCGTACCAAAATCTGAACGATGGCCTGAGCCTCCTTCTACCGTGTTCCGGCGCATCGGCCGGCGAAAACTTGTATCAATGAGGGTGTCATGTGTCGCGACACGCCCATATGCCGGGCGGCCCTCTCTACAGAATTCCGCCCTAATTTGAGTGTTAGGAGGCAATGGGCCTCAACAGAGGCGCGCTATAGCAAGGTAGATGTCGCATGTCCATCATCAGGCCGTTGGTCTAACAAGAAAATTACGTAAATAGTTCAGAGGTGACAATGACCTTGGAAGCTGGCCACACGTCCGGTCGCGGAGACGGATTCGACGACCTTCGACACGAGGTGCTTTCGCAAGCCCTCATGCAGGCGCCCTTTGACGGTTGGACCGCTCTCATGCTGCGGCAGGCAGGCGACGCCGCCGGCGTCGACCGCGGCACAATGAAAATTCTCTTTCCGGAGGGGATCCGCGATGTTCTGCGGTTTTGGTCGGAATCAGTCGACGAGGTCATGGTCGAGGCAATGTCGGCGGGCGAGTTCAAAGACCTCAAGATCAGAGAAAAAGTCGCGAGGGCCGTGACAGTGCGCCTCGAAGCGCTCGAGCCGGACAAGGAAGCCGCAAGGCGCGCTGCGGCGTTGTTCGCGTTGCCATCATTCGCACCCGTGGGAGCGCGTTTGACGTGGAAAATCGCCGACAGGATATGGCGCGGTCTTGGAGACAAGTCGACGGATTTCAATTTTTATTCGAAGAGAACCATTCTTTCTGGCGTTTGGTCGACAACATTTGCGAGGTGGCTTGCTGATGATTCGGATGAGCTCGAAGCGACAAAAAGCTTTCTAGCCGACCGGATTGCAAATGTGATGCAGATCGAGAAGTTCAAGGCGCAAGTTCAAAAAACAAACATCGATCCGCTGGCGCCGTTGAAAATTCTCTCAAAAATACGCTATCGCCAATCCGGTGCGCGAAACTGATCTCGTTATTTTGTGAGGTGCGAGAGCGCGGTGACATGACCCATTTTCCGGCCGGGTAGCGCGCGATCTTTCCCGTAAAGATGAAGGCATAACTGCTTTTCCCGGGCGCATTTCGCCCAGTCGTCAGATTCGTCTCCGATCAGGTTTTCCATAACGGCGTTCGAATGGCGCGTCGGATCGCCCAAAGGCCAATTCGCAACGGCGCGCACATGCTGTTCAAACTGAGACACGGCGCAGGCGTCTGCAGTCCAATGCCCTGAGTTATGCACGCGAGGTGCAAATTCATTGATCATAAGGTCGTCGTTGCCAAGAACAAAAAATTCAACGCCAATGACGCCCACATACTCAAGCGCTGTCAAAAGCTCCGCCGTGATGCGGCGGGCCTCGTCCGCCGCTTTTTCTGAAACGCGGGCTGGCACGACCGACCGCCGCAAAATTCCCTCCCGGTGCGAATTTTCAGAAGGGGCGTAGAGTTCTATGGCTCCGCCATAGGAGCGCGCACCAATGATCGAAATTTCGCATTGAAAGTCGATGAACCCTTCGAGAATGGCGGGGCGGGCGCCGATTTCCGCCCACGCCTTTTCCTGCGCCGCGGCCCACGTCTCAACTAACGAGCCTGCATCGTTCTCTGCGATGACAGTCTGGCCCTTGCCGTCGTAACCAAGGCGGCGCGTTTTCAAAATTGCCGGTCGGCCGATTTCCGTTAGCCCGTCGTCGAGAGAGGCAAGGTCGTCGACAGCATAGAATGGCGCCGTCCTGGCCCCGATGCTCCTGACGAATTCCTTTTCGACTAAACGATCCTGGGCGACTTCAAGCGCTTTCGCGCCCGGGGCAACCGCTGCGCCCAATTTGCATAGAGTGTCGACAGTCTTTGCGGGAACATTTTCAAACTCATATGTGATGACGTCGACTTCTTCTGCGAACGTAGCGAGGGCGTCCGCGTCATCATAATCCGCCGTGGTTTGAAGCGCCGTCACTTGTTTCGCAGGACACTGTTTTTCTGGCGCGAATATGTGCGTTCTTAACCCTAGCGGCGCCGCAGCTAACGCCAGCATGCGGCCCAGTTGGCCGCCGCCAAGAATGCCGACCACGCTGCCGGGGGGGAGTGGTGTGCTCAATTCTTTCCCACCAAACATAAGCCGCCGCTAAGCCTCGTCTGGATGTTCGGCGACTGACGCCGTCTGCGCTGAACGCCAGTCGTCAAGCCGCGCCGCCAAATCCTCAGACTGTAAAGCAAGAATAGACGCCGCCAGAATTCCTGCGTTTGCGGCCCCTGCGTCGCCGATCGCCACCGTTGCGACCGGCACTCCGGCGGGCATTTGAACAATCGAAAGAAGGCTATCAAGCCCGTTCAGCGCCTTGGATTTTACCGGCACGCCAATGACTGGAAGGGGGGTCATTGCGGCGACCATTCCCGGCAGGTGCGCGGCGCCGCCCGCGCCGGCGATAACAACCCCAAAACCTGCTTCCTTGGCGCCCTTGGAAAACGCAACTAATCGCTCAGGCGTTCTGTGTGCGGAGACTATTTTCGTCTCATACGCCACATCAAGCTTTGTCAAAATATCTGCCGACTTTTGCATGGTCGACCAGTCAGATTTCGACCCCATAATAATCGCGACGCGGCCCGCGCGCTCGGCGCCGGGCGCAGACTTGCTCGATGCGTTAGTCATGGACTGAATTCTCCATCGGCGAATGCTCTGGTGCTGCACGAGATGCTTTTGGGCGCATTCGGAAACCGAGGCTTATAGGATTCGCTTCGACAACCGACAAGCATTGATCGCGCGGTCTGCGGGTGCGGAAATCGCCTTGGCGGGGTGGGAGGAAACGCGGGCCATCTTGACGGGGGCGCGTGCGACCGGCGTTTCCTCCTGTGTCGCAACTCTCGAGCCGGAGAAGGGGACCGACGAATGCGAGGGTGCGCAAGCGACAATTGTCGCATTGGTCCGCTGCGCTCAAGTCAACTGCGACGAAGCGTTTCGAAAACAGGGTGAGGCGGCGACGACATCGGCTTTGGGATGGATGGGCGTCAAGCGCTAAAGTCTGGCGGCGTCCGCCAAATCGCATTACCGTTTGCGCGCTTATAAGGTTTGATTCGGATAGCTGCCGCTTTTCGGTCAAAACGACTTTCTTTGAGGGCAGGCCGGTTCTTTGAAGATTACCAAATCCAATCAGACGCCGAATGCGCGCCGCGTGCAGACCCCCGACAGGGCGGCGCCGGCCGCTGCCGTCGCGCCGACGTCGGCGCCCGTGGATGCGGCGTCTATTGCCGGCGTCCCGGAAAGCGAACTGACGCCAAAGGTGAAGGAGGCGTTGTTTTCCTTGATGGCGGAGGTGCGCGCGCTGCGGGCCGACCTCGCCGATGCGCGCGCTCAAATCGATACGCTCAAGACGCTTGCCGATGCGGACCCGCTCCTCGGAATTTTGAACCGGCGCGCTTTTGTCCGCGAGCTTGATCGCGCTTTGGCGATGGTCGAGCGCTACGGTGCGGCCGCCAGCCTTGTGTTCATTGATCTCGACAATCTGAAGCGCATCAATGACGCCAAAGGGCATGCGGCGGGGGACCAGGCGCTTAAACATGTCGCCGATGTCCTGGCGCGGAATATTCGCCAGACGGATAGCCTCGGCAGGCTCGGCGGTGACGAATTTGGTTTAATTCTGATGCAGATTGATCTCGAAGCAGCGCGACGGAAAGCCGATGCGCTGGCCGAAGCTGTCGCTGCGCCGGCGACGCTTTCAGGAAATGGCGACGATGCGCACTCTGTTTCTGTAACCTGCGGCGTGGTGCCGCTAATGAGCGGCAGAAAGTCAGAAGACGCCCTCGACGCCGCCGATGCAGCGATGTACGCCCAGAAGGCAAGCCGATAGCGGTGGCGCCGTTCATGCGATGATGTCCGGTGTTAGCGAGTCTTTCAGGGTCTGAATTTTATCTTTGATCAGAAGTTTTTTCTTCTTCAGGCGGGCGACGCTCAACCGGTCGTGGTGCGGCAGGGCTTCCAGCGCTTCAATGGCCTGTGACAGGTCGTTGTGGTCTTCCTCAAGCAAAGCAATCCGTATCAGGATCGCCTCATCATTTGCAGCGCCCGCGGCGGGTGAGAGGCTCGCGTTCGGTGTCTTGCTTTGAAGGGCGTCCTCGCTGCGGCCGCTCTCTCCAATTGTCTCGATGACGGTCAGGCGGGGCGGCCCTTTCTCGGGTGGATCGCGATCGGTCATGATGTTTCCAAAACGGTCTGCGCTGCATCCCGTTCGTTTGGCTCTTGCTCTTCCGGCTCCGGGGTAAAAATAGCTTCGACCGCATTATCGAGCAATGAAACGGAGAAATGCTCCTGCCGCTTGGCGTCCATCAACACCGCATAGCTGACGAGCGCTCGGCGCGCGCGCGAGCGTAAATCCTTTTGATTTCTCTGATCGCCAACCCCTGTCGCCGATCTCTCAAGATGCTTTTCTGCGAGCGCCTGCAGCATCTTCTGTTCTATTTTTTCTGCGTCGAGCTCGGCGTTCTTGATGGCGTCGCGTAGGCTCTTCGCCGCCGCTCTATCGGCCAGCGGCGGCGGGGACTTCAAGGCGATGCGCGCCGATCTTAACTGCGCCGCGATGGGCGCGCTCCATTGGCCTGTGACGTCGATCGCTTTGCGCACGAGCGCTTCTTCCGGCGCGCGGAAGACTTGCGCGCACCACAGGCACCACAATACGAGATTGACGTTGAGGCCCAGATCGTCCTGCAACCTCAAAAGCGCCGGCGCTGCGCCAGGGCGGGCATAGGCGCGCAGCGACCAATTCCAGAAACTTTCTCGATCAGTGCGCTCGCCGTCACTCATTTTCTGTGCTCGCTATTTCGGCGGCCCTTTTTCAGATCTTCGCCCCATCGCTTGGTGATCTCGCTGTCAACGCCAAACAAGTCGAGCGTGCGCCCGATCGACTGGTTAACGATGTCGTCGACCGTCGCGGGCTCGGCGTAAAACGCGGGCAACGGCGGCGCGATGATCGCCCCCATTTCGGTGAGCAGGGTCATGGTTTTCAGGTGGCCGAGATGAAAGGGCGTCTCACGCACCATCAGGACAAGCCGCCGTCGCTCTTTCAGGACAACGTCGGCTGCGCGCGTGAGCAAGGTCGAGGTGACGCCTGTTGCGATTTCAGACATGGTGCGCACCGAGCAAGGCGCGATCAGCATGCCAACTGTTTTAAATGAACCGGAAGATATCGGCGCGCCGACATCGTTGATCGCGTAAGAATGGTCGGCTTTCGCGCTGATATCCGCGGGGCTGAGATCAAGTTCATAAGCCAGCGTCATCGCCGCCGATTTTGACATCACGAAATGAGTTTCAAGACCCGCCGCCCCCAGCGCCTCGAGCGCGCGCAGTGCATATATTTGTCCAGAGGCGCCGCTGGCGCCGATAATGATGCGATCTTTGTTTTCCATTTATATCAACGGCTTATCGTGCTTTTTTCATGTTATCTTACGGACATTATCCCGGCTCCGGTTCATATTTGGTTAGCCTTGGTGCGGTCGACAATTGTGACTTTTTGGTGTCTACTTTCCAAATATTCATAGCACAGGAGAATGATTCTATGGCCATGGAAGCGCACCTGGAAACGCTGAGTCAGCGACATCAGGAGCTGGAGGCGGCCATCGCCTCTGAAATGAAACATCCCAGCCATGACGATATCAAACTTCAGGAAATGAAACGCCTTAAACTGCGCATTAAAGACGAGATCAGAGAGCTTCAGCAGGAAAACCCCTAAGGCGGCGTCCGTCGCGTTGTGGGGAAGCGCCCTTTTGGGGCGCTTCTTTTTTCTGTGTACGGCAAAATCTCTCAATAGCTGGAAAACCCGATGGCTGACAGATGTGTAATCGTGACGGGGGTTGCGAGCGGCGTTGGTGCGGCGACGGCGCGCCGGTTCGCAGAAAATGGCGACAGGCTGATCCTGACGGATCGCAACGAGGACGCCGCGCGCGATCTTCTCGACGATCTTGCGGAGAGGAAAGTCGCCGCCAGTTTTGTCAGCGCCAATCCGGCGAACCGGCTGCACGTGCACAATATCATCGCCGAAGCGATGGAAGCGGCGGGTCGGGTTGACGTGCTCGCGCATACGGTCGTTGACGTTTTTGCGGCGGATTTTATCGAGACGACCGAGGAAGATTTTGATCGCACGATCGCCGCCAATCTGCGCGGCGCGTTTCTCGTCAACCAGGCCTTCGCCAAACAGGTGCGCCGCCAGGCCGACGCTGACGAGGCCGGCGAGGGCGGGGCGGCCATCGTCAATGTGATGACCACCGAGGCGGTGACCGCGCGGGCCGATCATGTCGCCTTCGCCGCCTCCCAGGGCGGCCTCCAGCAATTGACCAAAGCCGTCGCCATGTCGCTGTCGGCGTATGATGCGCGCGCCAATGCGGTGGCGGTCGGCGCCGTCAAGACGACCTTCGACAACGAGGCCGAGCGCAAATCCGCCAAGGACGACGTGCCGCTCAGCCGGATCGGCGACCCGGAGGAAGTCGCCGACGTCATCCACTTTCTGGCGTCGCCCGCCGCATCCTTTGTCACCGGGCAAACGATTTTCGTCGATGGCGGACGCATGGTCCGCGCCAGGCGCGCGACGGAGGCCAAGGGCGCGTCATAGCGCGGCCCTTCGGCGCCGTCCGCACACTGAGCGCATGAGGCGCTAGTCCTCTTTGTCGCGCGCCACATCGGCGCCGCCAAGGCTGGCGAACACGCTGTCCGCGTCAATTTCTTTCGGTTCTTTGAGATCGTCCTCCGCCGCGTCAGCCCCTGCAAACGCCTCGCCGGCCGGCGCCGGCTCGCCCGCTGGCGACAGGCTTGGCCCTTCGGGGCTCGGCGGCGGCGCCAGTTTCGCGGCTTTCGCTGCGGCTTTCCTGACAACGGCGTCCAGATCGATCTGCGTGCAAAGGCCGAGGCCGACGGGGTCTTGCGGCTGCAGGTTCGCCGAATTCCAGTGCGTGCGATCGCGGATCGACTGAATGGTCGCCTTCGTCGTGCCGAGCAGCTTGCCGATTTGCGCATCGGACACTTCCGGATGATTGCGCACCATCCAGGCGATCGCATCGGGCCGGTTCTGGCGCTTTGAAACGGGCGTGTAGCGCGGCGCTTTCTTTTTCGGCTCGGGCACAATGGTCTTCGGCCGCGACAGTTTCATCTTGTATTTGTCGTCCGCCTCGGCTTTCTCGATCTCATCGCGCGTCAGCTGATGGTTTGTAATCGGATCGATCCCGCGCACGCCGGCCGCCACATCGCCGTCGGCGATGCCTTTTACCTGCAACGGGTGCAACACGCAAAAATCAGCAATCTGATCGAATGTCAGCGATGTGTTGTCGATCAGCCAGACCGCTGTGGCCAGCGGCATCAGGGGTTGGTCGGCCATAGGGCGTTCTCCATAAGTATCGTCACCGGCCCCGTTCGCGGCCTTTCGGCCCGGGACCGCGCTCGCCGCCGAATTTTCCGGGGAAAGCGCCGCAGAAACTGCGTCGTCGCCTTCCATATAGGCCGAAGCGGCGAGGGCGCCAAGGGAGAAGACGCGCCCCCTGATCGGGGTTCCCTGCGTCCGATGTTCGTCTTCCCCGCGTAGGCGGAGACCCAGCAAAATGAAAATGCCGCGCTTCGCGCGCCTTCTTTGTCTGGACTGGGCCCCCGCCTGCGCGGGGGAAACGGGTGGAGAGTTTGGGCTGGGCCCCCGCCTGCGCGGGGGAAACGGGTGGAGAGTAGGGGCTGGGACCTCGGTACTGCGGGGGATGTATATTTGAGGGATTGAGCGCGGCCTCCGACGCCGGCAACCGACGGTGCGCGCCGACCTCGATTTCCGAATGCGCACCGTGTTTGTTGCGGCGGCGCCTCGGTGCGTAATTGCGGTCTTGCGCCCGGATGAAGCCGTCCGCGATGTCCGCGCCCACACTCCGTCTTCCCCGCGTAGGCGGGGACCCAGCAAAATGAAAACGCCGCGCTTCGCGCGCCTTCTTTGTCTGGACTGGGCCTCCGCCTGCGCGGGGGAAACGGGTGGAGAGTTTGGGCTGGGCCCCCGCCTGCGCGGGGAAACGGGTGAGGCGCAAGCACGCCCCAGCCCGCGCGGGTGAAACGAATGGGGCGCGCCAACAAATCGGCATCGTCCGGCGCGGCTCAAGCAACCTCCAGCACGATCTTACCGACATGGGCGCCGGCTTCCATGCGGCGGTGCGCGTCGGCGGCGTCTTCAAGGGCGAACACCGTGTCGATCACGGGGGCGGCGGCGCCGCTTTCAATCAGCGGCCAGACTTCGGTCCGCAGCGCCGCGGCGAGGCGCGCTTTTTCCGCCGGCGGGCGGCCTTTCATGGTCGAGCCCGAAAGCCGCAGCTGTTTGCGCATCACCGTCATCACGTTGATCGTCGCCTCCATCCCGCGCAGGAATGCAATCGAGACATGCCGGCCGCCGACATTGAGCGCCGCCAGATTGCGCGCCACGAAATCGCCGCCCGCCATATCGAGGACGACGTCGGCGCCGCCAAGCTCGGCGATCGCCGTCTCCCAGGGCGCGTCTTTGTAGTTGAACGCCGCATCCGCGCCGAGCCGGACCGCGGCGGCGACCTTTTCCGCCGAGCCGGCGGTCGCAAAAACCCGCGCCCCGCGCGCCTTGGCGAGCGTGATCGCGGTAACGCCGATCCCGCTTGTCGCGCCATGGACGAGAAGGCTCTCGCCTTTGCGCAATTGCGCGTCGTCGAAAACATTCGCCCACACCGTAAAATACGTCTCGGGGATCGCCGCCGCCTCAACGAGCGAAAGCCCCGCCGGCGCCGGCAGGCACGCGCCCGCATCGACCACGGCGTATTCGCCATAGCCGCCGCCGGGCAACAGGGCGCAAATCTTATCGCCCACGGACCATCCGTCTGCGCCGTTTTTCACCTGATCGCCGAGCGCCGCGATCTCGCCGGCGCATTCAAGCCCCGGAATATCGGTGGCGCCTTCCGGCGGCGGATAAAGACCCATCCGCTGTAACACCTCAGGCCGGTTGACGCCCGCCGCTTTAATCCTGATCAGGACTTCATTGCCCGTCGGGCGCGGCGTCGCCCGCTCAGCGACGCGCAACATTTCCGGCCCGCCGGGCTCGGCGATCTCGATGACTTTCATGGCGGCTGGAATGTCTGTCATGCGGCGCTCCCGGTCCTTGCGTTGTCTGGTTTCAGGTTTCTATCACACAAACTAAGGACGACGGACCATGAACCGCGCACTGCGCATTGTGCATTGTGCATTGTGCATTGTGCACCGCGCGCTGTGCGCAAAGCAAAGTGCGCAAAGCGGCGTGCGCGCAAAAGCGGCGGCTTACGGCGGCGCTGTGGGTTTCAGCCCGCAAAGAACATTTTCGTCGTCCCGAGGCGGCGCGGGTGTCGCTGCGCCGCCGCCGGCAGGGAGCGCGGCGCGTTGTTTCAGCGGATATGGCGGTTGGCGTTGTGAAAATCTCTCCG
>JBCBBT010000057.1:0-20913 GCA_038531315.1 Pseudomonadota bacterium
GTTGGCGTCCTCTCTGCGATGCGCCGCGGCGAGACCGACGCCGAACATCCCTTTGCAACCCGCATCGTGGCGCATGCAGACAATCCGGCGGCTCTTTATGCGCTCGTTCTTCTTTATGAGGCGCGGTTCTCACTCAGCGATCCGGGCGCGGTGGAGCGCACTGAAAAACTTGTGCGCCGCGTCGGCAAACGCCTTGGCGTTTCGGGTAAGACCTTTGAAGATATCGCCTGGATCGCTGCGCGCCATGACATCATGGCGACGCTCGCTGAGCGACGCAGCCTTTCCCATAAACGCGTCATCGATATCTTTGCAGATAAGATCAAAACACAACAGCGGCTCGATCTGTTGATGGTTTTGTCGGTGTGCCACCTGAGAGTTGTCGGCGCGCACTCATGGGATCGATGGTCGCGTCAGCAATTGAGCGATCTTTACCGCGCAACCTCGGCGGTGTTGTCCCATGGCGATGTCGGGTTCGAAGGCTGGCTCGGCGATCGCGCGCAGGACGCCCGCGCGACGGCCGCCGCGTTGCTGGAGGATTGGTCGAGCGCGGAGCGGCGCACCCATCTTGACAGTATCCCCGCGCGTATGGTGCGCGCGCTCGGCGCCGGGCAGCTGGCCCAGCTGGCCCGTCTCGCGCGCGCGGCGAACGAGAAAAATGAGGCCGTGGCGTGCGATTATTATATCAAGGATAAATTTCTTGAGGTCCTGATCTATGCGGATGACCGCCCGGGGTTATTGGCCGATCTTGCGGGCGCAATCGCGCGATGCGGCGTCAGCGTGCGCAGCGTGCAGGTGCTCACCTGGCCGCGCGACGCTGCGGGCGCCGTCAAGGCGGTCGATGTATTCACGCTACAGTCTGTGGACGGCGGGCCCCTCAACGATCAAATGCTGGCGCGCCAGATTGTAAGTGAATTGATCAAGGCCGCATCCGCCCCCGCATCGCCGCCGCTGACCCTGCCGCGGCGCATCGGCGACCGGCGGGCGATTTTTGACGTCGAACCCGCCGTGCGGATGGACCTCGACGCCTCAGACGATTGCGTTGTCGTTGAGGCGGAAGGCCGCGACCGACCGGGGCTCTTGCAGGGGCTCACGAGCGCGCTCAGCGAAATCGGCGTCACGATCCAGTCCGCCTATATCGCGACATATGGCGAGCGCGTTGTCGACACGTTTTATCTGCAGGATGCGCCCGGATACAAAATCACCAATCACCGCCGGCTCCAGTCGATTGAGAGGCGCTTGTTGAACGTCCTGATGGCGGATCGTTAAGCGCCCGCCATTAACCGGACCGTGAGGCGAATCAGCGATACCGTCCGGGTCGAACAGGGCTAGACAAAGGCGACAAGCGCCGCAGCAAAGAAGAAGAGGCCGACGGTCGGACGATGAGCGGGATTTTGAAATCTCTGGCGACGGTCAGCGGAATGACGCTGATGAGCCGGGTTCTCGGATTTGTTCGGCAGGTGCTGATCGCCGGGGTCATCGGCGCTGGCGGCAATCCTGTGGCCGACGCTTTCTGGGCGGCCTTCCGCCTGCCGAATATGTTCCGGCGGCTTTTTGCTGAAGGCGCGTTTCACGCCGCTTTTATTCCGCTCTTTCAGGGTAAGCGCAAAGACGGCGATGACGATGCGCGCGCCTTCGTTGAGGAAACGCTCGCGGGTCTCGCGTTCATATTATCGTTTCTGACGGCGCTCGTCTTGATATTCACGCCGGCTTTTGTCTTGCTGATTGTGTCCGGGTTCCGCGACGATCCTGAAAAATTTGACCTGACCGTCGTTTATGCGCGGATCATGTTTCCTTATCTTGCCTGTATGTCCGTTGTCGGACTGTTGAGCGGCGTATTGAACTCTCTCGGGCGATTCGCGGCGTCGGCCGGCGCGCCGCTGGCGCTTAATGTCTGCATGATTGCGGCGCTTCTGATTTTTGCGGACGCCGATAAGGAAAGCGTCGGTCTCGCCCTGTCCTGGTCGGTTTTTGCCGGCGGCGTCTTACAACTTCTCCTGCTCGTTTGGGGCGCGCGGCGGCAGGGATATTTTCCGCGGCCGCGTTTGCCGCGCATGACGCCGTCAGTGCGCCGGCTTCTCGGTCTTGGCGCGCCGGGCTTCATCGCCGCCGGCGCCATGCAGATCAATCTGCTGATCGGAACGAATATCGCGAGCCGCGAGCCGGGCGCCGTCTCGTGGCTGATGAACGCAGATCAGCTTTACCAGTTGCCGCTGGCGGTGATTGGCATTGCGCTCGGCATCGTCCTCCTGCCGATGCTGTCAGCGCGGGTGAAGGAAGGCGATGAAGAGGGGGCCGCGACGACGATCAACCGCTCGCTCGAATTGTCGGCGCTTTTGGTTTTTCCGGCGGCTGTTGCTTTCATGATGATGGGCGCGCCGATTTGTGAGGCGCTCTTCAGGGGGCTCGCCGGCGACGCGTTATCGCTGTTTGGCGGCCGGGCCTCGGCCTTCACCGCTGACGATGCGGCGAAAACCGGCGCAGCGCTTGCGCTATTCGGCGTCGGCCTGCCGGCGTTTGTCTGGCACAAAGTTTTCTCGCCGGCGTTTTTCGCCCGCGAGGATACGCGCACGCCGATGAACTATGCGTTGATTACGATCGCCGTGAACACCGCGCTGGCGCTCGCCTTGTTTCCGGTGATGGGATTTCTCGGCGTGCCGCTGGCGACCTCAATCGCCGCATGGCTCCAGGTGTTCCTGCTGGCGTTTCGCCTGTTCCGCCAGGAGCGCTTCAGGCCGTCGCCTCGGCTTGCAAGCCGGCTTGCGCGCATCAGTCTTGCGAGCGCCGGACTGGCTGGCTTTTTGTTCGGCGTTTTACAGTATACCGATCAGATTGCCGCCGTGCTCCTTGGCCGTGAATGGCTGGCGGTGATGGCGATCGCAGCGGCGGGGCTGTTGGCGTATGCCGGGCTCGCCGCGGTGCTTGGCGCGGCGCGTCTTTCCGACTACAAAGCCGCTCCGGCGGCGGCGCGCGCCGCTTCGGAATAAGACAGGCCCGACTATGAGCGATTATCAAGGCCCGGAGCGGGTGTTCTCCGGCATTCAGCCCTCCGGCGGCATGCATCTCGGCAATTACCTTGGCGCCATTCGAAAATTCGCCAAATTGCAGCATGAGTTTGAGTGCCTGTTCTGCGTTGTCGACATGCACGCGATCACGGTCTGGCAGGACCCGGCGAAGCTGCGCGAACAGACATTTCATATCGCCGCCTCATATCTCGCCTCCGGCGTCGATCCGCAAAAGGCGACGATTTTTCACCAGTCCGCCGTGGCGGCGCATGCGGAGGGCGCGTGGCTCCTGAATTGCGTCGCGCGTCTCGGCTGGCTCGACCGCATGACACAGTTCAAGGACAAAGCCGGTAAGGAAAAAGAGCGCGCCTCGGTCGGTCTTTACACCTATCCGGTCCTGATGGCGGCCGACATTCTGGTCTACAAGGCGACGCACGTGCCGGTCGGCGAGGACCAGAAGCAACACCTTGAACTGTCGCGCGACATCGCTGGTAAATTCAATCACGATTTTAATCGCGAGAATTTTCTCCCGTTGCCCGAACCGCTGATCAAAGGCGCCTTCGGAGAGCAGGGCGCGCGCGTGATGTCCCTGCGCGACGGGACGTCAAAAATGTCCAAATCCGGCCCGTCGGAAAATGCGTGTCTGTTTCTGACCGATGATGCGGACGCGCTGTCGCGGAAAATCAAGAAAGCCAAAACAGATCCCGAACCACTCCCGGCCGACGAAAAAGGCCTTGAGGGGCGCCCGGAAGCGGCCAATCTCGTCGGCATTTACGCCGCCCTTTCCGGCGCCAGCGCCGCGGACATTCTTGGCGAGTTCGGCGGCGAGGGTTTTGGCAAGTTCAAGCCGGCGCTCGCCGACCTCGTTGTTGAGAAAATCGCTCCTATTACGGAAGAGCTGCGCCGTCTTGAGGCCGACCCTGGTTATCTCGAAAACGTTTTGAAAGCGGGCGCGGAAAAAGCGGCCGCCATTGCGGACCCGATCGTCAAAGAAATGAAAGAGATTGTCGGCTTCGTTGTTTGACCTCTAGGGACGCTCGCTTATGGTGCGGTCATTCTGCCAGGGACCGCCATGAGGGAGCTCAATTCATGATCCGACTATTCGCATCCGCCTTATTGCTGTCAGGAAGCGCTTTCGCGCAGTCCGGCGCGCCGAGCGAACAACCTGAAGGCGAACCACCGGCGCCGGCCGAAGATAGCGCAGCGCCCGCAGACGGCGACGCGGAGAAAAAAGACGAAAAGTGGGACGTCACGGCGCCGCCGATGGACACCCGGATGATCGACGTCGACGTCGACGAGGGGACCTGGATTAGCCTCGACGTCTCCCCGGACGGGCGGACCATCGCCTTTGAACTGCTCGGCGATATCTACACCATGCCCTTCGCCGGCGGTGCGGCGACCAACATCGCACCGGGTCTCGCCCATGAATTTCACCCCCGCTTTTCGCCGGACGGCGCTCTCATCGCCTTCACCTCTGACCGGGCTGGCGGCGATAATATCTGGATCATGAACAAGGACGGATCGGACAAGCGACAGGTCACAAAAGAAAAATTCCGCCTGATGAATAATCCGACATGGGCGCCGGACGGGCGCGCCATCGCCGCCAAGAAGCATTTCACGACGGGACGCTCGCTCGGCACTGGTGAAATCTGGCTTTTTCATCTTGGCGGCGGCGGCGGCGTCAAGCTGGTCGAACGGCCCAACGAACAACACCAGAAAGAACTCGGCGAGCCGATTTTCGCCCCCGATGGGAAGGGGATTTATTATACGCGCAATGTCAGCTCCGGCGGGACTTTTCAGTATGCGCAGGATTCCAACCAATCGATTTTCGAAATCGAACGCTATGACCTTGAAACCGGCGAACGCACCACAGCTGTCTCCGGCGCCGGCGGTTCGGTGCGCCCTGCGCCGTCGCCCGACGGGCGGCTGATCGCCTTTGTCCGTCGCGAGCGCGGCAAGTCCAAGCTTTATGTGAAGGATCTGAAGTCGGGCATCGAGCGGAAAGTCTACGATGCGCTCGATCAGGACCTGCAGGAGACATGGGGCGTCCAGGGTCTTTATCCAAACATGGACTGGACGCCGGACAGCCGTCAGATTGTGTTTTGGGCTGACGGCAAAATCAGGCGCGTTAATGTGGCGACCAGCGCCGCGAGCGTCATTCCTTTCAAGGTGACCGACACGCGCGCCGTCATCGATCCGCCGCGCCCGCAAATCGATGTCGCGCCGGATACGTTCGACACGGCGATGCCGCGATTTGCCGCCGTGTCCCCGAACGGGCGGCAGGTTGTTTTTGAAAGCCTCGGCAAGCTCTACATAAAGGCCCTGCCGGATGGGGCGCCGCGCCGGCTCACCGCCGCGCAAAACGACGATCTTGAGATGTTTCCGTCGTGGTCGGCTGACGGCGGAAAAATTGTTTACGTCAACTGGTCCGATGCGGGGCTGGGCGCCATCCGGACGGTTTCCAATAATGGCGGCGCGATGCGAACGGTGACGCCGGAGCCTGGCCATTATCGCAGGCCGCGATTTTCCCCGGACGGACAAATCATTGTCTTTGAAAAAGGCGCCGGCGGCTATCTGACGTCCGGCGAATGGTCGGAGACGACCGGCGTCTTTCGCATCCCGGCGACGGGCGGGGCCGCCATGCAGCGGGTCAGCGACGCCGGCGCGCACCCGCATTTCGCCGCCTCGAACGACCGGATCTACATGACCGTCGGCGCTGGATTTTCAAGCGGCGGCGAACTCGTCAGCGTCGATCTTAACGGCGAGGCGAAACGCAGCCACGCCATGGGCGATCTCGTGACCGCCTATCAGGTCGCGCCCGACGGGCGTCACGTTGCGTTCCGGCAGAATTATTCCGCATACGTGATGCCGATGGCGCCGGGACCGCAAAAAGTCGCGGCCGGCCGGAATGCATCGTCTGTGCCGGTGGTCAAGGCCAGCGGCGACGGCGCGCTTTACATGCACTGGTCCGGCGACGGCGACCGCCTCAACTGGTCATTAGGACCGACGCTCTTTGGCGCCGCGGTCGGCGACATGATCCCGGCCTTGCCGAAATCGGAGGCCGGCGACAAAAGCGATGAGGCGCCTGACGACGATGCGAGTGAGGATGCGGGCGACGGCTATACGCCGCCGAGCGACGGCGTATCGCTGGCGCGCTTGGTGACGGCGGACAAACCCTCGGGCGTCACCGTTCTCAGCGGCGCGCGCATCGTGACCATGGCAGGCGACGACGGCGGGATTATCGAAGACGGCGTCATCGTCGTTGACGGCAATCGTATTGTGGATATCGGCGGCGGCGATGCGGTGACGATCCCGGAGGGCGCGCGCCGCGTCGATCTTGCCGGAAAAACGATCATCCCCGGACTGATCGACGGCCACGCCCATGGCGCGCAGGGCTCTGACGACATCATCCCGCAACAGAACTGGCTCGCGGTGGCGCATTTGGCGTTTGGCGTCACCACCGTTCATGACCCGTCCAATCGGGCGAGCCATATTTTCGCCGCCGCCGAACGCCAGCGCGCCGGCGGGTATCTGGCGCCGCGGCTGTTTTCAACCGGCGAGATTGTCTACGGCGCCAAGGCGCCCGGCTTTTATGCGGAGATCGACAGCTATGACGATGCGCTCGCCCATGTGCGGCGCCTGAAAGCCCAGGGCGCGCATTCGATCAAGAACTATAACCAGCCGCGCCGCGAGCAGCGCCAGCAAGTCGTTGCGGCGGGCAAGGCGGAGAATATCGCCGTGGTGCCAGAAGGCGGGTCGCTCTTTCACATGGACCTCAGCCTGATCGCCGATGGGAATACGACCGTTGAACACAATATTCCGCAGGCGAAGCTCTATGACGACGTTCTGTCGTTTTATGCGGCGACAAAGGTCGCTTATAACCCGACGCTTGTTGTGACTTATGGCGGGCTCGCGGGCGATCCCTACTGGCGTTATCAGACGAATGTGTGGGAGCATCCGATCCTCTCCAGGCATGTGCCGCCGCATATCGTTCAGCCGAATTCGGTGCGCCGCACCAAGGCGCCGGAAGAAGATTTTGCGGACCAATATGCGGCCGCCGCCGCCAAACAGCTCGCCGACAGGGGCGTTGACGTTTCAATCGGCGCCCATGGCCAGGAAGAAGGCCTCGCCTCGCACTGGGAGATGTGGTCCTTCGCACGCGGCGGTATGAGCCCGCTGGAGGCGCTCAAGACTGCGACCATCATGCCTGCGCGCGCTTACGGGTTCGATAAAGACATCGGCACGCTGGAAAAAGGCAAGCTCGCCGATCTTGTTATTCTCAATGAAAATCCGCTGACGGATATTCGAAACTCAGACAAGATCGATCGCGTGATGTTAAACGGGCGCCTTTATGACGCCGCGACCATGAACGAGGTTGTGACGGGCGATGCTGAGCGGCGCGCTTATTATTGGGAATAAAAGTATCGCCGCGCGTCCCTTCGCATTGGAAAAAAATGGACCCGTCGTCCGAAATCAAGGATTGACGGGTCCGTCCGCAGCGCAGGGGCGGTGTAGTGTAGGCGTCAGTTCCGGTATCAGTCGAAAACGTCATCCCAGGGAAACCCGAACAGCACGGGCTCGGGCGCGCCTGGCGTTTCCAGAAAAGTGTCGGTGATCTGGTACGATGCCGCCGGGACGGCGAACATGGAGCCATCCGCGTCGAGCAATAGCCCCCGCGCTTCGCGCGCGCCCGCATTGTCCCCGCGGCGCACGAGCCGGCGCGTCACGAAAAGCGGTTGCGCGGTTTCGGTTGTCTCAAATCCTGACACGGTGAGAACAAAGTCTTCATTCATGCGCGCATCCCAGAAGAAACAGGCCGGCAGATTGATGCAGGCGAGATTTTCGATTGTCTGATCGGAAACCCGGCGAAAGCCCGGCTGGCGGGAGAACATTACGCCGCCCCGCGACTTTTGCGGTTGCGACATGTCGGTGCGGCGCTCGCGCTGTTCGCCGCGTCTTTCGTAGAAACTCACATGAGTGTCGCCAAACGTGTTCTCGCTTTGGCCGATCAGCGTCGTGTTGCGGATGACCGGTCCGCCGACAATGCCGATATGGCTGTCGGAGATTGCGGCCCCATCCAGAACGAGGCTGCTCTCAAGCCAGGCGCCGCCAAATTGCGTTTTATAGGCGGTGAAATTGCGAATGGTGCACACCGGATCGCTCGCCAGTTTCGTGAAGATCTGATCTTCCGCAAACAGACCAAACCCGCGTGCGCGCGGTCCATAAAGGTCCGGACTGCCGAGGCGGCGAAATATCGAATGCGCAGCATTGTCGGCGAAATCACAGACCTCGCCGCCGCGCGCCTGTCCCTGATAGGCGGCGAGCGTCACGCCGCGGCGTGTCTTATCGAGAAAAAAGCCATTGCCGCCAACTGAACCCGCCGCGCGGTTCGCCCTGATCGTGTTGAAGAAATTCGTGCCCCAGAAATGCGACGCACGCGGTTCTTCCTGTTCAAAGCGCCCGCCGCCAGTCGAGCCCAGAAACGCGCGCTCATCGCCGGTCAACCGGTAATTCAGCACCGAGAGATTGCCTTCGAGCCGGTTGAACATTTCATCGCCTTCCTCGGCGAAGACAAAGACGTGGCCGAGCGTGTTGTGCGCGACGTTGTTTGAAACCCGCACATTGTTGACCCCATGGAGATTGACGGCCCGCTGAAACGTTTCATCGAAGGAATTGTTGCGCACGTAACTGTTGCGCCCGTCGTCGGTCAGGTGAAAGTGGATCGCATAGCGGCCCTGACGGCGCAGCTGGCCCATGCGGCGGAAAAGGACGCCCTCAATGCGCGCTTCGGAGGCTTTGTCATAACCGGGCCGCATGAAGCTTGGATCAACGCCTCGTTCCAGATAGGAGCTTCGGTCGCGCCGGCGCACGTTTTTCTGCGTCCGCTCAAGCGATTCGTTCATGATCATCATGTGACCGCCGATCTGGTCCGTCCGCGAGGCCTCGTCGCCTTCAATGATGATATTGCGGCTCAAGAGACCAACCTCGGCGCGCATGTCGATCGCGCCGCCGCCATAGTCGATTGTCTCGCCAAAATGATCGCGCGCCAGCGGCTCGGTGAAAAAGACCGTGCGCCCGTCGCTGCTGACCTCGTTGATGATTCGGGTTTCGGCCTCCTCAGCGGCCATGCCGCTCGGCGCGACAACGACTTTATCGCCGGCGCGCCAGTTGACCGGTTCCGACAGAAAAAGCGAGGTCGCGCCCTTGCGGCCATGGGCGGCGAGCGTGGTCCAGCTCACAAGTCCCTTGTCGGCGCCGTGAAGATCAAGCTCGCCGCCGCGCATCACCATCAAAAACCGTCCGTGAACGTTCATGAAATCCGGAACCGGCGCACCGGAACCGGTCAGCGTGATGACAAGGCGGCCGGCGAAGGGGTCTTCTTCAGTCCCTGCAACAAAGCGCGCCTCTTCGCCCATGACGGCGATGCGGTTGGCGCTGATCGTCACGGTCTCGCACGCGGCGCCAAGCTGGTTGTCAATCGTGAACGCGCCGCGAACAATCAGACTGTCAAGGGCGAGGGCGCACCGGTCGAGCCTCACATCGGCCCCGACTGGGATCACGGCGGCCCCGGTTTCTTTTTCATAAAGCGCGGAAAAGTTTTGCGCCGCTGTGACGGGCGCCGACCCCATGGCCAGCGTCGCCGCGAGCGCCGCCGCGGCAATGGGTTGACCGGATTTTACCATTTTGTCTCTCCCTTCAAATCATCAGCCGAAAAAAAGCGTACACGGAAGGTGGCGAATAGCGGATGAAGCTTCTGTAAAGCGAGGCTGTTGAAATTGCTGAAAACTTTCACCGAATTGAAATGTGGCGAAAAAGTGGTGGCCGAACAGTGCGCTAGCCGGATTGTGCGCGGTGCGCCGCACGCCATTAACAAATCGTAGGGCGGTGCGGGCCCGCCTGAGGGAAGAGCGAGAGAGCGCCGCTGCCGGTGCGGCTTCACCTGCCTCGCGACCTCTCTATAGTGCGGGTTATGGTGGTGCAGAAAAATTTGGCGTGGCCGGTCGTCGATCCCTTTATCGAGGAACGGGTCGCCGGCCCTGACGACATCGACGAATTCGGGCACGTCAATAATCTGCGCTATCCCGCCTGGGCGCTTGATACGGCCTGGGCCCATTCCGCCGTGCTCGGTTTCACCATCGAAGACTACAAGCGCATCGGCGTCGGATGCGTCGTCTGGCGTCACGAGTTTGATTATGTCGCGCCGGTCCTCGAAGGCGAGACCATTCTCGTCGGCACCTGGATTGCTTCCAATGACGGGCGCTTGCGCACAACGCGCGCTTATGAGATGCGTCGCAAAACGGACGGGGCCGTGTGTTTTCGCGGCCAAACGCTGTTTGTTACAATCGATATGAAAAGCGGCAAGCCGGCGCGGATGCCGAAATCGTTCGCCGCCTATCAACCGGCGACGCCCGCCTGATAAACCTGGAGGACCAAGCGCCATGCCATCTTTTGATGTGGTCTCGGAAGTCGATGTCGCCGAAGCCGAGAACGCCATCCAGAATGTGATGCGCGAAATCGGCACGCGTTACGATTTCAAAGGGTCGAAATCGACCGTCGACATGAAAGACGGGGTCATCACGATCCACGCCGACGACGACATGAAGCTGCGCCAGATGCACGAAATCCTGCAGGCCAACATGCAAAAGCGCGGCATCGAGCCGGGCTCGCTTGACTATCAGAAAGAAGAGCCGGCGGCGGGCCAGTCGGTGCGCCAGAATGTGCTTTTGAAAGAGGGGGTCGCGAAAGAACTCGCCAAGGACCTCGTGAAGAAAATCAAGGCCGAGAAGTTCAAGGTGCAGGTGGCGATACAGGGCGCGGAATTGCGGGTGACAGGCAAGAAACGCGACGACCTGCAGGATGTCATCGCCTTCCTGAGGGGGCTGAAAATCGATCAGCCGCTGCAATACAAAAATTTTCGGGACTAAGGCCCGCCGCTGGCCCGCCGGGCGCTTGGACGCTGCGGGCCAATTGCGCTATGGCTGGACAAAACGGGGATTCGCCCGAGGAGCATCTATGGCCGATATCGACGCCGCCATGCTGGACATCATCAAGGAACACGCTGTCGGCCTGACGGGCGCGCCGAGCCGCGACACGCTGATTGCCGATCTCGGCATCGATTCCTTTGCGATCGTGGAGATCATCTACGAGGTTGAAGAAAAGCTTGATATCGAAGTGCCCTTCAACGCCAATGAAAATCCGCTCGGGGACATGAAATCCGTCGGCGATTTGATCGACGCGGTGAAAAACCTCGCGGCGCAGGCCTGACCGGCTGCGATGTCGAGGCAGGAGCGGCGCGTTGTTGTCACGGGGCTCGGCGCCATCTCGGGCAGCGGGGTCGGCGTCGCCGCCTTCTGGGACAATCTGAAGGAAGGCCGCTGTGCGATCCGGTCTTCGTATTACACCGAAGGCGAAGGGCTGGAGCTGACGCTCCCGACGGCGCCGATCCAGGACTTTGACGTCAAAGCATTCGACCTTGGCCGTGAACTTGGCCGCGCGGACCCCTTTAGCCATTACGCGGCGATTGCGGCTGATGAAGCGATCGGCGATGCGGGACTTGAGATCGATGAAGCGCTCAGTACACGAACGGCCTGTATTCTCGGCGCCGGGATCGGGGGACAAGCGGCGATGGATGCGGCGTTTACCGGCATGCTCTTGCGCGGCCGGCGACCGCATCCCCTCACGATCCTGAAGACCATTCCGAACGCCGCCGCCAGCCAGTTGTCGATCCGTTACGGCGTGCGCGGCCCGGCCTATGCGATTTCGAGCGCCTGTGCGTCCGGAGCGCACGCCATCGGCGCGTGCGCGGGGCTCATTCGCATGGGCGCGGCGGACGCGGCGATCACCGGCGCGAGCGAGGCGGTGCTGACATATTCCGCTCTTGAGGCCTGGAAGGCGATGCACATCATGTCCGATGAATTGTGCCGGCCGTTTTCAAAAAACCGCAAAGGCCTGATCATTGGCGAAGGCGCCGGCATTCTGATTCTTGAAGAGTATGAACGCGCCAAAAAACGCGGCGCCCGGATTTACGGCGAGGTGGCCGGCTTCGGCATGAACGCCGACGGCGCCGATATGATCAACCCCGCCGTCGAGGGGGCGACTGCGGCCATGCGCCAGTCGCTCAACACTGTCGCCGTCGCCGACCCGGCGCGCGTCTATGTCAATGCGCACGGCACCGGCACGCTGATGAACGATCCGACCGAAACGAAAGCAATCCGCACGGTCTTCGGCGCCGACGCCGACGCGCTCGCTGTCTCATCGACGAAATCGATGCACGGACACCTGCTGGGCGCGGCGGGCGGCGTTGAGGCCATCGCCGCCCTGATGGCGCTGCGCGACGGCGTGATCCCGCCGACCATCAACTATGACGCGCCAGACCCCGAGTGCGATCTTGACGTGACCCCGAACGAAGCGCGTGAGCGCCCGCTTGACGTCGCGGTTTCCAATTCATTCGCTTTCGGCGGCCTAAACGCGGTCCTAACGTTTACCGCGCTATCATAAGCCGAAGGCAAGAGGGGCGTTGATGACGCTGTGGCGCATGATTGAGATTTTGTTCGTTGCCTCTGCGCTG
This sequence comes from Pseudomonadota bacterium, assembly GCA_038531315.1. Lineage (GTDB taxonomy): Bacteria > Pseudomonadota > Alphaproteobacteria > Caulobacterales > Parvularculaceae > JAJFFW01. Next base: position 12,571 of record JBCBBT010000057.1, read on the forward strand.
GCGGCGTTGGTCTTTGGCGCTGCGATTTTGACGCGCAAGGCGAGCGGCGAGCGCGAATGGTCACCGCCCCTGGCGAAAGTCGCCTCCTTTCAGGCCGCCGGCGATGACCGCTACACGCTCGAAAATGTACGCGCCTGGGAATACGGGCTCGACGGTCCGCTGCGCAAGGAATGGGAAACGGCGGCAGTGACGGCGGGCGACATCGCCGAGGTCTGGTTCTTTATTGAACCATTCGCCGGCAATCCGCTTTTTGCACACAGCTTTCTTTCATTCGTCTTCGAAGGCGCGGCCGGCGCGCGCCAGACGCTCAGCATTTCGGTCGAGGCCCGCAAAGAGGCGAACGAAGCCTATTCAGCCTTCCGCGGCGCGTTACGCGCTTATGAGTTATTATATGTTTGGTCTACGGAAAAAGATGTCCTGTCGCGCATTGCGATCAAGCTCGACCACACGCTTTACGCCTATAAGCTGGAATTGACGCAGGATCAGGCGAAATCAATTTTTGAACACTTTGTGAAGCGTACGAACGAACTCGCCGCTAAGCCGCGTTTTTATAATACGCTCCATTCCAATTGCACCAATGAACTCGCAAAGGCGGTCAACGACGCCTACAAGGGCGCGTTGCCGTGGCACCGCTCATGGGTGATGACGGGGCGTTCGGCCAAGTGGCTTTATCGTCTCGGATTTATTGGCGAGAAATCGGAACGCTTTGAAGCTCTGACACGCAGGTCGGACATTCAGCCTTTTGTCAAAGAGTTTGTCACAGCGCCGGGCGAGACTTTCTCGCAAAACTGGCGCGGGGCGCTCGGCGGCGTGAAACCGTCGCCGTCCCCTTAAGCGTGTGCGGGTTTCGCCGGCGCTTTAACCGCCGGCCGGCCCGCCGCTTTGCTTCTGATTGCAAAGAACAGCGCCGCCATGGCGAGGATGCCCGCATAGCGCACGATATAGATGCCGACATTGTCGAGGAATGTTGTGAACAGAGCGCCGATCGAGGCGTAGATCGAATGAATGTCGGCGCCGGCGGAGGCTTGCGCGGCAATCGGCCAGATCGCCTGATCGAGGATCAGCCCCCAGAGACACAAGCGCCATACGGGCCGTTTTTTCGCGGCGATCATGGCGATAAAAAAGGCGAAGAGAACGGCGCGGCCAACGTCGCTGCCTGAAAAACCGAGGCTGAAAATATATTGAAGATCTTCCATCGGACGGGCTCCTCTACGCCGCCATAACGCGCAAAACATGGTTAAGGCCCGGTAAAAATTTAGAGATTGCGCCGCCGCAACCGCAACAATCGGGTGGCGGCGGGCGCTCGTGCGCGCGATATTGCGGCCATGACCGACCCCTTGACGAAGACCCCGCCCGCGCGCCTTGCGGCGCAGACCGTTGACGACCGCGGCGCGCCGCCCTTTGGCTGCGTCGCCGCCGCGATCGACTATCTTGTCGATCATTATGAAGACGCGCCGAGCCTTGAGGAAACGGCGGCGCATGTGGGCCTCAGCCCGGCGCATTTCCAGCGTGTCTTCAAGGCGGGCGCAGGCGTCTCGCCGAAACGGTTTTTGCAGTTCATGGCCGCCGGCGAGGCCAAGCGAACGCTCGACCACGGGGGCTCGCTGCTCGATGCGACGTTATCCGCCGGGCTTTCCGGGCCGTCGCGGTTGCATGATTTGTTTCTCGCCGCCGAGGCGATGACGCCTGGCGCCTACAAGAACAAAGGCGCAGGGCTGACGATCCGCTACAGCGTTTCGGACGGCCCTTTCGGCGCAGCGTTGATCGGCGCCACCGACAAGGGCGTGTGCTGGCTTTCCTTTCCTGGCGACGGCGGGCTTGAGCGCTCTTTGCGCGAAATGAAAGAAGATTGGCCGGCGGCGGTTTTTGTTGAAGATGCGGACTACATAGCGCCGATTGGCGCCAAAGCGTTCGCTTTCGCCGCCGGGCGCGCGCTCGACAAGCCGCTCGGCCTTCATGTTCAGGGTACAAATTTTCAGCTCAAGGTCTGGGAAGCACTGCTGAAAATCCCGCTCGGCGCCTGCGTGACCTATGGCGATATTGCCCGCGATCTTGGCAATCCGAAAGGATCACGGGCCGTCGGGACGGCCGTCGGCGCAAACATGATTTCGCTCCTGATCCCTTGTCACCGGGTCATCCTGTCCTCAGGCGCGGTGCACAATTACCGCTGGGGCGTTGGCCGCAAGAAGGCGATCCTCGCCATGGAGAGCGCAATAGCGGCGGAGGCGGGATAGGGGTTTAAAGATACCTTGAAAGCGTCAGGCGGAGGCGCCGCCGCGCCATTTACCCGCCGAGCGCTTCTTCATCGGGCATGCCCACAATGTGGAAACCGGCGTCGACATGATGGGTCTCGCCGGTGCAGGACGCGCCGAGGTCTGACAACAGATAGAGCGCGGCCCCCGCGACGCCGCGGGGATCGGTGTCGTCGCGCAACGGGCTGGCGTTGCGGTTGAAGGAAAACATGTGGCGGCCTGAGGAAATGCCTGCCGCGGCGAGGGTCTTGATTGGACCGGCGGAGATCGCGTTGACGCGAATATTTCGAGGGCCGAGATCGCGCGCGATGTAGCGGGTCGAAGCTTCGAGCGCAGCCTTTGCAACGCCCATCACGTTGTAATTCGGGATTGTCCGCTCACTGCCGAGATAGGTCAGCGTAATCATTGAGCCGCCGTTCGCCATCAGCTTTGCGGCGCGGTTGGCGGCGTCGACAAAGGAGAATGCGGAGATATCCATCGTGTCCTTGAAGTTCTGGCGGGTCGTGTTTTCAACGAACGAGCCTTCAAGCGCGACTTTGTCGGTAAAGGCGATGGCGTGCACCAGAAAGTCGAGCGAGCCCCATTTTTCCGCGACAGTGCTGAAACACGCTTCCATCTCCGCATCGCTTGTCACGTCGCAGGGCAAGATGAGTTCGGCGCCGAGACTTTCCGCGAGCGGTCTGACCCGGCGTTCCATCGCCTCATTGACATAGGTGAACGCGCATTCGCCGCCCTGCGCGTGCAGCTGCTGGGCGATATGCCATGCGATGGAATTCTTGTTCGCGACGCCCATGACGAGGCCGCGCTTGCCCTTCATCAAATCGCCTTTGGGGAAATCGCTCATGCCAATGTCCTTTCGTCTCGCTTGGCTAACCGCCCCGGCTGGCGATCAGCATTACCGCGATGAAGTAGGCGAGCCAGATCAGAACGTAAAGGCCGTAGCGGGTGGGGGTTTCCTGGCTCAAAAGCCAGTCTTTCAAAACCATGCGAAACCAGACCGTTCCCGCCAGCGCCACCACGGCGGCGACGCCGACCAGAGGGAGCATGTCCTGGCTCATCGTCTCTACGCCTCGCAGCGCGTCACGACCAGCGTGCCGTTGGTGCCGCCGAAGCCGAATGAGTTTGTCAAAAACGTATCGATCTTCGCATTGTCGATCCGCTCACGAATGATCGGAAGACCTTCAAATTCGGGATCAAGGTTTTCAATATGCGCTGACTCGGCGAGATATTTATCGCGCATCATCAACAGCGAATAGATCATTTCCTGAACGCCTGTCGCGCCAAGCGAATGACCGGTCAGAGACTTTGTCGATCCGAAAGGCGGAATCTCTTTGCCGAACACCTCTCTGAGTGCGTCCGTCTCGCGCTGGTCGCCGATCGGGGTCGATGTGCCGTGCGTGTTGATATAATCGATTGGTTGGCTGACTGTTTCCAGCGCCAGCTTCATGCAGCGCACGGCGCCTTCGCCGGATGGCTGAACCATGTCATAGCCGTCGGAATTTGCGCCATAGCCGACAATTTCGCCATAAATCGTCGCGCCTCGGTTTTTTGCGCGCTCAAGCTCTTCGAGAACCACAACGCCGGCGCCGCCAGCGATGACAAAGCCGTCCCGGTCGCGATCATAGGCGCGGCTGGCTACTGCCGGCGTGTCGTTGAACTTTGTCGACATGGCGCCCATCGCGTCGAACATGTTCGACATTGACCAATGCAATTCCTCGCCGCCGCCGGCGAACATGACGTCCTGTTTGCCCCACTGAATCTGTTCAGCAGCGGCGCCGACGCAATGCACCGATGTGGCGCAGGCGGAGGATATCGAATAGTTGACGCCGTGAATCTTGAACGGGACGGCGAGCGTCGCCGAATTGGTCGACGACATGGCGCTCGGAACCCGCGTCGGGCCGACTTTCTTGGTGCCGCCGCTTTCGCGCGTTTTGTCGGCTGCGGTCAGGATCGTATCCGTCGACGGCCCGCCCGAGCCCATGATGATCCCTGTTTTCGGATGGCTGACTTCATCGTCGCCAAGCCGGGCGTCGGCGATCGCCTGTTGCATGGCGATATAGTTCCAGGCGGCGCCTTCACCCATGAAGCGGCGCGTCTTGCGGTCGAGTGCGGTCTCGACGTCAACGGAAGGGCGTGCGGCGACCTGACAGCGGAAGCCAAGTTTTGCGAATTCTTCGGCGAACGCGACGCCCGAGCGCGCGTGCTTCAGCGATTCGTTGACCTCTTCCGTGTTCGCCCCAATTGAGGAAACGATGCCGAGGCCCGTGACTACGACGCGTCGCATGGCTGTTCCTTTCCTGTTGTATCTTATCCGCCGAGACCGGCCGCGAGCTGATCGTCGGAGAACAAGCCGACGCGAAGATCTTTAGCTTGATAAATGGGTTTGTCGTCGACAAACATCTGGCCGTCGCCAATGCCCAGGATCAGCGGTTTTTTCATAACGCGGCGAATATCGATCTCGTAGCGGACGCGCTTTGAGGTCTGAAGAACCATGCCCGCGAATTTGATTTCTTTTGCGCCCAGCGCGCGGCCGCGGCCCGGCAGGTCCGACCATGTCAGGAAGAAACCGACCAGCTGCCAGAGCGCGTCGAGGCCGAGACAGCCGGGCATGACGGGATCGCCCGGAAAATGACATTCGAAAAACCAGATGTCCGGATTGATGTCGAGCTCGGCGACGATGCGGCCTTTGCCGTAGGCGCCGCTGTCGGAATTGATTTCGGTGATGCGATCAAACATCAGCATGGGCGGCACCGGCAGTTGCGCCGTGCCCGGCCCACGCAGTCCGTGATAGCCGCATTCAAGCAACTCGTCGCGCGTGAATGAACTTTTCGATGTCATAGGTATCCTGCCGGCGCGTCGGTTCGCGCGCCTTCGTCTATTGCCGAGCGGGAGAGGTAAGCGGACCGGCGCTTTCGGTCAATTGTGCGCGGCAGCGTCGCCGGCCCCCCAGAGCGCGTCGCGCGGCGCCCATCCGGCGATCGGTCCGGCGGAAACACGCACCCATTCACGCTGTTTTTTGCGTCCGGCCTTCTGTTCGAGGCGGACCAGAGCCCCATCTGAAATCATTGCGCGCACCCGCCCGTCGGACCGGGGCCGGGCCGTCATCTCAAAATCGCGCGTCGCATAGGCGTGTGTGACACCGGTCAACAGGGATTTATGCGCCCAGCAGGCGGCGCCCGCACGGTCGCGGATTTTCCGCCAATGGTCCTTGGTCTCTGCGATCACGACCATCGGCGCGCCTTTTTTTACATAAGTGAATTTGATCGGATGGGCTTTCGATGGGCCAATCCGGCAGTTAACGCGCGATGATTTCAGGCTGACATAGCGCGGCACCGGAAAGCCGGACGGGGTGTCGAGCCTGACTTTTTGTGCAGGCTCTGCGCTGTCGCCGCTGTGATCGGCGCCGGTCCCGGACGCCGCGGCGGCGTGGCCGGAGAATGCTGCAATGCAATATATCAGGCCGGCGATGGCTGACGATGGGAAAAAACGCATACAGGCGGACTCGACGAACCCCGGCGAGGGGGATTAACAAGCGATGACTTTGGGCTCCGCGTTGGTTTGGCTGTTGAGCGTTAACGTTGCGTTAACCCTGAATGGGCGTGGGGAAGATTGGCGGCTATTTTTTGTCGTCAGATATGAGACCGATGAGAGCGCATGACGGGCGAAGTAAAATCTGAGGCGGATGCGGCGGTCAGGAAGGTCCTCGTCACCGCCAAATTGCCCGACGCCATTGAGGAGCGTCTCGGCGCGCTTTTTGACGTCACGCTGACGCCGGAGGGAAAACGCCTGACGCATGCTGAGCTGATCGAGAAATCTAAAGATGCCGACGTCCTCGCGGCGACGCTTGGCGATCAGCTCGATGCGGCGTTTTTCGATCAGGTGGGCGATCGGCTGAAACTGATCGCGAATTTCGGCGCCGGGGTCGATCACATCGATCTTGAGGCGGCGTCCGCAAAAAACATTGTTGTCACGAATACGCCCTCGGTGCTCGCCGAAGACGCCGCCGACATGGCGATGGCGCTCATCCTCGCGGTGCCGCGCCGGCTCGTTGAGGGCGTCAAAGCGCTTGAAGCGGGCGCCTTTCCCGGCTGGTCGCCGACATGGATGCTTGGGCGGCGCGTGCGCGGCAAGAAGCTCGGCATTATCGGGCTCGGCCGCGTCGGTCAGGCGATTGCGCGCCGCGCCAGGGCTTTTGGCCTGTCGATCCATTACCATAACCGCAAGCCGATCAATCCCCATGTCGAGGAAGAACTGGAGGCGACCTACTGGGAAAGCCTCGATCAGATGCTGGCGCGCACCGACATCGTGTCGGTCAATTGTCCGCATACGCCGGCGACTTATCATCTGCTCTCGCGCCGGCGGCTGCAGCTGATGCAGCCGCACGCCTATGTGGTGAATATCTCACGCGGCGAGCTGATTGACGAAGACGCGCTCGCGGACTTGATCGCCGACGGCCGGCTCGCCGGCGCCGGACTTGACGTCTTCCAACAAGAGCCGAAGCCGAACCCGAAACTCGCCAAGGCCCCGAATGTCGTCCTGTTGCCGCATATGGCCTCGGCGACGCGCGAGAGCCGGCTCGAAATGGGCGAGCGGGTGATCATCAACATCAAAATGTTCGCGGACGGCCATAAGCCGCCGGACCGGTATATTCCCGGCCTCGACTAGCCGGACGGCGGCGTTCCGTCGAGGTTCCGGCGGCCGCCTGCGATGATCATTGCAAGGCGTGCGCTAATCGCTATATATCCGCCAATTCAAAACGCGTCGTTATCTGGGTAGGGGCTGACGGCGCGGCAGCTAAAACTCTCACTTTCGGCGCGGGGCTCCGTTCAAAGCCGCCGCAGGAGCAAAGCCAGACATGTTCATTTCCGCCGCCCATGCGGCCGCCGCGACATCGCCTGTGGGCAACCCGCTTCTGGATTTCGCCCCCTTCATCTTTATCTTCGTGATCTTCTATTTCCTGCTGATCCGCCCGCAGCAACAAGCGCGCAAGAAGCATATGGAAATGGTCGCGGCGGTAAAACGCGGCGACGTGGTCGTGACCGCCGGCGGCATTGTCGGCAAGGTGACGAAAGTGCTCGACGACGCCGAGGTAATGGTCGAGCTGGCCGACGGCGTCGCGGTGAAAGTCGTGAAGGCGACCCTTTCGGACGTGCGCACGAAACCGGCGCCCGCCGCCGCATCCTAAAACGCCGGAACCGGAACCCGCGCTATGCTTCAGTTTTCCCGTTGGCAGTCGATCCTGATCCTGGGAACAGTTTTCCTGGGCGCGCTCTTTGCGGCGCCGAATTTTTTCACCGATGAACAACTCGCCGGCGCACCGGGCGTCGTGCCGAAGAACCAGATCAATCTGGGTCTCGATCTTCAGGGCGGGTCGTATTTGTTGCTCGGCGTCGACACCGAACAGGTGATCACCGACCGCCTGACCGGCATGCGTCAGGAAGTCCAGCGTGCAATGCGCGCCAATCGTTCGGCGGGCCGGGAGATCATCCGCCTCACGGGCCCGGCGCAAATTGATCGCGCAACGGATACAATTTCGTTCGCCGTACGCAATCCGGAACAGGCGCAGGACGCATTGACTCGCGCGCGTGACGCCACGCGCGGCAGCGGCGCTGGCATCGGTCTCGGACTGCGCCCCTATGAAGCGACGGCCAACGGCGCCCAGATTCAAGTGCGCATGACGCCGGAAGCGCGGCGGTTTTTTGTGACCGACGCTGTTCAGTCGTCGATCTCGGTAATCCGCCGACGGATCGATCCGGCGGGCAACAAGGAAGTCTCTATCCAACCCCAGGGCGGCGACCGCATTGTCGTTCAGGTGCCAGGCGATAGCGATCCTGAAGCGTTGAAAGCCGTGATCGTCAGTACGGGCCAGTTGACGTTCCACGCTCACGATCGCGCCGCCGATCCGACAGAGGCGAGCGCCGGACTGTTGCCGCCGGGGCGCCTTCTCGTTCCCTATACGGCGAGCGAAGGCGCCGGCGGTCTTGTTCTTTTAGAAGATCCGATCATCACCGGCGACATGGTCACCGAAGCCTCGGCACAGCTCAATCCCGACGGCGGCGGTTTTCAGATCAATTTTTCCTTCGACGGCCGC
>JBCBBT010000058.1:0-20747 GCA_038531315.1 Pseudomonadota bacterium
AATTCCGCCAGACGATGGTCGAGAAAAGGCGCACGCGATTCCAGCGAATGAGCCATCGTTGCGCGGTCCACTTTTACAAGGATGTCATCGCAGAGCCACGTCTTGATATCGACATAAGCCATTTGCTGCAGCGGCGACATGCCGTTTACTTTCTTAAAGTGTCTGCGAACTTCGTCGGTACCATCATCTGTCGGGTCAATTTCGGGTGCTGCTTTTGCTCGCTCATTCAGATCAAAAATATTACGCCACGACCAATGCGCGGCCTTATTGTCCAGCTCACCGCTTTTCAGAAACTGTCGCGCCTTGTAGCTGGCGCTTACTTTATTCCATGAAACGGGGGCCAGCCGGTCAACAGCAAAGCGGCCTGCATTGACCAGACTGCTTGGCGATATGCTTAAAAGTCGGTGAAGGCGCGTCGCAACATATGTTTCATAACCTCCAAAGAGCTCGTCGCCGCCATCACCTGACAACGCTACGGTCACTCTTTCTCTTGCAAACTTTGCGAGAAAATATGTCGGAACGATGGACGTGTCCGCGAAAGGCTCGTCTGAGCAGGCAATAATTTTTGAAACGTCGTCCGTAATTGTAGGCGAGACCGTCTGAGCATGATGATCGACGTTGAGAAATGTTGCGACTTCTGCAGCTTCCTTTGCTTCAGAAAAAGACTTCTCGGAAAAGTCTATTGTAAATGTCTTGATTGCGTTTGCGTCACGAAATCTGACCATCGAAGAGACGATTGACGCACTGTCGACGCCGCCGGAAAGAAAAGCGCCGAGCGGCACATCAGAGACCATTCGTATGCGCACTGCGTCATCGAGAATTTCAAGTAACTTTTCTTGTGCTTCCTCAAATGTCTTGACTGATGACGGGCGACGCAAATGAGATGCAAGATCCCAATAACAAGAAATTTCTGGGGCGCGACTCTTCGAGAAATTAAGTGTGGAAGCCGGCGCTAGTCGTTTGACAGATTTTAAAATGGTCCGCTCGCCAAGCGTGTAACCACACGACAAAAACCGCGAAACCGACTGTTCATCTAGTTCATCGTTGACGAGCGGATGCCGCCGCAGCGCCTTCAATTCAGAGGCAAAAATCAGGCAACCATCATACGGCGACGCATAATAAAGCGGCTTTTCGCCAAACCGGTCTCGCGCCGCAAATAGTTGTCGTTTTTCATTGTCCCAGATGGCAAACGCGAACATGCCGTTAAGCCTGTCCATACAAGCCGCGCCCCAGACCTTGTAGGCGGTAAGCAGCACTTCAGTATCGCCAGTTGTTAAAAAGCGCTCGCCGCGGCGTTCCAGCTCATGTTTCAAATCGGCGAAATTATAAATCTCGCCATTATAGACAATGACAAAGCGTCCGGTGTGGTCAGACATCGGCTGATCAGACCGCGACTGAGGGTCGAGTATCGACAATCGCCGATGACCAAAGGCAATCGGACCGCTGCTCATAAAGCCTGCAGCATCGGGACCGCGGTGTTCTATGGCGTCAGTCATCGCTTTGACTCCTGAAGAGTCCGGCGATCGCCTGAAATTCACTTCCCCAGCTATGCCGCACATATCACCGAATCGGTCCATCGCCGCCAAAAGCGACGCCTAGCCTCAATTCTTTGGGCGTGCAATAGCACGCGCAGGCTTTAGATCTCGCGTCTGCACTCAAAAGTGTAGACGTGCATAGCAGGCAGTCTTTATGACGAAGCTGCGCTGAATTCGTAGCTATGGTCCCACGAGAATATGTCCAAAATAGTTGTTAATGAGCAATACAACGTTGCGGCGCCCAATTCGCTCCCACTAAAAGTCGCCGCCGCCATGCGTCGTAAGATGTATGATCGTTTTATCTTGGACTGTCAGCCAACGCCGCTGGACACGGTTCTTGATGTCGGGGTTACGAGTGACACTTCTTATGAATCCTCCAACTATTTTGAAGCTTGGTATCCCGATAAAGAGAAAATAACAGCGGTAGGCTTGGACGACGCCGCATTTCTGGAAACGCAATATCCTGGGTTGACCTTTCGGCAAGCCGATGGGCGAGCCCTGCCATTTGAAGACAATTCGTTCGACTTGGTTCACTCCAGCGCTGTGCTTGAGCATGTGGGGTCTCGCGAGCAACAAAAGAAATTTGTATGCGAATTGACCCGTGTCGCCAGGCGTGCGGCGTTTCTAACGACGCCAAATCGTTGGTTCCCGATAGAAGTGCATTCCGTAATGCCTCTGATTCATTGGCTCCCGCCAAAGCAATTCCGGCGCTTGATGCGCGCGATCGGCCATGAGGAATTATCAAAGGAAGAAAATCTCAATCTCCTCAGCGCGTCAGATATCCGAGAAATCTGCAGCGATCTCAATATCCCAAATTACGCCGTATCCAGCTTGAGCCTTTTGGGCTGGCCAAGTAACCTGTTGCTTACAGTTCGAAAACGGTGACCCACGGTTCGAAACCAGTCCGAATGCGTGCTTGGCAATGGTGGGGCCGTTGGGGAGGGCTGGTCAAACTTGCGTTCATCGGATTAGCGCTCTCATGGTTGGTGTGGACACTTAATCAGAGACCAGAACTATCATTGGTCAAATCTTCACCGGAGCGCTTGATTGGGGCGTTGGCCGTGTCGCAGGCAGCCTTTGCATTAATGGCGATGCGTTGGCTTTTGACAATGCGGGCCGTCGAGGTTCGGTTTACATACGCCGCCTCTTGGGCGGTTACCGCTCAGTCCTATTTCTATTATCACGTCACACCACTCGCGGTTGGCGCGGATATGGCGCGCTTTGGAAAAGCGCTTTCCCTGACGCCGGAAGCCCAGCGATTGCATGTTATCAGTGGCGTGCTGATTGATCGGGTGCTTGGATTTCTCGCGCTGGGGGCGGTTTTTCTCGCCACCCTGCCGCTAGCTTATGGACCCGAAGTTGTCTGGAGCCACACCAAGGATCATTGGATCGCCGTGCTTTCAAGCGGCGTGCTCGCGTCGGCTATCGTAGTGGCGTTTGTTGTTGTTGCGTCAAAAAAGAACCTGCTCCGCAAAGAACACCTCGAGACTCTATGGCAAGGACGATCCTGGTTCACCGCATCAGCGGCATGCGCCCTGATCATGCAAATTCTATACGGGCTGGCGCTGTGGATAGGCGCGCTTGCTTTCAATATCCCGCTAACGGCGACTCAATCAGTTTACGCAGCGTCCGGCGCGCTCTTTTTTAATCTCATTCCGGCCAGCCTATTTGGTATCGGCGCCGCACAGATTGTCGGGGGTGTAATATACCTTTCACTCGGACTGAGCGAAACGGAAGCCATATTCATGGTTGCTTTGGGGTATGTGCTCCATCTTGCGATGGGCCTCTTGGGCGCCATAGCAGAAATCGCTGGGCTCGATCGGCGTTGGTCGAAATCGGGTGCGACCGATTAGGGTTTCAAGGTTTCGGTTTACGGCCTGAGACTGTCCAGCTGTACCCGTGGCGATGGTGAAGCCTCACGTCTTCAAAACCGGCATCGCTCAACAACGCGTGCGCTTCCTGTTTCGTATAGTACTTTGCCCAGGCCGGGTTTAGCTGATCAACGATCGTCAGCCGCCGCGTCTTCGCATCAAAATTGCCCAAAACGCCAGCCATATAACTCGCCATCGGCAAGGACGGCATTTGCTTACAGAGTGCGACATAAGGAGCGAGGAAGAGATCGAGCGCCCAGGCGAGCGCTGCATTCGCGGGCACCGGCAGTCTTTTGGTCACAGCGCGGAGCGGCTCGGCGAACGCCAGGTACAATCCATTGCCTTCGCGACCATAAAGCCAGATCAACATAAGCCCGTCCGGCCGCAGGGCGTTATAGGCAGCCGAAATAACCGGCTTTGGATCCGGGATATGATGCAAGACGCCAATTGACGTTACGATGTCAAAATCTTCGGCAGGTATGTCTTCGCCCCGCGCGTGAACGCACCGCACCGTCGTCTCAAGCGCTTCAACATTGCGCTCAAGGACCTCAAAGGCGTCGCTCGGCTCGATAGCCCAAATTTCGCTGGCCCCGGCCTCCGCAATCATGGCGACAATTCGCCCCGTCCCCGAGCCTATATCCGCGACTTTGGCGTCAACAAAGGATGTCGTCTCGACCAGAGGCTCGACAATATCGGCAAACAACTCTTCGCTCGCGTAGTAGCCCTTGTTTTCCACATATCGGGTCCATTGATCACCGAAATCCCGGATGGTCCTATCGCGCGCGGAGTTGTCTAGGCTTGCCATTCGGTTTATTCCACAGGATTGATATAGAAGCAGGAAACAGGGTGCGCACCAGCGCAGCAAAGCCACCTCATTATATAGAGTTCCGGCATGCAGCAAGCTGCAGACTTAACGTCCCGGTATTGAGACCCGCGTATGACGCTGACTAGGTTCGTTCCTGCTGGACTGGTGAAAACCGTCACGCCGACAGCGGTTAAAGCATCTTCCCTTTTTCGTACGGACCCGTCGACCGCCTCGCGCCGTGGCGCCATTTTGGCTGTCGCCGCCGTTCTCCTCGCGGTGCTGTTTTCACTCTTTGCACCGCCAACGATACCGCTTTCAAAGGAAGCAACCTTTTTCGGATCTCAGCGGGCCGCCATTTCAAAAGCGGACGAAATTTTAGACGCTGCGTTTGACGCTTCGTCCGACACGCGCTTCGTGACCGACGCCCCTGACGGCGAGGCGTATATTGGCCTTACCGTAAAGGAAACCGCCCACGCATCCTTTGCGTCAATATCGGCTCAACCCGGCCAATGGGAACGCTATATCGCCAATGCGGCTGTCCTCGAGGGCGAGGCCGGCGACGGTTCGTGGACAACGGTCGGAACGCTTTCTCGAACAGCGTACGAAACACTAGAGTGGCGCCGCGATGGCCGCGTGGAGCCCTTTCAGCGGTTCAGAATACGAATTCTGGATTCGGGAGATGCGCCAGAGGTGATAATCGCTTCTGCCGTCTTCAAGTTCGATGCAAAAAATCCAATCGATCAATTGATCACCCTGCCGGTGCAAAATGCGATTATCCTTTGTATTGCGTTCCTTTCATTTTTCTTTCTTCAACAAACCAAAGGGCAACCCGCAAGCTTATCATTTCCGTTATTTCTTTGCGTCGTTTGCTATTTTTTGCTCGCGTATAATCAAAATCTTTTTGTGCTCAACAAATACTGGCCGGTCTTTTCCGCTGACAGCTATTCATACTTGTTTTCGAAAGATGCAATCCGTCCGCCTGGCGTCGGCGCCTTTCTGAAGACACTGAACTTTTCAAATGACTACAAGTCTTCTGTTCTCATTCAGCTCAACATCCTTCTGCTCAGCATCGCATTTGTTTTCTACACGGTCGGCCGGGTGCTTAACGGGTACTGGATCGCCCTCATTGGACTTATCGCCGTCGCCTCGCATGGGGTAATCGCGAATTACGGCCTTATCTTGATGTCTGAGGCTTCCTTCATGAGCGCAATGCACTTCGGCCTTGGCTTTTTACTTCTCGCTCTTTCGCCTCACTCGAACGACAGACAACGTTCTGTTTTCTGGATTGCGGCAGGCGTCGCTTTGGCGCTGAGTATCGCCGTCAAACCGATCGGCCCGGCATTGGTCCTCGCCATTATCTGGACGGCTTGCCTTGTCAGACCGTTTTCGAAGGCGCGCCTTGCGGCCGTCACGGTCCCGGCTGTCTTTACCTATCTGGCAGTTTGCAGCTGGAACTTTTTCCAGGTGGGAAAATTCACCCTATCGACATTGGGTCCGATCGCCATGGCGGCCTATGTCGGTTGGTGGCTCGAGCCCGACGCCACGGCTGAGCACCCTAAGTTCGTTCAGGACATGTCGACAGAGATAAGCGCCCTGCAAGACGAATGGCCAGAAGATTTGAAGTGGCCCTTCGAAATTGCCCACAAACAAGCCAAGACGTATAATACTGTCGCCTGGCGCAGGCTCATTCCCGCCGCAAAAGCTGAGCTGGAACGACAAGGCAAGCCCTACAGCCGTGAGGAAGCCAACAAAATCATCGGAAGCATGGCGAAGACCGCGATCACGCAATGTATCGAGTGTTACGCAGCGTTGGTGATCACACACTATCTCTATAGTTGGAATTTACTTGAACGCGATATGGGTGACGTGGAAGCAAGCGCCACCAAAAATCTGTTGTTGATTCAAACGCGCGTCATTCCAGCAGGCCAGTCAAACGAAAAACTGGCGCCGGTTTATCAGTCCCTCAATTATAGCCTTCCAGAAACAAAAGACGCGCTGCGTCGATGGTATGCGCCAACATTACCGCCGCGAGCGGCGCACACCCTTGCGGAAGAGATAAAGAAATATGCCGTTTGGCCAGTGATGATAGTATCGCTGATCGCCGCGCTGATTGGGGTCGTCGGATTGTTTTCGAGGCGGGCGCTTTCCGCACCTGTTCTTGCATTGATTGCAGCATCGCTGCTCTTAAACGCATTTTTCGGCGCACAATCTCTCGCGCAGGTGGCGCTCGTTCGGTACTCATTCACAGGATTTCCGCTCTTTTGGGCCGTTCTGTGTCTCGCTGTGGGGACGGGTTTGGCGCTTGTCAGGGTCAGACCCGCTAAAGGACGCGTTGCGTTATGAGTGAACCAACAAAATCGTATCTCATTCAAGTGAGCCCTGCGCTACGGCGCACCATGTTGAAATATTCTTCGATCTGGCTGCTGCTGCTGAGCGTCCTTGCGATATTGATTTTGATGGGACCTCGATTGCCCATTAAGCTGGATACGGACGAGTTTCGGAAATCCGGCGACTACGCCTGGCAGGCGGATGTCAGCATTTATGGCAATTTTGGCATTGGGATTACAAATGCGAACCTCGTTGTTCGCGAAGACGGAAAACCGCTTCCATTTCCCCATAGCGCCCACAACGCCATCCGAAAATCTGGCAAGGGACGATATAGCCACTGGAAAAGTTATGTCCTCTTTTCCACGGTCGACAATTCTGATCCGAACACGAACGGTAAGAGCTATGAACTTGTATACTACAAGGATCTTTTGCCGAACGGATTGTTCCGCTACGTCGGTATTTCAATCGCCATGGTCATCGGCTTTATTACTTTCTTGCAAGTGGAAAGAACACGAAGCCACTTGGCGATCAGCATTGGTGCGCTCGCCCTGGCAGGCGCCTTAACTACGCCGCTCTTAGAACCCTATCACATTGATTACTATACGGGCAGTTACCGTTCGAAAGATACGATATTTGATCATTCCAAAACTTCGAAAAGCTTTGACAAGCTGCGGTTCGCCAACATACGCAAAGAACGTGACGAGAGCGCAGAGACTTTTTTGAAACGGGTTTCCGACGTCGTATATGACGGCTCGTTCCACTGTGATTTCGATTCATTTCGGCTAAACCTTTTGAGCCACGCTTCCTTGCTTATCAGAGGATTGCCGGACGAGGTTTTTTATACTTACGGCATCCTCGACCGGCAAAATTTTGAGTGCGGGTTTTGTCATCAGCGTGCTTATGTCGCCAGCTCCATTCTCAAGGAGAACGGTTTGGATGCTGTGCCGTACGCCTTGAATGGGCATGTTGTGACAAAAGTGAATTCGAGCAAACGCGCCTTCTTCATTGATCCCGATCACCGCGTCCCTGTCATCGAAGCAACCGACGACGGCGATTTGAAAAATCGATTGAAAACAGCCTATAAGTATACGGAAGACTTGTATGGCGCAGCCTACGCAGACAAAATCATCGATTTCTTCTTGACCACGGACGATAACCGCGATTACGACGTCGCGCCTCTTGATCAAGCAAAAAACCATCAGGTCAACGTGTTTACCGACGCCAGATTCTTTGCCGTCTCGCTTTTCATTATTCTGATGAGCGGTTTTTTCCTGGTTGGATCTTTGATCGCGCGACTTTCCAGAGCGTGAGCGCGGTCCGATCGCCTTTTCCATCGTTTTATCGAATTACCCCGTTTTCGCGGCTCTTCTTGGACGACGCTCCCTGAGCGATAAAGCAAATCGCCGCCATGCTGCGTTCGGCGTTATTCGCCAGTTCTGACCCGTTCCAATTTCGTCAGCATACATTTCACGGTACGCCTCGAACACGTCTTCCGGCTGTTTGACATTAAGACCGTCCGGCGTTGACGCGCCGTAGGTCGACCAGGTGACATTGCGCCCCCGTTTTGCCGGATGAAACGCGCCCAGAGAAACCGTGACGCCGGCCGGGCTTGCGTTCTTTGGGTTAGACAGGAAATAGTTCGGATCATCAGGGAAAAAATATCCCTGTTCCGTGCGCTGCAGACGGGCATTGGCAACATAGCCGGACGGCTCCATCACATTGTGAAGGATATCGATACGAAATTTCGCGTTTGCGATCCGCGCGGTCGGCAACTTCACGACATAGTCTTTTTCACCGGGAACCAGCGTTCGATACGCGCATGGCGCGCCTTGTTCATCATAGACGACGGCCACCGGTTGCTTACACAGTCTGAGACGCTGATCAGCGTCAACGACGCGCAGCGTTAATTCGGTGATCTCCTCATACTCTTGACTGGCGCGCTCAAAAACCTGCGCGATCTCTTCAATCATACCCGACGGATCAATCCGGCGGACGCTAAGACGGCCATCGTCCTTGGCCCTGGCGACAATGTCGCGCGCGCGGACAATCTGCTCACGCCAACCGCGTGTCTGGGCGGGAAAATCCTCAAAAACGCCGAGATGCTCGTTTGTCGGATACAAAACAACAGGCGACAGGTTCAGTGCGATATCGTGATCGATCGCGAACTGAAGATTATCCGCCAGTTCATGCATATTCGACTTGCAGACGATCATGCCAACGGAAAAGACGCGCTGCGGCGCCTTGTACGCGTCGATCAAATTCTTGATGTGTTCAACAACACGGTCGTAATTGGCGCCGGCGCGAATAACTTCGAATGTCTCACGCGTAAAGCTATCGCAGGAAACGGAGGCGTTGATACGCGGAAACTTCTTCAGCTTCGCAAGTTCTCGCTCGGTAATTTGCGTCCCGTTTGACGTGAATCCGAACGATAGGTTCGGATTGTCCGCCACCTCGTACTGATCGACGAATTCGCGAAACTGTTTGATCAGGTACGGCTCGCCGCCATGCCATATAAATTGTGCGAGAAAGGGGACTTTCGTCAGAACGTCCGGCGTCGTTTCGGCGCGATGCTGAACTTTCGTGACGCGGACCATATTTTGGCTGCAGGCCGGACAGTCGATATTGCAGTCAGCCGTTGAAATATAGGACAGCATCGACGGTTGCGCTTCGACTTCCGGCACGCCCTCGTTGAACTCAGCATACGCTTTTTTCAGGTTGCGACCCGATTGGCTGTCTTCGAAAAGCCCGCCAAGCTCGATGCTCATTTCGCCTGATTTCAACACGTATGAGCGGCCATTGCTCATGGGATCGCTGTTGTCGGAAGACGAAAAGTAAATCCAGCCGTTCCAGACCGCGTAGCGCCCCATTCCATGTTCGCGGATCTCGTCATGCGGTGCGCCCGCTGTCGCAAGCGCGGCGCCATCCTCATAAAGAACAATGGGATCGCCTGATTTTCCGGCGCGGCGCTCGAATTCTTCGTCAATCTGCCCGAAAAAACAAAGGCCCGACTCGTGCGTGAAACCGGCAGGCCACGTGAAGCGCGGAAACGTGTTATTTCCCCACCGATAAGCCATGCAATTGCCGCACGGGTGATCGTCGAGGTCGTCCTCCGCAATCTTTTTTCTTAAATCCTTGTAGGCTTCGCCGTTCCAGATCTCATCGAGCGTGTTTTCGTTGGTGTTGCCAAGCGGTCTGCCAAAATTTCCGTATCCCGCCCAGAAACAGCACGGCACGACCTCGCCTGTAAGGTCGATGATCATTTGCTGCCACGGATAGGCGCATCGGTTGATGTAATTGGCCTTGCTCATTAGATTTCGAGACCTCACATTCCAGCCGCGGATACCATTCTACAACGAGGCTTATACTGGCCTTCGCCGCGATTTCCATGGCCGACGCTTTTTACAGATCCATGACGCCTTATTCAGGATCGCGATACGCGCCGTCGACCTTCGCTTCAATTTCCTTGCACCGTTGATTGAGCACCTCGATCAAAACAGCTTGCGTTTCAACGGTTTCGAGTAGCCTCTGAATCCATGCGCCAGTCGAAATTTCGTCGCCGGCGCTAAAGCGCCTTTCGTTCGGCATCGCGGTCAAATGCCGTTTTTCGCGCCAGTGGGCCGCATATCCGTCCAGTGTCAGCGGATCATGGGCGCCGCCAATGCGCGCGGCGAATTTTCGCGCGCCGTCATGGGCGCCGGATGGCGCTTTGGCGTCCCATTTTTCTTCCCGGATGCATCCGTCGATGGCTTGATCAAAGACGTAGCAAGAGAGCAACGCATTATCATCATAAACGGCCTGGGCGTTCAGCGCGCCTGCGCCTTTGCGACCGCCGGCGGGAGAGCCGACGACCACGCTGCCGTCGCCGAAGCAGGCGAGCCGCACGCCGCCATTGACGAGCACGCGGAATTGTTGGTCAGCGGGGCTTGTTTCATTGAAAAAGTAGGCAAGTTGACCAACCGCGCCGCCGGTGCCGTTCAGGAAGTTGAATGCGCCGATACGCACTTGCCCCGGCGAGCCGTCCTTGAAGGCGATAACCGGATTAACTGAATTGCTCGCCGTTTCAACTTCAATCGCATTGGATCCCTTGGCCGCGAAGAGCGTTGTGTTGGTGTCGCTGTTGACGGCGATGCAATCGCTGGTCAACGCAGACAGCAGCTTTTTCCAGGCTACGCCGTCCCAGATGGCGTAATCGTTTTCATCCTCAACCCATGCAGTCCACCCCGTTTGAGGCGCGAACGCCTCCCACGTCCCGTCCTGGAAAACGTGAATCTGATTGTCCGCGCCCGCCCACGCGCCGGCAGCGCCGGTCGGCGCAATATAAGCCTCACCTTCCGCGGGGTCTTCCGGCGGAACGTTTTGATGTCGCGAGGCGACGGTTATTTGCGCCAGGATATCGAGACGGCGCAGCGCTTCATTGACGGGAATATGCTTTTGCGCCTGAGCCGGCGCAACAAAGGGAAGCGCAAGGCGCGGCGATTGGTGTGGATTGGTCGGCATCAGAGGTACTCCTTACTGCCGACGATGATAAGGCCTCGGGAAAGGGCGGGGATAAGTTTCCTACAGTTTGTATAGTCGCCCTTGTTTTTTACAGAAAAATCAAAGCGTTATGCAGATCGCAAACGCCGGCCGCAGGACGTTTTTTGACGGCTTCAGGAATTCATTGCGTCCCGAAATTCGCGGTACCAGTCGACAAACGTCTGCATGCCGTCTTCCAGCGAGGTTGTGGGCGTGAACCCGTAGTCTTTCTTGATCGCGTCAATATCGGCAAAGGTCGCGTATACGTCGCCGGGCTGCATCGGTTCCATTTTCTTGATCGCTTCGCGCCCCGTCGCCGCTTCGATAATTTCAATGAAACGCAACAGCTTTTCCGGCTTGTTGTTGCCAATGTTGTAGACCCTGTGGCGAATCTCGCTTTCAAACTGCGCAGGCTCAAGCGCCGTCGCGATCACGCCAGCAACAATGTCGTCAATATAGGTAAAGTCGCGCTCCATATCGCCATTATTGAAAACCTGGATCGGCTCTCCGGCGAGCACTTTCTCAGTAAACGTCCAATACGCCATATCCGGACGCCCCCATGGTCCGTATACTGTAAAAAATCTAAGGCCAATCTGCTCGATATCATAGAGGCGCGCGTATGACTCGCTTAATAACTCGTCTGCGCGCTTGGTCGCCGCGTAGAGCGAGACAGGTTTCGTCACCGGGTCGCTTTCACAGAATGGCGCTTTGGTATTCGCCCCGTACACAGAGCTTGACGACGCATATACAAGCCGCGGGCGTTGCGGCGCGTGGCGAACGCACTCGAGGACCGACAGATGCCCCAGCAGATTTGATGATGCGTACGCAAAAGGGTTTTCCAGAGAATACCTGACCCCGGCCTGGGCTGCGAGATGGATCACCACATCGGCTTCGCGAAAGTCGTTGAGAGCGCGCATACGGTCGTGATCGGCAATGTCGATTTTGTGAAAGATAAATCCGTTATGTTCACGCAGCCTATCAAGGCGCATCGTTTTGAGGCGCGGCAAATAATAGTCATTGAGATTGTCAATGCCGACGACGCGGAAACCACGCGTGAGCAGCGCGTGCGCAACGTGCGAGCCAACAAACCCGGCGGCGCCGGTGATAATGACGGTGGCTTTGTGCGTGTTCATGACCTACGCCACGAGCCGGGAAGCGTTGCGGAGGCCGGCGATCTTTTCTTCCTGCGCACGCAACCACAGCTCCAGAATGATCAGCGGCCACAGCTGGTAAATCGAAAAGCACCCCGGCTGTTGTTGATGGCCTATCATCGCCGCCAGAGCCGTTGGGTCAAACAGCGTTGACGTTCTTGAACCCGCCGCGCCCAGGCTATTTTTTGCAAGCTCTATCACATCATTTTGAGCCCACGCATTCGCCGGCAAGCCGAAGCCTTTTTTCGAGCGCGTCATCCACGCCTCCGGCAAATAATCGAACGCGATTTCCTTGAGAATTTTCTTCGTCGTTGCGGGCCCCGCCCAGCAATCGTCTTCTGACAATCCCATGGCGGTTTCAGCAAATTCCACATCAAGCATCGGACAGCGCACTTCGAGTGAGTGCTGCATGCTCATGCGGTCTACTTTCGCAAGAACGCCGCCGGGCATGTAGAGCGCCGCATCTATTGTCCGCATGCGATGCAAAACCGGTTCTGAAGGATCATTGAGTACGGCGCGCCATTCATCGATACGCGCTTTCGCCGCCGCGGGCATGGCGCCCAGCAATTTCGCAGCCTGATCGGGCAGCCAAATATGCCACCGCATCGAAAAATAAAGGTCCGCAGGCGTTGCTTTTTTTGGATCGAGATGCGGATGATTACGCCGCAGGAGCTGCGGGTCGGCGAGTTCGTTCAACGTATCCCGGTAACGCCCGTACCCGCCGAATAGTTCGTCGCCGCCGTCTCCTGAAAGCGCGACCGTAACGTGGCGCCGGGTGAATTCGCTGAGAAGAAAAGTCGGCAAGCAAGACGAATCGCCATTCGGCTGATCGAGCACGCCTGCGATCTTATGAATGAGGTCAATGCCGTCCGGCTGCAGCATTTCATCGTGATGGCGTGCGCCGAGGCGATTGGCGATCTCGCGCGCCGCTTCATGTTCGCTCTCGTCTGAGCCTTCAAATCCAATTGAATAGGTATTGATTTCGCGATCAAGCTCACGCCTGACAATCGAGACCACAAGGGCGCTGTCGACGCCGCCTGACAAAAACGCGCCGAGGGGCACGTCAGCGACCATCCGTCTTTCAACGGCGCGAATAAGCTGGTGACGCAGCCGGTCCTTCAGCGCTCTCTTGTCGATCTGCGAAACGCTGGCGCGCGTCTGCGCTGAAAACCGGAAAAACTTCCCGCTGTCGATCATGCGCGCGCCGTCGCCGGGCGCTGCAAAACTGATTTTTTCAAAGCCGCCGGGGGCCGCCATCCGAACATTTTTGTAAATCGTCCGTGGTCCGGGTAAGTAACCAAGCATCAAATATTCGGCAAGCGCATCGCGGTCGATATCAGCCTTGAAGCTGGGGAGCGCATAGAACGCCTGCATCTCCGAAGCGAAGGCGAAGAAATCTTGATCCTCATAAATGTAGAGCGGCTTTTTGCCAAAAGGATCGCGCGCAAGAAGAAGCGTGCGCGCCTTCGGCTCCCAGACGGCGAGCGCGTACATGCCGTTTAATCGCGCCAGGTGCGACGCATCAAGGTCGCGAAACAAATACGGCAGCACTTCTGTGTCCGAGCGGCTATTGAATGTGTGGCCCTGGGCAATCAGACGGTCGCGCAACTCCTGAAAATTATAGATTTCGCCGTTAAAAGTGACCACCGCATCGACGCCGTCCGCACTCATGGGCTGGCGTCCTTCGGGGCTAAGATCGATGATCGACAGGCGCCGGTGTCCGAAAGCGGCGACGCCGTCAGGATCGACCCAGGAAGCCTGATCGTCAGGACCGCGATGCACCATCGTATCGCGCATGGTGTCGACGAGACGCGCCAGCGTTTCCGGCCCGCAGGCTTTTTTCAGATCAAAAACTCCGACAATGCCGCACATCGCCAACTCCCTCGGAACCAAGACGCAAAAACACGCGTCCGTGTAAGCTTAATGGCCATTTTCGGCAAAGATGTCGAGCGCGGGGCCCGTGGCCGCACCGGGCCGTCACTGGCCCGGCCCCTTTTGAAATCCGTATAATGATAATGTCTGGTCGATCATTCGCTCGAGCGAAAAGTGTTGGCGAACAAATGCCGGGCCTTTCTCCCTGGCGGCGGCCCGAAAGGCCTCGTCGCGCCACGCGGACGCAAGCGCATCAGCCAGCGATTGCGCCAGATTCCCGCTCACAAGCGGCACAACCACGCCGGTCTCGCCGTCTTTGATCGCCTCCGGCGCACCGCCGGCGTCAGTCGTAACACAGGCAAGGCCGTGCCACTGCGCCTCAAGAAGCACATTTGGAAGGCCTTCCTGGCGAGACGCGAGCAGGAATAAATCACCCGCTGCGAGATAATCGTGGACGGCGCGGGTTTCTCCGACGACCGTCAACGCGTCGCCCAGACCGAGCGCTTGCGCTTTTTGCGTCAAGGCGTCGCGCATAGGCCCGTCGCCAATCAAGAAAAACGCGGCGGCGGGAATACTGGCGCGAAGCGCAGCGGCGGCTTCCAGCCAGACAAGCGGCTGTTTTTCAGGCGACAGGCGAAACACACCTGTGACAACGGGCTGGGCCGGCGACAAACCGTGGCGCGCGCGTACTATTTGCCTTGCGTCGGCGCCCGGCGCCGGCCAGAGCGCCGGATCGACGCCATTTCGAACAACCGTAAAGTCGGAAGACTTCATGTTGAGCCATTCGGCATAGCTTGCAGCGCCTGCGATGCTGTTATTGGAGAGTATCACCCGCTCATCTTCCGCGAGCGCCCGATAAGCGTCGCGCATATGGGGCAGGAAATATTGAAAATGCGTCGGGTTCATATTGCGGCCGGATAAAACGACACGCGGCGCGCCGGCGATCACTGCGGCAAGCCCGTGTTTGATTGACGTTTCATCCTGCCAGAGATGCACAACAGCGGGCGCTTGTCTTTTAATCAGCGCAACCATGTCCAACATTTCGAGCATCATTTTCGTCGGGGCTTTCGCCAACAACACTGCTACCGGCCGTGAGACAAGTTGATAGAGGAAGCTGTCGGGTTTTGCGCTCCGCGGCAAACCCATCACACCGACTCCGGTGGCGCGAAGCGCTTCGGCGTGAAAATCCAGCCCCGGCGCCTGGTTCAAATATTCGCCGACGAAGACCGGCTCACAGCCCCGCTCCTTTAGCCCATTGGCTGTATAGATGATCTGTCTTTCAGCGCCGCCGGCGGCAAGACCGTTGTTCACCAGCATGACCTTCGAAGACGCGGCCGTGACAAGACCGCCGTCTGCGCTCGCGTATTCGATGAGCTTGCGGAAGTAGTCGCTTTCGCCGAATTCAAGCGACGGCGCGCCTCCGTTCCCGGCGCCGCCGCCCCGGGCGCCTGACGCGAAAACGCCGCCCGCCGCCTCGTAAGCGTCAACATGACGCCAACGGTCATTGTCGCCGGAAACCCATCGCCAAAGCGCCTTGACCGGCGGAAACATGCGCACGGTATTATACGCCAGCCGGACCGGATGGCGGTCATCTGTCGTCAACATCAACCGCTGAACGGCGTCGCTGATCCGCCAGCGAAAAGACGATAGTTTCATACCTGACGGCTTAACGAAGCTCGCCATGTCCGCCAATAGCCGTGAATTTATCTGATTTCGGGGCCTATCCGATCGCCCTATCGGGCGCGCCGCGTTCAGCAATATTGGCGTTGCGCGCAAATGAAGGTAGTTCGCTCGTAATGCAGCTCCTGCCCCATTCCGCCGCACTTCTTGGCGCGCTTCTGCGCGAGGGCGACTGGCGAACAATCGCCCGGCAAGCGCGCGCGCGGCTTTCCGGAAGCCGGTCGCCATTGCCGGATAGCCTTGCGCCGCATCCGCGCCCGGCAGGGGTGCGCGCGCCCAACGCCCCATCGAAGAGCGTCCTGGCCATCTGCCCCAGCTTTCGGCGCGACGGCGCGCCAATCAGCCAGTTCGAATTAGCGGCGGGCTTGCAAGAGCGCGGCTGGAATATTGTCGCCGCCGCCCCCGAAGGCGGCCCGCTTGGCGAACGCTATGAGGCCGCAGGCATCGAGGCCATCGTCTCGGACGAATTGTCCACGTCGCCAGTTTTGTACAGCGCCTACGAAAAGCAGGTTGGACAAATCGCAAACTTCCTGAAGGCTTCAAGCGCCTCTCTTGTCTTTGCGAGCACGGTCGATTGCTATCCCATTGTGGATGCAGCGCGTATCGCCGGCGTCAGAACGGTCTGGAACATCCGCGAGAGCGAGCCCTGGCGGCTGCGGCTGGCCGATCGCAATCCGAAAATCGCCGCCCGCGCGCTCGCCGCCTTTGACTACCCCGAAGCGCTTATTTTTGTTGCGCAAGCCTCACAGGCTCAGTGGCGCGCTTTTGCACCGGCAACCAAACAGTCGGTCATTTACAACGCGCACTTTCCAATCAAGGACGCCGCAATCGGTGAGCGTAGCGATTTACGGACCGGGCTCGGCTGGGGAGAAGACGAGATCATTCTGCTCAGTGTAGGAACGGTATGTGAGCGAAAGGGACAAGCGGACCTTGTCGATGCGATGAAAAGCCTTCCGCCGGATCTGATCAAAAGGACCCGCGCTATCTTCATCGGCTCCGTTGAGGCGCCATATCGCGACCGTATTCTGCGAAACGTCAGCGACGTCACGCGCGCCCATTGCAATTTCGTCGGCCCCGTCGACAATCCGCTGGAATATATCGCGGCGGCCGATATGTTGATCAACACATCTCGCTCAGAGGCATTTCCGCGCGTATTCATAGAGGCGGCAAAATATAAAACGCCCATTATCGCAACCCCGGTAGACGGCGCCGGCGAACGACTTCGTGAAGGCGTTTCAGCGCGCTTTTACGAGCCGGCGGCCGTGAGCCGCTTGGTCGACCTCATTAGCGAGTTGTGTAATGACCCGCACCAGAAACGTCGTCTGGCGACGGCCGCTCATGAAGCGCTCATCACGCAGTGGACATATGACGACATGGTGAACGCGTATGACAAACTCCTCGCCAAAGCGGCCGGTATTGAAAACGCGGTCTGATTAGCGTGACACGATTGATTGAACAGCTGAAAGAACGAGCCCGCCGCGCCGGCCTGCGCCGCTTTTGGAAACCGAAACCAGTTCCAACAAATTTCCAAATGCCCGACCGCGCACCCGCCGCCATCGCCAGCGCCGTCGATTATGCGGTTGCGAATGGACGCGCCTATGCGGAAAGACTGAACACCCTCGGGATCAAGATCGCCGACGCGAAGGTGCTTGAGATCGGTCCGGGCCCTGCATTTGGATCAATGGCTTATCTGCGCAGTCGCGGCGCTGACGTTTCCGTGGCCGATCGGTGGCTGGCCCCGTGGAACGCCGGCTATCATAATCTGTTTTACGCTGCATTGGCCGAACGCCTGAAGAAAGAAGAGCCGGCCGCGGACACCGATTTCTTGCAGCGGATTGTGAGCCGGAACGCATATGATGACGACGCCATTGGTCTCGTTCACCGCGGCGCGGAAGATCTTGCCGGCATAAGCGACAGGTCTGTCGACGCTATTTTCTCGAACGCGGTTCTTGAGCACCTTGCAGACCCGCAGACCGCCTTTGATGAGTTATTTCGCATTACAAAGCCGGGCGGCGCCGGCGTCCATCAAGTCGATTACCGCGACCATCGCGATTTCGACAAACCGCTTGACCATCTCCTGTTCGACGCCAACACGTTCGCGCAAATTTCCGAAAAGGTGAATACGGAATATGGTTCGCAGCTGCGCCAACCGGATTATGCTTTTTTGCTGACGGGGGCCGGTTTCGAGATCGAGTCCTACAGCAGTAATTGTCGCGCAGACGATGCTTATCTCGACACTCTCGAAAAACGGCTGAGGCGCAGCGCGCGCTCGGCCTATCGCGACTGTCCGCGCTCGGTATTGGCCGATCTGAGCGGGCAGTTCATCGTCCGCCGCGGAGCGTGAGCATTTTAATTTCAAGGGCGATAACTCGATGTGCGGTTTAGCCGGATTTCTGCGACAGAGCGGCGAGACAACACCGCATGATCGCGCGCTGCTATCGCAAATGGCGGATCTGATCGCCTATCGCGGACCGGATGACTCGGACGTCTGGGCGGCGGACGGGGCCGGTTTTGGCCATCGCCGGCTGTCGATCATCGATCTTGCCGCCCATGGTCGCCAGCCGATGCAGCGCGGCCCGTATGTGATCGTTTATAATGGCGAAATTTATAATTATCAGGCGCTGCGCAAAGAGCTGATTGCGGCGGGCGAGACATTCACAACGCAAACGGACACTGAGGTTTTATTGATCGCACTGGCGCGCTGGGGCGAAGCGGCGCTCCAGCGGATCAATGGCATGTTTGCATTTGCGCTTTGGAACGAAAACGAAAAAACGCTGTGGCTGGCGCGCGATCGAATTGGCAAAAAACCGCTCTATTACGCCGAGACCGGCGGCGATCTGATTTTCGCATCAGAGGTTAAATCGTTTCTCGCCTGGCCGGCTTTTGAACGACGCGCAAATCTCGAAGCGATCCATCACTATCTGTCGATGCAATATGTGCCATCGCCATGGTCTGCATTCGACGGGGTTAAATGTCTGCCGCCCGGTACAATCGTAAAGGCAAAACCGGGCGAAATCGGCGCCCCGCAACGATACTGGTCATTACCGGCGCCTCAATGCGCAGCGGCGAGCGACCCGCAAGAGCTCAAAAGCACGATCGTAACATTACTCGATAAAGCCGTGCAAAGACGAATGTTGGCGGATGTCCCCGTCGGCGCGTTTTTGTCCGGCGGCGTTGACAGCTCGGCTGTTGTCGCTGCGATGGCGGAGCACAGCGCACATCCGGTGAAGACATTTTGCATCGGATTTGAAGACGATGCGTTTGACGAACGACAGTATGCGCGCCTTGTTGCGGAGCGCTTCTCGACGGACCACCACGAGGAGATTGTCAAACCGGATGCGACAGCCATCCTACCCGAGTTGGTCTGGCATTACGGCGATCCTTTCGCCGATCCGTCTGCAATCCCCACTTATTATGTCTCGCGCCTTACCCGCCGGCACGTCACGGTCGCCCTGACGGGGGACGGCGGCGATGAATTTTTCATCGGATACGGACGATATCAGGATTGCGCGCGGATGGGCTGGGTCGAGCGCTTGCCGCAGGTGGTGCGGAAGGGCGCCAGTCTTGGCGCCCGCGCCATACCGGCGGCTCTTGCCAGAGTTCGCCCGTTTGGCGGCGTCAGAAGACGTTTGTCGTTCGCCGGCGAAACAAATGCGCAACGATACGAACCTGCGATGATGTATTTTTATGGGGTCGACAAACGCGACGGTTATGGCCCCGCGCTCGCGCCCTACCTCAATCGCGACACGACGGGTCTGCTCGATCCCTATTTTGAGGCCGCGAACGACATGGTCTCCGGCGCCGCCTTCGCCGATATTCACACATACCTGCCCGACGATCTCCTGGTGAAGGTTGACCGCGCGAGCATGGCCTGGAGCCTCGAGGCGCGCGCGCCATTCCTCGACGTGGAAATGATGGAGTTTGCTGCGTCGATACCCGCCGAGCTAAAAATGCAGGGCGGCTTAAAGGGTCTGTTGAAGGACGCGCTGCGCGGATGGGTGCCGGATGCGGTGCTCGATCGGCCGAAGATGGGATTTGGCGTGCCGATCGAGCACTGGTTCCGCGATGAACTCCACGACTTCACCCTCGACATTTTGACCACAAACGCGGCGCGCAGCCGCGGGCTTTTCAAAGAGGGATATGCAGAGCGATTGATGCGCGATCACTGCAGCGGGCGTCGCCATAACCATACAAAACTATGGGCCATGCTTATGCTTGAACTATGGCACAGGGCCTGGATCGATCCTGCCGAGGTGATTGCGCCCGGGCGCGCCCTTGCTTGACAAAATGTCGCAACTCTCGCGCCGGAGAGGCCCCCTTTAGATGAAATGCCGGCATGCGGCGCCGTCAATTAACCTTTACACGGGCACGCCGCCGCTAATCGACAAATAAAACGCTCGTTTTGCCTGTCTGAGTTGTTTGGGAAAAGTCGCTGCAATTTGGTTCGTTCAGTTTTGCGGAACAATCTCAAAATTAACGACTAATTAACTGAGAAATTTACAAATTTAACTTGCTCGGACAAATCTTGTTAGCTACGAAACAACGTGGTTTGCGAATTGTGGAGCATGTGTTCCGATTTTCGCCGTCAAGGCATAAACGCCAAAAAGAAGGGTTCAACGATGCGTATTTGGGGTTTAACGATCATCGCCATGTTTGCGAGCGTCGCCGCGCACGCAGCGCCGACAGTCGTATTAAGCGATGACTTCGAGGGTCCGCTGGAATTGAATATCGTCCATCCGTTCGGCTCGTTTAATACGGGCGAAATTCCGGATTGGACGCTGAACAATCTTGCAAATGGCGGCATTTACGCGCCTGAAATCGGCGCTGACCCGACTTTTGTCCTTGGCGACAATGATATCGGCGAACGCGTCGCTTACCTGAACCGGGCAAGCGGCTTGTTCCAGCTTACCGATACGGTCATTGAAGCGGGCAACTCTTTTGAGCTTTCTGTTCTGATCGGCAACCGCATCGGTCTTTCCTTCGGCGGGAC
>JBCBBT010000059.1:0-20440 GCA_038531315.1 Pseudomonadota bacterium
CTGCCGATTACGGGCCTTGCCAAAAACTCGGAGCGTCCCGATCAGTTTATTGGCATTCATTTTTTCTCACCGGTCGACAAGATGCCGCTTGTAGAAATCATCCCGGGTGAGAAATCCGGCGATCGGTCGCTCGCCTATGCGCTTGATTACGTGCGCTTGATCAAGAAGACGCCGATTGTGGTCAAAGACACGCGCGGGTTCTACACGAACCGCGTTGTACCGCCTTACCTCGGCGAAGCGATGATCATGGTTCAGGAGGGCGTTAATCCCGCACTCATTGAGAACGCCGCAAAACTTCTCGGTATGCCGGTTGGACCGCTGGCGCTCACCGACGAGACATCGCTTTCGCTTGGGCATATGCTGATGCAATCGACCAAGAAAGAGCTTGGCGATGCATACAAGCCTTCAGGCAACGAAGAATTGTTGGAGAAAATGGTTGTCGGACTCGGGCGCGAAGGTCGTAAATCCGGCGGCGGTTTTTACGAGTACCCGGAAGGCGGCAAAAAATATCTGTGGCCTGATCTCCACGAACACTTCCCGCTTGCGGACGACCAGCCTTCAACTGACGATGTCAAAGAACGCCTGTTGTATGCGCAGCTCATTCCGGCTTCTCATTGTTATGCCGAAGGGATTGTCTTCGATCCACAGTCGGCCGATCTTGGCGCAATTTTCGGATGGGGCTTTGCGCCATGGACTGGCGGTCCCATGAGCCATATCGATACGATCGGCATGGAAGCGTTTGTGCGCAAAGCCGAAAGCCTTGCGCAGCGCTACGGCGAACGGTTCAATCCGCCGCAGATGTTCCGCGATATGGCCGACAAAAACGAAAAACTCTATAAGGCCGCATAAGTTGCGGAAATTGCACATCGTTTCGCGTCGGCGTTATGAGATAAAATAGCGAAAACACCGCCTCGAGGGGCGGTGTTTTTTCATGTTAAAACACTGAAATATCCTCGCAATCGCGAAAAGAGGGCGCGCATGGGTCGGCATTGGGGCGATTGCGCGCCTGTGCATTCTTGTTGTTGGGCTGGCGCGCGCGTATTCTCCAAACGACGCAACCGGGGAGCTGAACGCATGATTTCAGACGCAATTCTTCGCAGGCTAACGGTTATTGTTCCGATCATCATGGTTGCTGCAGGCTGCGCATCAACGCCGCCGACAGACGTAACGTGTACGAATAGTGAGCGATTCAGGCTCGAGGTGCAGACCGCCCCAATCGCCGACATGCTTTTGAATGGCGAGGCCATCACCCCGGCGCAGATGCGGCCCGGATCGGTTGAAAGCGCGATATTCGGCGCCATGACCAATTTTACCGAAGAACAGGAAGCGCGCGGGATCTATCCACGGCGCAATATTGCCGTCTTGTCCGGCGGCGGTCAGTTCGGCGCCTATGGCGCAGGGTTTTTCGACAGCTATCTGAGCGGCGCGGGTGAAGGCGTCGAATTTGATGTTGTCACCGGCGTCAGCACCGGCGCGCTTCAGGCGACCGGTATTTTCCTCGGCGGCGAAGACGATCTTGACGGCCTTGTCGAAGCCTATGCGATTGAGCGGGAAACCGATCTTGCGACCCGGCGGCGCTCGATTGCGGGCTTGCCGCTTGAAACCTCGATCTATGACCTTGCCCCGGCGCGCTTGCGATTTGCCGACTATCTGACCGATGAGCGCATCGCGCGTGTGGCGGAGAAAGCGCGAGAAGGGCGAAAGCTGCTCGCCGGCGTTGTTGAAGTTCAGGACGGGCAATTTTATGCATTTGATCTGACGGCGATTGCGGCAAGCGATCGTCCGTCAGCGGAAATTCGTCAATGCTATACGGAAGCCGTATTCGCGAGCGCAGCCGTGCCGGTGATATTTCCCCCGGTTCTGCTCGACGGGCGCCAGTATTTTGACGGCGGCGTCAGGGCGGCGGTCTTTCTGGACACGACTTTGAAAGCGCTGACGGCGATGAAGGCAGAATACGCCAAAGAAGCGAAGGTCTATACGCTTTTTAACGGATCGCTCGAGACACCGCCGCAAGACGATCTCGCCATCAGTGTTCTTGACGCGCTCAACCGGACGCGTGCGATTGCTTTTGATCAGATCGACCGGACGTCGCTTCAAAGGATCGCGTTACTGGCGGACCGGTTCGATGTGAACTGGGCCCGCATCGAGCCGGGATTATGCGTTGAGCGGCGCGACGAGGCGCCTGATGAAGAAGTCTTCAATGCGCCGTTCATGAATTGCCTTATCGCCGAGGGTCAGCTTGCTGGCGCGGGGCCAAGCCCGTTCGCCAGGATACCGCCGCAAGGGAGCCGGTAACGTGGAAAAGGTAACCGGGATTGGCGGGGTGTTCTTCCGCGCCAAGGATACGACTGCATTGGCGCAGTGGTACGAAGATCATCTCGGCGTTTTGAAAGTGCCCGGCGACTACGACCAGCCGGCATGGCGTCAGGAGGCGGGGACGACGGTTTTTGCACCATTCAGTCAAGACACGGACTATTTCGGCGAACCGGCTCAGCAATTTATGTTGAATTTCCGAGTGCGCGATCTCGACGCCATGGTCGCGCAACTGAAAAAGGTCGACATCGCCGTTGACGTTGATCCCGAGACGTATCCAAATGGCCGTTTTGCAAGGCTCTCCGATCCGGAGGGAAATCCAATTCAGCTCTGGGAGCCCGGGGGATGCGATCCGCATTGAGGCGCTGAAAAGCATTCGGCGCGATATTCTTCCCCATCTTGATCGCGACGGTGCAAACCGAGGCCCGTCCCATGCCGGCGACGTTATTTGGCGGTTGCGGCAGTGCGGATCGCCCGCCATTCGCCTTGTAGGCAGGCAGAAATTTGTATCGGTGAACCGGTCGGTGCTACCGTTCCGAAAAGAGCAAAGAAAACAAGGGAAGGGCGGCTTTTATGGGTTTTCTGGCAAGGGCGGCGATTTTGGTAATCGCCATTGCGGCGGTTTCAGGGTGTGTCACAGCGGTGGGCACGTCTTACGGCCCTGCTGACGAAAAGGGGTTCGGCTATTCCGAAACGCGACTGGAAGCTGATCGGTTCCGGGTTGTGTTCAGCGGCGACGGAGCGACGCCCGTTGAAGTCGTCGAAGATTTTGCGCTCCTGCGTGCAGCGGAGTTGACCTTGGAGACCGGAAATGACTGGTTTCGCATCGTTGCGCGCTCCGTGGAAGGCGATGAACGCGGCGGCGTTGACGTCGGGGCCGGTTTGGGGTCGGGCAGTTTCGGCCGACGCGGCGGCGTTTCCGTGGGCGTCGGCGGTAATGTCGGTCGCGTTGGAGCGCGGCGGTTCTTCACCGCGAGGATGGAAGTTTTGATGGGAAAAAATCCGCCGCCGGAAGAAGACGGTGAAGTCTACGACGCCCGGTCGATTGTTCGTTCAATCGGCCCCGCATCGACGGATGACGCTGTCGAAGCATCCTAAGGCTCCATGATCGATATGAGCGGGAATGGCCTATGAATTGGCAGGCGCTACGGCGCATTGTGACGCAAAACAAACCTGGCCAAGAGGGTGACCGCGCACGGTCCTCGGTTTTCATCGATGGCGAGCCGGCGAAAGTACTCGCGGTTGAAGAAGCCGGGTTGGCGGAAATCTGGACAGCGCTCCTCGAACCTGACGCACTTCGCGCCGGCGCCCTTGCTCCTGACGGTGATCTCTTAGCCAACCAGGATGTGGCGCTTGAGCCGGCGGCGCGGGCGCTAAAAGTCCGTTGGTTCACCGTGCCGCCTGAGGACGCCAGCGCGACGCCGGAAGAGCGGGAAGCCGCGGCGGCGTTCGGTTTTGCGGCGGCGCAGGCGAGCGATGCGCGCGTTGATACGAGCCGCCATCCGATGATGCACGAAACGCTGACGCTCGATGTGATCGTCCTCATTAAGGGGGCCGTCGACCTCCTGCTGGACGAGGGGGAGGCGCGCGCGCTGAAGCCTGGAGATGTCGTCATCCAGCGAGCGACCAATCACGCCTGGGTCAACACCGGCGATGAGACGGCGCCGCTTGTTGCAATTTTGGTGAATGTCGAGTGAACGACCAGAGACGGCAAGAGCGTATCAGATGCGCCGATCAAAAAACGATCTAGGCTAAAAAGCAAAACGCTTGTGAATAACGCAAGCGCGCCCAACAGCTGTCGGGTCCAATGTCGGTCAAAGTAAGCCCTGCGAGGGCAAAGAGAGGATCTGGTGTATTCGGTTTCACTGAATGAGTCTTATTTTCCGGCGCAGGAAGGCGAGGCGCCGTCACCCATGACAGTCGGCGCGCTTTTGCGCGCTTCAGCCGAAAAGTGGCCGGACGCGATGGCGATGCGTGAGGTTGGTCTCGATGGAACGATGGGGCGATCTTGGACCTACGCCCAATTATGGGAGGAAGCGGAGCGCCTTGGTCGAGTGTTGGCCGGCCGCCACGCCAAGGGCGCCCGCGTTGCAGTCTGGGCGCCGAACGTGCCTGAGTGGATCTTTCTTGAGTTCGGGCTCGCCCTCGCGGGCGTCACTCTTGTGACCGTCAACCCTTCCTATCAACAACGAGAGCTTGAATATGTTCTCAACCAGTCCGGAGCGGAAGCGCTCTATCTGGTTGAGAATTTTCGCGGCAATCCAATGAAGGAAATCGCCGAGGCCGCCATTGCGGCGGCGCCGCGGGTAAAGGCCATCATCAACATCTCGGATGCGCAAGCGCTGTTCGCTGGCGAGCCCGGCGACTTGCCGTCGGTTTCCCCAGGTGATCCGGCGCAAATTCAGTATACCTCTGGGACAACCGGATTTCCGAAAGGGGCGGTGCTCCATCATCACGGTCTGACGCGCAATGGTCTTGATTGCATGGCGCGGCTCGATTTCCGGCCCGGCGACAAATCGCTCAATTACATGCCCCTGTTCCATACAACGGGTTGCGCGGTCCACACGCTGGGCGTCATGGGTAAGGGCGGAGAGATGCTGTTAATGCCCATGTTTGAGCCGGTCGCCGCCGCTGAAGTCCTGGAGCGGGAAAAAGTCAGTATGATCGTTGGCGTGCCGACCATGATCATCGCGCTCATTGAAGAGGCCAAGCGCAGCAAAAGAGACTTTTCCTCCGTGCGCTCGGTGACATCGGGCGGCTCGATGGTGTCGCCGGAATTGGCGCGCGCAACCGAGCAATTTTTTGGGTCGGTTGTGCAGATAATTTATGGCCAAACCGAAACGTCTCCAGTCATCACGATGGCGTGGCGGAACGATGCGCTCGACGATCTTGTTGGAACGATTGGGCAGCCTTTGCCGCATGTCGCCGTATCGATCCGCGACCCGCAAACCAATGCAGTCACGCCTTGTGGCGAGCAGGGTGAAATCTGTACGCGCGGTTATCTGACCATGATTGGCTATAACGCTAATGACGAGGCGACGGCGAAAACGATCGACAGCGACGGTTGGCTTCATACCGGCGATCTTGGGACGATGGACGCGCGCGGTTATGTAAAGATCACCGGCCGGGTTAAGGAGATGATCATCCGGGGCGGTGAGAACCTGTTTCCGGCGGAAATCGAGAACGCCATTCTCGAACATGAAGCCATTGCAGAAACCGCGGTCGTCGGCGTGCCCGACGAAAAATGGGGCGAACAGGTCGCCTGTTTCATGCGCGCGGCAGGCGGTGAAAAACCCGCGCCCGGGGCGTTAAAGACTTTCATCAGGGAGCGCATTTCCCCTCAAAAGACGCCCGCGTTCTGGATCTGGGTTGACGAATGGCCGCTCACCGGATCAGGCAAGATACAGAAATTCAAGTTGGCTGAAGCCTTTGAAAACGGTGCTTTCGACCCGCTGACCGCATGATTTCGCGATGAATTCCGCCGCGAAAGAAAAGTCTCTAACCGTCCGTTTACCCCCTCTCGCCAGACTGGCAGGCGGCAAGGGAGAAAATCGATGTTTGGACTTTTCAAAACGCGCGCCCGCAAAACCCTGGAGTTGGAGGCGCGACTCTCGTCGCCGTCCGGGGAGCCCATATATGGCGAAATCGAATTTGACGAATATAACGACGGATCCTGGCGTCTCGAGATTGAACTGAAACACCGCGAAACGCCGCTCCATATGAACGGGCCGATTGATGTGCGCGTCGACGGCGCTGCTGTCGGCGCCATCGCGGCGGGGCCCGGCGTCACGTATTTTCGCCGCTCACAACGCGATGGTCCGCTTGGGTTTGAACCACAGCTCGGTCAGCGCGTCGAAATCGTGCAGGGCGGTTCGGTAATCGCAGCGGGAGAATTCGAATACGACGATTAGCCGCTTTATGGCGCCGCCAGGATATCGAGAAATTCTAGTGGGGTCGCTGGTCGCTGACAAAATTTGCGAGCGCGCAGTAATGTTCCACATCAACTGTCTCGGCGCGATCCGTCAGCTGAAGACCAACGGACTGCAAAACGGTGTCCAGTTTTTGATCGAATACCGACGCAAGTGAAGAGCGAAGCATTTTCCGGCGTTGTGAGAATGCCGCAGCGGTCACTTTTTCCAAGGCGGCAAAGTATTCAAGGCGCGTTTCAGCCGGTTCGAAAACGACGACCGTCGACGCGACTTTCGGCGGCGGTGTAAAGGCGCGGGCCGGCAAGTCAAAGGCGCGGCGCGGACGGCTTGCGGCCTGAGCGATGATCGAGAGGCGTCCGTATGTCTTCGACCCCGGGGCGGCCAGAATTCTGTCAGCAACCTCCTTTTGGAACATTAGCGCCATCGCACGCCAAAGCGGCGGCGCAGCGGCGTGCGTCGAATGGTTTGCGCGCAACCATTTGATCAGAAGTTCAGTCGAAATATTGTAGGGCAGATTGGCGGCGATCTTCACGGGCGTCGCCATCAAGGTTCGTTCATCGGCGCCAAGAGCATCGCCTTCTATGACGACAAGCTTATTGGGATACGCATCGGCGACATCCTGTAGCGCCGCGATACAACGGCGATCGCGCTCAATCGCCGTCACCTCAGCGCCGGCTTCGAGGAGCGCACGCGTGAGACCGCCGGGACCTGGACCGATTTCAAGGACGCGCTCGCCCGGTCCGATATCGACAGCGCGTGCAATCTTGCGCGTCACGTTGAGATCGAGAAGAAAGTGTTGCCCTAGCGCTTTGCGCGCGCCGAGCCCATATTCAGCGATCACATCGCGCAAGGGCGGCAGCGCATCGCTCATCGCGTGGTGGCGCGATTATCGGCCAACTCGCGCGCCAGCCTGATGGCGGCGATCAGGCTATCGGGGCGAGCGACGCCAGCGCCGGCGATGTCGAGCGCTGTCCCGTGGTCGGGTGATGTACGGATGATTGGCAATCCGAGTGTGACGTTGACTGCCTCGTGGAATGCAAGTGTTTTGGCCGGGATCAGGGCCTGATCGTGGTACATGCAAAGCGCTGCGTCATAGGTTTCGCGGGCCTCTGCATGAAAGAGCGTGTCGGCCGGCGCTGGCCCCCGCGCATCGATTCCTTCGGCGCGCAACGCGCGGACGGCCGGTGCGATAATCGCTGCATCTTCCTCGCCGAGCGCTCCGTCCTCGCCTGCATGCGGGTTTAGCCCGGACAGCACAATGCGCGGTGCGGCTATGTTCCAGTCCCGCACGAGGCTTTCATGGGTTACACGCGCCGTGCGGACGATCAGCTCCGGCGTCAATGCGCGCACGGCCTCTGACAAAGGCAGGTGCACCGTCACCGGAACAACTTTTAAGGCGGGGCTCGACAACATCATAACCGGCCCGCGCCTCTGACCGCCGGCCACACTGGTTTTGCGTATGCTCTTGGCGTCCGTCAAAGCGCCCAGAAATTCTGTATGCCCCGGAAATCCAAATCCGCTTTCGATCAGTGACGCCTTCTGAATCGGATTGGTGACCACCGCAGCGACCGCACCTTCGAGCGCCAACGTCACCGCGTGCTCTATCGATCGAATCACCGCGCGCGCATTCTTTGCTTCGGCTTTGCCGGCGGTCGCCGTGATCGGGGCGCCGAGGGAAAGGACTGGCAGTGCGTCCGCGAAAACCCCAGAAGCGTCTTCAGGAGCGGCAATTTCAGCGACGTCGATTGCGTTGGAGGCGTTTGGGCCGGCGGCGCCAATCTGGTCTTTCACAATCCGGCGAAGGCGGTCCGGGTCGTCGATGAC
The DNA here is from genome assembly GCA_038531315.1 of Pseudomonadota bacterium. Taxonomy (GTDB): domain Bacteria; phylum Pseudomonadota; class Alphaproteobacteria; order Caulobacterales; family Parvularculaceae; genus JAJFFW01. Next base: position 8,067 of record JBCBBT010000059.1, read on the forward strand.
AAAAAACGGCGCGTTTTCACGGCGCAGTAAGCGCCAGGCCTTCAGAGTAATCTCACCGCCGACGCCGCCGGGCTCGCCCATCGTAACGGCTAGCGGCAGTGGGCGTGCGGGGGTATTCTCAAAAATTTCGGCGCGCGGACCGGCGTCAGAAGGGCGCGTCATTTAACCGGCGCTGGGGCGTCGCGCGGCGATCGGGCCGCCGGCGCTCCTGATGCGAATATCGACAAGCGCGTCACGTTCGACGTCGCGCAGATATTGCTGCGAGATGCGGCCAAGTTGCCGCGAGAACAAGCGATCATTAACCGCGCTGCGCGAGGGCAGGCCAAGGCCTTCGTCCTTCTCGCAGACATAGACCGCATGCAGCGCATCATCCGCCTCAACAATCGGGCTCATCTCGTGGCGGCCAAGATCTTCAACAGCGCCGCGAAACCGGTCATCGACATCGCCGATTGTGATGTTTTCAAGAACGGCGACGCCAACCTGTTTTCCGAGATCCTGGCGCTGGACGCCGCTATTGAGATTACATGCGCCGGAGGTCGGAAGTTGTTCAAGCGCCGCGCGCGCTGCACTGCGGCCGAGCGATAAGGGCGCGCCTGCATAGGCAAAGGTGAAACTCTCTTCGCCTTTCTTAACCGCCTCGCGCTTGTCGCGTACGGCCATGATGATGAAGGCGCCGTCTGACGGGATCGGGTTGGTCACCGCGCCCTGCGGCAATTCCTTGATCGCGGTATCAAGCTCGGGAGCTAATTCGCCGGCGCGCACCCATCCGAGATCACCGCCCGAGGCCGCTGACGTACAGGCCGAAAACTGTTGTGCAACAACAGCGAAGGGAACGCCGCGGCGCATTTGTTCAATCAGTTGCAACGCACCCTGATAATATTGCTCGATTTGAGATCGGTCCGCGACCGGAATACAGATCTCGGAGACCAGAAACTGTTCTTGAGTCGCGTCTTCGCGCATGCGGGTCAGTGTTTGCTCGACCTCATCGTCATTAACCCGCACACGGCTGCGAAAGCGCCCTTGAACAAGTCGCGGCCATGCAATGTTGGCGCGGATTTGTTCGCGCAACGACCCGATTGAAACGCCGCCCTGCGCCAACACTTCCTGGAGTTGGGTCGGCGTCATGCCGCCCTGATTGGCGATCGCTTTGATTTCGCCGTCGATTTCCTGATCTTCAACGTCGAGCTCGAACTCTTTCGCCTCCAGAAGCTTCAGTTTTTCCTGAACGAGGTCGCGAAGCGCCTGCGTCTCAAGTTGGGCCAGCAATTCGCGCGTCATCCGTCCGCCGGAAGAAATTACCATGAGGCGCATGCGTTGCTCGACGTCATAGGTCGTGATGACGGAGTCGTTGACGACCGCAGCAACAGAACTCGACGGTCCTTTATAGGTCGGCGGAATGTTCTCCGTCGGCCCCGACGCAACCGGTTGGCGGACATCTGAGGGGCTTAATTGCGCGACCGCAGGCTGGCTCAGGGAAAAGCACGCAAGGGCCCCGCAGCAAGCGGTTTGGAGACGGAAAAATGCGTTTTTTCTCATAAGGCGCATGTAGAAAATCCAAATCGTGTTGAGGGGGCGCAAACGCCGCATCGGGGCCGCTGGCCACACCGAAGGACGGTGATATCATAACATCGGCCTAGCGCCAAAAAGTGGCCGCTTCGGGGCGAAAAAGACGATAAATACATGGCGCGCCGTCTCTTTAATCGACCAGGGAGCGCAAAGTAAAGCGCACGAGGAAGCTGTCGTTCGCCTCGAGGCCGATATCGGTCGTGAAATCGCGGCGATAGGTAAAGTCGAGCGACATGCACTCGTCCTGATAGGCGAGAATGTAATCCTGACTGATATTGCCGTCGCCGGGCTCATCCGGCTGAAGGTCCTGGCGCCAGCCGAGCCCGGCGCGCCAATGATCGGTGAGACGCACAAAGAGGTTGCCGGTTAACTCCTCGCGCCGATCAAGCGCGACGGTCGGGTCCTCAACGAGACGCACATAGTTAACGCGTCCGTTCAATCGCCAATAATTGAAGTAGGCCTGGCTTTCCGCGCGCTGAATGTCGCCGCTGTCGTCATCAATACGGAAACGGTTTTCGATACCGACAAGGTTTTTGTATCGGACATTCAACTCGCCCACGATGTCGGAGCGTTCTTCACCGAGGCCCGTCGTCGTTGAAAAGGCGTCGGTGCCTTGCAAGCGGAATTGCTGTCCGATGGAGCCCTCAACGGTGATGCCGTTATCGAATACGGCGGAGGCCGCAATGCCGGCATTCAGGCGTTGTCCGTCCTCAAACCGGTCGAAACCGGTCGACTTGTTGACATCGAAAAGGCCCACGTAGTCGAACTCGATACTTTGCGAGTCTTCATTAATAATCGTATCCGGATTGCGATCTGCCGGGCTCGCAACGAGCTGTACGCGCGGCTCAATGAAATAGCGCGCATTTTTTGTGCGCTTGCCGAGCGGGTATGACCACTCAAGCGCCGCCGTCGGGGCAAAGCGTGTCTCGAACTGACGGGGATCGAGATCGCCGCCGACAAATGCGGGGCCAGCGGCGTTCGGATTTAACGGATCGAAGCCGGGGTCTCCCGATTGCAGGCGGGTCAGCTCAGTGCCTTCGTCGAGGTCTTCATAGAGAAACGCATCGCCGCGCAGCTCTGCAAACGCTTTGAAGCGATGGCCGCCGCGGGTGATATGTTCGCGCTCCCATCGCCCGGAAAGCGTCAGACGTCTTGTGTCGGCGCCGCTGGTGCGTTGCAGGGATACGAAATTACCGTTCAGGGTCGTATCGCCGCCGAGGATTTTATTATTGAACCGGTGGCGTACGTCGATCGCGGGCAGAACAAACGGCGTCAGCTCAGATACGTCCGTCGAGCGCAACCCCTGGAACAGATACGAATTGACGGAAAGACGCGTGCCGCCTTGTGTAAAATTCGCATACAGATTGGAGCGCAGCCTGTTGGTGTTCGACGTATCGAGTTCTTTCCTGAGGTCGCCGCGTCGACGCACATTATATCGGCGCAAAAAAGTATCGTCCGACGTGCGCTCGACATCATACCCCAGCCGCCAGTTATCGCCGAAATCGCGGTGGCCGCGCGCAAAGATGTTCCAGCGGACGCCGGGAATATCGACCGGCAGATTGCCGTTTTCGTCAGGCTCAGTGTTGTCAAAATCAATGATGCCGCCGGAGAAAACGTGGAAGCCTTTGTTGCCCCGGCGACGCACTTCAGCCTGCCACAAGACGCCGTCTTCGCTCGTATATTTGGGGAAGAACGTCGCGTCCGTGTGGTTTGAAAGAGCGAGATAATACGGCAGCTCAAAGTTAAAGCCGAGCCGGCTTGATGCGCCGATCAGCGGCGTCAAAAAACCAGACTGGCGTTCGACCTTGGGGTCCGGGCCCTGAATATAGGGCGCGTAAAAGATCGGCACGCCCTTCAATTCGAAAAACGCATGGCGGAAGCGAACAACGCGGCGTTCTTCGTCGCGCGTGACGCGCAATGCCTTGATCCGCCAGGTCGGCACTTTCGGTTCGCCTTCCTTGTTGCAGACATTGCAGGCCGTATAGACCGCCCGCGACAGGCGCGTGCGTGCGCCTTGTTCTCTGACGGCATTGTCTGCGGCAAGTCGCGCGTTCTCTTCCAGCAAGGCGCTGAAATTTTCTGCAACGCCGTCTCGCAAGTCGCCCGTCAGTTCGACCCTGTTTGCAAAAACGGTCTCATTATTTTCATCGGTAATCGCGACGTTTCCCGCAGCGATGACAATGTCTGTGTCCGGAAAGTATTCAAGGCGGTCCGCTGTCAAGTAACGATCGCCAAAAAATGCGCGAACATTGCCTGAAGCGATGACCGGACTTTCGGCGCTTTCGCGAATGACTTCATCAGCTTCGAAAAGGATCTCATCCTCAGCCCCATCGCCGCCGACAAGCGTTGTCTCTTCCGCCTCGTCGAGTGCCGAAATTACGGTCGCGCTCGGGGCGGCTTCAGCGGCGGGCGCGCCGCGCTGAACTTCTGCTTGGCGTGTTCGGCCGACGCTGGATGGGGCGGCGTCCTGTCGTTGCGCCAAGCGGCGCAGAGGCGCCGACGCCGCGACCTCGTCGCGAATGTCGATTGCCGGCGCGGGCGTTGACGGAGCCGGCGACGTCACGCTCGGGGCGTAGGCGACCGGCGGGCTCAACCGGACGGCGGACGGCGCAGGCAGGCGCTCGGTTTCCAGATGGGCGAATGTCTGATTGCTCTGCGCGGCGGAGAGTAGAGTTCCAGAGAAGGATGGCGATTGCGCGTCCGCCGACGCCACTACGCCGCTGGCGGCGCTTGCCATCAATACGCGGCGCAACAAGGCGCGCCGCGCAGGCGCGCATACAGGGCACGCCCGGCGAATACGCGCCGATGTCATGCTCCGATACCGCAAAAAACCTCCATGCCGCTGCGTCCCCGCCAGGGGGCGAAGGGCTCCTGTCCTGATCCCGCACCATAAGCGTGATTGGCGGCGTGAGGCCAACAAAAAAAGCCGCTAAAAAGAACAGATTGGGGGCTCAAGCGCCCCCGCCAGGGGGCTTCCGTTAGCCGTCCTCAAACTGCAGCAGGCCGGCAATGGCGATCATGGTGGCGACGAGGGCGGGCGTCCATGCGGCGAGGGCCACCGGCGCTGATCCTGCCTCGCCGAGCGCGGTCGATATTTCTGAGATCATATAGAGGAGAAATCCGGCGACGATCGAAGACAGGAGCAGCCTGAAAGCGCCGCCTGTGCGCATCGGTTTTAGCGAGAAAAGCCCGGCTATCAGGACCATCGCCACGAGCTTGAGCGGCATCGAGCATAGATCGTGAAAACGAATGTGATAGCGCACCGTCGGCAATCCCGCCGCTTCGGCGAGCTCAATAAATCGAGGCAGGTCCCAGAGAGAAATTGACTCCGGCGGCGTCACCCTTTCGCGTAAATCAGCCGATGAAAGATTTGTTTCAATCTTATAGATCGGGGCCCGATGGTTGAGGCGTTCGCCGGTCGCTGTTACTTGCGCATCGCGCAAACTCAATTGCTGCTCTGACAAACTCGCTTGCGGCGCGTCCACCCTCTCAAGAAGACTTGCGCGCTCATCGAGGCGCCAAACCGTCACGCCGCTCAATTGGTCATTGGCCTCGTCGAAGCTTTTTGCATTCAAGATAAGGATTGAGTTTGGCGCTCGCTGGCGAAGCCACAATCCGTCCTCGAATAAGCGGACAACATTCGAGCGCTTGCCCCGGATATCGTTTTTCATTTGCTCGCCAAAAGCCATCATGCGCGCCGAAAGCGGATCGACAATAGCGACAATGAGGACGCCGGCGACGCCGGCGACAAGGGCCGCCGGACCGATCAGCCGCCAAACGGAAAGCCCGGCGGACCGCATCACGGAAATCTCCGAACGCCGATTAAGTTGGGTGAACATCCAGATGGCGCCGAAAAGGAAGATAAACGGGGCGAGGGCTTGGGCGAGGCCCGGCGTGCGCATCAGCGTCAGGCGAAGCGCGAACGCAAACCCGGCCTCGACCTTACCCGCGAACCGAAGGCTCTCGATCAGATCGATCAGAAAAATCAAGCTCGCCAGAATGGCGAAAAGGGCGCCGGCCGCGGTCATCGTGCGCCAGGTGATATATCTGAAAAGAATACCGGGACGCATTACGCCGGCTCCGTCGAGCGTAACGGCGCCGTCTGGGTTTTGGCGGTTTTCTTTTTCGAGCTTCGCGGCTGTGCTTTGCGGGATTTTGTTTTCTGGCCCGATATGCGCTGTCGCCGCGACAGGAGCGTCGCAAACATGAGCGCTCCGCCAAGCGGTATCGCGTAGTGCAGCCAATGCGCGCCGCGTAAGAAACCAGCCTCGGCTGTCACGCCCTGGACCAAAAAGCCCGCAATCCGCAATCCCGCGGCCGCGGCGCAAGCGAGCGCAATCCTCACGCCATAACCCCGCCGCGCATAGGCCCCGCCAATGATCGCGTAAAGCGCAAGCACGACATAGGCGAAAGCGTAGAGCGGGGCCGTCAAACGGGCGTGGCCTTCGGTAATGAGCTTGTCGGCGTTATCACGATCCCAATCCTTTGAAAGGTCAGGATTAAAAAGTTCCGAGAGATAGCGTTCGGTTAGCTCTAACTGGACGGGCGCATCGGAATTCCTGTAGCCGGAAATATTGATCGCCGTATCGGTGAAATTGACAATATCAATGGGTTTTGACGCCGGTCCCGTGGGTAAGAGATCGCGTCGCTTATCGTCTGCCTGCAGAATATCGACCTGCCCGACGTCGCGTCGTTGGATATTGCCGTTGAATAGATAAAGCACAGGCCCTTGTGCGGTTTCACGGATCACGCCTTTTTGCGCCATGTAGGTCGCGGGCCGCTCCGGTTCGCTGTAGTCATTGACAAGAAGTCCCTCGAACTGGCCGCCCGGTCGGGTCCGTTCAACATAAATTGTCATGCGGCCGGCAACGGGCGTGAATTCGCCGCTTTTTAGAACTGTGCTTGCGATATCAGCGCGGATATTGGCGACTTCAAACTTAAGCGCGCGGTAGCTGCGCGGCATCAAGTCGAGGTTCACCCAAAGGGTCAGCGCAGCTGTCAGGCTCGCGAGCACAAGGAGCGGGGCGGCGATGCGCCAGCGGCTCACGCCGGAAGCAAACATCACGGCGACTTCGCTGTCCGCATGCAATCGCTGCAAGGCGTAGAGGGCCGCGGCGAACAGGGCGAAGGGAGCAATGACGGCGACGAGGCTCGGCACGATCAATACGCTGAGCCACAAAAACATCGCGACGCTCGCGCCGAATTCCACAACAATGTCGATCCGCTGCAGCGCCTGCGTCATCCAAACAATGCCCGTCGAGACCAGCACCGCAAAAATCAGCGGCGTGAGGCATTGCCTGAAAATATAGCGATCAAGGCTGCGCAAGGCATCTACCATGATGATGCCGGTGCAAGGCGACGAACCGGCGGCGACGAACGAAGGGCGGCGCCGTCCGATGGCGCTCGCCGGACCTATCCTAGTGGTTTCGTGTCGCGGCTCAATGCGATCGGTGGGAAATTGGCCGCCGGCAACGCCAACACCGGAATGCCAGTGCCGGGATGGCATTGAGGCGCGCGGCCCTTCGCGGCGGTGTGCGCCATCGACGCAGCGCTTGCGCCCCGCCAGTGTTCGTCATACGACGCTCGTCACAAAAATCGCCGAAATGGCGATCACGCCAAATAATAAAAGGGACCGCCATGAAAATCACATTCTCAAAAGCCGCGCCCGCCAAGTCCGGCGCAATCATTGTTCCGTGCTTTGAGAATGGCGCCGCCAAGGGCGGCTTTGGGGACGCATTTGGTCGCCTCGATGAGGAAAGCGGCGGCGCGCTTGCGAAAGCAGCGAAAACCGGTGAGTTTTCCGGCAAGAAAGATCAGATCCTCGAAATTGTTGCGCCTGAAGGATTGAGCGCATCGCGCGTTGTTTTGATCGGCGCCGGCAAAGCGGCGGCCTTGACGCTGCAGGATGCGGAGGCTCTCGGCGGCGCAGCCATCGCGCGTGTTCTGAGGACGAAAGAAAAATCGGCCGCCATCGCTCTTGAGGAATTCTCGTCGCCAAATGACAGCGTGGGCGACCTTGCGGCGCATGTTGCGTTCGGCGCGCTCTTGCGCACCTATCGGTTCGACAAATATCGTACGACGCTTGAAAAAGACCAGAAACCTTCACTCTCCAAAATTTCGGTTCACACGCCGTCGTCTTCCGCCAAATCGGTTTTCGCCAACCTTGAAAAAATTGCAGACGGAATTTTTCTGACGCGCGATCTTGTCTCCGAACCCGCAAATATTCTCTACCCTGAGAGCTTTGCGAAACGCTGCCAGGAACTGGAAAGCCTCGGCGTCAAGGTGACCGTGCTCGGCGAGAAAGAGATGAAGAAGCTCGGCATGGGCTCGTTGCTCGGCGTCGGACAGGGGTCAATCAGGGAATCGAAGCTTGTCGCCATGGAGTGGATGGGCGGCAACAAAACAGACAAGACGGTCGCTTTCGTAGGCAAGGGCGTCACTTTCGACACCGGCGGCATTTCACTGAAGCCCGGTCCCGGCATGGAAGACATGAAATGGGATATGGGCGGGGCAGGCGCGGTAACGGGCGCAATGGCGGCGCTTGCTGGCCGCAAGGCCAAGGCCAACGTCGTTGGCGTGATCGGGTTGGTGGAGAACATGCCTGACGGGAACGCGCAACGCCCCGGCGACGTCGTCACGTCAATGTCTGGAAAGACGATTGAGATTTTAAACACGGACGCAGAAGGCCGTCTTGTGCTCGCGGACGCCATCTGGTGGACACAGGAGACTTACAAACCCGACGTGGTCGTTGATCTTGCGACGCTGACAGGCGCGATTATCATCGCTCTCGCCCACGAATTCGCCGGGCTCTTCACGCAGGACGATGCGCTTGCGGAAAAGCTTCTGGCGGCGGCTGAGGCGAGCGGCGATCGTCTGTGGCGGATGCCCCTCACCAAAACCCACTACGACATGATCAAGTCCGATATCGCGGACATGAAAAATATCGGCGGTCGGGAAGGGGGCTCGTCAACAGCGGCGTCCTTTATCGGTAATTTCATTAAAGACGGCCAGTCATGGGCGCATCTCGATATTGCCGGAATGGCGTGGACGTCAAAAGAAAAACCAACAACGCCGAAAGGCGGCACCGGCTACGGCGTGCGCGTGCTCGATACTTTCGTGCGCGACAATTACGAGAAATAAGAGCGCAATCAGCGTTTCTTGAGAAGTTCGGACCGCACACGGATCGTCCGTGTCGCGACGTAAATTTCCATCAGGAACGCGCAGAGCCCGATAATAACGCCCGACATCGCGAGAATGAATAGAATAGCGATCGCCCGTGAGGCGTCAGCCCCTGCCAGGTCGATCAGAAAAAGAATCGCCACAAGCAGGGCCACCAACAAGGCGGACGCTGAGCAAAACGACACCGCCCAGTTTGAAAAGCGCATCCTGATGCTAAGCGCCGCCAGCTCATCGCGCGCCATGGCGGCGACGGGCAAGTCAGGATCGCTCAGAATTTCCGCCTCCAGATGGCGCGCACGGTCAATAATCCTGCCAAGACGCTGGGTGATAACGTTGAGCAATGACCCGATCGCCACAAGCACGAAAACGGGCGCCAGCGACAATTGGATTGTCTCACCGATTGAATGGGCTGTGGCCATTGTCTCCATGCCGCTTCATCGCCGAGCTCGCGCAAACTTGCAATGGGTCCTTTAACGCAGGCAATGTCGTCTGATTTTGGCGCACAGGTTACGCAGCATGAACGAGTGTCGAGTGCGGCGTTATTGCCGGTTTGAAAGCCAAACCCAAAAACTCAGGGCAATTGCAGAACCCGATACAATGGTCATGACTGTGCCAGGCACAAAATTTACGAAGCCCGGTATGTCGACAAAAACGAGATAGCCGAGATCAAGAAGACCGCCGACCATGCCGGTAACCCAAATAGCGGTGAAATTGCGCCGCCAAATGAAAACGGCGCCGATAATGGTGACCAATCCGCCCCAAAGCAGATTCCAGCCATGTTGGTCGAGGATGCCGTTGACCGCAGGGTGGTACGCCGCCGCCAGCGCATTTGAATCCACGGCGTCCGCGATCACTGCAAACCCGCCGGCTGCGTCGGCTGGGATAACAATGAGCCCGGCTAACATATGCACCAGCCCCCAAATCACCCACAAAACGGCGGCGGCTTTTAACGCCAATGAATGAGTTTGTGACATGGTGCAGGCCCTTTCGTAAAACACCGGTCTTTGTATTTTCGAGGCGGATCGATTTGTGCGAAATATAATGGATATTGTCAACTAAATGAAGAACCGCACTGGACACGCCGCGTCGCTTGCCTTGAATATTGATCGATTGATGCGCCACATTCATGCGCAATTGCATCCGCGCGCGCCTGATTTTGATCGACATCAGGTCGGGCCTCTCGGCGGCATGCTGTTATTGACCGTCAGTGAACACGGGTCGATCGATATTCAGTCTGTCGTCGACCTTTTGGGACGCGACAAGTCGCAAATCTCTCGTCTTATTCAACGATTTGAACGCATTGGATTGCTGACCCGCGAAAAATCTGCAACCGATGGACGCGTTTCCGTATTGAGCCTGACCGCATTAGGGAACGATCAGGTCGAAAGCATCAAAGATGTTCTGACACTGATTATTGAGGACCTTTTCGATACGTTGTCGAAAAACGAGCAGTCGGTTTTTGAGGAGATGCTTGAGCGCGTCCTGGCGAAAAAACAGCGCTGACCGCCGGGGCGGTGGCTTAGGCGTGCAGTACATTATGCCGCTCACCGGCGCGGCGCGACCAAGTCCGCAAGATTTTCGCGATACCCATCCCTGCTTTCGTTGCGGGCAAACGGTGTGTCTTGATCTCGCCAATGGCGCGGACAGTCGTCGCCAGCGACCGACTACTCGCGATCTTTGACAATGCGAAAGCCGACATGGGCCGTGCTGAAGTCGCGTTCGAGGTCTTCACGAGCGGCGGCGCGATAGCGTCGGCAGTAATTTTCACTGCACAAAAATGAGCCGCCTTTGATGGTGAAACGCGGCGCGGCGGACGCAAAAGGGCTCTCCGTCCACTCCCATACATTTCCGATCATGTCATATGCGCCGGTGCGGGCGGGCTCGAAACAACCGACCGGCGCGGCGCCGGCGTAACCATCGCGACCGGTGTCGTCCGTCGGGAAAAGGCCGGTCCATATATTGGCGCGGGGTTCGCCGTCCGATCCGATCGCGCCTGAAAAAGGGTTATTAGGATCGAACAGGCCGAGGCTCGCCGCGTACTCCCATTCGACTTCCGTCGGGATGCGCCCGCCCGCCCAATCCGCATAGGCGCGGGCGTCATTGAGTGTGACATGGACAACGGGATAAAGACCGCGTCCGTCAAGGTTCGAGCCGGCGCCGTGCGGCGCTCTCCAGGTGGCTTGCGGATCAAGCTTCCACCACGACAGGAAGTCTCCGGCGTTAGCGCGCGCCTCAAACTGTGCAGAACCGCCGTTTTTCTCCGCATCCGTCACATATCCGGTCGCCGCAACGAATTGGGCGAATTGACTGTTTGTAACTTCATGGACATGAAGCCGAAACGGCGAGACGAAGACCTTTTCCGCCGGGCCTTCCTCCGGGTAAAGCGCATCGCGGCCCATGATAAAGCCGCCGCCCGCGATGTCGACGAAGGCGCCAAGGTCGCGGGCGGCCAAGGCGCAGGCTCGAGGGCTCGCCGCCGATCGGTGGCGGCGGATATCCGATATCGCAATCGCGGCGACTAAGATCGCGACCACAAGGGCGCCTAAGATGGCGATGATTACCCGCGGCAATCCGGACATACTGCACCTCGCCGGCTTTCCTTATGGCTTGCGCCGCGCGCTGTCGCTTGATGGCGATGCTGACAGCATTGACTTGGGCGTCAGGAACCGTCGCCCCAATTTGAACGCCAGAAAAAAGCTTCCCGCGATGACCATCACGAACCCTAATCCGTAGAACCAGTATTTGCGGACCGATTGGGCGGTGAGGTTTCGATTGAGCGCGCGGATGGCGTAATCATCCGGCCCGACGTCAATGACGCCGACGGCCTCGGCATAGTCGTGATACTCCGCGATCATGTCCGCAAACAGCGCCGGGTTCGCCGCAGAAAGGTCCGTCGTTTCACCGGGATCACTCGATATATCGTAAAGGCGCCATTCGGCGTCGCCCAAAGGCGGCGTGTTGCGCGTTATTTTCCACTTTCCGCGAAACAGAGCCGCGTTCCCGCTCACTTCGAATGCGAAGCTTTCATCATCGGCGTAGGTTGTGTCAGACGTTCCAGAAAGCATCGGCATGGCGCTCCGGCCGTAAAACTGATCCGGATCAAAGGAAACGCCGGCGGCGTCGAGCATCGTTGGAACGAGATCGGCGACATGCACCGGCGCGTGTGCAATGCGTGACGACGCGATGCCCGGCCCCGCGATGACCATCGGCACGCGCAGGCCTCCCTCGCTGCCATAGAATTTGTAGAGATCAAAGGGCGCGGACAACACCGAGGCCCACTCGGGGCCGACCGCTGTGAGACTTTTACGTTGGCCAAGATTTTTGAACGAGGTGTCAAAGCCTTCGATCAGCTTGATGGCGTCGAGCGCGCGGTCCGCAGGTCCCACGAGGTTCGTTTGTCCCGATTCTGCGCCATTGTCGGACAGCACCATGACGATCGTGTTTTCGAGCTGGCCTGTTGTCTCCAGATGATCCAGCAGCCGTCCAATGTGATAGTCGGCGGCCTCCATCATGCCGGCGTTAACCTGCATCTCGCGCACCGCGACGGCGCGGTCGTTTGCGTCGAGGTCATTCCAGGTGCGGTGGCTTTGCGGCGCCGGCGCCAGGGCCGTTGTCAGCGGAGATGGGAG
>JBCBBT010000060.1:0-19392 GCA_038531315.1 Pseudomonadota bacterium
GTCACCCCGGCGAACTGATCGGCGATTGCGTCGGTAGAGAACTGCACATCGCGGCGGCTGAAATTTGGCGTGTTGACGTTAGCGATATTCTCTGACGTCGCCGCGATCGCCTGCTGCTGCGCCAGCAGACCTGATAGTGAGGTATTAAGAGCGACAGCGAGACTCATGATGCGCCTCCAAAATTGTGGACGTCGAAAGGCGCCGCCCAACCCGGAAAATCCTGCCGACCCGGCATCTTCGACCCAGCAAAGTCGGCCGCAATTCCGCTCAAGGCCGCGCGATACGTCACAGACTCCGCGGTTTTTGTGGTGTTTTCCGAATTAGCGAGATCAATCATGCGCAAATAATTGCAACCAGCGCACCATGCATACGGAACGACGTTTCCATCGCCGCGAGTGGCGGAAGCGCCGTTAGAAGGAAAAGAATCCGGAAGTAAGAGAAGCCGACCCAACCGCGCCCGGTGATATTTGCCGAGCCGGTAAAAATGCGCGTCTGTTTCTGCCGCATAGCGATAATCCTAACACGAATTAAGCCTTGAATTACCTGATTTGAAAAGAATTTCCGCGTGGCCCGCTCCTTGCGAATAGAACGGCGCATTTTCGCAATCACGACCGCAGGCAATGACCGAGAATATCCCCGTCGTAAGACTGACAGCGGCGCAATCGCCGGCCACAGCGCAATCACTGTCGCCGCAATCGGATGACGACAGCGCGACGCCGTCCTTTAGCCTTGCTTTCGCCGCCGCCGCTCTGGAAACGCAAGCCGCGCGCGCGCTCGATGTTCATGGCCCCGCCGCTTCGCGCGGCGCCGCCGCGCCCAGCGCGAGATCGCGTGAAAGCGCGCAGGGCGATGCGGCGCGCGCGGCGCCGACCGCGCAACCAGCATCATCGCACGAAGCATCCGGGGCCCTCGCACGCGCCGAAGGATCGTCCGCGCGCCCCGAAGCCGCAGCGCAGACGTCACCGCACGCCTCTGCGCAGACGACCGCACCGACAACACAACAAGCGGCGCCTTTCATCGGTCTTATTGCGGCAAGCCCATCCGGAGCGCAGCCGGCGCCGGGGGCGTCACAAAATACAACCAATGTACAAGCGGCTGCGCGGGCGGACGCCGCGCGCCCATCGGGCCAAGCGGGGCGAACCGCCCTTCAGACGCCGACGGCGCCCGCCGCCCGTGATAATATCGCTGCGGCGACACAGAACACGTTCGCAAAAATTGCAGCCCGCCACGCAGAAGGCGCTTCGCAATTCGACATCCGTCTTGATCCGCCGGAACTTGGTCGCGTTGAAGGCCGTCTCACCGTTCAGGAGTCCGGTAAGGCCGTCTTGGTGTTGACCTTCGACAATCAAGCCGCGCTCGATCTGTTCCAGCGTGACGAAGCCGCCTTGAGAGCGGCGCTCGAAAATGCCGGCGCCGATACGAACGGCGCTGCGGTCGACCTCGAATTCCGGTTCGAGGATCAAACGCTCGACGAAAGCCCGCCCCTGTTCGATGGCGACGGGCTGATTGCCGAAACCCTCATAGACGATCCCGTCGCGGACCGTGCGCCGATCCCGTTTTCCCGCGGCGTCGTCGATATCAGAATTTAGCGCAGAGGAATTGAGAATGGATATTTCTCCAGTGACAGCCTCACAGGCAACAACAACGCAGCCCGCTCAATCGAGCGCGTTTTCAAGTCTCACCGACAATATCGATACATTTTTGACGCTTCTGACGACACAGCTTCAAAACCAGAACCCGCTCGATCCACTCGATACGGAGCAATTTACGCAACAGCTCGTCCAGTTTGCATCGGTCGAACAATCGATAGAGACAAACACAAATCTTGAAACGCTGATCGCCCTACAGACAACTACCGATCGAAGCGCCGCGCTCGATCTCATTGACCGTACGATCAGCGTGAACACGGACGTCGCCGCACTTGAGGCCAACGGCGCCGAGTGGACCTTCCAGACAGCCTCAAGCGGGGCGCCGCTCACGCTGACAATCACAAACCCGGCCGGAGAAGTCGTCAGAACGGCAAGTACAGTGTCGACAGGCGCTGAGCAGGCCTTTGCCTGGGACGGTCTGCGATCTGACGGATCGCGCGCGCCCGACGGCGCTTATCGCTTGGCGATCACAAGCGCTGACGGCAATAGCGTCAATGCCGCCATTCGAACTTCAACGCGTGTTGACGGCGTCTCATTTACCAGTGAAGGCGCCAGACTTGAAACGCCGCTTGGCTTGATCACCCTTGATAGTATCGCGCGCGCCGGTGCGCGCCGACAGGAGACCGCATCATGAGTTTGAACGGCATATTTTCCATTGGCCTTTCCGGCATCAACGCGCTGTCGACAAGCTTTGAGGCCATATCAAACAATGTCGCCAACAGTCAGACGACCGGTTACCGACGGCTGGAAACTGATTTTTCTACTCTCGTTTCGGCCCCCGCGCCGGAACTTGATACGCGGGTCGGCACGCCGCGCGCCGGCGGCGGCGTATCAGCGATCAATCGTGCAGCGATCTCTCAACAGGGCGCGGTGACCCGCACGGGCGCCGAGACCAACCTCGCGATCAATGGCGATGGGTTCTTCGTCGTCTCGCGCGACGCCGCAGAGGGCGACGCCATCAATCCGTTTCTTTTTACGCGCGCGGGCGGCTTTCGGGCAGACGCCGACGGCAACCTCGTGAACGACGCCGGATATTTTTTACAAGGATCAATTGCGGGCGCTTCGGGCGCTGCGACATCGACGAGCCTCGGCGGGCTTCGAACCGTCAATATTGCTGATATCGGGCTCACTGGCGGCGCGGCCATCGCCGATATCGAGATCACAGATGACGGCCAGGTCATTGCGCGCCTCGCCAATGGCGACACCCGCGCCCTGTTCGATATTCCACTGGCGGTATTCACAAACCCCGACGGGCTCGATGATGCGCCCCTGTCAGCATTTCGACGTTCGGAAGACTCCGGCGAAGCAACGCTTGTGCGTTCCGGCCAAGCCGGCGCCGGGACAATCGAAAGCGCAGCCCTTGAGCTGTCGACAGTCGATATTTCACAGGAATTTTCGACATTAATCGTGACCCAACGCGCCTATGCATCGAACTCGCAAATTATCTCTATTGCCGACGAGTTGTTGCAGACGCTGACGGAAACAGCGGCGTAGGGCGCGATGCGGCTTTAATCGGGACACGGAACTGTGCCGCGCCGATACAAATACCGATCTTATTTGTAAATTAATTCAGATACTTAGATAAGGGTTTACCACAAGGTTTAGCCGTTTTTTAAAAGCGCGCCGGCTATGGTCCCCTCATCAAGTTGCGTAGTTCAGGGATTTAGAGGCATGTCCGTCGCCGAAACACAAATTGCACCTAAGCAATCGAAGGAGCCGTACGTTATCGGGCCTGACGGATTGCCGCTTACACTCAAAGATTTGCCGCCCGTTACGACAAAGCGTTGGGTTATTCGTCGTAAAGCAGAGGTCGTCGCTGCGGTTCGCGGCGGCCTTTTAACGCTGGAAGAAGCGTGCGAGCGCTATAGCCTGACCGTTGAGGAATTCCTCGGCTGGCAAAAGGCGATCGATCAACACGGATTGCCGGGCCTCAGGGCGACGCGCGTCCAGCAATATCGATAGCGTACACCGCAACAGCCAGAAAATTCATCGCCCGCCCGGCTCGCGCCCGGCGGGCGAATTTTTGTTTGAGGCAATAGAAACGACTTTTTAACGACAAACGGGCAAATTTTGCCGACCAGGCGTCGCACCATTTCGGCGCAGTCGCCAGTAAGGGCTAGTTTGTTGTGAATGAGTTATTGGGGACCCTGCGGTCTTTCGGCCCGGCGCGGCTCGCGATTATTCTTGGCGTAACAATCGGCGCGGCGCTCGCAATGGGCCTCGTCATAGCGCGCATTGGCGCGCCATCGCTCGGCATTCTGTATGCAGATCTCGATTACGCCGAGGCGCAGGACGTTCTCGACCGCCTTCAACAGGACGGCGTCGATCATCAAATCCGCGAAAGCGGCGGCCGCATCACCGTGTTGGCGCCGCGGGACGATATGGCGAAGCTGCGCCTTGCTCTCGCCGCCGATGGCGTCGTCGCCGGTCGAACGGTCGGTTATGAGATTTTCGATCAGACGGACGCTTTTGGCGCAACAACCTTTCAACAAAACATAAACCGACTGCGCGCGCTCGAGGGCGAGCTCGCACGAACGATCGCCTCGATTGACGGCGTCAGAAGCGCGCGCGTTCATCTCGTTTTGCCGGAACGCGAATTGTTTGCACGCGACCGCAAGGAAGCTTCCGCGTCAATTGTTGTCGATGCGCCGCGCGGCGTGCGCCCTGCTTCCGTTCGCGCGATCGTCAATCTCGCCGCCTCCGCCGTCGAAGAACTCTCGCCCGGCAACATCACAGTGCTCGATGTGAGCGGTGATCTCTTGGCCGCCGGCGACGGGGATGCCGACAGCGACGCCGCCGGAATGGGCGTCGTTGAAGACCGCGTTGCGGCGACCGAAGCGCGGCTGCGCCGGACAGTCGAAGAAATTCTGGGCCGGATTGTCGGCCCGGAAAATCTAAGAGTGCAGGTCGCCGCCGACATGGATTTTGGGCGCATCACTGAAAGCTCAGAGATCATCGATCCTGACAGCCAGACAGTGTTGTCCGCGACGATTGTTGAGGAACGCTCAAACGATGTCGATCCGGCCGCATCGCGCGGCGTCAGCGTCGGCAATGCGTTGCCGGAAGCGTCGGTCGTCGATCCGGCGCTACAGGCTGCGCCCTCAACATCGGCGCGCACGCGGACTGAAGAGACAACGAACTATGAACTGACGAGAACCGTTCGCCAGGAGGTCCGCGAGGCCGGCAGGATCGAAAGGCTTTCGGTTGCGGTTGCGGTTAATGCGCTCGAAGCGCCGCGCACCGAAGAAGAACTGACCCGCCTCACCGCCCTTGTGCGCACAGCCGTCGGGTTTGACAGCACCCGCGGCGACAGGGTGGAGGTCGTCGAGATGTCCTTTGTGGCTTCTGGCGCGCCGCCGACAGCAGCCCCGACCGTCGCGAATGCGCCGGCGCTCAACAGCGCCGATGTGATGCGCCTTGCGGAAGTCGCGGCGCTCGCGCTGATCGCGCTTGCCGTCGCATTCTTTATCATACGCCCCCTGATCATGACGGCCGCACAAGACGCCGAGACGATTACTCGCCCTGCGAGCGTTGAAACTGAAGCGCCAAAAGGCGTCCTCGCGCCGCCAGAAACACCCGCCCTTGAACAGAAGATCGATCTCTCGCGCGTTGAAGGTCAGGTGAACGCCTCGTCCCTGAAACAGGTTTCGGAAGTTGTGAAAAACCACACCGACGCCTCAGCGGGAATTCTCAAAAACTGGATCAGGGAGGCGTCATGACCGCGCCTGCGATCACCCATGCTGAACAGCTCACCGGCGCCGAGCGGGCCGCCGTCGTGATTATGGCGATTGGCGACGAAGCGAGCCGTCCGTTGTGGCAGTCGTTCGATGAAGACGAGTTGCGGGAAGTCACGCTTGCGATTTCAAAGCTTGGCGCCGTGACCTCGGAAGTCGTCGAAGAGCTTTTGATGCAGTTTGTCTCGAACCTGACATCAACGGGTTCCGTCAAGGGATCGGTCGCATCGGCGCGCAGGATGCTTGAGGGAATTCTCCCGTCGGACAAAGTCTCGACGATCCTGGAGGATATTCAGGGGCCGGCGGGTAAAACCATGTGGGACAAGCTCGCCAATGTGAACGAACGCGTCCTCGCCGGCTATCTGAAAAACGAACATCCGCAAACGGTCGCGGTCATTCTTTCCCAGATCAAACCTGAACATGCAGCGCAGGTCATTGCGGCGCTGCCGGCGCTCCTCGGCGAAGAGGTCATCAACCGGATGCTCGCGCTGGGGCCGGTTCAGCGCGAAGTCCTCGATCAGATTGAACAAACCCTCAAAACAGAATTCATGGCGGCTCTTTCGCGCGGCGAGGATCGCGACCCCTACGAGGCGCTCGCCGAGATATTCAACAATTTCGATCGCGCGACCGAGCGCCGGTTCATTGAAGCGCTGGAAAACAAGAATCCAGCCGCTGCTGACCGGATCAAATCGCTGATGTTTGTCTTTGAGGACCTCTTGCGCCTCGACAGTCAGGACATGCAGGTGCTGCTGCGTTTTGTCGACAAGTCGGTGCTCGCCAAAGCCCTGAAGGGCGCGCAAGAAGAAGTGCGGCAGCATTTCTTCGCCAACATGTCGGAACGCGCGTCGAATATCCTGCGTGACGACATCGATATCATGGGGCCGACGCGCTTGCGCGAGATCGATGTCGCGCAATCGAAAATCGTCGAGATCGCGAAGGGACTTGCCGAAGAAGGCGAGATCTTCCTCGCGAAAAGCAACGAAGAAGAAGTGGTCTACTAAGATGACCACGGCCAGCACAACCCCCTTCTTTCTGATCGATCTCGACGCACCGGCGGAACCGGCGAGCGATAATGTCCCGGCGTTAACCGCTGACGATATCGATGCTGCCCACAGCGCTGGACATGAGGCTGGCATGCGCGATGCGCGCAACGCCATTGATCAAGCCTACGCGGATGAACTCGCGTCGATTGCGGACACCGTTGCTTCGGGATTTGCAGCCCATGACGGTGAGATCTCCGCCGAAAAGGCGCGTCTGCGGGAGACGACGCGTTTGTTTCTCGAATCGGTTTGTTCAAAGCTTTGTGCGGACGGGGCCTTGTCGGCTGTTGAAACCCTGATCGACCAGGTTCTCGACGGATCAGACAGCCGCGAACCCGTGACGTTATTTGTCAGCAAGGACATGCGCACGACCCTCGCAAACGAAATTGCAGCGGCGCTCAAAGACCGAGGCGTTGAAGACTTTTTCTCAATTCGGATTGACCCATTGATGCGCCCAGGCGAAGCGCGCATCGCCTGGCGCGGCGGTTCACTGGCGCACGATCTCGCGCCCTATCTCGACCTGATCGATACCCTGATCAACGAACAACAAGCGCACGGCGCCATGCCGAAAGAGCGCAGGGAGACTTCCAAATGAGTGCGGAACACAAAATTACGCCCGAAGACGAAATCGGATTTGAGCCCTTAGAAACAGCGCCTGAAGAAAAGACGGCGCCGGGCCGCGCCGCCGAAAAGCTTGCGCCCGCGATCCAGTCGTCGGTTTACGACGTGCCGGTCACGATCTCGGCGGTCCTCGGGAAAACAAAAATTGACGTCGGCTCGCTGATGCGGCTCGGCGACGGCGCCATCATCGAGCTTGATCGGAAAGTCGGCGAGCCGATTGATCTTTATGTCAACGACCGGCTGGTGGCGCGGGGCGAATTGGTCATGGTCGAAGGCTCGCTCGGCGTCACGATGACAGAAGTCGTCAAACAGAACGATCTCTAACCTGGAAGGAGCGCGCATCATGCGTTTGTTGATTGTCGGTAGCCTTTCAGGCCAGCTTTCCGCCGCCGCGAAAATCGCGATGGACCGGGGGGCGAAAGTCTCATTTTCCGAGAATGGACGCGCGGCGCTTCACGCCCTGCGAAAGGGTCAGGGCGCGGACCTTCTGATGGTCGATATTCGCGAGGACATCGCCGGCGTTATTGAAGCGTTGAAGTCGGAGCGGATCGCAACTCCCGTCGTGGCATGCGGCGTCGACCGCGACGCTGACGCGGCGGTCGCCGCCATTAAGGCGGGCGCCCAGGAATTCATCCCCCTCCCACCGGATGCGGAATTGATCGCGGCCGTTCTCGAGGCCGTTTGCGATGACACGAGCGATCTTATCGCCATCGATCCGGCTATGAAGAAAGTTATCGCAACCGCCGATCAGGTGGCGGCGTCGCAGGCTTCTATCCTGATCACCGGTGAAAGCGGCGTCGGCAAAGAGGTGATCGCCAAGCACGTCCACGCAAAATCAACCCGTGCGGACAAACCGCTGATCTCTATCAATTGCGCGGCCATTCCTGAGAACTTGCTTGAGTCCGAACTGTTCGGCCACGAAAAGGGCGCTTTTACCGGCGCTGTTGCGCGGCGTATCGGCAAGTTCGAGGAGGCAAACGGCGGCACGCTGCTGCTCGATGAGATTTCCGAAATGGATATCCGCCTGCAAGCAAAATTGCTCCGCGCCCTGCAGGAACGTGTCATTGACCGCGTCGGCGGCTCAAAACCGATCGCGGTCGATATCCGCATTATTGCGACGTCAAATCGCGATCTTGCACAAGCCGTCGCAGAAGGCTCGTTTCGCGAAGACCTGTTGTTCCGGTTGAATGTCGTAAATCTGAGGGTGCCGCCGCTTCGCGAGAGACCACTCGATATCATCGCCCTCGCCGACCACTTCACGCGCAAATTCGCGAGCCTCAACGGCATGCCGTTTCGTCCGCTCTCAGAAGCGTCGAAGCGCGTCGTCGCCGGCGCCGCGTGGCCCGGCAATGTTCGCGCACTGGAGAACGCGATCCACCGCGCCGTTCTACTTGCCAATGGCGATGCGATTGAGCCGGACGTCATCAGCTTCCCGGACGGATCGTCATTGAAGGCGCAACCCAATACCGATATCGAGACCGACAGCGGGGGCGCGCCGCTGGTTGGCCGCACGGTGGCGGAAGTTGAACAAGCGCTGATCCTGAATACGCTAGATCATTGCTTCGGCAATCGAACCCACGCCGCTAATATTCTTGGCATTTCAATCAGAACACTGCGCAACAAACTCAAACAATACTCTGAAGACGGCGTTGCGGTGCCGCCGCCGGGTCACGAACGTCAAAGCGCGTAATATCCATGTCGCAAACGGCTGCATCGTCGCGGTTTTCACTCAGCGCATTTCGGCCCGCTTTGCGGTCCGACGTGTTATTCGCGGCCGCGATTATTTCGATCCTCGCCTTGCTCGTTTTGCCGACGCCGAGCTGGCTTCTCGACCTCCTGCTCGCCAGTTCTGTGACATTTTCGGTCATGGTTTTGATGACGGCGCTATTTACCCGCAAAGCGCTGGAGTTTTCGACTTTTCCGGCGATCTTGCTGATCGCAACCATGTTCCGCCTTGGGCTGAACATTGCGTCTACACGGCTTATTCTGTCACGCGGACATGAAGGGCCAGACGCTGCGGGCCGCGTCATTGAGGCCTTTGGCGGCTTTGTGATGCAGGGTAATTACGTCATTGGGCTGATTGTCTTTGCGATCCTCGTCATTGTCAATTTTGTGGTGATCACCCGGGGCTCGGGCCGGATTGCGGAAGTCGCCGCTCGATTTTCTCTTGACGCCATGCCAGGCAAACAGCTCGCCATCGACGCCGATCTGTCATCGGGGCTGCTCACAGAGACCGAAGCGCGGGCCAAGCGTAAACAGCTTGAAGACGAGTCGAATTTTTACGGCGCGATGGACGGCGCGTCGAAATTCGTGCGCGGCGACGCTATCGCCGGGCTTCTGATTACGCTGATCAATATCATCGGGGGCATCGTGATCGGCGTCATGCAGTCAGGCATGAGCCTTGCCGACGCCGGCGCTTCCTACACCCTGCTGACCATCGGCGACGGCCTTGTCAGTCAGATCCCGGCCCTGATCATTTCAGTCGCCGCGGGTTTGCTGGTCTCAAAAGCCGGCGTTGAAGGCTCCGCCGATCAGGCGGTTGCGGAACAGTTTGCAGAATATCCAAAAGCGCTCGCCGTCGTGTCGGGCGTCCTTGTGATCATAGCGATCCTGCCGGGCATGCCCTTTTTGCCGTTTATTCTTCTGGCGATTGCGATTGGTGCAAGCGCCTTCGCCGTTAACAAACGCAAACAGGAAGCTGCGCGCGAGGAGGCCGCAACAACCGCAGCGCAAGCGACCCCGTCCGAGGACGATCCTTCGCAAATGTTAGCGATGGACGATTTGCGCATTGAGCTCGGATACGGGCTGCTGCCGTTGATCAGTGAAGACGGCGGCCCAAAACTCACCGATCAGATTCGCGCCGTGCGCCGGGCGATCGCGCAGGAAATTGGTTTCGTCACGCCGCCCGTTCGCATTCTCGACAACATGCAGCTTGACGCCAACGAATATGTCATCCGCCTAAAAGAGCAGGAAGTCGGCCGAGGCATCGTAAAGCCCGGCTTCTTTATGGCGATGAACCCGGCCGGCGGGCCGCTCGACCTGATCGGCGAAATTACAAAGGAGCCGGCTTTCGGCCTCGACGCGATCTGGATCGACGAGACCCAGAAAGATGCGGCGAACCTGAAGGGCTTTACGGTTGTCGACGCCGCCACTGTCATGACCACGCATCTGACGGAAATCATCAAGGCCGAGGCGCCGGAGCTTTTGTCATACGCCGAGACCCGGAAGTTGATCGACGCCCTGCCCGACAAACACAAGAACCTCGTCTCCGATCTTGTCCCGAGCGTCGTTTCGATCGCCGCAATCCAGCGGGTCTTGCAATCGTTGATCGCAGAGCGGGTTTCGATCAGGGACTTGCCGACGATCCTCGAAGCGGTCGCAGAACTCGCCCCGCAAACCACGTCCACGGGGGCCCTGACGGAGCATGTTCGCATGCGCCTCGCGCGCCAGATTTGCGGCGCGCTCAAGGATGGCGACGGATCGGTCCCGATCGTCACGCTTTCCCATAACTGGGAGCAGGCCTTCGCCGAGAGCATCGTCGGCAGTGGAGAAGAACGCCAGCTGGCGCTTGCCCCCTCCCGGTTGCAGACGTTTGTGGCCGAAGCATTAAAAAAGCTTGAGGAAGCCGCGATCGGCGGAAAATCCGCAGCGATCGTCGTCAGCGCGGGCGTGCGTCCGTTTGTTCGATCTGTTATGGAGCGAGTGCGGCCGCAGACGCCTGTGTTGTCGCAAAGCGAAATCCACCCGGCCGCGCGGTTGTCCAATCTCGGCCAGATCTGACGGATCCGACGACTTATGATGAAATTCATCGCCTCAAACGCCGATGCCGCAAAAGCGAAGGCGCGGCGAGCCCTGGGCGACAAGACCATCATTATCTCCATGCGCAATCTGCCCTCCGGCGATGTCGAAGTGACGGCGTCTGACAAGCCCGATGCGGGCCCGCCGCCAGTTGACCGCGGCGGCTACCGGCCGTTCGCGGCAAATCCGGACAGGCCCGCCTATGGGGCTGACGCACGCGACGCGATTGATCGGAGCGTTTTGCGTCCCGGGTCCGGGGCGCGGCTCAATGAGACGATCGAGCAGAAATTTTCCGAAAACGCTCTTTCCAAACTGAAGTCGAACCTGTCCTCGCGCAGCGCGCCGGCCGCAGGAGCGGCCCTGTCGCCGGAAAAATCGGACGCTTTGTTTTCGCTGCTGAAATCGCACGGGCTCGGCGAGGCGCTGATCACCGATCTGGTGGCGGCCGCGTCCCGGGCGGATATGGACGATGACTATCACCGGCTCGAAGTCGCCTTCGCGGAGACATTCGCTTATGCGCCGCTGTCATTCGCATCGCCGGCGCCGATCATGCTCGTCGGACCGACGGGCGCGGGCAAAACATCGTCCGCCGCCAAACTCGCCAAGGCTTCCATCGAGGCCGGCGGCGGCGCCTTCATGATGACCGCTGACGTCGGACGGGCCGGCGCGATTGAACAAATCAAAACCTACGGACAAACGCTGGGCGCTGACTATTTCGTGGTTGAAACGCCGGATGAAGCCGAACAAGTGATCAGAACGCACCAGCCCGCCAGCGGCGTCATTCTCGACACGCCGGGCGTCAGCCCTTTCGATCCGGGAGACTTTGCGGCGCTGCGCAGTTTCCAACAGGCGGTCGGCGCCGAACCCGTCCTCGTCTTGCCGGCGAGCGGCGACGCGGAAGAGTTCATTGAATGGGCGATCGCCTTCGGCGAGTTTGGCGTCAGGCGCGCGATCATCACGAAATTCGACGCCACGAAACGCGTCGGCGCCGCGCTGTGCGCCGTCCACGCAGCCAATCTCGCGCTCGCGCATCTGTCGGAAACCGCCTTCATTTCCGAGGGACTGCATAACGCCGCGCCGGATTTCCTCGCCAAACGGATTTTAGCCTCGAGCCCCGGACAAGTCGGCTAAAAGGGGTCGCGACCGGACATGGCCCGCTGAACGCGCTTCTATCGACGGGCGGAAACGGATCGCGTAAGGCATTCAGACACGCCTGATGCACTGGAATGTTGTCGATGTTCGAAACTGTCGCACCGATGCCGCCCGATCCGATCCTTGGGCTTTCGCAAAAAATCCGTAACGATCCGCGCCCCGAAAAAGTTGACCTTGGCGTCGGCGTGTTCAGGACGGCCGATGGCGCAACGCCCGTCATGAAAGCGGTCGCCGAAGCGCAAAGGCGCCTCGTCGCACATGAACAAACCAAAGCCTACACTGCGCCTGAAGGCGCGCCGGGGTTTGGCGACGCCCTCCTCAAGCTTGTCTTCGGCGCCGATACTGACGCCCTCGCCGCAGGCCGGTGCGCCGCGGTGCAGGCCCCCGGAGGATGCGGAGCCTTGCGCCTCATCGGCGAGTTGCACCATCGTTTTGCGTCCGGCGCAGTCGCCATCGGGGCCCCGACCTGGGCGAACCATGAGCCGCTGCTGACCGCATCGGGCAACAGGTTGAAAATGGCGCCCTATTACGATCCGGCGACATCGACCCTTCTGTATCAGGACTTTCTGACCGCGATTGAAAGCCTTGATCGCGGCGACAGCCTCCTCCTGCATGGCGCGTGTCACAACCCGACCGGTGCTGACCTTGCAAAGGATCAAATTGACGAAGTTCTTGAGATCGTGCGTGACAAAGGGCTCTTTCTCATTATCGACACCGCGTATCACGGCTTTGCAAAAGACCTTGATCATGACGCCTACCTCATTCGCGCCGCGGCGGCGCGCTTGCCCGAACTTCTCGTGAGTTATTCCTGTTCAAAGAATTTCGGCCTCTACCGCGAACGCACCGGCGCGCTGATCATTGTCGGCCAGGATCGCAAATCCGCCGAGGCCGTGAAATCTCACGCCCTGAATATTGCCCGCGAGAGCTGGTCGATGCCGCCGGCTCATGGCGGCGTGCTGGTCTCATCTATTCTGCAGTCGGAGGAATTGACCGCTTTATGGCGCGAAGAGCTCGCATCCATGACCGCAGCCGTAAAACAAAGCCGGACGCATCTGAAACAGGCCGCTTCCAAAGCCGGTCTTGGCAATCGGCTATCGTTTATCGAAGACCAGAATGGGATGTTTTCCATGTTGCCCGTGACGCCGGGCGCTGTTGAAACCCTTCAGTCCGACTTTGGCGTATACATGGTCGGTAATGGGCGCATCAATCTTTGCGGCGTCCATGCCGGCAATGCGGCTTATATCGCGGAGGCGTTGTCGACCGTTCTCTAGATCGACTTGTGCGCGCATGCGAAAAACGCGCTTAGCCGCGACGCCAGATTATCCTCGGTATTTCCCCAGACAGGACAATATCAGACGGGACCATGTCAGACAGGGCAATGTCAGACAGGGCAATGGGCGCCGGCTTCGATCCACGCCAGGGTCAACGCGCCAAAAGTCGCCTGATCACCGGGCGCTGGCTCTCTGCCCGCGCCGGGACGCCATCCCCATCCGACAAGACCGTCTTCGGCGTTGTGCTCATGAATAGCGGCGAGATCGCGTCCGCCATTGCGTTCAGGATCTTTAATCTGTGCACAGATTTCTCCAGCCTCAAGCCCGATCCAGCCCATCGATATCGGCGCCAGAAACCACGGCGCGTGGCCGGGGATAGAGCCCTCCGACCCGGCATAAGCAACATTTTCCTCACTATGACAGGTTGCGCATTCAAGACCGGGAACGCCGGCCCCGCCGGCGCCGCGCGTGACGGGCGGCTGATGGGCCGCCATGGTCTCGCCCTGACGCGGCTGATCATCACGCGGATGACAATTCATGCACCGGGGATGGCTGATGACTTTGTACATTTCCGAAAACAGCGCTTGCGCACGCGCCTCATCGTCTTCTATGGCGGCGAAGGCCGCGACTGTTTTTAGCCCGGCGACTTCGCGCGCGCCGTCTGCATCGGGCGCCGCCGCCGCTTGCTGAGCGCTTTGTGCGTCGCTGAGGCGCGATTGATCAGCGCTGTCGACGTTGCGATTGTCGACGTCGCGATTGTCGCCGCCGCAAGCCGCCAGGAGCGCCGACAGCGCGGCGAGCGGTATCAAAGAAAAAATCCGCATGTGTTGAGCTCTCCGTCAGGCCATCGGCGACATCAGCGGCAGGCGCCGCGGCGTCGCCCCAGTCAGGCGGCGCAGCGCGTTGCCGACCGCCGGCGCAGCGGGCGGCACGCCCGGCTCACCGACGCCCGTCGGCGCTTCGCTTGAATCAATGACCGCGACGTCAATGTTAGGCATTTCACCGATCCTGATCGAACGGTAATCGTGGAAATTTGATTGCTCGACCGCGCCGCCCTCACCGAGCGTGATCTCGTTGAACATCATCGCGCCGAGGCCGTATCCGACGCCGCCTTCGATTTGCGCCTTGATCACATTCGGATTGACCGGCTGGCCGCAATCGACCGCCGCCCAGACGTTCAGGACCCGCGGCGTCGATCCTTCGTTCGCCACTTCCGCAATCTCCGCAACATAAGTATTGAAGGACTTGTGCACCGCGACGCCGAATTGCGCGCCCGGCGTCGGGGCCCGGCCCCAGTCCATCATGTCGGCGACGCGTTTCAACACAGCCGCTTCGCGCGCGCGTTCGTCCTGCAAAAGCGCAAGACGGCCTTCGACCGGATCTTTGTCCGCAGCGGCGAGCAACTCATCGATAAAGGTCTCGATCGCATAGGCCGTGTGGGTGTGGCCCACCGAGCGCCACCACAAGACCGGCACCTTCGACGGCATGATATGCGCGCTCACACGCAAATTCGCCGCCTTGTAGTAAAAATCGCGCGCGCCCTCGACCATCGTGCTGTCGATGCCGTTTTCGATCATCGCCTCAAAAGGCGATCCGACCACGACCGATTGCGAGGCGATCGTCTGGTCCCATGCGGTGATCTCACCGCCCGGCGTGATCGCGGCCTTTAGTTTGTGGACGGTCAATGGCCGGTAGAAGCCGCCGCGAATATCGTCTTCGCGCGTCCAGAGAAATTTAACCGGTCGCGACCGGTCGGTCGCTTTGAAAACGTCGGCAAGTTCAGCGGCGAATTCCGACGACGGCTGCGCCCGCCGGCCGAAACTGCCGCCCGCGAGCATCGTATTTAGCGTAATCGCCGCCGGTTCGACGCCGAGAACCCCGGCGAGCACCTGATGGTCGGTTGTCTGGATTTGAGATCCCATCCAGACTTCAACCTCTTCCCCGCGCTGCTCAATAACCCCGTCGAGCGGCTCCATGGGCGCGTGGGCGAGAAACGGAAAGACATACTCCGCCTCAAGAATAGTCGCGTCGCCAACGGTCTTCTCGTCAAAGGCGCTGTCGATGTCGCCGCGCGCCGCCGCGACGGCCCCAGGTTTTTGCACGGCGGCAATGAAATCCTGCGCAAGCGCGGCTGTTGAGCGGGTCTCGGCGCCGCTATCATCCCAGGTGATGTCAAGCGCCGCCCGCCCCCGCAGCGCCGCAAAGGTGTTTTCGCCGTAAACGGCGATCCCGCGGCCTGTTTTCCTGACGTCGACGACGCCGGGGACCGCGCGCGCCGCCGCGTCGTCAAACGCGCCGACGACGGCGCCGAATTTGTCCGGGTGCGCGACGACGGCGGTCAGCATGTTGTCGCGATAGACGTCGAGCGTAAATGTCGCTGAGCCGTCGCTCTTGGCGCTGGAATCGAGTTTCGGCAGCGACGTACCGATTAATTTAAACTGATCACGGGTTTTCAGCGCCGGATTTTCGGGCGGCGTTTGCGCCGCGGCGGCTTCCGCGAAATCGCCGAACTGGCCTTCGCGGCCGCTCGCCGCGTGGCGGATCACGCCTTTTGTGACGGCGATCTCATTGACCGGCGCATCCCACGCTTCGGCGGCGGCGGCGACAAGCATGGCTTTCGCGGCGGCGCCCGCTTTGCGCATCGGCTCATAGGAACTGGCGATAGCCGTGGAGCCGCCGGTGCCCTGAACGCCGAACAGCGCATTGGCGTAAAGTTTGACGTCGGCCGGCGCCGCTTCGGCGCGCATCTGCGACCAGTCGGCGTCAAGCTCTTCGGCGACAAGCGTCGCCAGTCCGGTGAACGGGCCCTGTCCAAACTCAATATGTTTGACGAAAACGGTGACGATATTGTCCGGCGCAATACGAATGAATGCGTTCGGTTCGAAATCGCTTGGCGCGCCTTGTGCGCGCGTGCGCAACGGCAAGACCGCCGCAACGATGAGACCGGAGGACGCGGCCAGAAAATCGCGCCTCGAAACTGCGCCCGATGCGGGAGAATTCGTCATGCTCATCCCTCCTCCACGCCGGCGGCGTTCTTAATCGCCTGGCGAATACGCACATAAGTGGCGCACCGACAGATATTGCCGATCATGGCGTTATCGATGTCGTCGTCCGTCGGCTTGTCGATCGCATTCAGGAGCGCAACCGCCGACATCACCTGTCCGGACTGGCAATACCCGCATTGCGGAACGTCGATTTCGCGCCAGGCGGCCTGCACCGCCTCCGCCGCGTCGCCGCTCACCCCCTCGATTGTCGTGACGGCGCGTCCATCGAGTTGTCCGATCGGCGTGACGCATGACCGGCGCGTCTGGCCGTCGAGATGCACCGTGCAGGCGCCGCATTGCGCGACGCCGCAGCCGAATTTCGTGCCGGTGAGGCGCAAATTATCACGCAAAAACCATAGCAGCGGCGTTTGCGGGTCGGCGTCCGTCGTCACGGACGTTCCGTTGACACTAAAGGTGATGCTCATCGGCAAGGTCTCCGTGTTCCGGGAGATGGATTATTACGAAAGCGCACTTATAGAATTCGAGCGCATTCTTAGATGTGCGCTTGTGGGGCGCGGCCAGAAACGAAGCGGTGAAACGAAGCGGCGCCAAACGCGGGTCGCCACGTGAGGCGACAACGTCATTAACTCTGCAATCATAACACATCTTGTCGTTGGCGCTAAATTTCTTTTTTTCAAACCTCGCCGCACAATTCAAACCACGTACCTCTACGCCATGCGTTCTTGTCTGCGCCGCGCGCCTGGCGGCGGCGGCGTTTCAACGCCGCCTGCAAAACATTGCGCTTTCGACATCCAGTCTTGCGCCGTCTCGCCGGCGACGTTCAGCGCGGTGTCGGCGATATTGCGGGTTTGGGTGACGACCTGACAAAATTCGCTGGCGAGACCCTCGATCCGTTCTTCATCGTTTTCCTCGCCGAACGTCCACAGCGCGCCCGACGGCGCCGTCAGCGCAAGGTGCGGCATGGTCTCCGGCGGCGTTTCACTGCGGACCATGTAAGTCCAGCGAAATGTGTTGACGCCGAGCACAACGATATTCCTGATACGGTCGGTTTCTTCGCGCTCAACGCCCATCAGATCGAAGATCGCCTGTCCGTGCGCCCAGGTCTCCATCTGGCGCGCCGTCATGGAAGAGCGCGCGCTCATATCCGGACCGGCCCATTTCACGCGCCGCTTTGGGTCGACATCGGAAAACGCCGTCGCGGTCTTCTCCGCCTGCGCGCGCCAGGCGGCGACAAGCGCGCCTCCGGCGAGCCCGTCCGTAAACGCGGCTTCGAAATCGCGCAGGGTTTTGCCAGCCCCCATCGCCGTCATCAAAGCGGTGAGCGTATCGGCGAGTTTTGTTTCATTGTCGATTTGCCAGAACGCCATGGTGTTCCAGACATGGAGGTGGCGCAAAATCTCGTTCACCGTCCAGTTCTTGAACAAAGTCGCGCCCGCTAGCTGCGCCTCGTCCATGGTCGACGCGAGCGTAAACAGCGTTTGTGATTCGCTCAAAAAATCATCGGCCTGCTGCATGGTCTTGCCTGCTCCGTTTGGGTCTGGTCCAGTTTCAACGCATCGAACTATAAAGCCTTGGCCGGACGCATCCACTGTGCAGGACAGTGTCCCGGCGCTCGCCCGCACGCGGCCGACACCCGCCGCCGCGCCGCCGCAGAAATTGGAGACAGAGCCATGGGACCGCTGAAAGGCGTGCGTATTCTGGAATTCGCCGGTATCGGCCCCGGCCCGTTCTGCGGCATGCTGTTGGCCGATCTCGGCGCCGATGTCATTCGTATAGACCGCAAATCCGGCGGCGGGCTCAGCGCCGCGACCGCCGGCTCGAAAGCCGACATTACCGGCCGGGGCAAGCGCTCTATCGCCGTCGATCTCAAGACCGCCGAAGGCGTTGAGGCTTGCCTGCATCTGATCGCAAGAGCCGACGCGCTCATCGAAGGGTTCAGACCCGGCGTTATGGAACGGCTCGGCCTCGGGCCGGATACGGCGCTCGAGCACAACGCGAAATTGGTCTACGGACGAATGACCGGTTGGGGACAGACCGGCCCGCTGGCGAACGCGGCCGGGCACGACATCAACTATATCGCGCTCACCGGCGCATTGCATGCGATCGGCGGGCCCGGCGGCAAGCCGACGCCGCCGCTCAATCTGGTCGGTGATTTTGGCGGCGGCGCGCTTTATCTCGCGCTGGGCGTTGCTGCGGCGCTTTTCGAGGCGGCGCGCTCCGGAAAGGGCCAGGTTGTCGATGCGGCGATGACCGACGGGGCCAGCTCGCTGATGACGGTCTTTCATATGTTCCAGGCGCTTGGGCAGTGGTCGGACAAACGCGGCGCCAATCTTCTCGACGGCGGCGCGCATTTTTACGACACCTATGAGACCGCCGACGGCAAATATGTTGCGGTCGGCGCTATCGAACCGCAATTTTACGCCCTTCTGCGCGACAAGCTTGGCCTTGCCGACAGCGCTTATGACGCGCAGATGAACCCGCAAGGCTGGCCGGACCTGAAGCAAAAACTCGCGGCGGTGTTCGCCACAAAAACGCGCGACGCATGGTGCGAGATTCTCGAAGGGACCGACGCCTGCTTTGCGCCGGTGCTGACCATGGCCGAGGCCGCCGGGCACCCCCACAATCGCGCGCGCGAAACCCTGATCGAGCGCGACGGCGTCCGGCAACCGAACGCTGCGCCCCGGTTCAGCCGCACAGCCTGCGAAATCGGGCCGCCCTCGCCGGCCGTCGGCGCGGATAACGACACCGTTTTCGAAGACTGGGGCGTTGACCCCGGCGCGATCGCATCGTTGAAGGATCGCGGCGCCATATAAAGAGAACGAACGCCCGCCGCGAACGCCGCCGAAGCCGCACGCCAAATCGCCCGAAAATATTTCTGCACATGCCATTTGCCCACTATAAAGCGGTGCGCGAGCCCGGGGATAAGTTTCCTACAAATCGTAGGAAACGCCTTTCGATCGACGTCTATTCGCGAAGATAAAACAGCCGCCTACACATGTGGTGCGCCTGCGACAACGGATGGCGAAAAGTCGGGGATTTCCGGCGCTGGTGCCCAGGAGAAGACTCGAACTTCCACGGCCTTGCGGCCACTGGCACCTGAAGCCAGCGCGTCTACCAATTCC
>JBCBBT010000061.1:0-19023 GCA_038531315.1 Pseudomonadota bacterium
CCATACAGACCCTAGGCGCAACATCGTCTACAGGACATTTTCCCGCAGTAAGGCCTACTTACCGCGCTCAGGGCCAGCGCGCCGGCCAGCGGGATCGCCGCACGTCGCAGGGCGCGATCGCCAATGGATGCGAACCGATACGTGCTGCGAACACAGTAGTGATGCGAAGAGAATTGCGAATTACGGAGCGAGAGCCATGCACGCGTCAGAGATTTTGAAACTCCAGGCTTACTTCAGAGAAAAATTCAATTCGCCCGGCATCGCTGTGCGCGGTCGCGACAATAAGGATGATTCTGTCGAGGTCTATCTTGAGGATGAATTCATCGGCGTCATCTTCAAAGACGAAGAAGACGGCGATCTCGCCTATCAGTTCAATATGGCGATCCTCGATATTGACCTGCCGGAACTGAAATCCTGAGCCGCCTTTGCGGGGCGCATGGCGGTAGCGAGAAGCGGGCTTGAACGTCGATCTTGAAAACGAAGGCGGGGGCGGTCTTGGCATGCTGGCGGCAAACCGTCCGCTGCTGACCTCGGTGGTCGTGGCGTTCGGGCTGACGGCGCTATCGGTGATCGGTTACCTGCGCAGCCCCTCGCAAGGGGTCGCCGAGGGCCTGCCGCATGTGACGAACTTTGCGCTGAACGGTCTTGTGGCGCTCGCCTTGCCGGCGGTGATTGCGGTGTTCGCCCCGGAAAAGCGCTCGCAGCGGATTGTCGTCGCCGCGGCTGGCGCCATTTTATTGTTCGCAGGCGGACAAATCCTGACGCTTTATCAGGACGCTGCGCCGGCGCTGCGCGCCGCTGCGCTTTATACGGCGTCGGCGCTGACGCTCTTGATGATCGCGCCGCGTCGGTTTTTCGGCGACGCGTCTTCGCTCGCGGTCGCGGGGCCGGTGACGGCGGTCCTCGGCGCGTTCGGGGCTGGCGGCCTGATCTCCATGGCGGACGCGGTTTCAATGGAAGTGGTCGGGGCCATCGCCAGTCTCAGTCTGGCGCTCGCCTGTCTCGTCGGGGTCAGCCTGTCGGCGGATTTTGTAAAGCTGTTTGCGAGCGGCGTTGACGCACATAACGCGGCGGGGCAGGCGGCGCATCAGGCGTTGGCGCCGGCGGCGAATGCAGCGCTGGTCACCGTCGCGGTTTTTTCCGCCGGGATCCTCCCGGGCCCACAACAACTCTCGTGGACCTGGACCGCGATCTTTTATTCAGCGGGCGGCATTGTCGTCGCGGTTGCGGCGACGTTGCTGGTGACGGCGGCGAGCCTGTCATTGCGGCCCGTGCCGGAGACGATTGCGGTCGGCGAAAATCGCCGCCAGTCCTTCGCCCGCGCCTTGTGGCGCCCGATCCGTCAACTTCTGCCGCCCTCAAGCGCGCTCGCCTTTGTGGCGATCCTCGCGATTGTGCTCATTGTTGCGCTGTTTGAAGCCTATGGCGCGACAACGCTGATCAAGCTGGCCTTGATCGGGTTGTGCGCCGTCGCCGCTGGCCTGACGTTTGTTTCTGTACGAACCGGTTTTTTCGTGATGGCGGCGCTCTTCGCGGCGATGGTGCTGATTGACGCTGCGATTGGCGTTTTCGGCGCGGCGCGCCCGCAAGCGCTTGCGGAGATGGCGGCGATCGCGGCGGGCGCAGCGCTTTTCGGGCAGATTGCGCTTTCCTGGCGCGATGCGCGCGATCCGCGCCGCAAGCCTCACGAGGCCGCCGAACAGGCGATGATCGACGGCGCCTACCGGTATATTCTGGGCGCCATTCTCGGCGTCTCGGCGTTCGCGATGGCGGCGGTGTCGGGATTGTGGGACGGCGGCGCCGATGCGGCGTTGTATCTTTCATGCCTTTCGCTCGTCGGCTTCATCCTCGCGGCGCCCTTGATGACGGCGATCTCGGCGCTCTCGTCAAGCCACTAGCCGGCCCGCAGGCGCGGGCCGCAAAGCAATTGTCACAACAAAAGTCGTCGAAACGAGGACGCGTCTTGGAAATCAGAGCAGAACAGAGCGGCGACGAGGCGGCGATCCATGCGATCACGGAAACAGCGTTTGCGCCGATGCCGTTCAGCAATGGCGCGGAAGCGTCGATCATTCGTCAGCTCAGAGAGGATCGCGATCTGGCGCTTTCGCTGGTCGCTGTCGATGCTGGCGATATTATCGGGCATGTCGCCTTCTCGCCGGTGACGATTGACGACCGGCATGACGGATGGTTTGGACTTGGCCCGGTGTCGGTGCGGCCCGACCGCCAGAAAGAGGGCGTCGGCGCGCGGCTCATTCACACGGGGCTCGCCACAATCAAGGCGCGCGGCGCCGCCGGATGCGCGTTGATCGGAAACCCCCTCTATTACAGCCGTTTCGGCTTTGTCAGCGACGGCGCGCTTGCCTATGGCGGCGCGCCGCCGGAGGTCGTGCAGCAGCTTCCATTCGGCGTCACAAAGGCCCGCGGGGTTTTGCAATTCGCGCCCGCCTTTGAGGCCGAACCCTAGGCGCCGGTTTTTTTCTGTGCGAGTTCGCTGACAAATTCGCGCACGCGCGTGTCGATGGCGCGCCACTCCGGCAGATACGGCCGCTTGAAGCGATAGGTGACGGTAATGTCCGCCGACAGCTCGTATTCGCGCCAGCATTCGGGGCTTTCAAGGGCGTCGCTTTCCTTGAAACAAAACAGCGCCATCAATTCTTCCACGTCGGCTTCGCCGAGAAATAACTCCGTGTTCGAATAGCCGTTGGTCGGCGCATCGGTGCGCTGGCTTGGAAACTCATATTTCACCAGCTGATAGGGCGTGCGCTCGCCGGAGCGTTCGATGGCTTTGGGAATGTAGAGCGATTCAATGCGTTCGCGTTCGGTGAATGTCGACGTTCGCCGTTTGATCAGGATATCGATGCGGCCAGTGTCGGGCGCGTTCTCGACAAAAGCGTTGCGGCGCGCGGGCGAATAGCCGGTCATCGTCGGCCAGAGCGCGTAGAGCCAAACGTCATCGCGTTCGCCGCCGCGCCGGTCGCGGGGGAAAACTGTATAATTTGTCGGTACGCTGAAGGCGGTGCCGGCGACGGTAAACGCGACCGGCTCTTCGGAGATCGCAGGGCTCGGCGCATTGCCGCTGAATTCATCGACGCTCGGGCCGACATAGTAATAAAGAAAAATCGCACTCAAAATGAGCGTCGCCAGAAAGATACCCATGGGGTATCGCCAGCTTGATTCCTCTTTGACCTCATCGCCCCCGAAGCCGTATCCGTTTGTCATGGTCTTTTGAACTCGCCGCCAATTTTCTTCGCCAACCCACAGAATACCACGATCCTGCAAGGCCGCCAGAGGCCCCGGCGAGATTCCAAGAGCCCCTTTTCAAAGAGAGCCAAGAAACACTGACGCCAGAAAGTCAGACGCCAGCCAGCCGCGCCCAAAAACCGCGCCGGCTCTTTTTTGGAATCAAAGAGCCCCTTTTCAAAGAGAGCCAAGAAGCACTGACGCCAGAAAGTCAGACGCCGGCCAGCCGCGCCCAAAAACCGCGCCGGCTCTTTATTAGCATCAAAGATTATCGATGAGTTCGGCGACCAGCGGATGGCGCACGACATCTGACTTTTCAAAGCGGATAATCTCGACCGAGGACAGGCCCTCAAGTTTCCGGCAGACGTCGTCGAGGCCGGACATGCCGGTGAGAAGATCGCTTTGCGCCGGGTCGCCGGTCACGACCA
Organism: Pseudomonadota bacterium; assembly: GCA_038531315.1. Classification (GTDB taxonomy): domain Bacteria; phylum Pseudomonadota; class Alphaproteobacteria; order Caulobacterales; family Parvularculaceae; genus JAJFFW01. The sequence goes on from JBCBBT010000061.1 coordinate 3,669, forward strand.
TAGTTGAATTCCAGCCAAGGCGCGTCAGCAGCATTTTCAGCTGTCCATAGGTGCAGTTCTGCGCCTCGTCGATCACCACAAAGGCGTTGTTGAGCGTGCGCCCGCGCATGAAGGCGATCGGCGCGATTTCGATGACGCCTTCCGCGGTGAGCGCTTTCAAGCGCTTCGACGACAAGCGGTCGCACAAGGCGTCATAGAGCGGGCGCAGATAGGGGGAGAGTTTTTCCTCCATGTCGCCCGGCAGATAGCCGAGGCTTTCGCCCGCTTCAACGGCCGGGCGCGACAGGACAATGCGGCGCACCTTGCCGGCTTCAAGCGCCTCTACGGCTTTGGCTATAGCGACATAGGTTTTGCCGGTGCCGGCGGCGCCGGCGGCGAAGACGAGGGGGGTTGTATCGACCGCGTCCATGAACGCTTGCTGATTTTCGTTCTGTGGGCGGATGTTCTTGCGATATTTCTGGTCGCGCTTCTCATTTTCAACAGGGGACCACCGGCTCTCCTCAAAGAGCGGCCTGACATTGTCCGCCTCATAGTTCGTGTAATGATCGCTTACTCTCTTGGCGTTTCGCCGCGAAGCGCGTTTTCCCATTATCGTCTCCTTTCTGAAAGCAACAGACTTTCAGGATGATGCGAAAAATAAGTGAAAAAAGTGGGAAGACCGACGGTGAGCGGCAGATAGGGATATCTGGCTTTTTCGTCCGTACTAAACGTTTTAACAGCGTACATTCAGCCGCCTGAGATCAAACGCGAATCACTCGTTGCATTGATCATACCCGCGTTGGCGCCCGCTGGCGAGGGGGCGCACCGTGCGCCAATTGGCGTGGCGCGTGCGCGGCTTAGCTGGCGCGTTTGGTCAGCGCGAGGCGGGCGGAGAGTTTTGCGTGCAGCTCCGGCGTGAAATTCTGCCAGGCTGTCCGGCCATTCGTTGCGTCGACCACAAAGATTGATTCATGCGGCTGCAAATAGGGCGCGATCGCATTGCGCACGCCGATAACGGTCAGCTCGCAGGCGATGGTCCAGACATTGTCGGCGATCCGGAAGCCCGGCCCCAACGACAGGATCGCCGCTTCGGCGCGCGAGGCGGCGGCGCTCACCACGTCAAAAATGATGATGAAGTTGGCGACCGTCGGCATCGACTTCGATTTGGCGTCGGGCCGCGCGGCGGTCTTGGAGCCGGCTTCGTCTTCGATATCGCGGCGGCCGAAATTCGGGCGCGCGGCGGTGGCGGCTTTTGAGGCCGCGGCGCTCGGTTTGGCGTCGCCGCCGAAGAAACTGGAAAAAGCCGAGACGTCCTGCGCGCGGCGCCAGGAGCGCCCGCCCGCAGGTGAAATCAGCGACCAGCCCGCGAGCCGACCCTCATGGGCGAACTTGCGGAGTTGTTTTGAGGAGTAGGGCCCGTAAACCTTGTCGTTTACTTTGATGCACCAGTTGTCAGCGGCCAACATTGTTGAAGTCTCGTGCTCCATTACGCCGAATTAATGTTTCGACCAAATCGGGTTGCAACTTTGGCGCCGCGCTCCCCGCCTGCCGCCTGTTTGCCGGCTTCTCCCGCGCCGGTTTTGGTAAACACTTCTTCCATGCCGCTGCTCGCAGGGCCGGTGAAAACGACGCCGACGCCGCGGTCATGGCGGCGGACAATCTTCGCCATCATCTTGCCGAGCTTGACGGGCGTGCCGAGCGGCGGCTGCGGCTCGACGTCGATGGACGCGCCGGTCAGCGAGATATCCTTGATCGAGCAGGGCAAAGACTGCCCGTCCGGCAGGACGAGCGTCGCGTCTGATTCGGTTTTGATGCGCGGCGCGGAGCGGCGGTCAAAGCGCCGGCCCGTGGTGTTGATTGCCTCGATGAGGGCGTCGGCGGTGCGCTTCGATTTTGAGCGGCGCGAGCGATAATCGACGGCGAAGGTATGCGCGCCGGAACGAACGACGCGCCCTTCGAAACGGCCGACATCGTCGATATAAACAACGACTTTTTCCCCAACGCCCGGCGGCGTTTTCGCCCGCAACAGGGCCCCGCCGGCAGAAATATTGGCCACCAGACAAGCGTGCTCCTCGCCGGGCGCCGTCAGATAACGCGCGCGGATTTTAATGTCCGTGCGCGCGTGCAGGCGCCGCTCAGCGTGGTCGTCGCGCTGAGACGGCGGGGCCTTGCGGGCTGGAGAGGCGTTCGGCCGGGTTGCGCCGGTGTTCGCTGTCATAGGATTTCGCCGCTTAAGTCTTATTTCCGGCGAGGTTACGCGGTTAAGGTGAACAAAGGCTTGCCATTTGGGGTCGGAAAGCGAACATCTTCCCGCATTGGGGCGTTTTGCCATGCCGGGCGTTCAGCTTCGGCTCACTTTTTTGCATTAGGATCGCCGCTATATGACGAATTCAAACGAACCCATCGAGGGCCCCTGGTCGCAAAATCCGCGGGCGCGAGGCGGCGGCGGGCGCGGTCCCGGCGGGCTCAATGCGGCGCCGATTTTCAATGCGCCCGGCGTTGTCATCTGGACGATCGGCTTTCTGGTGGTCGCGGCGCTAGTCGTCTGGATGCTGCCGGTGCGGCTTGAAAATCAGGTCGAGCGCTGGGGCGCGGTCAAGCCGCTCTTGTTCCTCGCGGGCCCAAAAGACAATGGCGGCGTCTTCGGGATGATCCTGCCGCTGTTTTCCCATATGGCGTTGCACGCCAACGTCATGCACCTGTTTTTCAACGCGCTGTGGCTGTTGGCGTTCGGCGCGCCGGTCGCGCGCCGTCTTGGCGCAACGAACAGCCATTCCGGGATCTGGCCGGCGTTTTTGTTTGTCAGTTTTTTCGCCGTCACCGGCGCCGCCGGCGCGCTCTTTTATATCGCGCTGAACACCAAGGCGATGGTCATCCTCGTCGGCGCCTCGGGCGGGGTCTCGGGATTGCTCGGCGGTCTTATTCGCTTTGCGTTTCAGCGTCCGGCCTATTTCACGCAGGGCTCAACCGGGCTCACGCCGCTTTTTGACCGCAACGTCTTGATCTGGTCGGCGATCATCATTGTGGTGAATATCGCCATGGCTTATGCGGGGCTCGGCGTCGGTCAGGCGACGTCGATCGCATGGGAGGCCCATGTGGGCGGCTATCTCTTCGGGCTTATTGTGTTTCCGTTTTTTGACTGGCTCGCCCGCCGCTAGCGCACCGGCGGCACGCGCAGGCCGGTCACCCGACAACAGCGCCCGGCGTGGATTTGATTTGTGCACAACATTTGTGCAGGTGATTTGTGCAGGCGCGAAGACCGGTCCGGCAACTTGCATGCAAAGGCGCGATAGCGCACACTCCCAGGGTCTAGTGACAGGCGATGCGTGCAGTGCAGCTGCAACGAGCGAGGGCCTGTCGGCGCTGATGGAGACCCTCGCCAATTGTGACGCCTGCTCCGTCAAGAAGGAGGCCGCAATGAAAGTCGAACATATTCTGACCGTCAAAGGCTCTGACGTTTACTGCGTCTCGCCGACATCGACGGTCGCCGAGGCCGTTGATCTTCTGGGTGAGAAGAATGTCGGCGCTGTCATCGCGAAGGACGAAAACGGGCGCGTCGCCGGGATTTTGTCCGAGCGCGACGTCGTGCGCGCCATTCGCACGCGGGGCGTTTCTGCGTTGAACGACAAGGTCGAGACGTGCATGACGGCGAACCCTTTCACCTGTTCGCTTGAGGCGACGGTGAACGACGTGATGACCGAGATGACAGAAAAGCGCATCCGCCACATGCCGGTGGTCAGGGACGGCGCGCTTGTCGGCCTTGTCTCCATCGGCGATGTCGTCAAGCGCAAAATTCAGGAGACGGAAGAAGAAGCCGCTGCGCTGAAGGAATATATCGCCACCTGAGGGCCCGGTTCAGACCGGCATGGCGACGCGCGCTGCGGCCTCTCAGCCCTCGGCGCTGTCAAACTCCACCAACAGGTCGCCTTCCTTCACCTGATCGCCGGGTTGAAAACGGAACGCCTTGATGACGCCCGCATGGGGCGCTGAGACTGTGTGTTCCATTTTCATCGCCTCCATAACGATGATAGCCCCGCCAGCTTCGATGCTGTCGCCGGGCGCCGCCTTCAAAAGCGTTACGACCCCGGGCATTGGCGCGGTGAGGCTGCCTTCGGCGGCCCCACCGACCGCCGCATCGTCCAGCGGATCGGCGCGCGCGATAGTCCAGTGTTCGGCGCCAATCCAGACGCGCACTGTATCGTCCGTATGCGCTGCAACATGCGCGCTTACCGCGCGGCCGTCGACGGCGATGCGGATGTCGCGCGCAGCGTCCGCCGTTCCGGCCATAAACGTCGATGTTGGCGTCGTGAAGGAAAAGGAGAGGGGGGCGAGCGTCGCCGGGCCCTCTTTTGAGCGCCGGCTCGCGGCCCCGGCGTCGGGCTCTATCGAGGCCTCAAAGGCCCGCACGCCGTCGCCGCCGCTTCGTTCGCTCAGCCGCAAAATCGAGACGACATCGCGCTCGACAATCCAGAACACCCAAGCGCGCGGCGCGTTCAGCCGGAAGCCGGCTTGCGCCGCATCCCCATGGCCATCCTTTTCGCCGTCCTTGCCGCCGTCATGGCCGCCATGCAAGGCTTGCGCGATCAGATAGATCGACAGCGCGGCCATCGGCGCGGCGTCGAGCGCCGGCGCATGGAACAGCGTATCGCGGTGTTCGTCGATATAGCGCGTTGATATGGCGCCGCGCCGAAAGTCGGCGTCGCCGGCAAGGCGCGCAAGAAACGCCGCATTGGTTTCCAGGCCCGCCGCGCGCGTCTCGCGCAGGGCGGCGCGCATGGCGCCGAGCGCCGCCGCCCGGTCGCCGCCATGGGTGATGATCTTTGCGATCATCGGGTCGTAATAGGGCGTGATCTCCTGGCCTTCTTCAACGCCGGAATCGATGCGCGCCCCCTCGGGCAGGGCGAGCCGGGTGATCCGGCCGATCGACGGCGCGAAGTTCTGCGCGGGATTTTCCGCATAAAGGCGCGCTTCAAAAGCGTGACCGCATTCGCGGATATCTTCCTGCGCGCACGGCAACCCTTCGCCGGCGGCGATCCGCAATTGCCATTCGACGAAATCAAACCCGGTAATTTCTTCCGACACCGGATGTTCGACCTGAAGCCGCGTGTTCATCTCCATGAAATAAACGCCGCCGTCCTTGTCGGCGCTCGCCGGATCGTAAAGGAACTCAACTGTGCCGGCGCCGCGATAATCGACTGCCCTCGCCGCGTCGACCCCGGCCTTCAGGAGCTGCGCGCGCGTTTGCGCCGGCAGGTCAGGGGCGGGCGCTTCTTCGATGATCTTTTGGTGGCGCCGCTGCACCGAACAGTCGCGCTCATACATGTGAACGACATTGCCCGCGCCGTCGCCGAACACCTGCACCTCAAGATGGCGTGCGCGTTCGACATATTTTTCGATCAGGAAGCGGTCGTCGCCAAACGCCGATTTCGCTTCGCGTTGCGCCGCCGCCAAAGCCTCCGCCAGCGCGTCCGGGGCGTGCACGATGCGCATGCCCTTGCCGCCGCCGCCGGCGGTCGCTTTCAACAGGACCGGATACCCGATGCGGTCCGCCTCGCGCGCGAACGTGTCGAGCGATTGATCGGCGCCCTGATAGCCCGGCGTCGTCGGCACACCCGCAGCCTCCATCAGGTCCTTCGCCGCTGACTTTGAGCCCATGGCGCGAATGGTCTTGGCGGTCGGCCCGATAAAGACGATCCCCGCCGCGTCGAGCGCCTCGGCGAAGTCGGCGTTCTCCGACAAAAACCCGTAGCCCGGATGGATTGCGTCGGCGCCGGTCTCGCGCGCGGCGTCGATAATGCGCGCCGCGACGAGATAGCTCTCAGCCGGCGCGGCGCCGCCGATCAACACCGCCTCGTCGCACGCCCTCACATGGGGCGCGCGTGCGTCGGCGTCGGAATAAACCGCAACCGTTTCAACGCCGAGCCGGCGGGCTGTGCGTGCGATCCGGACGGCGATTTCGCCGCGATTGGCGATCAGGATTTTGTTAAACATGGGCGGGGTCGGTCTCGTTGATATGATCAGCAGGCTGAGCAGTGTGTCGGGCGGTGTGTCGGGCAGTGTGTTGCGCGGCGGGGCGGGGGCTTACTCCGAAGTGGGCTTCCAGGTCGGATTGCGCTTTTCAAGAAACGCCGACACGCCCTCCTTGCCTTCGGGCCCGGCGCGGGTCTGCGCGATCAGGCCGGCGACGTCTTCCATGACGTGATCGTCAATCGGCCGATAAGCGACGCGGCGCACAAGGTCCTTGGCGGCGCGTTGCGCATTGGGGCCGCCGCTCAACAGCGCATCGATGACGCCATCGACCGTGGCGTCGAGCTGCGCGTCCATCGCCACCATGTGGACAAGCCCAAGGGCGCGCGCGCGCTCCGCATCGAAGCGTTCGCCGGTGATGAAATAGCGCCGCGACTGGCGCGGGCCGATAGCGCGCACGACAAACGGCGAGATCACCGCCGGGATCAGCCCGAGGCGCACTTCGCTCAGCGAAAAGAACGCGCTTTCCCCCGCGACCGCAATGTCGGCCGCCGCGATGATCCCGACCGCGCCGCCGATGGCCGGGCCGTTGACCCGCGCGATCGTCGGTTTCGGACAGTCATAGATCGCCCGCAGCATATGCGCGAGGCGGCGGGCGTCGTCCTTGTTTTCCGCCGCTGAATAGCCCGCGGCCCGTCGCATCATGTTGAGGTCGGCGCCGCCGGAAAAGGTCTTCCCCGCGCCCGTCAGAACGATGGCGCGTACGTCGGCGTCGGTGCTGAGCCGGCCCATGGCGTCGCAGATTTCACCGATCAGTTGTTCGTTGAAGGCGTTGCGCACATCCGGCCGGTCGAGCGTCAGCCGCGCAATGCCGATCGAGTCGATCGTCAGCCTCAATGTCTGTTCGTTCATGACTTCCTCCGCGCCGCTGTTGTAACCGATCGCGCAAGCGCCGCAAACCGCAACGTTTTCCCGTCATTCAGAACGGTTTTGAAGACATCGGCGGTCATCCGTTTCCCCCGCGCAGGCGAGGGCTCAGTCTTTTCTTCTCCGTGTCCCCCGCGAAGGCGGGGGTCCAGTCTTTTTTTCTCCGCATCCCCCGCGAAGGCGGGGGCCCAGTCTGGGCAAAGCCCGCGCATCGCGCGCCATCTTTTACGAACTGGACGCCCGCCTGCACAGGCAAGACGGGTTTTGTATTGCGCCCGGGCCTTCATGCTATCTGATCAAATTCTGGATAATCGGTATAGGGAGTGGCTTGTTAGAATTCGCATGTTGAGTAGAGCGGACATGCTCCGACAGGTGAGGAACGCGCCTGACGCCGTCAACGCGACAATTGTCTTCGCTGTCCCGATGTCTTCGCTGTCCCGACGCTGCCGCGGCGCTAAACCCTCATGGACAAAATCTGACGACGCGTTACTCTACGCCGTTAGAGAAAGGCAACCGGGGCGAGGTGGGGCATGACGGAAGCTGAGATTATTACGCTTGTTCAAGGCGCACTTGATAATACGTTCACGATTGTGTCGATGCTCTTCGGCGTGGTTTCTGCGTATCTCGCCGGGCTGTTTTACTTTCTTGGCCGGTCAGGATTTCTCCTCAAGCTTTTTGGGTTTTTCGTTCTGTCCTGGATTTTTCTCTATCTCGGCTTTGCGATGATCGGCATTGAACAGATGACGCGGGCGCTGATCGATACGATGGAAAGCCTTCCCGAGCGCGTGACAGTGGCCCAGCCGCTTCTTGATATTGCCGGCATCTTTGGACCGGGCGGGGGCAGGATCTATGAACTGGGCGTCCTCGCCGGGTTTGGGTTCGCATCGCTCATCTATCTCGGCCTGTTCTTCCTGACATTCGTCTACCGCTGGGGTCCGCGCCACGACTAGGCGCTCGTCAAACTCCGCATCCCCCGCGAAGGCGGGGGTCCAGTCTGGGCAAAGCGCCGCGCTTCGCGCGTCATCTTTTGCGAACTGGATGCCCGCCTGCGCGGGCAGGACGGGGTTTGTTTTGCGGCCGAGCCTTAAGCCTCAAATCAAATTCGAGATCGTTTGTATAAAGAACTCTAAAAAACCCCTGCGCGCTACATCCGGAAGACGCCGAAGCGGGTCGGCTCCACCGGCGCGTTGAGGCTGGCGGAAAGGCACAAGGTCAGGATATCGCGTGTTTGCGCGGGGTCGATGATGCCGTCGTCCCAAAGGCGCGCAGAGGAGTAATAGGGCGAGCCCTGCGCTTCATAGTCGGCTTTGATGGCGTTCTTGAATGTTTCTTCTTCCGCCGCCGGCCATGACTCGCCTTTGGCTTCAAGGCCGTCGCGGCGGACCGTCGCGAGGACGCTTGCGGCCTGTTCGCCGCCCATCACCGAAATGCGCGCATTCGGCCACATGAACATGAAGCGCGGCCCGTAAGCGCGTCCGCACATGCCGTAATTGCCGGCGCCGTAAGAGCCGCCGACGACGACGGTGAATTTCGGCACTTTTGCTGTGGAAACCGCGGTGACGAGCTTGGCGCCGTCTTTGGCGATGCCGCCGGCTTCAGCGGATTTGCCGACCATAAAGCCGGTAATGTTCTGTAGAAAGATTAACGGAACGCGCCGCTGGGCGCAAAGCTCGATGAAGTGGGCGCCTTTCTGGGCGCTTTCGGAAAACAAAATGCCGTTATTGGCGAGAATGCCGACGGGATAGCCGCTGAGATGCGCAAACCCCGTCACGAGCGTCGATCCGTAAAGCGGCTTGAATTCGTCGAATTGCGACCCGTCGACGAGGCGCGCGATGATCTCGCGGGCGTCATAGGGCTTGCGCGCATCGGTCTCAACGACGCCGTATAGCTCTTCGGCCGCATAGAGCGGCGGCTCCGGCGCGGCCATCACGATCTCACCCTGTTTGATCCAGTTGAGCCGTGAGACGATTTTGCGGGCGAGCCCGAGCGCGTGGTCGTCATTTTCCGCAAGGTGGTCGGCGACGCCCGACTCGCGCGTGTGCACGTCCCCGCCGCCAAGTTCTTCGGCGGTGACGACTTCGCCGGTCGCCGCCTTCACAAGCGGCGGTCCGCCAAGAAAGATCGTACCCTGATTTCTGACAATGATCGCCTCGTCCGACATCGCCGGCACATAAGCGCCGCCAGCGGTGCAACTGCCGTGGACAACCGCGATCTGCGGGATGCCCATCGACGACATTGTCGCCTGATTAAAGAATATCCGGCCGAAATCGTCTTTATCGGGAAAAACCTCATCCTGCATCGGCAGGAAAGCGCCGCCCGATTCGACAAGATAGATGCAGGGCAGGCGGTTTTCCTGGGCGATCTCCTGGGCGCGCAAGTGTTTCTTCACCGTCATCGGGTGATAAGTGCCGCCCTTCACGGTCGGATCATTGGCGACGATCACGCATTCGGTCCCGCAGACGCGCCCGATCCCCGCGACGACGCCGGCGGCGGCGACGTCGCCTGAATACATCTCCCAGGCCGCGAATTGTCCGATTTCAAGAAACGGCGCGCCCGCGTCGATCAGCCGGTCGATGCGTTCGCGCGCGAGGAGCTTGCCGCGTTTTTTGTGGCGCTCGGCGTAGCGCGCACCGCCGCCCTCGGCGACCGTCGCCGCATTCGCGCGCAACTCATCGACAAGCGCGCGCATCGCGTCCGCGTTCGCCTGAAAGCCTTCCGAACGCGTGTCGATTTTTGAGACAATAGGGCCCATGGACGCCGCCGCCTTTCGTTTTTAAAGGCCGTGCTATCAGACCCGCCGCTTTCGGGACAACCAAAATCTGTGCTACGCGGTGGCGACCGCTGACGGCGCCAGCCGATCGGGCGGCGCCAGGAGTGAGGAAACGCCATGCTGTCAAATCAGGGCCTGTTCATGAAATTCGACGTCGATCCGATGATCGAGGAGATGCGCGAGGTGGTCGCGCGCTGGGTCGCCGACCGCTTGGCGCCGATGGCCGCCGAGATTGACGCGTCCAATGAATTCCCGCGCGCGCTCTGGCCGGAGCTGGGCGAGCTTGGCGTCCTCGGCGTCACCGCTGATGAAGACTATGGCGGAGCGGGGCTCGGCTATCTCGCCCATAGCGTCGTGATGGAGGAAATCTCGCGCGGCTCCGGCGCGGTGGGTCTTTCCTACGGCGCCCATTCCAACCTTTGCGTCAACCAGCTCAATCTCAACGGCAATGAGGCGCAAAAAGAAAAATATCTGCCCAAGCTGATCACCGGCGAACATCTGGGCGCGCTCGCCATGTCCGAGCCGGGGTCCGGCTCTGACGTTGTCTCGATGCGGCTGCGCGCGGAGAAAAAAGGCGATCACTACGTCCTTAACGGCAGCAAGATGTGGATCACCAACGGGCCCGGCGCCGACACGCTCGTCGTCTACGCCAAGACCGATCCGGAAAAAGGCCCGCACGGGATCACGGCCTTCATCATCGAGAAGGGGTTCGACGGATTTTCAACCGCGCAAAAACTCGACAAGCTCGGCATGCGCGGGTCCGACACCTGCGAACTCGTGTTTGAAGACTGCGCCGTGCCAGAGGAAAATGTGCTTGGCCGGGTCAATGGCGGCGTCGGCGTTTTGATGTCGGGGCTCGACTATGAGCGTGCGGTGCTCGCCGCCGGCTCGGTCGGGATCATGCAGGCGTGCCTTGATGTCGTTATTCCCTATGTCCATGAACGCCAGCAATTCGGCAAATCGATTGGCGAGTTTCAACTGGTGCAGGGCAAGCTCGCCGATATGTACACGACGCTGAATGCGAGCCGCGCTTATGTCTATGAAGTCGCGAAAGCCTGCGACCGGGGCGAGACGACCCGCCAGGACGCGGCGGGGTGTATTCTGTATGCGGCTGAAAAAGCAACACAGGTCGCCCTCGATGCGATCCAGCTTCTCGGCGGCAATGGCTACATCAATGAATATCCGACAGGCCGGCTCCTGCGCGACGCAAAGCTCTATGAGATCGGCGCCGGCACATCGGAGATCCGCCGTATGCTGATCGGACGCGAGCTATTCGCCAAAAGCGCCTGAGTCATCTGGCCGGCGCCGGGCGAGGGGGGGTCGTCCCTTTCGTCGCCATGCGGCGCCGGCGAACCGAAAAGTGATAGTAAGGAGTAAGCATGGACACCTTTGACGCCATCGAAAAACGCCGGTCGATCAAGGAATTTGACGCCAGCCATCGGTTTACGGCGGAGGAAGAAAAGAGACTTCTTGAAGCGGCCATCAAGGCGCCGACGAGTTTCAACATCCAGCATTGGCGGTTTGTGATCTTGCGCGACAGCGACCTGCGGGCGAAAATCCGCAAAGAGTTCGGCAATGATCAGGCGCAGATGACCGATGCGTCGCTTCTTCTTGTGATGACGGCGGATATGAAGGCCTGGCAAAAATCACCCGAGCGCTATTGGCAAAACGCGCCTGATGAGGTCGCGGACTTGCTGGTCAACTGGATGGGGCCGTTCCATGAGGGCCGCGAATGGTTGCAGCGCGATGAGGCCCAGCGCTCCATCGGCATGGCGATGCAAACCCTCATGCTGGCGGCGGTGTCGATGGGCTATCAATGCTGTCCGATGATCGGCTTCGACCTCGAAGAAGTCTCGAAGCTGATTAATCTGCCGGACGATCACGTGATCGGCCCGATGGTTGCGGTCGGTAAAGGGACGAAAGACCCGTGGCCGCGCCCCGGCCAGCTGACGCTTGGCGACGTTGTGGTTGAAAACAGCTTTTAGCGCGCCCGCCGCTGCGCCGTTATTCTTTCGGGGTCAGTCTTTGGCGGGAGCCGTCCTGTGCGTCCTGATGTAGCTGAATTTCGTGACGTCATCGCCGAGCGGCAAAAACCGGAAGGAACGAAAATTGGACCCTTTCGGTTCAGGGTCAAAGGCCCAGTTCCAGGAGAAGATTTCGTCTGCTTCTTCAATTTTGGCGATCGGGTCCGCGTCAAACAATGCGACGCCCAAATCGAACCAGAACCGTTCGTCGCCGGCGACCGTCCATGTCTCATTCAGTGTCATTGTTCCAAGGACGCCTGTTTCTCCCGGCAAAATAAACGACGCCCACGATGCACGTACAAAGATGTCGTCAGGCACAAACCACGTTTCAAAATCCTCGAATGCCAGTTTGCCGGTCGGAGCGCCGTGCTCGCGATCCTCGGGATCGATGATGCGTTCCCATCGTTTCTCTTCAGAATACGCACATACTGCCTGTCGCGATTGGAATTCCTGGCCCAGGAACTCTTGTAATTCGCGCCGCGCGATATTCAGATTTTGATCAGTCATAATCCCTAAAGCCCGAATAATGATTACTGGTCATAAAAAGTACATTGTGAAAAACTCGCAAGTCAAACACCGCGCTGCAAATCACCGATAGTAGACTTAGACGTGATCAACGGGCGGTTCGTTCGCCTTGAATGAAAACCGATACGCCGGCGTCAGACTTGGTGACGGTGGCGGCGACGCCATAAATCGCGGCGAGGCGTTCGCGGGTGACAGTCTCGTGCGGGGTTCCGTCTGCGACGACCGCGCCGTCTTTCATCCAGATCAGCCGGTCTGCGTAGCGGGCTGCGAGGTCGATGTCGTGGAGAACGCACAGGGCGCCGCCGCCTTTATTGTCGACATACTGACGAATGAGCGTCATGATCTGATGCTGGTGGCGCGGATCAAGCGCTGCGGTGGGCTCATCGGCGATCAAAAGCGGGGCCTCGGTCGCGATCGCGCGCGCAATATGGACGCGCGCATGCTCACCGCCGGACAATGTGTCCGCGGCGCGCTCGGCGAGATGGTCGACCGCGCAGCTTTTCATCGCCGCCTCGACGGCGGCGGCGTCTGCCGGCGCCAAAGCGCCCAGCCGGCCGCCATGGGCGAACCGCGCCAGCGCCACGAGGTCGCGCACCGGCGTCGGCCAGGCGAGCGGTCTTGTCTGCGGGAGATAAGCGAGGCGCTGCGCGCGCGCGGCGGGTGACAGATCGCGGATCGGCGCGCCATCAAGCGTCGCCGCGCCGGCGACATCGAAGGCTTTCGATTGCGCTTCAAGTCCCATTGCGGCGCGCAGGAGCGTTGTCTTGCCGGCGCCGTTCGGCCCGAGCAGACACACAAGCCGGCCCGGCGCAAGGTCGAAGGAAACATTGCGCACCAGCGCCGCGCCGCCCGCACGCACCGAAAGACCCGATACGGATAAAACCGGGCCGGGGCGCGCAGAGGTTTCCCGTTGCGCGGTCACGGCCCGAGCCGCCTTTGCATGGCGATACCGACAAAAGCCGGCGCGCCGATCAGCGCCGCGACGACGCCGAGCCGTAATTCGCTGGCGGTCGGCGCCAGCCGCACGAAAATGTCGGCGGCGACAAGAATGATCCCGGCAAGGAGCGCCGACGGGACAAGACTGCGCGCCGGGTCGTGGCGCACCAGCGGTCTTACTAGATGCGGCGCGACAATACCGACAAAGCCGATCGCCCCGGCGAGCGCAACGCTCGCGCCGGTGGCGAGCCCGGCGCCCGCAACAACGGCGATCCGCTGGCGCTTCAGGTCCAGCCCGGCGCCGGCGGCGGCTTCCTCGCCAAGGGTCAGCAGCGATAATCCGCGCCGGTAGAACATCAAGATCGCAGCGCCCGCCGCCATGAACGGCGCGGCGAGGGCGAGATCGTCAAAGCTGCGATTGGCGACGGAGCCGAGCATCCAGTTGACCATGTCCGACAATGAAAACGGGTTTGGCGCGAGGTTCATCAACAGCGCCATCAAGGCGCCGGCGAAGCTCGACAGACCGACGCCGATGAGCAGCAGCGTGACGACGGAACGTGTACGGATCGCCGCGAGCGTCAAAAGCGCCGTCGCTGCAAGCGCGCCCGCAATGGCGGCGAGCGCCAGAAAAGGCGGCCAGATAAAAGCAAGGCCGTAATAGAGCGAAAGCGAAGCGCCGAGGGCCGCGGCGGCGGAGACGCCAAGAACCCCGGGCTCGGCGAGGGGGTTGCGCAACAGGCCCTGCAACGCCGCGCCGCTCATCCCGAGGGCCGCGCCGACGGCGAAGGCGGCGAGGGCGCGGGGCGCGCGGATCAGCCAGACAATCGTCGTCTCCACCGGATCGCCGAGCCCCATCAGCGTCGCCATCACCCGCGTCGGCGCCATCGGCGTTGTCCCGATCATGCAGGCGAGAAAAATCACTGCGAGGCCGGCCAGCGCCAGTAAGGCGTTGAGCCCGCCGGGAAAAACGGCCAGGGCTGGCCGGCGTGCGCGATCTTCTGTAAGCGTCATTTCTCCCCCGCGTCCGGGCCGGCGGCGAGCGCTTCAACGGCCCCGACAAGATACCACGCATTGCAACTTGTCGAGGCGCTGGTGAGGGCGACGGTTGGCGTTTTTTCCATCAGGGAGCGGATGACGGGATGGCGCGCGGGCGACCAGGCGTCGAGATCGCGGGCTGATGACGCAAAAAACGAGGCCGCCAGAAGATCAGGTTTATCGCGCGCCAGCTGTTCCAGCGGCAGGGCGCGCCAGCCGGGCGCGGCGGAAAAATTGTCATACCCGGCGGCGGCGATCATCTCGTCAATCAACGTGCCCGCGCCGGCGGTGACGCCGCCGGGCGTGATGTAAAGCGCGCTTGCGGGCCGCTGTGCGTCTTTGTTGTCGCGCCGCGCGTTGATGGCGGCGAGGCGCGCGTCCATCTCCGCGATGAGAGCCGCCCCCCGGTCCCGGGCGCCGAGCCCTGCGGCGGCGTCGCGCAGCACGGTGCGCACGGCGGCGAGGTCGCTTGCATAGCCGATCTGGAGAACCGGCACGCCCGCCGCCTCATAAAGCGCCGCCGCTTTCGGCCCGCCCCCATAGGTGCGCACCACAAGATCGGGCCGCAGGGCGAGAACGTCTTCGGCGCGCGGGCGGACCTTGGCGAGGCCCGCCGCCTCGCGCCGCAAATGCGCATAATCTTCTTCCGCATGGGGCGACAGGGCGGCGATTGCGCCTCGGTCGGCGAGCGCGAGCACATATTGGTCCGCGCAGTAATCGAGGCTGACGATGCGCCTTGCGCCGGCGTCAGGGGCGGCGCCTTGCTTGCCGGGCGGCTCGGCGCAGGCGGCCAGCAAGACCGACGCCGCCGCGAGGCCTGCGCCATATAAAAGAGCGGACCGCCAACCCATCGCCGCCGCCCTAAAAGCGCGCTCTGACGCCGCCGAAGACGGAAGCCGGCGCAGTCCCGAAGCCGGGATTGTCCTGATAGTCCGTATCGGTAGCATTCTCGACACGGGCGAACAGCTCCAGCGTATCGCTCAGCTCATAAGCCGCGAGCAGGTTGAGAACGACATAGCGATCGACAACGGCGCCGAACAGTTCCTCCTCGCCATTATAGATCAGCGTTGCGCCGAGCGAGAGCCGCGGCGCCGGGCGATAGGCGATATCGGCGAACACCCTGTGGCGCGGCTGCAGGCCGGCGGGCGTTTGCGATGAGATGTTGATCGCGTCGGTGTATGTGTAGGAAACG
>JBCBBT010000062.1:0-19013 GCA_038531315.1 Pseudomonadota bacterium
GCCAGGCTGAGCTCGCAGAACGCGCGCCCCGCGACACGCTCAGCGCTCTTGCGTTTATTCCGGTAACGCCCGCCGCGCCGCTGACGATCACCGCCCTTGACGCCAGCGCGGCAGGCAAGAGCGTTGCCGGTAACAGGTTTGGCGGCAATGCGTTTGGCGGCGATGGATTTGGCGGCGATGGATTTAACGGCGCCCGGCGCGGCGATCCGTCGGCAATTCTTTTGGCCGCCGCGCGCGAGGCCGAACGCTGGTCGCAGACCGGGGCGGATGTGGCGATCCTCGCAAACGCCGATATCGCCTGCGTGATCTCCGCGCCGCGGCGGTGTTTTGAAAGCGGCGCCGCCGCGGCCCATGCGGCGGCCATTGTCGTCGCGCCGCGCGTCGCCCTCGATGCGCTCGACGGGACCGCCGGCGAGGACTTATCTGTCGGCGGCCACGCGACCGCCGAGGCGTTGCTCTATACGCATTTCAAAAAGGTCAGCCAAAATCAGTTCTGGGACATCTGGGTCCGTCGCGGCCACGCCAATCCCGCCGCCGCGGAGTAAGCATGGCGCGCTCGCCACGCGCTGTCGGGCCTTGTTTCTACTTAAAGGCGATAATCGTAAAGCCGGCGCAGTCTTTCGCGGTCAGCCCGCTCGCCGGCATAATCTGATCGATAATCCAGCCTTCTTCCGCCAGTGCGTTGATCTTCGCTTCAAGCGCTTCGGCCGCCGCCCTGCGATAGGACGCCTCATCGGCGAACCAGCCGAACGGGCGGCGCTTGGCGTGCCGCCAGCTAACAAAAAATGCGCAATACTGTTTCGCCATGAACCACCGCTGTCGCGCGCCGCACAATCCCGGGCGCGCTGATCCCCCTCGGTCGGTAAAATGCGCAAACTTCGCGCCGAAACAAGTCCGAAGCCCTCCAACGCGGCGTCGGCGATATGGTCGCGGGATTGCATAACGCGTGTTGCGCTGCAATATTCCTGTTAAGATCATCCGTTAAGGATACGCTTACGGAAAATTTGCTTGCGCTGTGCAGAATAGCTTGGTGAATAGCCGCGAGAAGGGTGAGAGTGGTCATGTCGAACGCTGATGTCAGCGAAGTTACGGAACTGGCGGGCCAGCCGGTTAACCAGCGCGCTTACATCACCCGCACCGTCTTTGGCGATCTCATTCAGTTTGCAGATTTTGCGGTGGTGGCGCTCGCGGCCGCGGTGCTCTCCTACATTTATCACACCTATGTTTTGTTCACGGCCTATGATTTCCAGATCTACGCCGCAGCCGGGATCATGGGCGCAACGCTGTTGACGGCGCTTTTGCGTCGCGACGGCTTTTATGATTTCGACCAGCTGATGACGCCGGCGAAATATATGTCCGGGATTTTCGCGCGCTGGTCGCTCGTGTTGCTTGGGCTGCTCGCTTTCGCGTTTTCATTGAAAATCACAGCGGATTTCTCGCGGGCCTGGCTATTTACCTGGGCCGGCGCGAGCATGGCGTTGCTGTTTGCGATCCGCGTCGCCGCCGGGGCTGCGCTGCAACGCCTCGTTGCCGAAGGCGGCGTCTTTGCGCGCCGCATCGCGGTTGTCGGCGCGACGGAGTCGGCGGCCGCATTCGCCGATATCATCAAAAAATCCGGCAAGGCGATCGACCTTGTGGGCGTTTATCGATTGGGCACGCAGCCCACGGTTTATGAGAACGCCTTCGATCTGACCGGCGACCTTGCGCAACTCGCCGCCGATGCGCGACGCGGCGATATTGACGACGTCGTCATCGCCAAACCCGGCGCCACGCAAGAAGAACTCCACGCGCTTGTGACGCGGCTTTCCATCCTGCCGGTCTCGATTTCGATTTGTTCAAGTCTTCAATGGCTGGAGCACAAAGGCGGCGAGATCGTGCGCATTGGCGGCGCGCCGATGTTGAGCCTTTACCGGCGGCCGCTCGAAGGCTGGGGCGGCATCTTAAAAATCCTCGAAGACCGCGTCGGCGGGCTGATCTTGTTAATTCTCGCGAGCCCGATCATGGCGCTGATCGCCCTCGGTATCAAATTACAGGGCAAGGGACCGATCCTGTTTTCGCAAAAGCGGCACGGCTTTAATCATTCGGTGTTCAATATCTATAAATTCCGCACCATGACGGTCGCCGAGGACGGCGACGAAATCCGCCAGGCGACGCTTGACGATGTCCGCATCACGCCGCTTGGGAAAATTCTGCGCCGCTATAGCCTCGATGAGCTGCCCCAGCTTTTGAATGTCGTCGCCGGCGACATGTCGCTTGTCGGACCGCGCCCCCACGCCCTGGCGCACAATCACCAATATGCGCAGACCGTGGAGAACTATTCGGGCCGCCACAAAGTCAAGCCCGGGATCACCGGCTGGGCGCAGGTGAACGGCTGTCGCGGCGAGACGTCTGAGAATGAAATGATGGCCGAACGCGTGCGTTACGACCTCGAATATGTTGACAATTGGTCGCTTTGGTTCGATTGCAAGATCCTTGTTTTGACCGTCAAAGCGGTCCTGTTTCCCAAGAACGCTTATTAGCGGCCGCGCCCTCGTACACACCATCGTACAATCGCGCCGCGATACGAGAGGTTTGCGATGCGCGTAGCGATGATTGGCACCGGATATGTCGGGCTTGTTTCAGGGGCCTGCTTTGCCGATTTCGGTCATGACGTTATCTGCGTCGACAAGGACGCCGGCAAAATCGAAAAACTGGAACAGGGCGAAATTCCGATTTTCGAGCCCGGTCTTGACGATCTCGTCGCGAAGAACGTGGCTGCGGGCCGACTTTCCTTCACCACCGATCTTGAAGAAGCGGTACCGAACGCGGATGCGGTCTTCATCGCCGTCGGCACGCCCTCGCGGCGCGGCGACGGTTTTGCCGACCTTACCTATGTTTATGCGGCGGCAGAGGAAATCGCGCGCGCCAGCAACGGCTATACGGTTGTCGTCACGAAATCGACGGTGCCGGTGGGCACGGGCGCCGAAGTCGAAGCGATTTTGAAGCGCAGCAATCCGCAAGCTGAATTTTCCGTCGTTTCCAATCCGGAGTTCCTCCGCGAAGGCGCTGCAATCGAAGACTTCAAGCGGCCGGACCGGGTTGTCGTCGGCGCGGAAGATGAGCGCGCGCAAGACGTGATGCGCGAATTATACAGACCCCTTTATCTCAACGAGACGCCGATTGTTTTTACAAACCGGACAACATCGGAACTGATCAAATACGCGGCTAACGCCTTTCTCGCCACCAAGATCACCTTCATCAACGAAATGGCTGACCTTTGCGAAAAAGTCGGCGCCAATGTTCAGGAAGTCGCGACCGGCATCGGCCTTGACGGACGCATCGGCAAGAAATTTCTCCACGCCGGCCCGGGCTATGGCGGCTCTTGTTTTCCGAAAGACACGCTCGCGCTTGTCCGTACGGCGCAAAGCGAAGGCGCGCCGACCAAAATTGTCGAAGCGGTGGTGGAGATCAACGACCGGCGCAAGAAACAGATGGCCGACCGGATCATCGCCGCCTGCGGCGGGTCCGTCAGCGGCAAGACGATCGCCATTCTTGGTCTGACGTTCAAGCCAAACACAGACGATATGCGCGATTCTCCGTCGCTTGATATTATCCCCGCATTGCAGGCGGCCGGCGCCGCGGTGCGCGCCTACGATCCTGAGGGCACGGAAGAAGCGCGCCGCCTGCTTGAGGGAACCGTCTTTTGCGAAGACGCCTATGACGCCATGAACGGCGCGGCGGCGGTTGCGATCGTGACCGAGTGGGACGCGTTTCGCGCGCTTGATTTTGAGCGTATGAAGTCAGAGCTTGAGGCGCCGATCATGATTGACCTACGGAATATTTACGATCCCGCGAAAATGGCGGAAGCCGGTTTTCGGTATCATTCGATTGGCCGACCGCTCAAAACCGGGCCCTAGGGCGCAAATCCGGATTGCGCTTCAGGTCGAGCGCAATTTGCTCAAGACCGCTTTTGATTGCTTGGCGCCGCGCGCGCTTTGGTCCCGGCCGCCGTCAGTGTCGCTTTCGGCGCGCGGGCGCGCCTCACGGTAAATCGGCCCCCGCGAACGACGGTCGGAAATCCGTCGGTCGCTCAGCCCTTCAATGCCGGCGAGCGCCAGAATGTCGGCGCCGACCATTGGCGCTTCTTTCCGAAACACGGTCTTTCCCGCAGCGTCGACATAAATCACGAAAAAACCCTCGCCGGCGTCGAGCGCATGGCGCAACAGCGCCGGATCGAGCCACTTCATGAGCTCGCCGTTTTTGCGCGGCGTCGTGGCCCCATAGACTTCGACGACCGACACCTCGTCGCGGATCAGGGCGGCCAGCGCCGGTTTCAGCAAGCGGCGCTGCATCCGGCAGGCGGCATGATTGGCGTGCGGTCCAATCAGGAACAGCGTGCGGCGGGGGGAAAAGCTTTTAAGGTCCGGCTTGTGCGCCTGCGCAAGCGTATCAGCCAGCTGCGGCGCGATTGTCGGATTGCGGACCGCAAACACAGCCGCCACCCCGCAAAGGAGGCAAGTTGCGATGATGAGGAGCATCAAGCCCATCGGCGATGTGTCCTGAAGGGTTCGGTGGCGTTTGCGCGCTGTTTCAGCGAGTATCAAGCACGGTTCGCGGCCCTGAGGCCAGCTTTCCGTGCGGGGTTCGGCCTCCATGCCAGGGAATGAAGCGGGAGAAACTTTGCCGCCATGGCGTTTCGTCCAGTGAAATCGATCGAAAACCTGCTCGCGCGCGTCGCGGCGCTCGGCGTTGAGCCCGGTATGGCGGGCGGCGAGGCCAAACATGTGCGGTTCGGCAATATAGCGGCGCTGACCGCGGCGGTCTCGTCCTTGTTGTTTATCTATTTTGAGGCGCAGTTGCTGGTCGACTGGGGCGACTGGAACCGCCGCGACTGGACGTTGCTTGCAATTCGGATTGCGGTTGTCGCGCCGTTCCTGGCGCCGCTCTTTTTGAATGCTGTGGGCCGGCGGCGGCTTGCGCGTTTGTGGTTTGTCGGCTGGTCGGCGGTCTTCTGTCTGGTGCTGGCGCTTTATTACGGGCGCGCGGCGCCGACGCCGCTTTTCTTCATGGTGCTCGCCATGCTGACAACCGCCTTGTTTCCTCGCGCGGACAGCACGTCGATGATCGCCAGCCTGATTTTTGTCGGCGTGACGCTGGTCGTTGCGCTGTGGCTGCGCCGAACCGGATTTGCTCTTGATCCGGAAAATCGCGCACTCATCCTGAACCGGATTGACAGCTATGTGACCCTTGGCTCGTTTTTCATCGTCTGGATGATCGGCATGGCGCAGCGCGTCGCCGTCAATGATGCGGAAAAAGGTCTGGCGCTCGAACAGGCGCGCTCGGAAAGACTGATCCTCAATATCCTTCCTGCGCCCATCGCCGCGCGGCTGAAGACCGAGACAGCCGCCATCGCCGACCGATTTGACGATGTCACGGTGCTGTTTGCCGATATTGTGGGTTTCACGCCGCTCGCGCGAAAGATGGCGCCTGATGCGCTTGTTGCGTTGCTTGACGACGTCTTCAGGAAATTTGATGCGTTAGCGGATCAATACGGGCTTGAGAAAATCAAGACAATCGGCGACGCCTACATGGTTGCAGGCGGGCTGCCGGCGCCGGCCAGAGACCACACCGCGAGCGTCGCGCGCATGGCGTTGGCGATGGTCCCGGTTGTCCAGCAGATCAAGACCCCCGAAGGCGCGCCGCTGGCGGTGCGTATCGGGCTGGCGAAAGGGCCCGCCATCGCCGGCGTCATCGGCGAGCGCAAATTCAGCTACGATCTGTGGGGCGATACGGTCAATATGGCGAGCCGGCTTGAATCGCACGGGGTCGCGGACCGCATTCAGGTGAATGAAGCGGCGCACGCGGCGCTGCAAGATATGTTCTTGTTGGCGCCGCGCGGCGAGGTCGATCTGAAGGGGCAGGGCCGCGTTAAGACCTGGTTCCTCACGGGCGAAAAATAACTCACTCGCCAGGCGCCGTGCGCTTCGTGTAGATGCCCGTAAACCACGGCGTCCATTCTTCCGTCTCGGGATTGAACTGGTGAAAGCTCTGCTCAACCGCGCCGTCATCGCGCAAAACCCATTTGCCCCGGAAAGGCGCGGTCTGACCATTGGCGCGATAGGCGATTTTTCCTTCAAGGACCATGGCGCCGGCCTCGTCAAGGCCGCCCGCATAGTCAATCGTGAAAGCGTTCGAAACCCAGATCTGGCGCCATTCATTGGTTGACGGATCGATGTAGTTGTAGCTTTGGCCCGTTGAGCCGCCGGCGCCGCGCCAGCGTTCAACAATTAGGCAGCCATTTTCTTCCGCTGTAATTTCATTAACGCCCGCTGTCGCCCCTTTCGGCGTGGCGACGTCCCAAACGCCAAGCCAGAAATCGAAAGCGCGATATTCCGGCCCATCGCAACGGGGCGCGGACGGGGTTTGCGCCGCCGCGGGCGTGATCGACCCCGCGCCGGTGAGGGTGAAAACGAGCGCCGCGCCGACAATGCGGCGGCGGCGAAAGGCGAGCGAGCGAGCCATAAGGTTTCTCCTTTTTTGTCAGGATAAATCGGCTTTCCGGCACAGGCGAGCCGGGTTGCGGCGGATCGTTTGACGCCAGCGGCAAAGCGCCTATGGTGCGCCGCGTTTCGCCGCCGGCGACGGTCTGTCGCCACGCGGCGCACTGAATTCCAGGGAGAACAAGATGGCTGATGTCGCAGTGATCGGCGGCCAGTGGGGCGACGAAGGCAAAGGCAAAATTGTCGACTGGCTTTCAGCGCGCGCCGACGTCGTCGTGCGGTTTCAGGGCGGCCACAACGCCGGGCACACGCTTGTCATCGACGGCGCCGTCTACAAGCTCTCGCTGTTGCCCTCGGGCGTTGTCCGACCGGGCCGTCTTGGCGTCATCGGCGCTGGCGTCGTTGTTGATCCGTTTGCGCTTCTTGAGGAGATTGCGCGCGTCGAAGGCGACGGCGTGACCATCACGCCGGACAATCTCGCCATCGCAGAACAGGCGACGCTAATCCTGCCGGTGCACCCGGAACTCGACGCCATGCGCGAGGGCGCCGACAGGGGCGTCAAGATCGGCACCACAAAGCGCGGCATCGGTCCCGCCTACGAAGACCGGGCGGGCCGGCGCGCCCTGCGCGTTGGCGATCTCGCGTTTCCCGACAGCCTGGCGCAGAAAGTCGAAAACCTCCTGACCCATCACAATGCGCTGCGCCGGGGTTTTGGCGCGCCGGAAACGGACCCCGCCGCCCTGACCGCGCAACTGATCGAGATCGCCCCGAAGATTACGCCCTTCATCAAGCCGGTCTGGCGGCTCCTCCACGAGGCGCGCGAGGGGGGCAAGCGCATCCTTTTTGAAGGCGCGCAAGGGATCCTTCTCGATGTCGATCACGGCACGTATCCCTATGTGACCTCATCGAGCACTGTCGCGGGACAGGCGGCGACCGGGGCCGGCCTGGGGCCGCGCGCGGTCGGTTATGTCCTCGGGATCGTCAAAGCCTATACGACGCGGGTCGGCGAGGGACCGTTTCCAACGGAGCTGACCGACGCAACGGGCGAACGGCTCGGCGAGCGCGGCCATGAATTTGGCGTTGTCACCGGTCGCAAACGGCGTTGCGGCTGGTTTGACGCCTGCCTTGTGCGCCAGTCGATGCGCGTCGCTGGCGTTGACGGCATCGCGCTTACAAAGCTCGACGTGCTCGACGGGTTTGAGAAGCTCCGTGTCTGTATCGGTTATGACATTGACGGCGCGACATATGACTATCTGCCCGCCGCGCCGGATGCGCAACGCATCGCAAAACCGATTTACGAAGAGATGGAAGGCTGGTCCGGATCGACGGCGGGCGCGCGCTCCTGGGCGGACTTGCCGGCCGAGGCGGTGAAATATGTCCGCCGCATCGAGGAGCTGATCGAAACGCCGGTGGCGCTGGTCTCAACGAGCCCTGAGCGCGAGGATGTTATTTTAATGCGTGACCCCTTCAAAGGTTAATGCGGGTAGGGACCAATTTAGGCGTCGCGCGCTTTCG
This sequence comes from Pseudomonadota bacterium, assembly GCA_038531315.1. Taxonomy (GTDB): domain Bacteria; phylum Pseudomonadota; class Alphaproteobacteria; order Caulobacterales; family Parvularculaceae; genus JAJFFW01. Next base: position 7,995 of record JBCBBT010000062.1, read on the forward strand.
ATACATGCCACTGCACGGTCATTGCGGCGACGCTCTCGCCGTCTGCATTTTGCAGATCGACATGGACATCGAACGAAACGCGCCCGTCTTTCTCGAGCGTTTGCAGTAATTCATTGCTCGCTTGGCTCGCCTTCGCATGGGCGGTGATCGCGCCTTTTGCGATTTTTTTGTAAGCGATCTCGGCTTTGGCGGCGACCGGGCGCGCGCTCATGATGACCGGGGCGAGGGCGCCCGCGAGCGCGGCGCCCGAAGCCGTCTCGCCAAGCGTAAAAAGGGCGCCGGCGTGTTGGCTCGCAATGTGATTGATCGACGTTTCGCTCTGCTCCAGACGCGCAACGCCTTCGCCGTCCGCCACGCTTTCCAGAACAACGCCGGTATGCGCTGCAAACGGCACGCTTTTGCTGAGGTGGTCCTTAATCATATCGTAGGGCGACATAACGCTGTTCCTTTCCGTAATGTCATCCGACCTGCACGCGGCGCCCGCAGCCGTCAAGCGCCTTCCACATCAAGGCTTGCGGCATGGGACGCGCGCCGCCGGCGTTCGCGGCGGGCCGTTATCGCCCGCCCGGCGCGCGGATTTGTGATCGCGCGGCCGTATCGGCTCCCCGCTGGTGTGGTATGAAGGGCGCAAGAGGAATATCTGATGCGCTCTCTCATAATCTTTCTGGCGCTTGGCGCAGCGGTGACGGCGGTCGCGAAATCCGGATTTTTTGCGCGCCCCGACAGCGGCTTTGCCTCAACGACGTCATCGCTTGAAGAGCCGCAAATCCTCGCAGCGACCTTCACTTCCGCATGGTGCTCGGCCTGTAAGATCATTGAGCCGCGTCTTAAAATCGTCCGTTCACAGTTTTCCGGCGCGCCGGTGCGTTTTGTCGAGTTCGATTTCACGTTTGGCGAGGCCGCGGACAACGCGCCGCGCGCGGCGGCGCTCGGAATGGGCGATATCTACGACCGCTTTAAAGCGGCGACCGGCTACACATTGATTATCGATGCGCAGACGGGCGCCCTCCTTGACCGGCTGACCACAAGCGACTCAGCTGATTCCATGCGCGCCCGGCTCACCCGCGCCATCGAAGACGCCTCGCGCGCCGATGCGCAAGACGCCGCCGCCGACCTTTCAGGAGAAACATCATGATCATAACCCGCCGACGCGCCTCAAAAATTGTCATCGGTTCCGCCGCAGTGCTCGCGAGCGGCGCCGCCCTCGCGCGCGCACCGGAAATATATCTATCCGAGGGCGGAATTTTCGGCTCGCCATGGACCCACGCCGCCAACGGCTTTGATGTCGTCGCCTTTCACGGGCTTGCCGCAGACGATGATCCCGTGCCGGGCGACCCGGCTTTTTCCGCTGCGCACAAAGGCGCGAACTGGCTGTTTGCCAATCAGGAAAATCTTGACGCCTTTGTCGCCGCCCCTGAAAAATTCGCACCGCAATATGGCGGCTATTGCGCCTGGGCCGTTGCGCGCAACAAGCTCGCCAAAGGCGATCCCGCCGCGTGGCATGTTCATAACGACAAATTATATCTCAATGTAAACAAACGCATTCGTAGCCAGTTCCTCGCCAACATTGAGCGCGATATTTCGAATGCGGATAAAAACTGGCCTGCTGTTCTTGATACGAAGTAAGGCCGTTTTTTGGAAACGCTTCAACATTAAAACCGTCACCGACCGCGCGATTTCGCTTGCGGTTAGTTATTTCTTGTTGCACAATAAAGTTGTTCCGAGGGGTGTCCCGCCTGTCGCCAGTGGACGACGGCTCGTGCGACGCGCACCTTATACGGATGACTGTTTTGCAGTCTCCGCAGCAGGCAATGCGCGCCAGGGAGCGATGGCAATTGGGACTGAGAAAGACCCTTAACTCACCTGATCCGGGTCATGCCGGCGAAGGGACGGAAGATACGTGGCCGTTTTCCTCATCGCCAACTTTGCGATATTTGGCCATGAGTAAAGAGTGCGGTGAGGAGGACGGTGCGTTCTTGATTTCTCCATCTTGAGTAATGGATTTGTCAACATGGAGCGAGTGGGCGACGGGCTTAACGGTTCGTTCGTGTACAGTTTTTCAAAAATGAGCTGGTCAGTGTGTGGTCAAAATAATTCGGCTGCTCCTTATTTCTCTGATTGTAGTTGATCCGTTGCGGACTGTCTGATCGTTGGGCGGTGCGCTTTACTTTGACGCTTGCCGTCGAACCGCCGCCAATGCTCGGTCCGCTTCAGCATCGATAATCTCGATTTGTTCGCCGCCGCGGGCGTTGCGCGCGCGGGTTCATTCGCGCGCGGCCCTGGGCATCATCGATCTTTTTTTTGAAAGCCGCCGTTTGGCGCGGACGGGTCGCAGACGGGTCGCGGACTGGACGCGGATTTGGCGAGCGGCGCGGGCGCCATTGTTTTCGCCTGCAAGATCAAAGATAGTCGACGGTGATGGGTCACTTTGATTGTTTATTTGGCGCCCGCCGCAAGCCGCGCGGCGCGCGCGCGGGCGCGGGTCTCCCGGTTGCGGCGTTGTTGCTGGCGGGCTGCGCCTCGTCGGGGAGCGGACTGGACGGATCGTTCGGCGGCGAAAAGCGCACTGTGCTGCCGCCGGCAAACCCGCTGCCGCCGGGCCGTTATGAGGTCGTGGAAGCGCCCGCGTCGCCGGACGACGCCGAGGCGGCGCTGATCATCGACGCTGAAACCACGGCGAATGAGGCCGACGTTCTTTTATCGCAGGCGCGCGCCGATCTGAAAACAAGTGCAGACGCAAGCATCCAGCACGACGTACAACAGGGAACGCCGCCAAAACCAGAGCCAGAGCCCGCCGCGTCCGGCTGGCTGCGCGTTTACACGGCGCCGGCTGTTGATTTCAACGCGCGCGTCGGCGGGCCGATCGCCATGCCGAGCTATTATGAAAGCGTCCTCGAACAGGAAGTGCGCGCCGCGATCATGCAGACGCTGCAACAAAGGGCGGTCGACATTGTTGATGACCCGGAAGCAACGCCGCTGCGGCTCACCTACGCGGCCTCGGTCAAGGCGCCGGGCCCCGTGGGGCCGCGCCGTTCGCGCTTGCAGATCGAACCGGACGTTCGCCAGATTGACCGCATCGACCAGACGCGGATCGATCCGATTTCAAATCCGGGATTTCGCCCAGCGCTTTCCTTCGGGCCGCGCCCCGACCGGTTACAGCCGAAAGGTCCGGTGGTCGCTGTTTCCATGGCGCTGATCGACGGCGAGGAGCGGATCTGGAGCGCTTTCGCCGAGGCTTCGCTGGGCGACAAGCCGCGCTCGGTCGTTGCGCGCGCAATCGTCGCCGAAACGCTCCGCCATTGGGGGCGCAGCGTCGAGACGGACGATGTCTCGTTTGTCCTCGTCAGACCGGCGCCCGCGACTACCGAATGATGCGCCCCGCAACGCGGTCCACGATTAGATGCGCAAAGCGATCCATGGGGTCAAATCCGTCGCGCTCGTGGCGCACGGCGATGATCGCCGCCGCGGCGTTTATCGCCCCCATAGGCGCTGCACATGCTTTTCAGGCCGCAGCTGCTCCGGGCTCAAACGCGCTAAAGTCAGGCGCGTTAGACGCCGATACGCCAACTTGCGCGGTTAGGCGCGCCGACGCGAGGCGATACGTCGTCTGCATCGCCGATCCGCAGACAGATGATTTGCGCCTCTTTCATGCATCCCCGACAGGCGAGCCGCTGAAAACCTTCGATGCGGTGGACGCCATGTTGTCGGCAGACGGCGACATGCTCTCATTTGCGATGAACGCGGGCATGTATGATCGCGCGCGGCGCCCGATCGGGCTTTATGTTGAAAACGGCAAGACGCTCAAGCGGCTTAATCAGAATGCCGGGCCCGGGAACTTTCATATGATGCCGAACGGTGTCTTTGCGATCGTGATGGATAAGGATCCGTTAGGCGCACAAACGCGGCGCGCTCTCGTCGCGCCCAGCGCGGCCTTTGCGAAGGGATTGGCGGACGGTGTCCATGACGTCGTCTATGCGACGCAGTCCGGGCCGATGCTCGTGATCGACGGCGCGTTTCATCCGCGGTTCCTGCCCCAATCGACGTCACGCAAAAGGCGCAATGGCGTCGGCGTCGGCGAGGACGGAAAAGCCGTCTTTGTCCTCTCCGACAACGCCGTCACATTTTATGAGTTCGCCGCTTTTTTCCGCGATCATCTGGGCGTCGCGAATGCGCTTTTTCTCGATGGTACGATCTCGCGCGTTCATGCGCCGGATCTCGCCCGCAGTGACGGCGGGCTGCCCATGGGGCCGATTGTCGGCGTCGTCGTCAAAGAAAAAACCGACCGCGAATAAAAAAGCCCCCGACCATGCGGGGGCTTTAAAGCGCCGTCAGGCGTCAAAAAGTGCGGCGCGTTCAGGACGAGACGTCTGCGGTCTCGTCTGTGGTTTCCGCTTCATCGGCGGCGCCCTCGTCGGACATCTCATCGGCGCCAGACTTGCCGTCAACGCGCTCGATCATCATCGTAATCAGTTGCGTGATGTTCTCGCGAATAGAGCCCTCATTGGCGAGGCGCAGCCGCTCAACGGCGATAAACGCGTCGCTGGTTTTCGCCGTGTAGGGTGTTGAGATAACCTCATCGATCACCACGTCGCCGGTCGCGACTTCGGTGAGCGTATATTTCACGTCAGCCGTCACGGTCATGTTGAAGCCGGCCAGCGGTTGCTTCAGTTTCACTAATTCAGCGTCAAGACGATAATCGCCGTCCTCCATGGATAGCATCGTATGCGCGGTGAAAGCCTGACGCAGCGTCTCGGCGAAGTCTTCGCTGGAGACCTGTGAGGTCCAGAGCGGATTAGTCTTCTTGCCGCCGCCGATATCGCCGACCGTAACGCTTTCGCGCAATGGCGAGGCTTCGGCGATGATGGTTTTTTCACTGACCGTCGGTGCCATGGCCCCGGGTTTTGATGCTGTTGCGCAGGCGCTAAGCGCCGCCGCGCATAGCAGAATAGATAAGGCTCGCATGAGATCCCCTCTCGTGTTTCGGTTACAAAGCCCCCAACGCGGGCGCAACCCGAAGACCGCGCCGGCGGCGTGGACGCTATGGCATATTGCCATGTGAAAGCAAGCGTTTACGGTGATGTGGCCGCGGACGGGCCGCGGCGGATTGTTCGGGCTGAGGGGCTCCCTATGAGATGGATCATGATGGCGGCGATGCTGTCGCTCGCCGCGTGCGGCGGACGCGTGGCGCGACCGGTTCAGGTTGAAAAGTCGTTTGATGAGTTGCTGAGCTGCGCCCATCTGACGGGCGAGTATGACGTCAACATCAAGCGGCTAGCGGAGCTGACCGGCGAAAAGGACGACCGCCTCAGAAACAATGTGGGCCTGTTGATTTCAAGCCCGCTGTTTCTCGATTTTTCCGGAACCCTGAAAGCGGAGGCGCAGGCGATCCTTGCACGGAACGAACGCCTGCGCGCCTTGATGGCCGACAAAGGCTGCAGCGCCGCTGACAGCCCGGATCATACGACTGGCGACAAACCTGCGAACAGCGCGCCTGACAGCAATCAAGAAGACTGACGGGCCTCAGGCGTCTTCTGTCGCGATCTTGTCCTGGGTGCGGGTTTCAAAATCGCTGGCGGCGTGGCGCTCGTGGAGTTGTTCTTCCGGCTCGCCCCAGGCGCGGTTGACCATGCGCCCGCGTTCCACCGCCGGTCGCGCGGCGATCTCGGCGGTCCAACGCTGGACGTTTTGATAATCCTTCACCTGAAGAAATTCTTCCGCCCCATAAAGTTTGCCCTGCGCCAGGACGCCATACCATGGCCAGATCGCCATATCCGCGATCGTATAATCGTCGCCGGCAATGAACTGATGCTTCGCAAGCTGACGATCGAGAACATCGAGCTGGCGTTTGACCTCCATGGCGTAGCGATTGATCGGGTATTCATATTTTTCCGGCGCATAGGCGTAAAAATGACCGAAGCCGCCGCCGAGGAAGGGCGCTGAGCCCATTTGCCAGAATAGCCAGTTGAGCGCCTCGGTGCGCGCGGCGCCGCCGGTCGGCAGGAAGGCGGCGAATTTTTCCGCGAGATGCATCAAGATCGCAGCCGATTCAAAAACCCGCACCGGCGCATCGCCCGAGCGGTCGAGCAGGGCGGGGATTTTTGAGTTTGGATTGATATCGACAAAGCCTGAGCCGAACTGGGCCCCGTCCTGAATATTGATGAGCCAGGCGTCATACTCCGCCGCGCTGTGGCCGGCCTCGAGCAACTCCTCAAACATCAACGTAACCTTGACGCCATTCGGGGTCGCCAGCGAGTAGAGTTGAAATTCATGGTCGCCGACCGGCAAGTCCTTTTCATGGGTGGCGCCGGCGATCGGGCGGTTGATGCTGGCGAATTTGCCGCCGCTTTCTGCGTCCCATGTCCAGACTTTCGGCGGTTCATACGGTGCGGTCATCGGGTGGGGTCCTTTCAAGACGGGCTCTCTGGGGAGCATGCTCAGCGCATATGGAACGGGCGGTCCCGCCAGACAAGCACACAATTGCGCGATAAGCGCCTGCGATGTCGTGCGATAAGCGCCTCCTATGTGCGCGATTAGCGCCTGCGATGTTGTGCGATGAGCCTCGCATAGTTGCGCGCTGCGTCTGCATCGGTCGGCATCGATCAGAATCGGCGAGGCGCTCTTAAGGCGCGGCGGGATGAGCCCCATTGCAGCCGCAACGCAAATCGCTGTGCTAATCTCCGGTTTCTGGAGAGGAGCGACGCCATGTTCAAACTCGAGTCAAATTTCGCCAAAGCCTTTGCGACCTTCACGGCCATTGGTCTTATCGCGTTGTTCACAATGATGGTGATCGGCTTTTAGCGCCGGCGCCTATAACGCGACTTCTGTGGCGGTCGGCGGCGGCGCGACCCGCTCGGCGATATCCGCGCCCATAAAATACGGCCAGACGATGAGCGCGAGCAGCCCGCGCCAGAACGTCAGTTCCAGAAAGCCGATCGAAAACAGCCAGCCGATAAACCAAAAAACGCCGAGGCCGCCATGGTGTTCGATCTTGATCTTGCGGTCCATGTTTCAGCTCCTTTGCTGCGATTGCGCCCTAGATGATTGAGCCTGATATGGCGGCGCGTATGCGCCGCGGCAATGCGCGAGCGATCTTGCGCGCGGCTTGAAGGGCGCCGGCTGCTTTGCTACATCACATGCATTCCGAGGGGTGCGGGACGCCGCCCGCTGAGATCCGGTTTTCGCTCGATGTCGCGAAAGGCAGCCGGAACACCCTTTGAACCTGATCGGTTAGGACCGGCGTAGGGACGGAGGCGACAATGGGGTTTGTTTTCCCGACACCAGCGGCGCGCAGAGCGGCGTGCTCAAGCGTTGTGGCGGCATCCGCTGCGATGATGTCCGCTGCGATGATGTCCGCTGCGATGATGTCCGCTGCGATGATGTCCGCAGTGGTGATATTCGCCGGCGCGGCGCACGCCCATGGATTTGATCACAAATCTCACAACCACAAATCCCACAACCAAAGGGACCACGATCAAGCGTCTCACGAAATCCGATCTCGTGAAAACGGGCGCCGAAACGATCCGGCGAAAGACCAGAGCCCGGCCCGCGCCGAAGCGCGCTATATCGCCAATGAGGGGATTTTAATCCGCGCGGGCGAGACGAAAATTCTCTTCGATCCGCTGTTCCACGAAAGTTACGGCAATTACCTGACGCCGTCGCTTGAGACCTATCGCGCCATCATGGACGGCGCGCCGCCCTATGACGGCGTCGATGCGATCTTCATCAGCCACGCCCACGGCGATCACTTTTCAGCCAGCGACGCCAACGCCTATCTGGCGAAACATGGAACCGTCCGGCTGGTCGCACCGCAACAGGCGGTCGACATGATGCGCGCGGCCGACGGGTGGGACGAGGCGCTCACCGCACGGATTATCGCCCTCGATCTCGCGATTGGCGATCCGGGGCGGTATATCAATTCGGTCAGGACGAACGCCGGCGAGGCGTCGCTCATGGTCTACGCCGTGCGCATTCCCCACGCCGGCTGGCCAGGGCGCGCTGACGTTCAAAACATGGTCTATCGCGTCACGCTTGAGGGCGCGGCGACGGTCATGCATATGGGCGATGCTGACCCGCTCGACGGTCATTATGCACCTTATGCGGACGAATGGGCGGCGCGGCGCACCGATACGGCGTTTCCGCCTTACTGGTTTTTTCTTTCCGAGGCCGGCGTTGAAATCCTCGACAAGCGCCTCAATGTCGAAGACGCGGTCGGCGTACATGTGCCGAAAGTCGCGCCGAACGACCTGATTGAAACGGGCCGTGCGTTTTTCTCCGAGCCCGGAGAGATACGCACCATCGGCGGGGCGGAGAAGGATTAGCGGTGCGCAAGGTGCTCTATCCGTTGCTTGTCGCGCCCGCGGCCTTCGTCGCCGGTTTCTTCGCCTATGTTGAATTCGCCAATGATCCCGGCTGCGGCTCGCAGGCGCCGGGCCCGTGTTTCGCGGTTGGCGTCCTGTTGATGGTCGTCGCGCCAATCGCCTTGCTTGCGCTCATAGCGCTCGTTGTTCTCGTAATTTTCGATGTCTTCAAATCCCGTGCAAACCGAAAGCTGTCATCATGAACAAACACACTCCCCAGTCCGAATTCCAGACGCCGGAAGTCACGACCGGCCCGTTGCCGGCCTCGCGCAAGACCTATGTGAAGGGCGATTTGTTCGCGGATTTGAACGTACCGGTGCGGGAAATCGATTTACATCCGACAGCGAATGAGCCCCCCGTGCCGGTCTATGATACGTCCGGTCCGTATACGGACCCGGACATTGCGATCGATGTCGAAAAAGGCCTCGCGCGCACGCGAACGGCGTGGGTCAAAGAGCGCGGCCATGTCGAGGAGTATGAAGGCCGCGACGTCAAGCCGGAAGACAATGGCGGCGCCACCGGCAAGCATCTGGCGCGCGAATTTCCCGTGCGTCACAAGCCCCTGCGCGGCGACGGGTCCGGCCCGGTGACCCAATATGAATACGCCAAAGCCGGCGTCATCACGCGCGAAATGGAATTTGTGGCGATCCGCGAAAATCTCGGCCGCAAGGCGATGGTTGAGGGCGCTGAGGAACGCGTCGCGCTCGGTGAGAGTTTCGGGGCGGAAATTCCCGCTTTCATCACGCCGGAATTCGTCCGTGAAGAAATCGCCCGGGGGCGCGCCATCATCCCCTCAAACATCAATCACCCGGAGCTGGAGCCGCAAATCATCGGCCGCAACTTCCTCGTCAAGATCAACGCCAATATCGGCAACTCCGCCGTCGCCTCATCGGTTGAGGAAGAAGTCGACAAGATGGTCTGGGCGACGCGCTGGGGCGCCGACAACGTCATGGACCTCTCAACAGGCCGCAACATTCACAACACCCGTGAATGGATCATCCGCAATTCGCCCGTGCCAATCGGCACGGTGCCGATTTATCAGGCGCTTGAAAAAGTGAACGGCGTTGCGGAAGACTTAAGCTGGGAGGTCTATCGCGACACGCTGATTGAGCAATGCGAGCAGGGGGTCGACTATTTCACGATCCATGCCGGCGTGCGCCTGCCTTACATTCACCTCACTGCTGACCGGGTTACGGGGATCGTCTCGCGCGGCGGGTCGATCATGGCGAAATGGTGTCTCGCCCATCACCGCGAAAGTTTTCTCTATACGCACTTTGAGGAAATCTGCGAGATTATGCGCCGCTATGACGTCTCCTTCTCGCTGGGCGACGGACTGCGCCCCGGCTCCATCGCGGACGCCAACGACCGCGCGCAATTCGCCGAACTTGAAACCCTCGGCGAGCTGACAAAAGTCGCCTGGGGCCATGGCTGTCAGGTGATGATCGAAGGGCCCGGCCACGTGCCGATGCACAAGATCAAGATCAATATGGACAAACAGCTGAAGGAATGCGGCGAGGCGCCGTTCTATACATTGGGGCCGCTCACGACCGACATTGCGCCGGGTTACGACCATATCACGTCGGGCATCGGCGCGGCGATGATCGGCTGGTTCGGCACGGCGATGCTCTGTTATGTGACGCCTAAGGAGCATCTCGGCCTGCCCGACCGGGACGACGTCAAGGTCGGCGTCGTCACCTACAAGCTCGCGGCCCACGCCGCTGACCTCGCCAAAGGCCACCCGGCGGCGCAGCTACGCGACGACGCTTTAAGCCGCGCGCGCTTTGAGTTCCGCTGGGAAGACCAGTTCAACCTTGCGCTGGACCCCGAAACCGCTCGCGACTTCCACGATCAGACCCTGCCGAAAGAAGCCCACAAGGTCGCGCATTTTTGCTCCATGTGCGGACCGAAATTCTGTTCCATGAAGATCACCCAGGACGTCCGCGATTACGCGGAGGGCTTGAGTGATAATGAAAAGAAAGACCTCGAAAAACTCTCCGAACGGGGCATGGCCGAAATGTCAGAGCGCTACAAAGAGATGGGCTCGGCGCTTTATCTGGAGGCGGACGCGGTTAAGAAGGCGAATAAGGGGTTGTGAGCGGTTACGATTTCATTCCAGAATTGCAAAATGGATGCATAATTTGAACATTTTTTAGTTCTCCAGTGCCTCCGTCTCTTTTTGGTTTTTTGTGGTCATAAGTAATGGCTTTCTTAGGATCTAACAGTCCTTTGCAATGAGGACATTTTAATGCTTTTCCCAAACTTTCTTTGAGGTATGTTTGGCTTTTCGTAGATTTTGATATTGACTTGCTTTTCTCAATCACTGCGACGCTTGATACTTTTCCCTCAAGGCCGAGGTGGGAAAGTATTATTTTGTCAGTTATAGGGTTTCCGCTTTCTGCGTCATTTACAAGGCCGGTCATTAAATCATTTATGCGCTCAATCCTTTGGCGACTATTAACGTTGGCTAGGGCTTGATTAATAATAGATTTCTTTCTGATAAGTGTTTTTTCAACTTTTTCTCTATTGTTTGTAAACTGAATAAAATATTTTTTATTATTTTTTCTTACAGCATCTGAAGCAAATTTCAATACTCCCAGAAATAAATACCCGCTGTGCTTACCTAAATGGTTATAGAAGTATACGGCAGGGTGAAGCCCAAGGC
>JBCBBT010000063.1:0-18736 GCA_038531315.1 Pseudomonadota bacterium
CGCCGCGCTTAATAGGTAGATTGCGATCGCTGACAAGACGACTTTGAATAGTAGCTGGAACTTATGTTCTGGCGTCTTCCGTAAAAGGATGGTTCCAACCCAGCTGCCGCCAAAGCCCGCAGTCGCAATTGCGATAATTAATGGCGCCCATGGCGCGAAGGCGAAGCCAAAGGCCCCGAACGCAATTGACTTGATCCCGTGCTGCGCCACCATGGCGCCTGCATGGGTGCCGACAATTTGCATACGATCAAACCGGGTCGCAGCGAGAAGGCTGGCGACGATCGGCCCGGTTGCGCCGAAAAACATCGTCAGAAAATTCGAAACGGCGCCGCCAATGAAAAAGGCGCCGCGCCCGGGCGGCGGTAGGACCGCTTTCGGCGCCCAGACAGAAACAAGAATAAAGACAGCAACCCCGACCTGCAAAATTGCCGGCGGTAAGGAGAGCGCCACACGCGCCCCGATAGCCGCGCCAATGGCGGCGCCGCCAATGAACCAGCCGATGACCGTCCAGCGGATCGATTGTCGCAAAAACAAGGCCCGTGAAAAATTTGCGGTAAGTTGCGCCGCCCCGTGAACCGGAATGACGGCGACCGGCGGCAACAGCGCGCTCATCGCGGCGAGCAATGTCAGCCCGCCGCCGAGGCCGAAAGCGGCGGTCAGCGCAGCGGTTGCAAAACTGATGATGACAATCGCCAGCGCCGCACCCGGCGCCACGTCCGGCGGCAAAAGATGAGAGATTTCCGCAATGTCCATCGTCTGGCGATCTTGTTCAGGAAAGGGAGACTGGTTCAGGAGAGGAAAACTGGCGGGCTGCGGTGAAAACCGATGCAGTTGTCATTTCTGGCGCGCCTTCCTTAGATCCAGAACGCGCTCGTGCGCAATCTGCGCGATGTGCGTAATGTCCGCTGACAAAGCGACACTCATTTCCGGCCTTATTTTTGCCGCCCGCCAAGGGGTAGCCGAAGACGCCATCGGGGGGTAGGGCATGTCGATCAACCGAGGAAGGTGGCTCCGCAGATGAAGATTGCGACATGGAATATCAATTCGGTCCGCTTGCGCATCGATCACGTGACGCGTTTTCTGAAGGAAGAAAATCCTGAGGCGCTCTGTCTTCAGGAAACCAAATGCCGCGACGACCAGTTTCCCGTGAAAGCGTTCAAGGCGGCGGGCTACGATCATCTCGCGATTTCGGGGCAAGCGGGCTATCACGGCGTCGCCATCGCTGCGCGTGTGCCGCTCAAGAACATCACCAGAAAATCGTTTTGCGGCAAAGATGATACCCGTCATATCTCCGCTGTGCTTCCCGGCGGGATTGAACTTCACAACTTTTATGTGCCGGCGGGCGGCGATGAGCCTGACCCTGCGATCAATGAAAAATTTGACCACAAACTGAATTTCTTGCGCGAAATGCGGACCTGGTTCAGCGCACTTGGCGGGCCGCGCAAGAAGCGGGTGCTGGTTGGCGATCTCAACGTTGCGCCGCATGAAAACGATGTCTGGTCCCACAAGCAATTGCTGAAAGTCGTCTCGCACACGCCTGTGGAGGTGGACCTTTTAAACGCCCTGCGCGACGAGGCGGATTGGACCGATGTCGCGAGGGCGCGGGTCGGGGATGATCAGAAATTATACTCATGGTGGTCCTATCGCGCTCGCGACTGGCGGGCGTCTAATCGCGGGCGCCGGCTTGACCATATCTGGGTGTCGCCAGCCTTGAAGAAATCAGCGCTTGCTCGCGAGGGCGCCAGCCTCGCAATCCATGATCAGGCCCGGGGATGGGAAAAACCCTCCGACCACGCGCCGGTTTCGATGACAATGGCGCTATAGGCGGCCGAAATGAGGGGTTATTTCGGGATCGGAACGGAACGCATTTCCAAGGCGATGAACCTTGGGGCGGTGTTGCGCACAGCCCATGCGTTCGGCGCCAGCTTTGCGTTCACGATCGCCATGCATCATCGCGCGCGCGACGTTGGACAATCGGACACATCAAGCGCGAAAGATCATCTGCCGCTCTATGAATGGGATACGGTTGACGACATGCGGTTGCCGCGCGGCTGCGTGCTGGTTGGCGTCGAGCTCGATGAGCGCGCCACGGACCTTCCGAGTTTCCGCCACCCCCTAAACGCCGCCTATCTTCTTGGGCCGGAAAAGGGGAATCTGAGCCGTGAGGCGCAAGCCCGCTGTGCGCATCTTGTGAAGATACCGACGCGGTTTTGCGTCAATCTTTCGATTGCTGCGGCGCTGATCATGTATGATCGGACGTTGAGTTTCGGCGGCTATCCGGCGCGGCCGGTGAGTGCTGGCGGGCCGCCGCCCGCCGCAGAATGGCGCGCGCCTAAAAAAAGATAATCCGATGGGCGCAAAAAAAGCCGCCGGTAAGGACCGGCGGCGTTTTAGGCTTTGCGCAAAGTGGCGCGATTAGCGCTTCGAGCGGCGCTTAGCTGTTTTTCTTTTTGCCGTTTTGCGCTTTGCCGTTTTCTTCTTCGCGGTTTTCCTCTTGGCTGGCGCTTTGCGTTTGGCGCGTTTCTTCGGCGCCGCAGCAGACTCTTCCATTTTGTCGAGCGCTTCGGCGTACGCCGTAAGGGCCCGCATGAAACCTGACTGCTGCGTCTTCGGCAGAACGTTCAACGCAGCATTTTCAGCTTTGTTCACCTTCGGCGCGGCGCTGTTCAACATCCGCTTGCCAGCCGCCGTGATTGATACGGCGTTTGCGCGCGCGTCTTCTTTTGTGCGCTTGCGAGAAAGAAGCCCTTTTTTGATCATGCGCGCGATCATGTCGGCGAGCGTCGAACGGTCGATGCCGGTCGTGCGCACGAGGTCAGTCTGGCTCAGCCCCTCATTAGAGGCGACGACATGCAGAACTTCGAACTGGCGCGGCGTCGGGCCGGAAGAGCCGACTTCTTTTGCGTAAAGATCATGGGCGTACTGCTGCGCCCGGCGCAGAAGGTGTCCCGGTGATTTTTTGAGATTGTAGCTTGCCATCTTGGCCTCCAAGGTTTGGTGAGCGTGTTGAACATGAGCAAGTCAGCCTGTGCTGATCTTTGCGTGACGTCATTAAAGCAGCGATCCCCCTACACGCCATTCTCGGGTTAACTTGTGCGGCCCCGTTGACATTTTTTCTTTCAAGTCCGGTAGACGCTGTAGTGTGATTCGCACCCAATACGGACGAATTGACGCGTGGCGGTTAATAAAGGATTGAATATCATCCGTCATCGACAAATATACCACACCGTATCACAAATTAGCGAGCTATCCCGGCAGTAATCGGCTTTAAGCTGACAATCAGCAGGCGGGATAGTTGATCCATAAAGATATATCGAGGCGAAAATTTGTTTATTGGGGCGTGCGGATGAAAAAAGATGATGAAGAAAAGCGCGATGTCGAGCGGGCGCGGCCTTCGTTAGCGCCTGATTTCAACAAGGAGATTCCGGTTGATGACGACCGCGAACGCTCTGTATGCGCGCATTGTGGCTTTATTGACTATCAAAACCCGAAAATCGTCGTCGGCTCGGTAGCAACTTGGAACGATAAAATCCTTCTTTGTCGCCGGGCGATCGAACCGCGGAAGGGTTTTTGGACGCTTCCAGCCGGATACATGGAGCTTGGCGAGACCGTTGAAGAAGGCGCGGCGCGCGAGGCGTGGGAAGAGGCGCGGGCGCGCCTCCAAATTGAACGGATATTAGCAATTTACTCGATCCCGCGTATTTCGCAGGTGCAAATAATGTTCAGAGCGGTGCTGACAGCCCCTGAGATCGCCGTCGGGCCGGAAAGCGAGGCTGTCGGGCTTTACCGCTGGGAGGATATACCCTGGCCCGACCTCGCGTTTCCCTCCGCGGGTTGGGCGCTTCGTCAATGGCGCGAAAGCCGCGACCGGGATGATTTTACGCCCTACGGCAATCCAGTTGACGGCTTATGATGTCGAACTCGTGTCTTCGGCAATATTCGAAGCGTTTTTCATCAAGAATGGGGCCTGAAATCCGGCAAATACGAGATTTATGGCAGTAAAGCCAAAGACTTTTAGATTGACCCAAGCGGCTTCGCCGGCGCAGGAGGTCGCCGCGCCGAAGTCGCACTCGCGCATCAACCAGCGCCACGCAATCTCATTTGCGAGCGCGAGGGCGCCAAAAAACAACACGTAACGTGTGGTCAAAACCCGCCACGCCTCGTCAGGCATGTGCAGTGCGCCATCGAAAAGGGTTTTTAGCGGATTGCGTCCCGTCGCGGCGCCGCCGGCGAGCAAGAGCGAAAACATCGCATAGACGATGGTGGGCTTCATATAGAAAAAGGTCTTGTTCTGAAGGACGAGCGTCAACGTCCCAAGAATGCCGACCGCGACGCCGCTCACGGCCAGCATTGGCGCAACGCGGCGTTCTTGCCAGACACTGTACAAAAAGGCGACGGCGAACGCTGGAAGGAAAGCGGCGACGCTGATGAACAGTTCCCGACCTTCGGCGATTGTCCAGGTTTGCCCGAACAGGCCGCCGACAGCCGGCAAAAAACGCCTGCCCAGAAAGTAGAACAGCAAAAAAATCAACAGCGGCCCGAAGTCGACAAGGAATTTGGCGCGCCCGGACAAGCGTCTTTCTTCTGTATTGGCGTTATCCATCAAGCAACTCCAAAGGCTTGGGCCGGGTGAAGTTAGCGGGCCCTCCAGCCAGCGGCTTAGCTGGTAAGTGTGTCAGACCTCAAGTCTCGCGGTCGGCTCCGGTCATGCCGGCGCCGGCAAGCGCGAGCGCAAACTCTTTTGCTCTGAAAGGCTGTAGATCGTCGACGCCTTCACCGACGCCAATATAGTGGATGGGCAGGGCGAATTTCTCACCGACCGCCACGAGGACGCCGCCGCGCGCCGTGCCGTCAAGCTTTGTCATGATAAGCCCGGTGACGCCGGCCACTTCGGTGAAGGTCTGTGTCTGGCTCAAGGCATTCTGTCCAACGGTCGCATCGAGCACGAGCAGCGTGTCGTGCGGCGCCGTTGGGTCGAGTTTTTTGATCACCCGGACAATCTTGGCGAGCTCGTCCATAAGCTCGCGCCGATTTTGAAGCCGACCGGCCGTATCGATCAGCAAGACGTCGATATTTTCTTCCCGGGCCTGTTGCAGCGCATCAAAAGCTAGGCCGGCGGCGTCCGCGCCGACATCGCGCGCGACCACCGGCGCCCCTGTCCGCTCTCCCCATACGCCAAGCTGTTCGATTGCTGCTGCGCGAAAGGTGTCGCCCGCCGCTAACATCACGCTCTTGCCGTCCTGTTTAAATTTTGCAGCGAGCTTGCCGATCGTTGTGGTCTTCCCGGCGCCATTGACGCCGGTCATGAGGATCACATGCGGTTTGCCGGCCGCGAGAGCGATTGGCTTTTCCAAAGGCTCAAGACACGCCGCGACCTCGCCGGCGAGCGCTTCTTTGACTTCGGCGTCTGAGATCTCCTTGTCATAGCGATCCTTGGCGAGAGCGGCGGTGACGCGCGAAGCAGCCGCCACGCCAAGATCGGCGGTGATCAGCAGGTCTTCAAGCGCTTCGATCGTTTCGTCGTCGAGCTTGCGCTTTGTAAAAATCGAAGAAACGCCGTCCGAAAGCCGATTTGAGGTCTTCGTCAGACCTTCCTTCAATCGGGAGAAGAACCCTTTTTTCGCCGTTGGCTCCTGCTCGGTCTGGTGCGGCGCCGCAGCAGTTGTCGGCGCTGGCGCGTCGCCGACGGCATCTTCTTGCTGCGCCGCCTCCCGGACAAGAGCAGTTTTGCTCACCGCATCATCAGCGAGCCCGAGCGGGGCGTTCAGCAACGCCGGCTTATCCACTGCAATATCCAGCGCAATATCGGATGAAAGCGCGAGCGAGGGATTTGCGTTCTCTAATGCGCCGGCTGGTTGATCCGCCTCGGCTTTGGTTGCGGTCTCGTCGCGTTTTTCGGGCTCGTCTTTTGTCGCCGCTTCCGATGCGTCGTTATTTTTCCGTCCGAAAAGGCCTGATAAGAAATTCTTCGCCATTGAGTATCGTTTCGTCTTTAACTTGCATTCAATGGATTTGCTGCGACCGGCGCTTTTATCGCGCCAATGAGCGTTTTTTGCTTTCTGCCCACAATCGCGACGTCGACCAACGCGCCGGGGCGTGGTTCACAAAGCGCCGGCAGTTGAACCTCGGCAAAATTGCCGAGGCGCGCACGACCGCCGGTCTCAACGATTGCTTTGTCGCGCCCGCCGATCAGGCTGTCGAGAAAGCCGGTGGTCGCCGCATCGCCGGTCTTACGGAGCTCGCTCGCGCGCTCTTTAACAACGGCGCGCGACAGTTGCGGCATGCGCGCGGCCGGCGTTCCCTCGCGCGGCGAAAACGGAAAGACATGCAGATAAGAAAGCGTCGCTTCCGTGACGATATCGACGCTGTTTTGAAACATCGCATCGGTTTCCGTTGGAAAGCCGGCAATAATATCCGCACCGAACGCGATTTCCGGTCGGCGCTTTCTAAGGTCCCGGCAAAAGTCGATCGCCTGCCGGCGCGTGTGGCGACGCTTCATCCGTTTCAGGATCATATCATCGCCCGATTGCAGAGACAGATGCAGATAGGGCGCAATGCGCGGCTCGTTTACAATCAATTCGACGAGATGATCGTCGATTTCGGCGCCGTCGATTGAGGAAAGTCGCAGTTGGTAAAGGTCCGGAACGCGCTGCAGGATCGCCGCTACGAGATCGCCCAATTTGGGCGCGCCCTCAAGATCGCCCCCCCATGACGTTATATCGACGCCGGTCAAAACAAGCTCGAGGTGACCGGCGGCCGTCAGCCGCCGCGCCTGACTGATAATCGTCTCAATAGGAACCGAGCGCGAGTTTCCTCGACCGTACGGAATGACGCAAAAAGTGCAGCGGTGATCGCAACCATTTTGAATCTGGAGAAAGGCGCGCGCGCGGTCGCCGTACCCATCGATCAAATGATTGGCGGTGTCGCGCACCGACATAATGTCGTTGACAAGAACCTTGTCTGTTGAGCCGCCTTTGCGCGAGAGCGCTGACCAGGCGGAGTTGTCGAGTTTTTCCGCATTGCCCAGAACGGCGTCAACCTCATCCATTGCCGCGAAAGCGCCGGGATCGATCTGGGCGGCGCAGCCGGTGACAATGATCTGCGCTGAGGGCCTGTTGCGGCGGGCGCGGCGAATATGCTGGCGCGTTTGACGCACCGCTTCATTCGTGACGGCGCATGAATTGACGATCACCGCGTCCTCAACGCCCGAAGCCGCCGCGAGGCCTTTTATAGCCTCGCTTTCATAGGCGTTCAGCCGGCACCCCATGGTGATGAGTTGCGGGCTGACATTCCTTTCGTTGCTGGTCTTCCGGTCGTTCATGGCCGCCTATGTAGGGCCTTGGCGCCGGTTTGTCGAAGGGGTGGGACGTCGCGAGCGCGTTGCTCAGTTTTCCATCGTCATTAAAATTGCAAATCCGACGACCATGAAGAGCGCAAAAGGAAAGAACGCTCCCAAAAAGGCTGGAATAACGCCAAGCTTCCCGAGTGCGAGCGCCATGTTTTCAAAAACGAAATACCCAAAACCGAGCGCGGCGCCGATGACCGCTCGGGTCAATTGCGCGCCCTGACGCGAGACGCCATAGCCGGCAAGCGCCCCCAGCAAAGGCATCACAAGCGTAGAAAGCGGCTTTGAAAATCTCGATAAGAATGACGTCATCGATGACGCAAGATCTGCGGCCCCGCTTTCCGCTTGCAAACCGACCTCCTTTGCAAGCTCTGGCAGTGTTGTTCGGTCCGGTTGAGCCGAAAGCGAAAAAAGCCGGTCGGGGTTGAGGTCAACGGTCCACGGCGCTTCGCCGACGCTTGTCGTGCGAAGCGTTTCCGCGTTGTGGTCGGTGACGGTGAACAAGCGCCAGCGCCCGTCGGTGTAAACAGCCGTCGCCGCCTCGGTAACTCCGGTTATGAGCCCGTCCGCATCAAGATGTTCAATATAGATGTTATTGAGCCGCGCGCCGTCGCCAATTCTGGCGGCGCTCCCCGCCATGATGAAGGCGTCGCCGAGGTCGAGCCGCAGGTTCGTTCGCGTTCCGTTGTCTTCGGGCAAGTCGACAGCAAAATCGTTCGCTTCCCAGTAATCGAGTTTCGCGGTGGAGGGCACGGTCACGAATTCGTGAAATGTAAAATGCGCGAAGGCGATCATCGCGCAGACGGCCCCGATCGGAAACAAGACGCGGTGGACTGACATGCCGGCGGCGCGCATTACGGCGATTTCGCTACGGTGGTTGAGAACCGTCAGCGTGACGACAACCGACAGCAAGGCAGCGAAGGGAGCGAACTGTGTCGCAATCTGAGGCGCCCGCAAGAGAATATATTTGACGATTGAGGAAAACCCGGAGCCTTCGGCGGCCATAATCGCGGTCGATTCATTCAACAAATCGAGCATTTGCAGAATGATGATGAAAAAAGTCAGGAACGCCATGAACCGTATGGCGAATTGCCGGCCGACATAATTGATGAAGATCGTGTCGATGCGCGCCATGGCCATTTTATCCCTGCCCGCCGCCCGGCGTTCGCTCTTGAAAACGTTGACCGGACGGCGGCGGCGTTGCGACTGTTGACGGGCCGAGCGCGGCGGCCGGCGCTCTACGCGTGGACGGTTCGCCGAGGACGCGCACCGGCGGCGCTTCGCGGCGCTTCATGACTTTGGCTGTCCGCGCCTGATCAATAGAGCCGCGATAAAGCAGTATACTGACAGCAAGGAAGCCGATCCACAGACCCCACATGGACACATAAGGCGATAAGACCCCGGCGCCCGCCACCACCTGGCCCCACTCTTCCAGGAGTTCATGGTAGACGATCAGGACCGCAATGCCGACAATTGGTTTGATATTCGAGGCGCGCCGCCTGCCGGTGACGCCGGTCGCGACGGCGAGAATCGGCATTACAAGAAACGTCAGCGGGTGAATAATGCGCCAGTGAAACCCTGCGCGATATTGGCTCCAGAGCGGCGCTTCGGGCCCATTATCGCGAAGGTAACGGCTTAGCTCGCCAAATGTCGCCTCGCGCTCATCGCCGCCTCGCGCCCTGAACACGGCAATCGCCGGTAGATCGACGGTGATATCGAATTCATCAAAGCTCAACGCATTGATGCGATTGCCGACCGCATCGATTGCGATGCGGCGGCCTTTTTTCAGTTCCAACAGGATCTGGGTGACATCGGGGGATGCGGAGATTGACCCTGAAACAGCAGTGATCGTTACTCGGGAACCGTTCGAGCGGCGTTGTTCCAGATAGACGTCTTTCGCTTCGCGCGTTTGCGTATCGATGGCGCCAAGACGGATTGTCACGTCGTCAGTAATATCGACAAATTCACCTTGCGGGATTTTGATCCCAAGCGCGCCGCTCGTTACATCGAAACGAATTTGCTTATATGTATACTGAGCATAAGGCTGGATATATGAGACCAGAAGAAAATCAAACGCCATCAGGACGATGATAAGGCCGTAGACGGGTCGCATAAGCCGCAAGAATGAGGCGCCGGACGAGTTCAATGCGTCAAGCTCACTGGACAGCGAGAGATTTCGGAACGCCAGAAGAATGCCGATGAATGTGCCAAGCGGCAGCGCAAGGCCGAGATAATGCGGCAGAAGGTTTGCGAGCATTCGCCACACAACGTCCACCGGGCCCTGTTCTGCGATCACGAAATCGAACAGTCGGAGCATTTGTTCGAGCAGCAACAACATGCCGGCGATACACAGGGCGAATATCAGCGGGGTCGCGATTGTCCGAAGGATATAGCGGTCGATCAAACCCATCGATTATGTCGGCGGCCTTGGTTCGGCGCGGCTCTTATCGCAATCGGCTCAAATCGCGCGTTGCGGCCCGCGGTGCTGCTGTTAACGGGAATTCTCTAGCGAAATCCGCGCCATGGCGAAAGGCGCGACATTGTCAGCCGGCTTTCGCGCCGCGCGCGAGATAAGAGGTGGCGAGAAAAAGGGTGAGATTAACCACGTGGCCGAGCGCACTTTCCGCAACCAGCATGCCGGCAATGGCCGCCTCCGGCGCGTTGGCGACGGGCGCCATGGTGAGGGCGACCCCTAGGAAGACAAGATCCTGATTAGGCATGAAGGGAATCCGTGAGATGACAAGTTGAACGGCGATAAACAGGAGCCATGCGGAAATGGGCGACGCCGGGAGCGCCGCAGCGTACATCGCCGCGTGAAGCGCCATGATCACGGCTGTTCGCACAATGTGCAGGCCCGCAACGCGCCGCAACTTGTCGGGCGGGAGCGATAGTAGCCGGTTCCGGAACGCCAGAACGGCGAGGGACAAAATCAGCGCAATGGCGAAGGCGAGCCCAATGAGGCCGCCCGCGCCGGGCGGCAGCGCATCGACGCCCGCGCCCAATATTCCGTTTCCGTAAAGAAGAGCGATGATCGCAACAGTCGCACTGTTTGAAATAAGCGCCGACAAAATGTTGTTGTCCTTAACCCCTCGGAGCACAGCGCCGTCAGAAATGCCAAGCGTCCGGCGCGCCCAGAATGAGAAGAATGCCTCACCCGAATAACCAGCGACGGCGGTGTTAAAGACGCGCTTTCTCAGGAAGGCGGGAAAGTGGCGGGCCAGCGGCCTGTCCCATATCACCTCGTAGATCGCTGCTTCCGACAGCGGCAGCGCGACAAACCGCAGTGCGAAGAAAGCATAAAACCATGGTGAGGCGGGAAGGCCGGACATGACATTGCGCCAGCCGATACCGCTCAGTCGCCAGACCAGCCAGGCGACGATTAAAACGAAGATAATGAGCTGCAGGCCCGCGATGCTGCGTTTGACGGCGGGGCGCTCTGAGAACGTGGTGATTTGATCCCGCCCTCGCCGCAAGATGTTACCGGTATCGAACATAAAGCTGTTAGCGCCTCTTTCGCGACCGCGTGCTGGTCTGGTCGCCGCGATTGGTGGGGCCGGTTTAAGCGGCCGCGATCAAGCGGCGTGCCATTAAACGGATTTTGTGGCAAATATCATCGCTGGCCAAGCCGACGCCCGTCGTCAATTTTTGCAGTCTTATGAACCAAGCGCCTTTCACGCCCGCCGTTGCACGCGACGTCAAAAGCTCTAACGCGCGCCATCGCTGGGCGGTGGTGATCCCTTTCTATAATGAGGAGGATTTTCTTGGCGCGACACTCCAGTCTCTGGGACGCCAGATCGGCGCCGACGTTTCATTGGTTCTTGTTGACAATAATTCTTCAGACGATTCACTAAATGCCGTGCACGAATTCAAACGGCGCCATCCTGATATTCCGTTAACGGTATTATCTGAAAAGACGCCCGGTAAAGCCGCCGCCATGAAAAAAGGACTTGCTGCTGTTGATGCCGACTTCACCGCTCTTGCAGATGCGGACACTTATTATCCGCCTCATTATCTGAGTGAGGCTGAACGGCTTCTTGCAAAAGACGGAACGGTCGCCGCCTTTGCTTTTGGATTGTCCGCACGCACCGGGGTGAAGCATAAAGTGGGGCGCGCCAAAGGCGTCATTGTGTCCGCCATGCTTTCAAAACAGTGCCATACCGGCGGGTACGGGCAAACCTTTCGAAGTTCCGTTCTCAACGAAATTGGCGGCCTTGACCCGGCCCTTTGGCCTTACTGTCTCATGGATCACGAGCTTGCCCACCGCGCCGCCAAGGCGGGGAATATCGCTTACGGCGGAAATTTCTGGTGTGTCACGTCCGGGCGTCGTGCGGACCGGTCGTCCGTACGCTGGACACTATCTGAGCGTCTATTGTACCATGTCGTACCGCATCGCTTTAAAGACTGGTTTTTTTATCAATATCTGGGCCCGCGGTTTAAAAAACGCGGGTTGACGCAGCTGAACTTGCGTGAGCGTAGCTGGGAAAGCGTATGACCAGTGCGCCGCGACCGGATGTCGCCGTTTTCATTCCCTCCTATGTCGGCGGCGGGGCGGAGCGGCTCGCTTTCTTCATTGCTGAAGCGCTTACGGCTGCGGGGTATCGCGTTGACCTTGTTATTGCGCGCGCGCATGGCGAACTCAAAGAAAAGCCTCTTTCCGGCGTTCGGAAGATCAACCTTGACGCCGTCACTGAGATTCTCGCTGCGCCATTGTGGATTGGTTATCTCCGGCGTGAAAGGCCCCGGATGGCGCTCGCAATGGTGCATACAGCGACGTTGACGGCAGGTATCGGCAAACGCTTGGCGCCGTCGGTTCCCGTCGTGATTGCCGTGCAGAATGCCCTGAAGCGGGCCGCTGAAAACCGGTGGTGGTTTCAGCGCATATTTGGTTTTGGATTGGAAAAGTCGCTCTACGCCAGATGTGAGAAGATGATCGCCGTATCTGACGGGTTGGCGCGAGAATGCGAAGCCGTATTCGGTTTGCCATCGCGCTCGGTCGATCATCTTTATAACCCATATCTCAGCGACGCCGCTCCCGGCCTTCCTGAGATGATGGCAATCGATCCCGACCATGAGCGAATTTTTTCCAAACCTGTTATTCTGGGCGTCGGCCGGCTCGCCCGGCAAAAAGGATTTTCGGTTCTCATCGGCGCATTCGCCGAGATCGCACCGACTCATGACGCCAATCTTTTAATCCTCGGCGAGGGCCCCGAACGCTCTGCGCTCGAACAACAAGCAGCTGACGCAGGCCTTGGTGATCGCGTTTTTCTTCCCGGATGGACGCCGACGCCCGCCAGCTATATGCGGCGCAGTCGGCTATTTGTGCTATCTTCGATTTTTGAGGGCTTCGGCATTGTGTGTGTTGAAGCGTTGGCGAGTGGCGTATCGATGGTTGTCGCCGATTGTCCGCATGGGCCTCGTGAAATTGTCGACGGGGGCCGTTTTGCAAGGCTTGCCGTTCCCGGCGATGCGCAGTCTCTGGCAGGAGCGATACGCGCTGCGCTCGATGAAACCGATCAAGGCGGCGCCAATGGGCTGGACGATGAACGGCGCGCCTGGCTTGAACAATTCAGCCCGGAAGCGGCGGCTGCGCGCTATCGGGAGTTGGTGCGTTCAGTGATCGGTCCGCCCGCCGCCCAATGAAACCGTGCCGATCACGGACGTCGCGACGAATATCAGCGCCGCCGCGCCGCCAATTTGAGGCGTAGCGCATTGAGGTTGATAAAGCCTTCGGCGTCTTTTTGATCGTAGACAGCGTCTTCTTCGAAAGTGACATGCGCCATAGAATACAAAGACTTCGGCGAGGTTCGCGCAATCACGTTCGCCGACCCCTTGAAAAGGCGTACGGTAACGTCGCCCTCAACATGTTCCTGAGACTGATCGATCAATGCCTGCAGCATTTCTCTTTCTGGCGCGAACCAGAATCCGTTGTAAATCATTTCTGCATACCGCGGCATCAACGAATCTTTCAGGTGTGCGGCTTCGCGGTCGAGCGTTATCTGCTCAATGCCCCGATGCGCTTGCAACAAGATTGCCCCGCCCGGCGTTTCGTAAACGCCCCGCGATTTCATGCCCACGAAACGGTTTTCTACAAGGTCGAGGCGACCAATGCCGTGTCGGCGGCCAAAGTCGTTGAGCTGCGTCAATAACTGCGCGGGGCTCAGGGGAGCCCCATTGATCGAAACCGCATCCCCGCGCTTAAATCCGATCACGATGTCCTCCGGCGTGTCCGGTGCGGCAACCGGATCATCCGTGCGTTGAAAGACATAGTCCGGCGCCGGCGCGCCCGGGTCCTCCAAGACTTTGCCTTCGGACGATGTATGCAAAAGGTTTGCATCAACGGAGAATGGCGCTTCGCCGCGTTTGTCTTTGGGAATTTCAATCTGATGCGCCTCAGCGAAAGCGATGAGTTTCTCGCGTGAGTTTAAGTCCCAGTCGCGCCAGGGCGCGATAACCTTGATGTCGGGATCGAGCGCATAGGCGTTGAGCTCAAAGCGAACCTGGTCATTGCCCTTGCCTGTTGCGCCATGTGCAATCGCATCCGCGCCGGTCTTTTTAGCGATTTCAACGAGCCGCTTTGCGATTAAGGGCCGCGCAATCGAGGTCCCGAGCAGGTACAGCCCCTCATATACTGTATTGGCGCGGAACATCGGAAAGACGTAGTCGCGGACAAAGTCTTCGCGCAAATCCTCAATATAGATTTCGTTGACGCCCGCGCGTTCCGCTTTTCGGCGCGCCGGCTCCAATTCATCGCCCTGTCCAAGGTCTGCGGTAAAGGTCACAACCTCAGCGCCATGCTCGACCTGAAGCCACTTCAAGATCACGGATGTATCAAGCCCGCCTGAATAGGCGAGGACGATTTTACTGATTTTGTTGTCGGACATGATCGGCGCTCCTTCTGGCGTTGCCATAGTCGAATATTTGCGCCGCTAGAAGGATTTATTGAAGGGGTTCGCCAAAATCCATGGGGCGTTGCGCCTTGCCGACCTGGTTCAGATCAACTCACTGACTAGCGCGTTCAACACCCGCCGCCCCGCCGATGTGGCGCGGAGCGCTTGGTCATCGATCTGTAAAAGCCCATCCCCAATCAGTAAGGACAGCGTTTCTGATTTGGCTGCGAGATGCTCATGGAGGGACGGCGTCAGGCGGCAGCCCTCGACCGTCCGTAAACCCATGGCGAGGCTTTCAGTGAGGATTTCTTTTGTCGAAAGCAAATCTTCGTCACCGCGCCGTCCGGCAAGATAGTGTTCGGGCGCCCGTTCTGTTTGTGTCGCGAGGCGTCCGTCAGACGTGCTGAGGCGCCCATGGGCCCCGGGTCCCACGCCTATGTAATCGCCGCCTGACCAGTAAAGGCTGTTGTGTTGCGACATGTCTTCCGGCCGAGCGTGATTTGAGATTTCATAAGCCGGAAGCCCCAGTTCGGCGGTCAGGATTTGCGTCGCATCGAACATATCTGCGGCCAGACCATCAGCCGGCGGCGTCCATGCGCCGCGCGCAACCGCGCGCTCAAAAGCGGTGCCCGGCTCAATCGTCAATTGGTAAAGGGATAAATGTCGCGGGCCGATGCTAATCGCGTCGCGCAGCTCTCGCGTCCAGTCGTCGACTGTTTGCTCAGGCAAGGCGTAGATCAGGTCGAAGGAACTTTTCGGAAACAACCCCAGCGCCAGGTCGATGGCGGCGCGCGCCTCCCGCGCGTTATGGTCGCGGCCCAAAAAGGTCAGCGCTTCATCGCGAAGCGACTGAGCGCCGAGCGACAACCGGGTGACGCCTGTGCGCGCGAAATTTTTGAAATCCTCTTTCTCCGCGCTGGTCGGGTTCGCCTCCACGGTGATCTCGGCGTTGCGCCTGAAGCCCCAAATCTCCGCGCACGCGTTAATGACGGCCTCAAGGACGGATAACGGGGCAAGCGACGGCGTCCCGCCGCCGAAATATAAGCTTGTCAAAGGTCGCGTGGGCGTCACCGCCGCGTACCGTTTCAGGTCGCGAATGAGCGCATCGGACCATTGCTGCGCATCAATGTCGCGACGCTTGTAGACATTAAAATCACAATACGGACAAATCCGTGCGCAATAGGGCCAATGCACATAAACGCCGAGCGGCGGTAATTCTTCGGAAGAGGCGTTGTTTGTCCCTGACATCTCTACGAAAGCGTGCTCACAGGCCTGTGCGGACAAACGGACAAGTGTCGCCGCGATCTAAAAACATGCCTCGACGAGCCTCCTAAAGGCGCGGGCGCGATGCGACATGGCGTGCTTTTCGTCGGGCTCTATTTCCCCGAATGTGCGGGTGTCGCCTGTCGGTACAAATATAGGATCGTAGCCGAAGCCGAGGTCGCCGCGCGGCGGAAATACAAGATCGCCATGGACCGCACCTTCAAACACTTCTTCATGCCCGTCTGGCCAGGCGAGGCATAAAGCGCAAACAAAATGGGCGGCGAAATCTTCGGTGTCGGCGTCTGCGAGCGCATTTCGCACCTTTTCCATCGCGGCGACGAAATCTCTCGGCTCGCCCGCCCAGCGGGCGGAATAAATCCCCGGCGCGCCGCCGAGCGCCCGCACGCATAACCCGGAATCGTCCGACAGCGCCGGCAGATTTGCATCATGCGCCGCCGCCCTCGCCTTCAGGGCCGCATTGCCAATAAAGCTGGTTTCGGTCTCTTCGGGATCGTCGAGGCCGAGCGCCGCCGCCGATACGGGCTCAACGCCAAAGGGGCGCAACAGCGTATCAATTTCGCGGATTTTGCCTTGATTATGGCTGGCGATCACCAGCTTTCCCGGTTCCAGTTTGCGTGCCATTGAGATCCTGTGTCCGTTGCGTCGGCGGCTGATTTGCAAGCGCGTCGTCAACGCACTATGTGGCGCGGTGACGGAGCGCGTTCAGTTTTTTCCGTCTCGGAAATATACGTCAAATCCCGTCAGGCAAAGTCCTCATGACGCGTCTCGATATCGCATCTCAATCCCCGTCTGACGGCGCTGCGCCGAAAAAGCTGATCGGTTTATCGAAACCGTCGCTTTCCGCTGCGCTGCGCGCTGAATTCGGTCTCGACGAGAAGAAAGCCCGCATGCGCGCAAACCAGCTTTGGCGCTGGGTCTATGGCGCCGGAACGCGCGACTTTGATGAGATGACCGATATCGCAAAAGACATGCGCGCTGAACTAAAAGCGCGCTTTTCGCTGTCCCGGCCTGAAATCGTCGAGCGACAAGTCTCAGTGGACGGCACGCGCAAATATCTGTTGCGGTTCGCACCCGGCGTTGAGGCGGAGTGCGTGTTCATACCGGACGTTGGCCGCGCGGGCGCATTATGCGTTTCCTCGCAAGTCGGCTGTACGCTGAATTGCACTTTTTGCCACACCGGCACACAAGCGCTTGTCCGCAATCTGAGCACAGAGGAAATTGTCTCACAAGTTTTAACAGTAAAGGACGATCTTGACGAATGGCCGTCGAGCGCGCCGGAAGAGCGGCGGCTATCAAATATCGTCTTTATGGGGATGGGCGAGCCGCTCTATAACCTCGACAATGTTTGTGCTGCGATCGATGTTATTTCAGACGGCGAAGGAATATCGTTGTCGCGGCGACGGATTACGGTTTCGACGTCGGGCGTCGTGCCGCAAATGGAAAGGCTTGGCGACGACACAAGCGCCATGCTGGCGATCTCGCTCCATGCAGTCCGGGATGATTTGCGCGATATACTTGTTCCGATAAACCGGAAATATCCCATTGAAGAACTACTAGACGCCTGTCGGCGTTATCCCGGCGTTTCCAATGCGCGACGCATTACTTTCGAGTACGTGATGTTGAAGGGGGTCAATGATTCGCTGGCGGAGGCGCGCGACCTGGTACGGCTTTTGAAAAATATTCCTGCAAAGATTAATCTGATCCCGTTTAATCCCTGGCCGGACGCGCCCTATGCGTGCTCTGAGTGGGAACAGATTGAAGCTTTTGCCGACATTGTGAACCGGGCGGGTTATGCGTCGCCGATCAGAACGCCGCGCGGGCGCGACATTGCCGCGGCTTGCGGCCAATTGAAATCAGCCAGCGTCAAGAAACGCGCGAGTGAAACACGGCGGGCGAACGCACCGTCTTGAGAAGCGCAATAAGACAGACGCCGCTGCCGATAGCAAAACATGTAAGGCCGGCGGCGGGATCGGTAATCGCTGTCAAGCGCTCAATAATTTCACTGATATCAGAAAAACAGTCGGCAGGCTGATAAAAACGATTTTCACCAACTTTTGAAGCGCAACCGGAAAACAGAGCGAGCTGGTAATACTGTGCGGTCAATCCCAGCGCGATAGCGTACGCCGCGCCCGCTGCGCAAAGCAAAAAGCCAGGACGGGTTTTCAAAAAAGGAATGAAGCCAAGCGCTATGGCGGCGGCGATCATTGGTGAGAGAATATGGAAGTAGTAACCGGGCGTGCCATGGCCGCCGCGAATAACCTGTAATCCCGCGTGAAAAGCAAGGCCCGCCAACATTGGCGCTGCAAAAAACAAGACGGCGCCCGGCGCGTTGAGGATATTGCCTTGGCGGACCGTATCGAGAAAAAATCGGATTAGCGCGAGCGCGATAAACAGGCCGAGAATGGCGACAGCTTCATAAGACAACTTTGCGAGCGACCAGGTGCCGGTCCAGATAAAACTGAAATAAATCGACGCCAGACGTTTGGCGAATATGGATATCGAGAAATTCTCCGCCGCCAGCGCCCAGAATGAAACGTCGCGGCTCGCTGATTCTGCATTAAACTGGACGAAATCGTGTCCGCCGGTGAGGGAGCCAGTGGCGAGGAATTTTTGCAAGTACCACCATCCTGCCCCGATCAGGATCATCAGTAAAATGACGACAATAGGCGCGAGTCTGTTTGCGAGCCCGCTGATTGAGCGGCTTTGACCTGCAATCGCTTCATGTGCGGCGCGCGCCGCAAGGAAACCGACGACGCCGACACTTATGGGGATGAAAAAGGCTTTTGTCAGCGCGCCTGCCGCGAGAGCGCCGCCAAGAACTACGGTGTTCAAGAGGCCAAAGCCTTCCTGCGAGCCCCGGCTGAGGATGCGCAAGAGCGCCGCCCACGCGACGCCAGCGAACAAGAGGCAGAACGCATCGTTCCCGAGCCGTGCAAATTCCGGAAAAAACATCGGCGTCAAAAACGGAAAGACCGCGGCAATCAAATAGGCCGGGCGGCCTGCGGCGCTGATGGTGTCCGGATTTTTAAAAAGACCGCGCGTTGCAAGAAGCCCAATTGCAAACCCGGCAACCGCGATGCTCCAGCAGGCGGCGCGCAGCCAGAAGAGATGAGCGCCCCAGGATAAGTGTTTTGTTGCGTGATAAACCGGAACGAGGGCGGCGTATGCGAGCGGGCCGTGTTGGGCTTGCCAGTTTTGATCGCCCGCGGGCCGATAGCGC
>JBCBBT010000064.1:0-17681 GCA_038531315.1 Pseudomonadota bacterium
CATTCTGCGCCGCAGCGCCGCCGCCGGATATCGCAAGCGCCCCCGTCATCAGCGCCGTCAAGATCAGTCGTTTTTTCATTCGCCCCTCCAGGTTTGCGCGCAGCCATCTGCATGTTTCAGGCGCTGCGATGATGGCCGGTTTCGCGCGTTGCGGCGTCCCGAATACCGGCGTTTACAGCGTATTATGGCGTTTGAGACCCGCGATACTGGGTTCGATACGCGCTCGGTGTGAGCGCTTCGCGCTCTTTAAAGACCCGGTTGAAGGTGGCTTTGGAGTTGAACCCGGAAGACAGCGCCACCTCGAGGACCGGCATATCGCTGGTGGTCAACATCGCCTTTGCGTGATCGATCCGCAGCTGGTTGATCAGGCCCGTGAATGTGAGCCCAAGCCCCTGATTTAAAGCGCGGGAAATGTAGGTCTCATTCGTCGCCCTGCGCGCCGCGACATCGGCGATCGTCAGGCGCGGCTCCAGATGCCATTTGCCGTCGAGGATCGCCTGACGCAACGCGACGCCTTCGGCGCTCCAGTCCCTTTCGGGCTTGGACGCGCTTGTCTTCAGTGCGGTCTCAGACCGCGGCGGCATTTTCGGAAACGGCTCATGCAGCCGCGCCAGCGCCTCATACGAAAGCCAGACAAGGCTCGCCATGATGAAAAGCTGAAACGGAAACGCCGCCGTATAGCTGACCCGCACAATGAAAGAAAAAACAAACTCCAGAAGCGCGAAAATGACCGCCGCCGGCACAATCGTCATCATCAGGCGATTAAGCCACGTCGGATCAAAGTCATGCGCCGCCGAATGGGTGTCTTTCAGGAAGACCCGATAACGTCCGATCAGACCGAAAACCGCCCACAGGCTCCATCCGCCGAGGCCGATCGCAATCAGCGTTTCGATGGGAATGACGTAGGGCAAATGGAACGCGTCATTGTAGGCCCACTTTGCTTTGTAGTCGCCGAGGAACAAGAACATCGCCGTATAGTAAAGCGTCTGCGCGGCGCCCGGCGCGAGCAGCCATTTCCGCCAACCGAGAGGCCCTGAGCGCATCAGGCGGTCCGCATGCAAATAAAATAAAGGCCCCAGATAAAGCTCGGTATTGAACGGCGCGAACGTAAGACCCGGCCAAACGCCATAGGCCCCGGCGAAGCCGATGATCTGCGGAATCTGGCTGATGACGGCGGCGACCAGCAAAAGCACAAGCCAGATTGTCGCCCGCCGTTCGACATCGCGGCTGATGATAAAGGCGCTCGCGAGCAGGATCGGCAGGCAAAGCGCAAACATGAGACTGGATCGCCAGCCAATATCGAGTGTCGAAGGATCGTTGATCATGCCCGCCCCGTAGAAAATTCAAAGGACGGTCACAGGAGCGCCGTCCGCCAGTGAGCCGCCTAGGGCGCGCTGGCGATTGTTGTCGTCTCAATTTTGCGTCGTGACGGCAAAATCCGGAATTTGAGACGGCGAAAGCCGCTCCCTAAAGATTATTGAGACCGATGACCCGTTCAAAAACCCGGTCGACAAGCGATGACGGCAACAAATTGCGCATGGCGAGAAAACCGAGATAGCTGGCGGGCGCCGTATAGCGCGAATGCGGCCGTTCAGCGGTGAGCGCGTGACAGATTTTCTCCGCCACAATCTCGGGCGGCTTCGCGTTGGGATGGCCCTTGGCGTGCCATGTTTTGAAGATCTCGACCTGGCGCGTGTAGGGCTTGCCGTCGCCGATATAATGATCGAGCGATTCCTGTTCCTGATCGCCGAACGCTGTGTTGATGAAGCCGGGGCGCACCACGCTCACTTTGATATTGTGCGGTTTCAACTCGCGCCGCATCGCGTCGCTCACCCCTTCCACCGCGTGCTTTGACGCCGCGTAGGGACCAAAAAACGGCGCCGCGATCCTGCCGGCGACGGAGCCGATATTGACGATGCGCCCGCCGCCCGCCTCGCGCATCATTGCGATGACCGGCGCGCTCATCGCTACAAGTCCAAAGAAATTGGTCTCGAATTGGCGCCGCCATTCATTTAGCGGGACTTCTTCTGCGGGGCCTGTGACGCTGACGCCGGCGTTATTGACGAGGCCAAATAACGTGTCGCCCGAGGCGCGAATTGCCGACAGCGCCCGCTCAATTGAGCCTTCATCGGTGACGTCAAGCGCCAGCGGCGTGATGAGACCGCCGCCGAGGCCTGACAAAGCCTCAAGCTTTTCAACGCTGCGCGCCGCGGCGTAAACGCGAAAGCCCTTCCTGGCGAGAAAGACCGCCGCTGCTTCGCCGATGCCGCTCGAAGCGCCGGTAATCAGAACGGGTTTGTGCACAATTCATGCTCCGCTGACAAAGGGGTGACCGGATCAGACAAGCCGCGAGCGTTCCACGGCCGCCTTCACGAAAGAAGCAAATAACGGGTGCGGATCAAACGGGCGCGATTTCAGTTCGGGATGAAACTGAACCCCGATAAACCACGGATGATCCGGAATTTCCAATATCTCCGGCAATTGCCCGTCAGGCGATACGCCGGAAAAGACGACGCCTTTTTGTTCAAGCCGGCGCGCCCATTCCATGTTGACCTCAAAGCGATGGCGATGGCGTTCTTCGATTTCAAGAGCGCCGTATATTTCCGCAACCCGGCTTCCGGGCTTTAGCGTCGCGGGATAGGCGCCGAGCCGCATGGTGCCGCCGAGATCGGTTGCGGCGTCGCGCGTCTGGGTTTCATTGCCTTGCGTCCACTCAGTCATCAACCCGACAATCGGCTCGCCGCCGCGATCAAACTCCGACGAGCTTGCATCTTGCTGCCCGAGAAGATTGCGCGCCGCCTCGATGGTGGCGAGCTGCATGCCGAAGCAAATGCCAAAGTAAGGAATCTGCTTTTCGCGGGCGAATTGCGCCGCCCGGATTTTGCCTTCAGAGCCGCGCTCGCCAAAACCGCCAGGCACCAGAATTGCGTGCACATCTTCAAGCGCCGCGACCGCATCTTCCTCGCTCTTGAAGGTGCTGGATTCGATCCATTCAATCTCGACACGGACATTATTGGCGATGCCGCCATGGCCGATGGCTTCCATCAGCGACTTATAGGCGTCGATAAGGACCGTATATTTGCCGACCACCGCAATCCGCACGACGCCGTCCGGCTGGACGATGCGCTCAACGATGTTTTCCCACCGCTCAAGAGCGGGCGCGGGCGCATCATCGATCCCGAACGCGTCGAGCACCTCGCTGTCGAACCCCTCGCTGTGATAGGCGAGCGGCACTTCATAAATGGTGCGGCAGTCGAGCGCCTGCACCACCGCAGTGGGCCGCACGTTACAGAAGAGCGCAATTTTTTTACGCTCGCTTTCGGGGATATCCCGGTCGGCGCGCACCAGCAGAACATCCGGCTGGATGCCGATAGAGCGAAGTTCTTTGACGGAGTGTTGCGTCGGTTTGGTTTTCAGCTCGCCCGCCGACGGAATGTAGGGCATCAGCGTCAAATGAACGTAGACGGCGTCGCCGCGCGGCAACTCGTTGCCAAGTTGGCGGATCGCCTCAAAAAACGGCAACGCCTCGATATCGCCGACCGTGCCGCCAATCTCACACAAGACAAAATCGGCTTCGCCCGCATCGGACAGCACGAACGCCTTAATCGCATCCGTCACATGGGGAATGACCTGAACCGTCGCGCCGAGATAGTCGCCGCGCCGTTCGCGCTCGATGATTTCAGAATAGATCTGACCCGTGGTGACGTTATCGCCTTTGGACGCGGATACGCCGGTGAACCGTTCATAATGTCCGAGATCGAGGTCGGTCTCCGCGCCGTCGTCGGTCACGAAGACCTCGCCGTGCTGATAAGGGCTCATGGTTCCCGGATCGACATTCAGATAAGGGTCAAGCTTGCGAAGGCGCACCTTGTAGCCGCGCGCTTGCAAGAGCGCTCCGAGAGCCGCTGACGCTACGCCTTTTCCGAGTGAGGAAACCACGCCGCCGGTGATGAAAATATACCGCGCCATGGAAGGCCGTCATAAACCGGATTCGACCCGAGCGTAAGGCGTGGAGCGGATTAATTCAGCCGCGACCCGCAATAAAAACGCCGCAGGCGATGCTGCGGCGTTAACCCGGTTCTTTCGGCAAACCGGCCTTGACCGGCGCACGCCTCAGGCGCGGCGCCGTCTGGCGGCGCCAAGGCCCGCCGCACCCGTCAAAAACAAGAGCAGGCCCGCCGGCAAGGGCGTCTCAATGAGATTGAGGTTGAAGTCGCCGACAAGACGGTTGAAACTCGCCGCGCTGCCGCAAAAATTGCTCGAGCAGCTGTCGAGAATGGTCAGGAAAAACCAGGACGACGCGCCGAACTCCAGATTTTTGTTGTTGGCGCCGTCGCCGATTTGCAGCGGGAATACGTTGTTGTCGGGGCGTTCAGAAACAGAGAAATCAAGACCCGCAAAGGCGCCTTCGCCGATAAACACGCCATCGCGGAGCGACATATACGTGAACGTTGCGGTGTCGACGTCAGCGCAGACGCCATTATAGGCGCACGACCGCAATTCTTGTTTGGGCCCGCCGGTTCCCGGCCCGGCGAGCGGATCGAAGTTAACGAAGATGTCAAAACCGAACCCCGCGTTGACTTGCGATGCGATTTGGCCGGAAAGCGTCGCCGATCCGTCGTCGTTGATCACGAACTGGGCCCCCGGCAAAAAATCGAAATCGGAGCCGTCCGCGTTCTGGAAGAGCGGCGTTCCGGAGATACGCTCGAAGAACGGCAGCCAAACCGCATGATCATGGGCGCCGCCGTGCACCGTCGGATCGCTGACCGCCGAGCCGACGGCGAATGTGGCCGCGGACGCGGCGCCTGAAAGACCGCCAACAAATATTGCGATCGCGGAAAGTGTCTTGATATGGCGCAACATGGCCCCGGCCCCTTTGCTTAACAGATCGTTACCAATCGGTAAGCAAGGATTGGGCCCTTCGGGGCCTTCAGAGCGCCTTAAAGATTGGGTTCGGGAGACGGCTCGTCGGCGGCGTCTCCTGAGGGCTCATCACTTGCCGGTTGCGCGTTTTGAGGGGCGGCGTCCTGCGGCGCTGTCGCGCCTTGGCTCGCGTCCTGGGTTTCTGCGCCCAGAGCGTTGAGGGCGTCTTCAATCGACACATTATCATTTGACGTCTGCGGCTCCGATGAGGCCGCGTTGTCGTCGTCATCTGCGCCAAGCGTGCCGGTCAGCTCATCGAGCGTCGGCGCCGCATTCGGATCACGCACCTCTTCGCCGGTCAGCTCGCGCTGAATATCAAGCTCGGACTCGCCGCGATCGGCAAAAATCGCCAGCGAAATCGACGTCGCAAAAAACAGCGCCGCCAAAACAGACGTCGTCCGGGTCAACGCATTCGCGGCGCCGCGCCCCGTCATAAAGCCGCCCGCGCCGCCGCCGCCGCCCATGCTGCCAAGCGCGCCGCCTTCAGAGCGCTGCAACAGCACAACGCCAATCAACGCGAGAACAATGAGAAGATGGATGGTCAAAATGACAGTCGTCATGTGAACTCTCGCCGAGAAGGAAGCTGAAAGGCTTTTGGCCAGCCGCCGCTTACGCGCTAAAGGCCGCGCGCTTGACGTTATGTGGGTCCTGCGCCGCCGAAAAAAAGGTGCGATAAACGAAAGCGGCGGGTCTTACAAGGCCCGCCGCCTCGGTCTGTCGCCGCCGCCATATCGAACCGGTCCCGCCCGCCCGCGCCGCGCCGGGTACGGGACCGGATTTTAGCTATGCGGCCGACTTTTGCTCCGCGATCCATGTATTGACGTTGTCTTCAAGGATGCCGAGCGGCATGGCCCCGTTCAGCAACACCAGCTCATGGAACTCGCGCAGATTGAAGTTGTCGCCGAGCGCTTCTTCAGCCTGAGCGCGCATCCGCAAAATCGCGAGTTGCCCGGTCTTGTAGGCTGTCGCCTGACCGGGCCAGACCACATAGCGCTCGATCTCACGCGTGACTTCCGCTTCCGTCATGCCGGTCTTGGAAACCATATACTCAATCGCTTCCTCGCGCGACCAGCGCTTGGCGTGCATGCCCGTATCGACGACGAGCCGGACAGCGCGGAACATTTCAGCCTGCAATCTGCCGAGATCGCCAAGCGGGTCGTCGTCATACATGCCCATGTCGGTCTTTGCGACGCGCTCGGCGTAAAGCGCCCAGCCCTCCGTATACGCCGTAAAAAGACCGAACTTGCGAATGAACGGGACATTCTCAATCAGGAGCGCAGAGGAAATCTGGAAGTGGTGCCCCGGCGCGCCCTCGTGATACATCAAGGTCGGCAGGGTCCATTTCGGATTATCGGCCGTGTCTTTCTGGTTGATATAAAACGCTCCCGGCCGTGAGCCGTCGAGCGCTGGCTGTTGGTAATAACCACCCGGCGCTGAGTCTTGCGAGTATTCCGGCACGCGTTTGATTTCGAGCTCCTGCGGCGGCAGCGTGATGAAATAGTCTCCCGCCTTCGACATCAGCTCTTCGTTCAGCGCAACGAGAAAGTCGATCATCTGCGTGCGACCTTCATCGGTATTTGGAAATTGTTGCGCGGGGTCTTCCATCAGGATGCGCACGCGCTCAGCGACCGTCCCTTCCTCAAGGCCTTGCCCACGGAGGATAACGTCCATCTCCTGTTCGAGGCGCGCCACCTCGCTGAGGCCGGTCTGGTGGATGTCGTCAGCCGTGAAATTCGTTGTTGTGTTCTCTTTCAAGGCGGCGGCGTAAATCTTGTCGCCGTTTGGTATGCGCCAGATCCCGGCGTCGTGATCGGTCTGCGTCAGCAATTCCTCGTGCAGGTCAATCATCGCCTCGTAGCCGGGGATCACCTTGGTTTCAACAATAGCCGATGCTTCGGCCAGATAATCCGCTTTCGCCGACGCGCTGAGGTCTTCGACTTTGTCCATGCGCTCTTTTAGGGTTGTGACAAGCGGATTGGCCGCCGCGCCGCCTTCGATAAAGGTCCGCATGCCGCTTAGCGTCTTTTCGATGATGAAATCAGGCGCAATCACGCCATTGTCGCGGTGGCGTTCAACGCGCACCTGCATCTCGTTCAACACCCGCGCAAATTCATTGAGGCGGCTGAGATAGCGTTTGACGCTTTTGTCATTTTTAATCTGATGCGTATCGGTCAGAAACTGGGGCAAGTTAACGGTCGGCCCGGAAATCTGATTGATCGGATAGCTGCTATACTCGAACTCGGTGCTTTCAATGATTGTATCGAGAAACGCCGCAGTGATGCGCCAGCTTAAGAGCTCCTGGCCCTCAAGTCCTTCCGGACCGTATTTGTCGAGACCGGCGCGCGCCTTGCGCACCTTTTCCAGCGTCTCGTCTTCTTTGGCTTTCGTGTAGTCGGAAAGCTTGCCGGAATGAAAATCCAGAGGCGTATATTCGATGAAGCCAAGATTGGTCAGGATTTCCGGCCCGTCGAGCAGGAAAGACGACGCCGTCACTTTGTTGATGTAGTTGTTAACCCCGACCGGCTTCCACCAGAAAACCGTGTACAGGACGCCAAGCGCGAGCAGCAAAAGTAAAACAAGCCCGCCAAAAATCTTTCCAAGAAGTCTCATATACGCCTCACCCGAATGCTTTCGCCCATAGTAAACGAATGGCTGAGGGCAAGAACACGATTCACCGCACTTGCGGGCTCATCCGGTCTCTTTTTCCGCCGGTGTTGCACTGCGGTCGCGGCTTATTGAGCCTATTCGCCTGAAGCCTGCGCACTCGGTGCGGCTGCATCATCGGCGAGCGCGTCGATGATGGCGATGATGCGGGCCGGCTCGGCGTGATGCAGCGCGTGGCCGGTATCCTCCAGCAAGGTGAGCGAAGCCCCGTCGACGTCGCGCGCCAGTGCGCGCGAGTGAATGTCGGGACTGACGGTTGTATCCTGAAGGCCGGTCACGATAGCGACGGGCAAGTCCAACACGCCATACCGATCCTGCTGGCGAATGATTTCGTCTTTCAGATTGACGATATCGGCGGCGTTGTTTCGAAACTCCTTTGGCCGGAATAGCAACGGCACGCCGGCGCGCGAAAAATAGTTCGCTGGCGCCTCATCCGGCGCGAAGGAACTGGCGACGCTCTCGGGGCCGATGAATTGGCCGTAAATCGGAATGACCAAACGGCGCAGCAAGAAACCGACGACCGGCGTCGCCGACGCAGAATTGTACCAGGCGACGCCGCCGGGCCACTCGTGACTGACCGCCGCGAGCAACACAAGACCGCGCATCTCATCTTGATACTGAAGAGCATAGGAAAGCGCGACCGCACCGCCGAGGCTTTGTCCGACAATAATCGGATCGTCGAGCCCGCGCGCATCGATCGCCGCCTTGATCAGGCGCGCCTGGCTGTCGAGCGCCCAGCCTTTTGCGGGCCGGCTTGAATACCCTCTGCCTGGCCTGTCGATCATTAAAACATGAT
Source organism: Pseudomonadota bacterium (assembly GCA_038531315.1). Lineage (GTDB taxonomy): Bacteria > Pseudomonadota > Alphaproteobacteria > Caulobacterales > Parvularculaceae > JAJFFW01. Next base: position 8,384 of record JBCBBT010000064.1, read on the forward strand.
AGCGTTGCGCCAGCCGCTCGCCGAGCGCGATATCCATGTCCCGCAAATTAACGCTCGCCCCGTGAATAAGAACGATCGAAGGCCGCACGCCTTTATGGTCGCCGCCGCGCTCCAGAAGGTGCAGCTTTTCGCCTTCAACAGAGACGAACTCGCCGACCGGCGGCGCGTTGCGTTCCGCATTAATTGTGGCGCAACCTGACGCAGCGCCAAACAGCGCCAGCAAAATCAAGAATGCCGTCAATCCCAATTTCATTGCCCCCCGCCCCGTCTAAGCTTTGTGAACCGCGTTTATGATTGCATAAAAATCGTCGGCTTTCAGGCTCGCGCCGCCGACGAGAGCGCCGTTGACGTGGTCGATTGCGAGGATGTCGCCGGCGTTCGACGGTTTCACCGAGCCCCCATAAAGAATACGCGGCTCGTCGCGCGCCTGATCGCGAATAAAGGCGTGCATCGACGCGATATCGGCCTCGACCGGCGTCAGCCCGGTGCCGATCGCCCAGACCGGCTCGTAAGCCACGACATAATCTCCTGTGGACGGAATTGAGCCCTCAAGCTGGGCGCCGACGATCGCCGTTTCCTCACCGGCTTCGCGCTGGTCGCGGGTCTCGCCAACGCAAATAATCGGAACAAGGCCGGCGCGCTGTGCCGCCGCGGCTTTGGCTCGCACGGTTTGATCGCTTTCGCCGTGATCGGCGCGCCGTTCGGAATGGCCGACGATAACGTAATGCGCCCCCGAATCGCGCAGCATCTCCGCGCTAAGATCGCCGGTATGCGCGCCGGAGGCTTCTGCGTGACAATCCTGACCGCCGGTCTTAACGCCCGACACCGCAAGGCGGGCCGTCATCGCGCCAAGAAGCGTCGCCGGCGGGCAAATCAACACATCCCGGTCCGCGGGCGGCGGGTCGCCGAGCCGTTTGACGAGGGCGTCGACCTCATCGAGTGCGGCCATCACGCCGTTCATTTTCCAGTTTCCGGCAATTAAAGGGGTCAGCAACGGACGGCTCCCGATCACACTCAAGGTCTCACACAAGGTCGCAGAGGCGTAGATCAGCCGCCGCGCCTTGTCCAGAAACCCGCATGCCTCACAAAAGTCTCTGTCGAAAGCGCCTTGTTCTCAGCGGCCGGCGCAATTACGGTCCGGGCTCCGTTTTTCAGCCGCCGCATCGCACGGCAGCCATGACATGGCGGTCATGCGGCCCGGCTCACATTTGGATGGACATCCTATGCTTAGCTCCGTCAGAAAGGCGCTGACCGGCGTTGTCGCCTGGTTCGTCATTATCCTGTTGATCCTCGCCTTCGCGTTATTCGGCGTGCCCGAACTACAAAACTTCACGCAGCGCCCGGCGATACGGGTCGGCGATGACGGTATTCCAAGCCAGGTCGTTCTCAACGAGTTCAACCGCGCCATGGTCAATCAGCGCTTTCAGTCCGACGGCGGTTTCAGCCGCGAAGAAGCGATCGCACAGGGCTTGCCGGACCAGATCGTCACGTCGCTGGCGACGCGCGAATTGCTCGATCAGGAGGCAAGGAAGATCGGCCTCGCAATGCCGAGGTCTCTGGTGCGCGAGCAATTGTCAGCGGACCCAAGGTTTCAAAACCCCCGGACAGGAAAGTTTGATAGTGAAGTGATGACCAATATCCTTCAAAATTATCAATACACTGCGCGCGGCTTTGAACAGGAAATCCGCGAGACTTTTTTGCGCCAGCAACTGACCGATGCGATTGAGGGCGGCGCAACGGCGCCGCGCGCGATGAGTGACGCGCTGATCCTTCGCGAAAGCGAAAAACGCGATATCCAATATGTGACGCTGACGGAAGAAATGTCCGGAATCCCGGAAGAACCGACGCCGGAAAAGCTTCGCACTTATTATGATGAAAACACCGCGCTCTTCACGGCCCCCGAATATAGGACTTTTACCGTCGTCTCGATCCGCGAAAGCGTCGTGCGCGAGGGACTGGAAGCGCCGGAAGAAGACCTGCGTCAACTTTTTGAATCCCAGAAATCGCGCGTCTACGACCAGCCGGAAAAGCGCACAATTTTTCAAATCACTTACGATACGCAAGGCGAAGCCGAAACCGCCGCGGCGGCGCTTGAACAAGGCAGGAAAATTGACGAACTGGCGCGCGAGCGCGGCCTGACGCTCGACGCCGTCACCTTCAATGACATCACCAAAGACGCCATTCTTGATCCGACGGCGGCGGACGCAGCCTTTGCGCCGGACCTTGGCGAAGGCGCAACCTCCGCGCCGGTCAAAAGCCTTTTTGGATGGACAATCATCCAGGTCGCCAGCATCACGCCGCCGGAAACCAAGACCTTCGAGGACGTCCGCGACGAAATCGAGGCGCAATATCTTGCTCAGGATACGGAACGCAAAGTCTATGAAGCCGTCGAGACGATCGAGGATGCGCGTCTGACCGGCGCTGACTTGCGCACCGCCGCTGAAAGCGTCGCGGCCGCCACTCTTCAATCCTTCGGCCCGGTTGACCGGTTTTCGTTCGCGCCCGGCGGCGCCATTGTCGACGGCCTTGACGGGCAAGTGTTGAGCGAAGCGTTTGAACTGGCGGAAGGCGATGAGTCCGAGGCGCTCGAATATGGCGATGAAGACGGCTATTTCTTCGTTCTGCTCAACGAGGTAACGCCGCCGCAACTCGCCGAGTACGAGACCGTTGAAGCCGATGTCGAAACGCGTTGGCGCACCGATGAACGCCTGCGCCGGATTGAACGTGCGGCCGGACAAGTGCGCGAAGCCCTCGCCGCGGGCGCAACAATGAGCGAGGCGTTAAAGCCGTTCAACACTGAACCGACGTCGCTGACGCTGGTCCGGCGCAATCCGGGCAATACGTTCTCGCAAACCCTCATTGAAGAAATTTTTACTGCGGACCTCGCAAGCGCGGTGACCGGCTCGCCGCCCTTCGGTCCGGAAAAGATTGTCGCTGTTATCGACAAGATTGATTTCGACCGGACCGCCGTCGGCCCCGGACAGGAAATCGCCTTCAAGCAATATGTCGGCTTGCAATTGAACCAGGAGCTCTTGGAGGCTTATCTCGCAGCGCTGCGCGAGGACTATGATGTCCGGATCGACCAGAGCCAGATCGATTCGTTGTTTTCGACCGAACAATGATGACAACAACCGCCAATACCGTCCCGCAAGCCCGTGATTGATCCCGATTTCAAGAGTTTTGAAAAAGGCTATGCCGACGGACGCGCGCAGATCATCACGAGACGGATCGTCAGCGACCTTGAAACGCCGGTCGCGGCCTATCTGAAGCTTGCCGGACGGCGCCGCAACGCGTTCCTGCTGGAATCGGTCGAAGGCGGCGAACAGCTCGGGCGCTACTCTATCATTGGACTAAAGCCGGACGTGATCTGGCGCGCGCATGGCGACAAAGCCGAAATCAATCGCCATGCCGCGTCCGATCCCGAGGCGTTTGACGAGGACGCCGCACCGCCGCTCGAAAGTCTGAAGCGCCTCCTCGACGCATCGCGCATCGACCTGCCCGACGACGCGCCGCCCATGGCCGCAGGCGTTTTCGGTTATCTCGGTTATGACGCCGTGCGCCAGATCGAACGGCTGCCGGACCGCAAGCCTTGCAGCGTCGATATTCCCGACGCGGTCTTTATCCGCCCGACGTTGATCGCCGTTTTCGATAATATCAAACAGGAAATCATGCTGGTTGCGCCGGTGCGTCCGGAAACCGGCGTTTCGGCGCGCGCCGCCTATGGCCGCGCCAGCGAACGCATCGCCGATGCGTTGACCGACCTCTCCGCACCGCTGGCCCTGCCGCGCCAGCCGGCCGTTGCAAACGACGCCGCAGCGGCGCCGACGTCAAATACGACGCCTGAAGACTATATCGCGATGGTCGAAAAAGCGCGCGAGGAAATTTTCGCCGGCGAGATTTTTCAGGTCGTCTTGAGCCAACGATTTTCAACCCCTTTCGATGCGCCGTCCTTCGACCTCTACAGAGCGTTACGGCGGACAAATCCTTCGCCGTTTCTATTTTTCCTGGACTTCGACGGCCATTCGTTGGTGGGCTCGAGCCCTGAAATCCTGGTGCGCGTTCGCGACGGCGAAGTGACGATCAGACCGATCGCCGGAACGCGAAAGCGCGGCGCGGACCCGCAAGAAGACAAAGCGCTGGAAGCCGATCTTCTCGCCGATCCCAAAGAACGCGCCGAGCATTTGATGTTGCTCGACCTTGGGCGCAACGATGTCGGACGCGCCGCCGCCCACGGAACAGTCACCGTCACCGATCAATTCATTATCGAACGCTACAGCCATGTCATGCATATCGTCTCTAATGTAACGGGCGCGCTCGCCAAGGGCGTTGATCCCGTCGACGCGCTGATGGCCGGGTTTCCAGCGGGCACGGTTTCGGGCGCGCCGAAGGTGCGCGCCATGGAAATCATCGACGCGCTCGAGAAGGAGGGCCGCAACGCCTATGGCGGCTGCATCGGCTATTTTTCCGCAGACGGCAATGTCGACACTTGCATCGCCTTGCGCACGGCTGTGGTGAAAGACGGCGTCATGCACGTACAGGCAGGCGCCGGCGTTGTCGCAGACTCAACACCCGAGCTCGAACACGAAGAGTGCGTGAACAAAGCCAAAGCACTCTTCGCCGCCGCCCAGTCGGCGTTACAGTCAGGCGAGCATAATCGCTAGACGCATCCTCCTTATGCCACGCGGGCGCTCGACGTGAGGAACTTATATCCCAATATCTTGTAAGCAAGCTTGGCGGCCAGAAAATCGCACGCGTGAAGATGCGGGCTCGGCGCGAGTTCGTTGATGTCGGCGCCGACCCAGTCGGAGATTTCTGCGGCGCGCCTCAGGATTGGCATGACGTCGTCCCAAAAGAGACCGCCGGGCTCGGGCGTGCCGGTCGCCGGCATTAGGCTCGCATCGAACCCGTCAAGGTCGAACGTCACATAAACCGGGCGGCCGGCCAGCGGCGCAAGCATCTCTTCAAGTTTCCACGCGGCCTTGTCCTTCGCCCAGTGAATATGAATGCGGTGACGGTTCGCCTCGTAAAAGGGAATTTCGCTGGCGGAAATGTTACGTATGCCGATTGAAACAACCGGCAGGTGCGGCGCGTCCAGGCATCGCCGGATCGCCGCTGCGTGCGAATAATGCTCACCCAAATATCCGTCACGCAAATCCGCATGCGCATCGAAATGAAGAAGCGCAAGGTCCGGATAGCGCTCAATGAAAGGGCGCAGCGCGCCCGGCGTAATCGAGTGTTCGCCGCCAAAGACGACGGGAAAGGCGCCCGCATCAAGCGCTCGTTCGGTCATCCCCGCCAACTGGCCAAGCGCCGCCTCGATGGAGGAAGGCATGGCGGGTTCGGCCCATGTCTCCACCTGAAAGGCGGCGACCGGTTCGCACCAGTGTTCTTCATCAAAGAGTTCGATTTCCGGCGAGGCCTCGATCATCGCAGCGGGGCCCTTCGCCGTACCGCCGCCATATGTGACGCTGGCCTCAAGGCCGAAGGGGATGACGATCGCTTTTGGCTTATCGGCCCCCGCCCGGTCCTCCGGGGCGAGTTTTAGAAAACCTTCTTCGGGGGGCAGGACCTTCGGCGCGTTCACCCCTCGATCAGCCCTTCATTGCGCAGCTTGTCAGCATGCGGAAACATTTCTTGAATATAAGCGGGCAGCTGAAACGCCGCCCGGTGATGACCCGCTGAGTAATATCTGAATGAGAGGCCGGCGGCGGTGGTGCGACTAGCGAGCGTCGCCGGAGACGGCGATAAGGTCGCCGCGCTGTCTGTCGCAAAACCCAAAATCATCGGCCCGCCCCAAAAGCTCGGCACAACGATCTGACATCCCGAAGCGTACTTAAAGATCGCCGACAGCGCGCCAAAGGCGCCTTCGAACTCCTTGGCCTGGACAAACGGCAACCCGCTTTGCGTAACGAGAACGCCGGCGGGCGACAACACCTTGTGGCAGTCGCGGTAAAACTCTTCGGTAAAGAGCGCTGCGCCCGGCCCCGTCGGATCGGTCGAATCGATGATGATCAAATCGAACTGCTCAGCGGTTTCCTTAACGAACGCCGCACCGTCGCCGATCACAAGATTGAGCCGGGGGTCGTCAAACGCGCCGTTTGAAACCATCGGCATCCATTCTGTGCAAAGATCGATAACAGCTTGATCGATCTCGACAAGCGTCACGCGTTCAATGGTTTGATGGCGGAATAGCTCCCTCAACGCGCCGCCGTCGCCGCCGCCTACCACAAGGACGTTTTTGACGGCCCCATGGGCGAAGACCCCGACATGGGTAATCATTTCGTGATAGATGAACTCATCGGCTTGCGCGACTTGAATGACATTGTCGATCGCCAACATGCGCCCGAACACGTCGTTTTCGAACACCAGAATGTTCTGATGGTTAGAATTATCCGCGTGCAGCAGTCTGTTAACGCGGAACATGCCGCCGGCGGCGCCTTGCCAGATTTCATGGAACCAGTCGCCGCCAGCCGCCTTGATAATGTTGGGCGCGCTCATTCGCCGGCGCCGCCGCGCAACAATCGATTGACCTCTACGCGGTCCGCATTGAAGGCCTGTTTCAGGATCAGCACCGATAATTCCGGCCTGGCCGCGCCGCACATAAAGACGTCGAGCGCCGCGTATCCGCGCTCGGGCCAGGTGTGGATCGAAATATGGCTTTCGGCGAGCACCGCAACGCCCGAGACGCCATTCGGTTCAAACGCATGCAGATGAATATGCAACAGCGTCGCGCCGCAGGCGTCAATGCACGCGCGAAAAGCCGTCTCGATGGCGGTCTGATCATCAAGGTTTTCAGCGCCGTAAAGATCGATGATCAGATGCTGACCGGCGTATTCCTCGCCATCGATCGAAACGAAATGATCGAGCGGCGCCGTCTGCTGGCCCGCCAATTCGGGGCAATCCGTGTCAAAACCCATAGCGCGCCTCTTCATCTTCTTCTTGTGTCGCCGTCGTCAGATGCGCATCGGCGGCGTCCGCAACGTGAACCGTCTTGTAGGGACCGCCGACGCCGTTAAACCGGGTCGCCATCGCCTCGCCGTAAGCGCCGAGGCGGCCGATTTCGATATAGGCGCCGACGCTGATATCCGCCGGCAGGGTGAACGGTCCCGGCATATGGTCGAGATCGTCGCAAGTCGGTCCGTAAAAACTGAACGGCGCGGTGTCGCCAGTCGCGACCCGGCCCGCCCGGACGGCGCGCGCCGGAAACGGCCAATTCAAATGCGCCGCATCGAACAGCGCGCCGTAGGCGCCGTCATTGATGTACAGATCATCGCCTTTGCGCCCCTCGACCCGCACGAGCAAGGACGCCGCGTCAGCGCATAGGGCGCGGCCAGGCTCGCACCACAAGGCGCAATTTTCCGTCACCAACATGGTCTCGAAGCGATCGCGGATGACATCGAAATAAGCGCTGAGCGGCGGCGGCGTCATGCCGGGATAGGCGCAGGGAAATCCGCCGCCGACATTGACGACGTCGACGATCACGCCGGCGCGAACAATCGTCCGCTCCACCGCATCCATGGCCGCGGCGAACGCGGCCGGGCTCATCGCCTGGCTTCCAACATGGAAGGCGACGCCGAGACGGCGGGCGCGCGCGCGCATCCGTTGCAGCAGACCGACTGCGTCGTCGCCGTCAATGCCGTATTTGCGCGTCAGAGAAATCTGAGCGCCCTCGCCTGAAACTGCGTGGCGCAGACAAAGAGTGAGGTCGGTCGCGTCGCCCGTCGCCCGCAGGATTTTTTCGATTTCACTCACCGTATCGAGCGCGAAGATACGAACGCCGTGGCGGTGATAGGCCTCGGCGATCGCTTCTTCCGGCTTGACCGGATTCATAAAGGCGATGTCGGCGTCGGCGAAAAGCGACGCAATCAGACGGACTTCGTTGATCGAGGCGACTTCAAAGCGCCGGACGCCGGCCTCGTAGAGGCTGCGCAACAACCACGGCACCGGGTTCGCCTTCACGGCGTAGAACGTCTCGCCGGGAAATTGTTCAAGGAACACGCGCGCCGCCGCGCCGGCCGCCTGCGGGCGCGCACAAAAAACAGGATGATGCGGTTGCAACCTGGCGGCTACGTCAGCCGCGTCTTTGTAGTCTGCCACCTCATGGGACCTCCAGCTAGGGATCACTCAGCGGCGTATGCCGGTTCTGCAATCCGATAACGAAAGCGCCAGCCCCACGAGATGAACCCGGACTTGACGAACCGGCCACATAAGGCGGCCGGCAGGCTTTGTAAAGACGGTCGAGACGAAGAAATCGCGCCCCGCTAGAGGCTGGCGACGGACGCCGCCATGGTCGAGGCGATCGCCTCAATCGAAAGATCTTTCGTCAGATCGTCGGTGACCGCATTGTCCTCCAGATTGACCATCAGAACGACGCCGGTTTTTAGCTCTTCATATTCGTAATACTCGCGCAACGCGTCACCGACGCCGACGGCGTCAGCCTGCGCCAGAAGTGCGTCCTGATTGCGCGCCGTATAGTCGAGTTTGACATGCTGCAAGCCGTCAATCGGGCCGGCGGCTTTAACGGCGTCGAGTTTCGGCTCGATGATTTTACAGGACGTGCACCAGTCCGCGTAAATCAAAACGGCGGCGACTTTGACATCAGCGTCGACGTCGGCGCTGGCGTTTGTCTCGGTTTGCGCGTCGGCTACTTGTTCCGCCGCCTCGCTTACGGTCGTTTCCGCAGCGCTATCGGCCGGCGCCGCCGCATCGCCGGTCTCCTCACCGCCGCACGCCGCAAGGGCGACGACGCCGGCAACAGTCCCGACAACCTTGAGTAATCTACGCATCGCTATCTTCTCCGCATTGTTTAACAATCATTTTGAGGCTTCTTAGCTGACTGGCCGCAAAAGACCAGCTTTGCGAAAGCGCCACGCGCGCCGCCGCAAGCACGGACCGAGGACCAACGCGCACCAGGGCGGGCCAGATCGGGCCAGGGCGCACCAGGGCGGGTCAGATCGGGCGATATCGGGCCATGTCGGGCCATATCAGGGTTGATCGGCTGCGGACGATATGATGACCTGCCGTTCTGCGAACGAGGGGTTCACCATGAAAAGAACGATCACCGCCGCCCTTGCCGGCGCGATTACGGCAGGCCTGGCGAGCGCCGCCGCCACCGAATACAGCCGCGTCTTCGGCGGGGTTCCGGGATATTACAGCGCCGAAGCCGTGACCGGCTGGAGCCTTCTCAGTCCGTTGAACCCGGCGGCCCCGGTTTTTGTTCCCGACAACATTGCGGCGCTGCCCGACGTTGCGAACTGCAACATCGGCGTCGCCGCAACCGCGATCGCGCCGAACGATC
>JBCBBT010000065.1:0-17616 GCA_038531315.1 Pseudomonadota bacterium
AGGCGAAAGACTTTCTTGTCGTATTCGGTGGGGTCGAGACCAAGCGCAGCGTGGAACGCCGGGCGCCGATGGTCGCGGATATACATCGTCGCATAAACGGCGAGAAGGAAAAACCGAATCCACAGTTTATTCGCGCCCTGCAGGAGCTTCGGATCAGCGCGCATCAACAGCGCAAAAGCCTCGCCATGGCGAAACTCGTCATTACACCACTCTTCAAACCACTTGAAGATTGGATGGAAGCGCAGCTCCGGATGTTGTTCAAGCTGGCGGAAGATCGTGATGTAGCGTGCATAGCCGATCTTTTCAGACAGATAAACGCTGTAGAAAATGAACTTCGGTTTGAAGAACGTATATTTCTTGGTCTTGGTCAAAAATCCGAGATCGACCCCGATGCCAAAATCCTTCAATACGAAGTTGATAAAGCCGGCATGGCGGGCTTCGTCGCGGCTCATATACTTGAAGAGCGCCTTGACGTCGGGGTTTTGCGCTTTTTTGGCGATCTCTTTGTAGAGCACGCAGCCGGAAAATTCGGCCGTAAGCGAACTGACCAGGAAATCCACGAATTCGGCGCGCAATTCCGGCGACAGGCTGTCGAGCATATTGTCGAATTCATCGGTGCGCCGGAAATGACCTTTGTTGGGGTCGCTCGCCATCTCCGCGATCAGCGCATCCCATTCGCTGCGTACGGAAGACACGTCGATTGCGTCCATCGCATCGAAATCGGTCGTGTAAAAGCGCGGCGACAAAACCGTGTCTTCCAGTGCGGCCTCGTTGGTGTCGAAGGTGCGCGCTACATGCTGCGGCTCGGCGTCGATGAAGTCTGGGTCAATAGCTTCAACGGTCATGACAGTCTCCCGGACGAAAAACTAACCTCATAAAGCTCGGTCAGTTCGAAAAATGATTTGAATTTAATCCACAGTTTTTGAAGATGATTGGCGCGAATGATCGTTGCTTCGCGCTGAATGGTGATGCTTTCGCCGAAGGGCACCTGCACCGGTGCGCCGTGGACGAGGATCTTGTCGCCAATGGTCGGCTCTATGCCGTCGCCGAGATCAAGGTGCGCTTCGAGCGTTTCCATCGTGTGATGAACGCTGATCGTGCAGGGCGCGGTAAATCGTCGTTGTTTCACTGAACTAGGCTCCGCTTGGCAATAGCTGTTCGAAATTGCGCGCATTTTCGTCGCCGAACGCTTCAAGACCGATCGACTGTTCTGTCAGCATGTCGATTAACAACAATCGACCGTCATCGGTCCTGGCGACCTGAAAAGGCGCCTCGGGCCCGGCGCCGGCAATCTTCCGTTTATAGGCGAGCGCGCGCATGGCGGTCCGCACAAACCCGCCTGTGCCGGGCTCGAAAATATAAATCGCGGACTTGTCGGCGTAGTCGTAGACGCCGACCCCGCCGTCGGCCTCGTCTTTAAAGGTGACGGTGATGCTCTCAACGATTTGCGCTTCTGGGGTATGCTGAACGCCAATATCGGTGAGCCGCGCAAATCCGACGCCGACCACGCTCGCGACGATGAGTGCGCCCGCGGCGAACAACAGGGCGGGCGGAATTTTCTCAGGCTTGTGATGATGCGACATTGACTTCTTCTTCCATTCAGGCGGCGGATATCGCCTCGCCGGCGGCGCCGGTCGGCGCAGCGGGTTGCGGCGTCAGCATCTTGACCCTGACCGAGGCGGGCGCATTCGCCTGCATTGTTTCGCAAAGCAGGACAGCGACGTCTTCGGCATTGTCGATCGCGCGCAGCATGGGTTCCGGTTTTTTGAAACGCAGCGGGCGCGCATGCGGCCACAGATGCAAATAGGGAACACGCGACTCATTCGTCGTCGCCAGCGCGATCGACCCTGATTGCGGGGATTTCGCTTTAAGGCGCACGGTTTCGATGACCGTGTAGGGAATATTGATGTATTTGCGGATGCCGACGCCGTAGCGAAGGACAATGCGTTTGTTGGTGATGGTGTAAATCGTCGACCGGGCCATCAGGACGCCAAGCCCCATCAGAATGGCCGCGCCGATGAACAGCATGATCGCCGATGTCGCGGCGATGGCGACAAGATCTGCGGGCGCGCTGTTTTGCGAAGCCGCAAAGGCGAGCCGCCAGGCGGTGAAAACGCCGAAATAGATCGCAACGAGCCGCAGTCGGAGCGCTTCGACCGTAAGAGCAAGGCCGTTCGGCGCGCCCTGCCAGACGATGCGTTCATCTTCCGGCAGCGCCTCGGGCAATCCGGCGACAGGTTCCGGATTGCCGTCTTCTTCGTCGTGGAAAAGAGCCTTCATAGAATCGGCTCCAGGCGCTCTGGTTTCGCATAAAGCGTGCCGCCGCCGTAGTAAGCGCAGATGATATCTTCTTCGAGGCGGGTGACGCGGTCAGGCGACTTGGTCTTCGGCACGGCCGCGAAATGCGACGCGAGAACAGCGTCGACGTCGACGCGGTTTTTGCCTTTGCTGATCACCGCGAACGGCACCGGCAACAAGACGCGATTGGAAGCGGTGTCGGTGCCCGTTTCGACTTCCAGATACCGGAACACGGCTTCGGACCGGTCGACCCAGGCGTCCACGACGGTGCCCGCCGGTTTTTTATCCGTGCCGTAAACGGTCATGCCGACAGGGTCGGGGCTTTCTTTGGCGACGTAACAATGGCCGTCGACGCGCAGCGGCACGATGCGATCACGACCGTCTTCGGTGAGATCGGCGACATCGTCGCGCTCGGCATAGGACGCGGGGCCGACAAACGCCTGCATCGGATCGCCTTTTGGCGTGTAAGGCGAGCCGGGCCAGATTTCGACGCGGGTCATGGCGTGGTCGCGGGTGTCGCGCTTGCCGTGGGGCACGCTCACCGAGCCGCGATCATGGGGCAGGATGAAGGTCTTTTTCGGCGCGTACCAGAACACGCCTTCATCTTCGAGTTTGCCTTCCACATCGGTTTCAAGCGGATAGCCCTCGCGCCGGTCTTCGCGCCGAATATAGAAAATCAGCCCAAAGAAAAAAATTGTGAAACTCCATAGAGCAACGTCGACGAGGTCGACGCCGCTGACAAATTCACCACTAAACAGCATAACGCTTTCTCCTTATGCTTACGGATTACCCGGGGAACGCAGGCAAACCGAACTTCTTTTCATCTTGCTCGTTACTGGGCGGCCGAAATCGGGCGAGCGGACCGATTGCTGCAATCGCTGCGAATAAAAGCAGAATTTCGAGGTGGTATACGACGCTATAGCCGATGCTTGGCGTCGAGAGCGCGGGGCCGAGGAGCCCTTCCTGGCCGAGTTTTCCGATAACGTCGCGCAAGAGCCCGCCAATGGCGATCGCTGATCCCGCAGCGCTCGCCTGAACGGCGCCCCAGGCGCCGAGCGCGATGCCGCTGTCATTGTCTTTGGCGAGCGCCATAATCGATGTCAGGGTGCAGACGGAAAAGAGCCCGCCGCCAAACCCAATGAGCGCGGCCCCGATGCGGAAAAGGGTCGGCGAGCCGAGCGGTTCAGCAAATACGACCGCAGAAAACGCGACCACGCCCACAAGCGCGCCGACGCTCGCCAGGCGATGCGGCTCACTGCCGCGCATCAATTGCCGTCCCGCGATGGCGAAACCGGCAAGCGTGCCGCCGGCGAAAATTGCTGTCAGAAGCGTCGTGTGACTGACGGACAGCCCGAGAATTTCACCGCCATAGGGCTCGAGGAGAACGTCCTGCATGGAAAACGCCGCCGCGCCGAGGCCGATGGCGACAAGCAAGCGCTTGGCGCGCGGGTCTTCAATCAGGCGCGCCCAGGTTTCTTTGAAGGTCGGCTGGATTTTTTCAGGATGCGTCAGAGCCTTGTCGCGCACTTCCTGCTTCCACAGAGCAATCAGATTGAGCGCCATGGCGACAACGGCGCAGCCCTGAATGACCTGGATCAAAATGACCGGCGTGAAATCGGTGAGGAGGGCGCCGAAGACAAGCGCGCTGACGCCCATGCCGATGAGAAGCATCACGTAGAGCAATGCCACGACGCGCGGGCGCGTGTTCTCAGGCGCGATGTCCGTCGCCAGAGCGAGACCCGCCGTTTGCGTCGTATGAAGGCCCGCGCCGACAAGCAGGAACGAGAGCGCTGCCGCCGCCTGGCCGATCCAGGCCGGCCCGTTCGATGCGTCAGACAGCACCAGCAAGGCAAACGGCATGATGGAAAGGCCGCTGAACTGCAACAGCGTGCCGATCCAGATATAGGGGCCGCGCCGCCATCCGAGTACAGAGCGATGGGTGTCGGATTTGTGACCGATCAAGGCGCGGAACGGTGCAAAAACCAGCGGTAGGGAGATCATCAGCGCAACGATCCAGGCCAGCACGCCAAGCTCGACGATCATGACGCGATTAACGGTGCCCGTGAGCAATGTCAGACACATGCCGACCGAGACCTGAAACAACGACAGCCGCAACAACCGGCCAAGCGGCAGGGTCTCGCTCGCCGCATCGGCAAACGGCAGGAACCTGGCGCCGAGGCCAAGCCACATGTCGGCTGCTTTTGGTCTGTTCGGGCGCGTGTCTGTCATCGAGCGGCGATCTCCATGGCGTTGGAGATGTAAAATCCGGACTTGATCTGTTGCGCGCGCCCGATCCGCCAGCTCTTGAGCGCCGGCGAGGCGGCGATTTCGGTGCGGAGCTTTTTATCGCTCACCGGCGCAATGGCGGGCGAGCGGTCGCCCTTCGGAAACAGTTTGCCGACGCCGTGCATCGCGGAAAGCAGCGCCGTTTTCGGTGCGACCGTGAACACAATTGAGTGGGTCGTGCGTGCGGAAAAACCCTCAAGCACCCGCACAATATCGGGCGCGTGGTAGTGGATAAGCGAATCCATCGCGACGATATGATCGAATTGGCCGAGGTCTTCATCGAACATGTCGCCGGACAGAAAATTAATTGTGCCGGCATAGGACTGCGCGCCATAGCGCTCGCGCGCGAGATCGAGAAGCGTCGATGAAAGATCGACCGCGACAACGTCGGCGCCGCGGCGCGCCGCTTCAATCGAGAGTTGGCCGGCCCCGCACCCTGCGTCGAGAATGCGCCGGCCGGTCAGATCGCGCGGCAGCCAGCCGAGGAGCGTATTGCGCATCGCGTCGCGCCCGGCGCGCACAGTGGCGCGCACGCCGCTGACCGGCGCATCGGACGTGAGTTTCGCCCAGGCGTCAACCGCGGTCCTGTCGAAATAGGTTTCTAGTTCGCCGCGTTTTTCGATGTAGCTCGTTGAGCGCATGGATCAGTCAAACCCCAGAAAGTCAAAAATCTCACGGTCAGGCATTGGCGTCGCTTCCACCGGATCGGCGCCGTCCCAAAGCCCTTGCGCCAATTGCAGGTACTCCTCGCGCACCGCTTCAAGTTCCGGCGAGGTTTCCATTTCAAACAGCGTTGATTTCTTGAGGCGCGACCGCCGGATCACGTCGAGATCAGGAAAGTGCGCGAGCCGGCGCATGCCCGTTGCATCGTTATACCGATCAATTTCGTCTGTCGCCGCGGAGCGGTTCGCAATGACACCGCCGAGCCGGACGTCGTAGTTTTTTGCTTTTGCCTGGATCGCCGCAATGATCCGGTTCATCGCAAAGATGGAATCAAAATCGTTTGCGGTGACGATCAGGCCCCGTTCGGCGTGCTGCAGGGGCGATGCAAAGCCGCCGCATACGACGTCGCCGAGGACATCGAAAATGACGACATCGGTATCTTCCAGAAGGTGGTGTTCTTTCAGGAGTTTGACGGTCTGGCCCACCACATAGCCGCCGCATCCGGTGCCCGCCGGCGGGCCGCCGGCCTCTACGCACATAACGCCGTTATAGCCTTCAAAGACAAAGTCTTCGGTGCGCAGCTCTTCGGTATGAAATTCAACCGATTCAAGAACGTCGATCACCGTCGGCATCAGCCGCTTCGTCAGGGTAAATGTTGAATCGTGTTTTGGATCGCAGCCGATCTGGAGGACCCGCTTGCCAAGATGGGAAAAAGCCGCGGAGAGATTGGACGACGTCGTCGATTTGCCGATGCCGCCTTTTCCGTAGACGGCGAACACTTTCGCGCCTTCGATTTCCTGGCGCGGATCAAGCTGCACCTGTACGCTGCCCTCGCCATCTGGCGGCGCCGACGGGCGTTCAATATCAAGCAGGGTCACGTCGCATCTCCATTTGTTTACGCAACGGCGTTCGCCGTCACGCCTTCAATTCGATCTTCAAGTTCTTCACCGGCCTCACGCAACGCCGCGAGCGTTTCCTCATCCGGCGACCAATAGCGGCGCTCGGAGGCTTCGATCAGCCGGTTTGCAACCTTCGCGCAGGATTTTGGATTGAGCGACGCCAGCCGGTTGCGCAGCTCCGTATCAAGAACAAAAGTCTCTGTGATTTGCTGGTAAATCCACGGATCGACCTGTCCGGTCGTCGCCGACCATCCCATCGTATTGGTGACGTGGGCTTCGATCTGGCGCACGCCTTCATAACCGTGGCGCAGCATGCCTTCGTACCATTTCGGGTTCAGCGTGCGTGTGCGCGCTTCGAGCGTCACTTGCTCGCTGAGCGTTCTGACGGCGCCGCCGCCATGGGTCTGATCGCCGATATAAACCGCCGCATCTGTTCCGCGTGCGCGTTTCACCGCCCGACCGATGCCGCCTAGGGTGTCGAAATAATGGTCGATGGTCGTCAACCCAAGCTCGACGGATTCAAGATTTTGGTATGCAAGATCGACGTCGTGCAGAATGCTGTCGAGCAAAGCCGATTGCTGCGCCGGCGCGCCGTCTACGCCGTAGGCGAAGCATTTTCGTTTTGCATATGCGTCGGCAAGCTCGTCCTCATCGTCCCAACAGCCGGCGTCGATCAGTTGATTGACATTGGCGCCGTACGCGCCCTCGGCGTTTGAGAATACTCTGAGGCTTGCGGTTTCAAGATCGCAGTCATGCGCCTTTTGATAGGCGAGGGCGTGTTTACGAATGAAGTTTCGCTCGGCCGGCTCGTCTGCGCTGGCGGCGGCGAATGCGGCTTCCGCGAGAAGTTTTGTTTGCAAGGGCAACAGATCGCGGAAAATCCCGGACAGCGTTGCAACCACATCAATGCGCGGGCGTCCAAGATCGTCAAGCGGCGTTAAGCGAACGCCGGCGAGCCGGCCATAGCTGTCAAAGCGCGGCTTTGCGCCAATCAGCGCAAGCGCCTGCGCCAGCTGTGCGCCTTCGCTTTTGATATTATCCGTACCCCATAAAACAATCGCGACCGTTTCGGGGAGCGCGCCATTATCGTCCGCATGGCGCTTTAAAAGCTTATCCGTCTGGCGCGCGCCGTCCGCCAAGGCGTAGGCGCTGGGGATTTTGAACGGATCGAACCCGTGAATATTGCGCCCGGTCGGCAGGATGGCGGGGTCGCGAATGAGATCGCCGCCGGCGACCGGTTTCACAAAGCCGCCGCCCAGCGCATCGACAAGGCTCTGGATCTCGGCATCGACGCTTAAGTGGCCGTTAACTTTCTCCAGCTCGTCAAGCGCCTCAAGCGTATCGCGCAGATTAAAGCGCAGCGCGGATTCCTTTGCGGTGGCGCCGTCGGCGATGGCTTCGATGCAGGCGGCGGGAATATCATGGTCTGTCGTTGCGGGGAGCGCCGTCAGCATTTCAATGCGTTCTGCGCGTGCAAGGCCCTCGCCGGCGACATGCAAACCGTTCGGGATCAGCGCTTCTTCGACTTCCGCAAGCCGCGATCGCAGACCATGGATCTTGTCCGCATCAGCGCCCGTCCAGACCGGGCTCGGATCGGCCAGTTCAAGCTGGACGGCCTGCGCGTGCAGGAAAGCGGCGAGGTCTGTGCGTTCTTGCGACGCGGGCTCGCTTGCGCGCCATCGATCAAGACCGTCCTTCAGGTCGGAAAGCTCTTTGTAGAGACCGGCGTTGGTGACCGGCGGCGTCAGATAGCTGATCGTCGTCGCCGCCGACCGACGCTTGGCGATGGTCGCTTCGGATGGATTGTTCGCGGCGTAGAAATAAAAATTCGGTAACGCGCCGATCAGATAATCCGACCAGCATTCCTGCGCGAGGCCGGTATGTTTGCCCGGCATGAACTCCAGCGCGCCATGGGTGCCGAAATGCAAAATCGCATCGGCGCCATAGTCGTCGCGGATGTAGCGATAGAAAGCAGCAAAGGCATGGGTCGGCGCAAACCCTTTTTCAAAGAGCAACCGCATCGGATCGCCTTCATAGCCGAAGGCTGGCTGTACGCCGACAAAGACATTGCCGAAATGCGCGCCCAGAATCTGGATGCGCCGCCCGTCGGTGTTGTGGCGGCCCGGCGCCGGGCCCCATTGCGCTTCAATCTCGGAAAGGCGGGTTTCGGCGCGCACATAGTCGTCAACGGCCACATGCGCGCAGACATTCGCGTCCGCGCCGGCGAGCGCGCCGTCGCCGCCGAGGATCGCGTCGCGCAACGCCGTCGCTGAGGCAGGCAGCTCAACGGCGTATCCGGCGTCGGCGAGGCCTTTCAGCGTATTGAAGAGCGAGTCAAAAACCGCAAGATGCGCCGCCGTGCCGACGCTGCCGCCATTGGGCGGAAAATTGAAAATCGAGATCGCGAGTTTGCGCTCGGCCGGCTCTTTGTTGCGCAACCCAATCAGCATGGCGACGCGGCGCGCCAACATGGGCGCGCGTTCGCCGTCGGCTTGCATGCGTTTGCCGTCATTGGCGTTGGCCGCTCTGCCGCCAAACACAATCGACCCCGTGGCGCCGTCAAGTTCGGGGATCGCCACCATCATCGTCGCTTCGACCGGCGTCAGGCCGCGTTCGCTGGCGCGCCACTCTTCGAGCGACTGAAATTCAAGCGCCTGTGCGGACAAATAAGGGATATCAAGCCGCGCCAACATTTCCGCAGCGGCGTCGGCGTCATTATAGGCGGGGCCCCCGACCAGCGAAAAGCCGGTCAGCGAGACAAGCGCATCGATGGTGGGCGCGCCGTCCTTCATGAAGTACTTTTCAATCGCGGGCCGCGAATCGAGACCGCTTGAAAAAGCCGGGATCACCCGAAGGCCGCAGGCCTCCATGGCCTCGATGACGCCGTCATAATGGCCCGTATCGCGCGACAACACATAAGACCGCATGATCAGAAGACCGACCGTCGGCTTTTTGCTTTTCGCAAGCGGCAGATGCGCCGCGCGCGTTCCCACGCGATCCTTCATCCGCGGATGATAAAGTCCAACGTCGGGGTATTCGGTCGGCGCGCCGGGGGCCATTGCGCCGCGCAGCGGCAGGCGGGGGCCGGCTGCGTAGCGATCAATCAAATAGCGGATGAGATTTGCAATATTGTCGTCTGAGCCGGCGAGCCAGTATTGCAGCGTGAGGAAATATGCGCGCACATCCTGTGCGGCGCCGGGGATGTATTTCAACAGCTTCGGCACGCGCCGCAGCATCTTGATCTGGTTTGCGCCGGCGCGCGATTTGTTCGATGAGCCGCGCAGGCGCTTTAACAGCGCGATAGGGCCTGACGCGGGCTTGTCCATGCGGAAGTTGTCGAGGCGGGTCAGCTGAACAATTTCACTGGCGGAAAGACAGCCGACCATGGCGTCGCACTGCTCGCGGCGTTCCTTCAGCGCCGGCAGGACTGCATTGATGTGGTTTTCCATGAACATCATCGAGGTGACGATAAAGTCCGCACACGCAATATCAGCTTTGCACTGGTCAAGCGACGCCGGCGCGCGATCCCAGTCGGAGGCGGCATGAAAAGATAACTCAAGTCCCGGCAGTTCAGCCTTGAGCGCGGCGCGCGCGCGATCAACGGCGCCCGACAAATGGCTGTCGAGCGAGATCAGGACGACGCGGACCGGCGTTTTATGTGCGGCTGACTTACCGGCCATAATGGGCCTTCGCGTCGTAAAGCGTATCGACAGATATAAGCGCGATCTGGCGTTCGGCGGCGTAGCTTTCCGTGTTCTTGCGCGCCTTGCCGCGCACGAAGAACGGTATCTTCTTCAATTCCTTTTCGGCGGCGGCGTCCCACTGGATGATGTTGTTTCCGTGTGCGGCGGCGTCGGCCTGCGGTGTGATCGCCGCTGTTGTTGTCTGCGTTGGCGCTGTCGCGGGCGCCGCCGGGGTCGTCGCCGGGGTCGTCGCCGCTGCGCCGTGACCGCCGAGATGTGAGGCGCCGGCCTCGTCGTTGAACTCAAAGTCGTCCCGGAACATGTGGAGAAGGTGTTCTTCAAGACCCATGACAAGCGGATGCACCCAGCTGTCGAACAGGACATTGGCGCCTTCAAAACCCATTTGCGGCGAGTAGCGGGCCGGAAAATCCTGAACATGCGCCGGGGCTGAGATCACGGCGCAGGGGATGCCGAGCCGTTTCGCGATATGGCGTTCCATCTGGGTGCCGAGGACGAGTTCCGGCTGCGCTTCTGCGATCGCCGCCTCGACTTCAAGATAATCGTCAGTAACAAGAGCATCGACGCCATAATGCTCGGCGGCTGTTCGGATATTGCGGGCGAATTCGCGATTGTAACATCCAAGCCCGACCACTTCGAAGCCGAGTTCCTCGGCGGCGACCCGCGCGGCGCCGACTGCGTGCGTCGCGTCGCCAAAAATAAAGACGCGCTTGCCGGTGAGGTATGTCGAATCGACCGAATGCGACCACCAGCGCATGTTGCCGTCGTCAATCGCGGCGGTCGTGTCGAGGTCGGCGAAGGCCGCAACTTCAGCAATGAAATCGTGCGTCGCGTTGACGCCAATCGGGACTGTCTTTGTGAAGGGCTGCTTGAATGTGCGCTCCAGCCAGCGCGCCGCAGTTTCTGCAATTTCAGGATACAGCACCACGTTGAAATCGGCGGCGGGCAGTCTTTCAAGATCATGCGCAGACGCATTGAGCGGCGCCACGACATTAACATCGACGCCGAGACCCTGAAGCAGCCCTCTAATTTCCTTAACGTCGTCGCGGTGACGGAAGCCGAGCGCCGTCGGTCCGAGAATGTTGCAGCTTGGCGCCCGCGCGCCGGCGGTTTCCGCCCTGTTTTCCGCCGGCATAAAGCCGCGCGTATGGGTGCGCACCAGTTGGTAGAACGTCTCTGCAGCGCCCCAGTTTTCTTTGCGCGTATAAGACGGCAATTCCAGCGGCGTCACCGGCACCGGCAAGGCCAGCGCTTTGGCGAGACCGCCCGGGTCATCCTGGATCAGCTCCGCCGTGCAGGACGCGCCGACGATCATCGCCTTTGGCTGAAACCGCTCATAGGCTTCGCGCGCGGCGGTCTTGAAGATTTCAGCGGTGTCCGAGCCAAGATCGCGCGCCTCGAAGGTCGTATAGGTGACGGGCGGGCGCTTGTTGCGCCGCTCAATCATGGTGAACAAAAGATCCGCATAGGTATCGCCCTGCGGTGCGTGCAGAACGTAGTGTACGTCGCGCATCGCTGTCGCAACGCGCATGGCGCCGACATGCGGCGGGCCTTCATATGTCCAGACCGCCAATTGCACTATCCGGCCAACCTTTCGCGTCTGTTCAGGGGACGGGCGAATAGCTCGGCGAGATCGCCGGCCTGCTCATAGCCGTGGATCGGCGAGAAAACGAGTTCGATCGCCCACTTGGTGACGAGGTTTTCCGCTTCCAGAGGATTGGCGAGGCCGAGCCCGCAGACTGAAATGTCGGGCCGCACGGCTTTGCAGCGATCGAGCTGTTTGTCGACGTCCTGGCCTTCGCTAAGCGTGACATGCTCCGGCATCAGATCGAGTTCATGCGCCAAATGTTCTTTATGCAGATAAGGCGTGCCGACTTCCGACAGGGACATGCCCATCTCGCGCGTCAGAAAGCGCGCCAACGGAATTTCAAGCTGCGAATCGGGGAAAAAGAATATCGTCTTGCCGGCAAGCGTCCGGCGATGACGCTCGAGCGCTTTTTCAGCCCGCGCGCGCGGCATTTCGGTAACCTTCTGAAACGTCGCCTCCGGTACGGACCACGCATCCGCCGTCGCCTTCAGCCAGGCGGTGACGCCCTCAACGCCAAACGGGAATAAAGCGCTTAGCCGGCGCGCGCCGCGGTCTTCCAGCAGGCGCGCGGTGTCGGCGAGAAAGGGCTGCGCCAGAAGAAAGCGCGTGTTGGGGCCGACAGGCGGCAGGTCCGAGGCTGATCTCGCCGGGAAGAATCGCACCGGCCCGATCCCCAATTGGTCGAACAACCGGCGAAACTGATCTTCAACGATATCGGCGAGCGCCCCCACGACCATGAGAGACGGCGCGCTCGACTGATCAGCCGGCAGTTCCGGAACCATTGAGGCGAGGCAGGCGTCTTCGCCTTGCGTGAATGTCGTTTCAATGCCGCTGCCGGAATAATTCAAAATCCGGACATTGGGGGAATAGGTTTTGGACAGCCGCTGCGCCGCGCGCGACAAATCAAGTTTAATCACCTCAGACGGGCACGAGCCGACCAGAAACAGCTGTTTGATATCCGGTCGGCGGGCCAGCAACCGGGCGACTGTTTTGTCGAGTTCTTCATTGGCGTCGGCGAGCCCGGCGAGGTCGCGCTCTTCAATGATCGCGGTGGCGAATCGCGGCTCGGCGAAGATCATGACGCCGGCGGCCGATTGCATCAGGTGCGCGCAGGTGCGCGAGCCCACGATCAGGAAGAAGGCGTCCTGCATCTTGCGGTGAAGCCAGACAATGCCGGTGAGGCCGCAAAAAACCTCGCGCTGTCCGCGCTCGCGAATAATGGGCCGCTCGGCGGCGCCCGACGGCGATATTGACGGCGAGGTCGGGCGAGGGGCGCATCCATTGTCCAATAATACGGTCATGCGCGCGCCTCGCTCGGCGTTGACTGAGGCGCCGATAATTGTGTTGCCGGCAATTGTGACGCCGATGATTGCGCGCCAAGCCGCGCCCTGCGCAGCTTCCATACATACTGAGCGGCATTGATCAGATATGTTCCGTATGCGGCGAGTGCAATCAGCATCTGCGCGCGCGGTGAGAAGAGGCTGAAGAGAACAGCAACGACGTAGGCTGAATGGAGCGCCAGAACGAGCATCGACAGCACATCTTCCCAGAAAAAGGCTGGGGCAAACAGATATTGTCCGTAAACGTCTTTTTCCCAGATCGCGCCGGTGATCATGATCAGATAAAGAACCCCGGTCTTGACGATGACCGAGGCTGTGGCGGCCTGAAAACCCTCGCCAGACGATAAATAGGCGATAACCAACCAAAGACTGACTGCAAAAATGGCGAACTGGAGCGGCGCAAGCACCGCTTGAACAGTCGTCCAGGGCGACGCATCGCGGCGTCGTCGTTGTTCGGGAGTATAAAGAGAGGCGCTCACCTAAATTCCCTGATATTTCTGTCAGCGTTGACATCGCGGAGCCTCAATCCGGCCCGGTGCGTACGCATGAGTGTCAACTTTATATTACGTCAATTAAGATTGACATGCCAGTATTAATGGCGAAAATTGGCGGCGGCAAAAAAGCCTGATCGGAACCGGAACCAATAATTCTGTCTTTTCCGTCGCCGATGGGGTATGCTGACATTTCGCGGGTGCAGCATTTGCGCTCGTCTTTATTTCCGCGGCGTGCGTATTTATTGGTTGCACGCGCTGCGGGCGCTCTGGCGAAGGTCGCTCTTTTTGGGGGCGGTTGGGAAGCGTCGGTTTGGCAAGCGTCACTCTGGCCGGGTAAGTTGGCCAGAAGTGACTGATGCGCAGGGCGTGAGGTCACGATAGGGTCCGTCGCAGGGAGTTTTCTGTCGCCGAAAAGGTCTGAACGCTGGCGCTGACAAGCGAAACGGTTCAGGGAAAGAACAGGATGGAGCAAGTTGGCCAAGATGTTCGCCGGCGATCTGACGAAAGTCAGGCGCGCGAACGCGCCGTTTCCGCCTTTCTTAACCTCGGTCAGAAACTCAAAGCGCTTGCCAGCAAAGGCGGCGACGCGGCGCATGACGAATCGCGAGGCGGCGCCTCCCAAGACACGGCGTCGCCGGCCGATCATCTGAGCGTCAGTGCGCTGTTCAATACGATCGAGGGGGAAATCGTGCCGCGGTTAATGCTGGCGCACCGTCAAACGGCCCATGGCGCCGCAAATCGCGAAGCGACAGCGGCAACCGTCACCCCGGATGATCAAAATCAGTTTCTAAGCCACGTATTGAGCGAAAATAGCATGTCGGCGCGTCAGTTTGCGAGCGAGATGCTGCGGCGCGGCGTTCCCCGGGACGTGTTGCTCCTCGACCTGATTTCGGGAACCGCCCGCCGGCTCGGCGAAATGTGGGAAGATGACGTCTGCAACTTCACCGATGTGACGCTCGGTTTGTGCCGGCTGCACGAGATCGTGCGCGACAATACCAATGACATCGCTTTCACGCCCCATAAGGGCGGCGGGCCCGGGCCGCGCATCCTGCTGGCGACTTCTTGCGGGGATCAACACGTTTTCGGCATCGTGATTGTTGCGGATTTCTTCCGCCGCGCCGGCTGGCGCGTGACCTGCGAGCCGGGCGCGTCTTGCCGTCAGCTTTGCGACATGGTGTCGGAGCGATCCTTTGACTTTGTCGGCTTGTCGGCGGCGTGCGGGCTTGATGTCGGCGATGTCGCCGATGAAATCGCGGCGGTGCGGGCCGCATCGTCGAATAAAGACCTGAAAATTCTTGTTGGCGGGCGGATGTATGCAGAGGCCGACGGCTTATGCGACCGCGTCGGCGCTGACGCCTATGGGGAAGACGCCAAGGCCGCCGTCGCCAGCGCAGAAAAACTGCTTGCAGCAAAGCAAGCACACTGCTAACGGCGATTTTTTTGAAAGTTCAGTGATCGGATATGGATGCAAAGGCCTCTCACAGTGAACGACTGGTTTCGTTCAAGAGTCCGAAGCGGTTTTTGGCCGATCTCGACGCGTCCGTCACAGCAAAAGTTGTTGCGGCGGCGGCCGATGTCGCCCTCATCGTCGACGACGGCGTTATCAAAGACATTGCGCTCGGCAATAACGAGCTGACGAAAGAGGGCTATGACAACGCCTGGCGCGGCAAGAAGTGGATTGAGACTGTCACGGTTGAAAGCCGCCCGAAAATCGAAGCGCTATTAAAGACCACGGTCAAAGCCCGCCCGCATTGGCGCCAGGTGAACCATCCTTCGTCGTCGGGGATGGATATTCCTGTCAAATATACAGCCGTGAAAACCGGTACGACGAATCGCATCGTCGCCCTCGGCCAGGATTTGCGGTCGGTCTCCGCGCTTCAGCAGCGCCTGATCGAGGCCCATCAAGGCATAGAGCGCGACTATGACCGGCTTCGAGACGCTGAAGCGCGCTATCAGACGCTTTTCCGCGCCGTCGCAGAGCCGGTGTTGATTGTCGACGGCGACAGTTTTGAGATCAAGGACGCCAATCCGGCAGCCGCCAAGCATTTTGAAAGCATGACCCATGCTTTGGTCGGCGGATCGCTCGTTGAGTTGTTCCAGAAAAAAGCCGGCAGAGAGATCGAATTGACAGTCGCGAATGCGCTTGCACACGGATCGTCCGTTAGCGGCGTATTAAAATCGCGCGGCAAGGGCGCCTGGAAATTATCGTTTTCACCGTTCCGGCAAAATGACGAAACCCAGCTGATTGTCAGGGTTATCGTTGACGGCGAGCAAAGCGAAACACAGTCTGCGGAATTTCTGGAGGTGCTTGAGAGCCTGCCCGACGGTCTCGTTGTGACAAACGAGGATCTCTTTATTTTGCACGTCAATAAGGCGTTTCATGAAATGACGCGCCTGACGGGCGCGCGCCAGGCGCTTGGCCGGCGTCTTGACGATTTTATCGGTCGATCGGGCACCGATGTGAACGTACTCCTTTCGAGCATGCGCAACCATTCGTTCGTTCGCAATTTCTCGACCGTGTTGCGCGACCAGTTCGGCGCCGAAGAGCGCGTTGAGGTCTCCGCTGTCGCCGCGCCGCTCGGGGAAGAGGAAGTCTTTGGTTTTTCAATCCGTAATGTCGCGCGGCGCCTGGAGACCGGGCCGCGCATCGGCGAAGAATTGCCGAGTTCGGTTGATCAGTTGACTAATCTTGTCGGCAAAGTCTCCCTAAAGGAAATCGTCCGGGAATCGACCGATCTGATCGAAAAGCTTTGCATCGAAGCCGCGCTTGAGATCACGGAAGACAATCGCGCCTCAGCCGCTGAGATGCTCGGGCTGAGCCGTCAGGGGCTGTATTTGAAGCTGAAACGGTTCGGCTTCGACGAATAGGCTGCGCGCGGGTTTTGAGCGGCCCCGAAAAGCGTCAATCCAGATTGACAGTGTCAAGTGTCAGCCGTATTTTCGGCTCGTGTCAAACACGCCAATAGCCATTGAGCCCAGATCGGCGCCGTCCGCGGCGGCCCTGGCGGAACTCTTAAAGCCGGTGACCTGGTTCGCGCCCATGTGGGCGTTTATGTGCGGCGTTGTTTCTTCCGGACAATCGATCACAGATCGCTGGGTCTACCTGATTGGCGGCGTCATTCTGGCGGGGCCGCTTGTCTGTGCGGCCAGCCAGGCGGCGAACGACTGGTTCGATCGCCATGTCGATGCGATCAACGAGCCGAACCGTCCGATCCCGTCGGGGCGCATGCCGGGACGGTGGGGACTTTACGTCGCTGTGTTCTGGTCCGCGCTGTCGTTGATCGTGGGCGCGGCGCTCGGACTATGGGCGTTCGCGGCGACAATCCTCGCCGTTGCGCTCGCCTGGGCCTATAGCGCGCCGCCGTTTCGACTGAAGATGAACGGCTGGTTCGGCAATGCAGCGGTCGGCATTTCCTATGAAGGGATCGCCTGGTTCACGGGCGCGGCGGTGATGCTCGGCGCCATGCCGACGACGCAGATCGTGCTTCTGGCGCTTCTTTATTCCGTCGGAGCACATGGCATCATGACGCTCAACGATTTCAAGGCCATTGAAGGCGACACGCGGATGGGCGTGCGCACCTTGCCGGTTCAGCTGGGGCCAGAACGGGCCGCGCAACTCGCGTGTATCGTGATGGCTGTGCCGCAGGCGGTGGTGGTCGCCTGGTTCGCCGCGCACGGCTGGCATCTTCATGCCGCGATCATCGGCGCGTTATTGCTGGCCCAGTTCCATTTTATGCGCATCATGCTTCGCGATCCCCGCGGCAAAGCGCCCTGGTATAATGCGACCGGCGTCTCGCTTTACGTTCTCGGCATGCTTGTCGCCGCATTCGCCGTGCGCGGCGCGGCGAACACGGCGCCGGGATTGGCGTCATGACGGCGGCTCATTCTCCGTATGCCGATAAGGCGACGCTCGGCTGGCTCGGTGTTGTGCGTCTCGGCCTCGTTCAGGCGGCGCTTGGCGCAATTGTCGTCCTGACAACATCCACACTCAACCGCGTGATGGTCGTTGAAATGGCGCTGCCGGCGCTGCTGCCGGGCGCGCTGGTCGGTTGGCACTATGCCGTCCAGATGTCGCGGCCGCGCTGGGGCTATGGCGCTGATATCGGCGGCAAGCGCGCGCCCTGGATCATCGGCGGGATGGCGACGCTCGCCATCGGCGCCATCGGCGCAGCGGGCGCGACCATGCTCATGGCGAGCGCAACAAGCGCCGGGATCGCCGCCGGATTTGTTGCGTTTTTGCTGATCGGCGTCGGCGTCGGGGCCGCCGGCACGAATTTGCTGGCGCTTCTGGCGACGCGCACGCCGCCGACGCGAAAATCCGCCGCCGCCGCGATTGTCTGGATCATG
>JBCBBT010000066.1:0-17302 GCA_038531315.1 Pseudomonadota bacterium
AACGGCGACGCCGATTATGCGGTGGTGCCGTTTTACAATCCCTATTCCGGTTATGATTACCTGACGCTGCGATCGGTCTCGAACCTGTTTGGACTGCTTGGCGTCGAACAGGTGAGCGCCACCGATCAATACTGTCTTGCGGTCCATGAAAGTCAGGTTCTGGAGTTGGCGCAGTCCGCCCATCCCGCCTCTGGCCTTAGCGCGCTGCTCGGCCAGAAACGCGCCTTCGGGCGCAAGCGCGACTGGGATCCCGATCGGCCCGATTATGAGGAAAGTTATCCTGACGTGCACGACGCGCCGGAACACTATCGCGCCGGCGTGCAACTGAACCGCAACCAGCAGATGATGCTCCGTGACCGGATCGATATGGTCTTTGCAGGCCCGGAGGCGATGCGGCGTTGCAAGGCCAAGCTCGACGGCCTCAGACTCGCGGGCGCAGACATTGACGAAACGCCGAATGTCGTTGAACCGCACCGCGAGCTTGCCCGTCGTGCGCGCGCCTCGTTGACGGCGAACCGGCAAACCAACACCTATTTCGATCCGCAAACCGGCGAGACCCGCTTCATGAGCACGCTTACCGGCGAAAGTCAGCAGGCCAGCCTCTTCGGCGTGGTTCTGCCATTCCAGGTGGCGGACATGTCGCACGAATATCTGATCATTGATCCTGATCTTGAGGACTCTGATCCCGCCAAGACCCGCTTCATGGTCGTCCAGCGCAGCCCGGACCACACCCTCGTTGATGACGACTACCGCACGACGGACGCCCGCACGCGCTACTGGATGACCCGGATGCGGGCGCTTCTGCGCGGGGCGGAAGAAACCGGCCACACCGGCGTGCGGCTGATGTTGCGCTTCCGGCGCGACGGCTCGGCCGCGTCGATCGGCGATGTTGAAAATTACCTGCGCTACTACGGCGTGCGTCATGCGGCGGTGCGCATCGGTGAAGACAGCGAAGCGGATAATCCCGCGCCGGTCGTTCTCGATATCGAATTCGATGCGCGCGATTTTCGCTGGAACCCATTCAGGCGCATGCAAAACACGGTGGCGAATGGCGCGATCAAGAAAGCCTTCGCCAAGTGGAAAAACCGCGGCGCGCTGGTCGTCGCTGCGATGCCCTATGTGGAACCGCAATTGCCGGTTCACAAGAACCGGGATGTTTTTGCGACATTCAACGATTGGCGTGCGGACTTTATCGATACGCTTCTGGTGCGGTCGAAAGGCTTTGTCCTGATCGCGCTGTTGATGGCTGCCGCCGCGCTTGCGTTCGCCGGCATGGCCTGGTGGGGCCGCTTCTTCGGCGGTTGATCGTCCCACTCTTTGACAATTTTGGTTGGTCGCTGCTGCGCCTTCGCTAATGGCGGCGCTGCCAGGCGTCTCATCACCGGGGTGCGGCGCGCGCTCTACCGCTTTTTCAGGAACACGTACCAGGCCCCGTCGCCGCCGTCTTTTTGATGCGCCGGCGCGGTGCGGGCGATTATCGGACGGATCGCCGGCGCGTTGATCCAGTGCGACAAGCGCCGGTGCAGGACGCCGCGTCCGCTATAGTCGCCGTCGCCGGCAAGGCCGCCTTTTCCCGTGATCACAAGCACGCAGCGACATCCGTCGCGGCGCGCATCGCGCAGGAACGCCATCAGGCGCGTCTCCGCCTGAACCTGCGTCAGCCCGTGCAGGTCGAGTGTGCGCTCAATCGGCTGGCGTCGCCGGGCGACGCGTTTGTCAGCGCGCGGATCGCCGGCGCCGATGGCGGTGTCGAAATATTTCTGCGCGAACGCGGCGCGCGGCTCGGCCGCGTTCTTTGCGCGTGTGGACGGGGCTTGGCGCGGCAGGACGCTGGCGGCCGACGCGCTTTCCCGCAGCGTTTTGCGCAACGTGTCAGGCGCCGCCGCCGCCCCCTCGCTAGTGCGGTGATCATTGCTGAGCGCATGCGGCCGCCGCGCCACATCGCGGGTCGCCCGACGCCACAGACGCTCTTCTTCAGGTGACAATCGCCGCCGCGCCATGAGGAAATACCGGTTGGTTCGCGCCGCCCCCTTAAGGGCGCTCAGCGCTGAGGGTGGCGGACAAAGGCCCGCGGTCGCGGCGCGCCAGCGCCTGCGCCACCGGGTTCGGGAGCAGTACGGTCATGGCGCCGCGGGCGTTCAACACCCCCGCAACGCTCTCCGCGCGCGGGCCGGTGCCGACAAAAATATCGCCCCGGATCGGGCCCTTGATGGCGCCGCCCGTGTCCTGCGCAATGAAAAGGCGGCGAAAATCATTGATGATGCCGGGCTGACCCTCGTCGATTGAAACCCACACCGGCAAGCCGAGAGCGTGATAGCGCCGATCGACAGCGAGGCTGCGGCCGGCGGTCAACTGAACCGATTGGGCGCCAAGCGGCCCAAGCTTCGGATCGCCCGCCTCGGTCAGTTCACGGAAGAAGACATAAGATGCATTGGCTTCGCGCAGCGCCCTGGCGTCTTCCGGCGATGCGCGGTCAAGCCAACGCCTGATCGCCTGCATGCTCATGCGCTCACGGGCGACCTCGCCTTTTTCAATCAAAATGCGCCCGACAGGCGTATACGGATGACCATTTTGTCCGTCATAACCGAGGCGCAATGTTTCGCCGTTTCTGAACCGGATGCGTCCAGAGCCTTGAATCTGCATAAACAGAAGGTCGGTCGGCCGCATCCAGGCGATCACGGTCGCCCGGTCCCTCAGCGCACCGTCATTGATCTCGCGGTGGTCGGGATAGGGTTTCAGGCGACCGTCTTCGATGCTGCCGGCGATCCGGACGCCGGCGAGGTCCGCGCGGAACCGACCCAGATCGACCATCACGAGGTCCGCCGGCCGCGCATAGACGGGGGCGCTGAACTCTACGGTTTCAAACTCAAAAGCCTCGTAAACGGGCTCAAAATAGCCGGTGAACAACCCTTCCTCGCCGGTCCTGGGCGGGGCGTCGCGGGCCGGGCCGTCCGGTTTCGGAACGGATTTGATCTGGACGACATGCGGCGTAAAATGGGCCTCATAAAAACGCCGGGCGAAACTTTGACGCGCGTTATCATCAGCATACGAAAAGATCGTCAGTTTCTTGGCCTGCGCGCAAATCTGACGCCAGTCGCGCGCGCGCCCGGCGAGGCTGCCGGGAACCGTCTCCACAAGTGCATTGTCGCCAAACGCTTCCAGCGCGTTCACCGGCGCATCGTCAGGTAAATCCAGAATGCGCTCGCACGACCGCAACAACGCCGGCACTGTCGCGCTTTGATCGTCCTTACGCCAATCGGAAATATCGTCATAGGTGACCGCGCGGAGGTCAAAGCCGGCGATTTCATAGGCGCTGTCGGGAAAACCGGTTTTCGAAAATGGCGGCAGGATGCCGCCGAAAACCAGCGCGCTCGCCAGCACAACAAGGATGACCGCATTGGCGAGCAGCACCATCAATAGCGTATTGTCTTTGAACAGGCGCATCAGGTTATCGAAACAGTGCGGGGCTATCGGCGCAGGTGACTGCTGAATGAGGGCGCCGAAAAACGCCGAAGAGGTTCCTCCCCTTTTTGTTGTGATGCGCGGGTTAGGCGCCTGTCGTCGCGACCAACATCCAGTTCGGATCTTTCGCAGTGAGTTTGCGCGCAAAGGTCCAGCGATCCTTGACGAGATCGATCCGGTTGGGGTCGCCGTCGATGACGGCGCCGTCGCGGTCGCGGGTCGCCCGCACCTGGTTCGAGGCAAACTCGGTGACGGCGTAAAGCATGTTTTCACGTAACTCGCTGCGCGCGATGGTCGCCGTTTCGATGCCGACGAATTTCAACTCCACCTCATGACCGGCGTTGCTGCGCTGGCTGGCGGCGCTGTTAAAAGTCTCGAAGACGGCCGGGGCGAGAAACGGTTTCACGGATTTCAAATCACCCGCCGCAAACGCCTCGACAATCATCTCATAAGCGGCGCGCGCGCCCGCCAGAAACTCGCCCTCGTCGAAACTCGGATCGGCGGCGCGCAGTGGCTCCGCCGCCGCTGAGACCGCGCTCGCGGCCGGCGCGCTCTCGCGCGCCTCGTTCGGTTCGTCGCCGAGCCCCTCGCGCTCGCTTTCAAGATCGCGATCAATCGCAGCGGTCTTTTGCTGGGACGCGCGCTGCAGGCCTTCAATATCTTGATGCTGCTCATGGCCCGTTCGCGTGCCGAGAACCGACAACAGCCGGAAAATCACAAAAGCGGCCAGAACGACAAAAATCAGGAGTACAGGGTCCATAGGGCTCAAAACGGTGAAAGGGCGTGGCTTTAACTGAAATCTCTTACGACTATATAGCGATGAAGGTTTAGGAATACACCACATCCGATGCTTCTCATCCTGGTTGCCCTTTTTGTGATCGGCCCAATCGCCGAAATCGCGGTTTTACTGGCCGCTGGCGACGCTTTTGGCGTCTTGCCGGTGGTCGCCGCCTGCATCGCGACGGCGATCATCGGTGGCGTTTTGCTGCGGATACAGGGCTTTGCGGCGATCAGAAGCGCTCAGAACAACATGGCGGACGGGAAAATTCCGGTCGAGGCGGCCGTTGACGGGGTTTTTCTCGCCATTGCCGCTCCGTTTCTGATGACGCCGGGTTTTCTGACCGACATTGTCGGCTTTTCGCTGCTGGTCCCGCCGGTGCGCCGGTTGCTGGCGCGCGCGGCGCTTAATCGCTTCAGGCGCGCGGTCGAACGGGGCGATGCGACAATTACGGTGCGGCGCTTTTAGGCCTTTGGACCCCTTCGGCGCGCACTTATTGGCGCGCATGGCCGCGCGGGACGAAGGGGCCCTTGTCGGCCACAGGCGCCGCGTGTATGACGCCTCTCTTTTGCAGCCGGCGCATTGAGCGCCCAACCGACCGGTGATCCATGTCTGAAACCCCTCCAAATGGCGGCGGCGCGCCCGATCAGGGCGGCGATCAAGCCGCTGGCGCCGCTGCCGGCCCTAATGCCGGACCAAGCCTTCGCGTCCTCGCGCAATATCTGAAAGACCATTCCTTCGAGAACCCAAAAGCGCCGCAGAGTTTTATCGACAATGGCGTATCGCCGAACATTGATGTGAATGTCGATGTTGCGGCGCGCGCGCTCGGCAATGACCAATATGAGGTAGAGCTTTCCGCCCGTGTCGGCGCCAAGCGCGGTGCGGACACCGCCTTTGTGGTTGAGACCACTTATGCGGGCCTGTTCGAGATCAAAAACGTGCCGGAAGACCAGCTCGAGCCGATCATGATCGTCGAATGTCCGCGGCTGTTGTTTCCGTTCCTGCGCCAGATTGTGGCCGAGACGACCACGACCGGCAATTTCCCGCCGATCATGCTCGATCCGATTGATTTCTTTACGCTGTACCAACAGCGGAAAATTCAGTCGTCGCAACAGGCCGCGCAGGCTTAAACAGCCTCGCCCGCGGGCCGCGTGATGCGGCCGGCGGCGCCTCAAAGATCGCGACGGGCGTTACGGTTTCGATTTCGCCGCCAAATTCGCCGCCCAAAGACTGTTTTCGCCAAGCTCGGCGATAAAGGCGGCGTGCGCGGCGGCTTCATCATCCGTGATCAGACTGCCTAGCGGATCGGGGCGCTGTCTGGCGGCGCGTTTTTCGCCGCTCGCCCCGGCGACGCCCTCACTTGAATTGGAAAAGTCGAGCCCCGCCTGCGCGCCGCCGGTCAGCTCGATATAAACCGCGGCGAGCAACCGCGAATCGAGAAGCGCGCCGTGGCCGTCGCGTTCACGCTGTTTGGTGTCGATCCCGAAGCGCGCGCATAACGCGTCAAGATTGGCCGGCGCGCCCGGAAATTTTCGCCGCGCCCGCAACAGCGTGTCGATGATTTCATTGTCGAGCGCCGTGAGCCCGGCGCCTTTTAATTCCGCATTCATGAACGGCAGGTCGAACGCAATCCCATTATGGGCGACGAGCGTTGCGTCGCCGACAAAGTCACAAAACGCTTCCGCGACCGACGGATTGGTGAATACCGGTTTGTCGCTCAAAAAGTCCGCCGACAGCCCGTGCACTTTGAAGGCGCCCTCGGGCATGTCGCGCTCGGGATTAACGTAAGTGTGAAAGCTTTTGCCTGTGAGCGCCCCGCGCACCATCTCCACGGCGCCGATCTCGACGATCCGGTGGCCTTCATCATAACGAAAGCCGGTCGTTTCAAGGTCAAAAACAACTTCGCGCATGGGAATTTCTCTACCGCCGTTCGCCGCGCCTGTGAAGCGGCGCCGGCGGCCTGTGCAAAATTTCGCGGGCTGTCGCGCTGCAAAAAAGACCCTGAAATCAGCCGGTTTTGCGGCTTGCCTGGAGTGTAAGTACGGTTGATACTGACGATTACACAATGCAATTCACGCTCACGGCGCATCCCGGATACGCGGCGTTGCGAATTGCGTGGGCGCCAAGCCTCTGTGAGCTGGGCGAACTCCGTACAACGCGTAATTAGCCTTGATGGCGTTCGCCGGCCGGAAGCGGCGCGCGCCCGCGCTTCATCGCGTGTTGGCGCGGCTTAAGCGATTGAAAAATCGCGCTCGGCGCCGCTGGCCGCCGCGACCGGGCGCCTATTTTTTCCGCTGAAACAGAACTTTTGCGCCTGAACTGCGTATTTGAAGTGAGTGCGTGGTCGCAAAAGGAGTAAGCGGCGTCCCAGGCGACGGACAGACAGACAAAAACACAAAGGTGATGATATGTTGATCAAAGACAGGCCTGAATATCGGCAAAAGACGGATATCCTGCGCTTTCCGCCGTCCGAAACGGTGCAATCGGCCGTTGAGCGAATGTCGACGAAAAACTACGGGTCCAGCCTCGTCATTGACGACCAGGAGAAACTGGTCGGTATCTTCACCGAGCGCGATCTGATGCGCCGGGTGGTCAATAAAGGGCTCGACCCGAAAACCACCAAACTGTCCGACGTCATGACCAGCGATGTGCGCGTCGCGACGGCCGACGACAATCTGATCGACTGGTTGCGGATGATGTCGAATGAGCGCTTTCGGCATCTGCCGGTGGTAGCGGAAGACGGCACCGTCGTCACGGTGATGTCGCAGGGCGATTTCGTGTCGTACACTTGGCCGGAACTGATCGGCCGCGTCGCCGAACAAGCCCGCGCTTCGCTTGGCTCAGGCTATTACGGCATTCTGATTATTGCCGCGATCATGGTTTATTCGCTCGCGATGCTGTTGATCTTCAACAGCTGAGGGAACCCGCCGCAGGGGCGCCGGGTAATGCGCGCCGCAAACAAGCGTCACGTTCTTCAGTGTGCGTTCTCGGCGCGCGCGGCGAGGGCGTCTTTGACTTTCGCACCGAGGGCCGCCATCGGAAACGGCTTTTGCAGGTAGCCGGCGCCGTCGATCTTATCGAGCTGATCGCGGACGGCCGCTTCCGCATAGCCGGACATGAAAATCACGCTGGCCGCGAGCCCCCATTCGGCCCGGGCGCGCTCGACAAGCGTCGGTCCGTCGATCTCGGGCATCATGACATCAGAAATGACGAGATCGAACTCGCTTTTGTCTTCTTCAAGGAGATCAAGCGCATCGACGCCGTCTTCAGCGGCGATCACTTCGTAGCCTGACCGTTCAAGTGTCGCCACAACAAACGCGCGCACGGGGTCTTCATCTTCAACAACGAGTATCCGGCCCGAGCCTGTATAATCAGCCGCGGCGGTCTCGCGCGCTGTTGCCGCGGCTTCGTCGTCATGCTCGATCTCGCCTTCCGACGCCGGCAGATAGATCCTGAATGTGGCGCCTTTGCCCTCGTCGCTATCGAGCGCAATGGCGCCGCCCATCTGTCCGATGACGCCATGTACGGTGGAAAGGCCCAGACCAGTTCCCTTGCCTTCGGCTTTGGTTGTGAAGAACGGATCGAAGATCTGGGCGGCGATTTCCGGCGGAACGCCGGGCCCTGTGTCTTTGACCTCGATCAGAACGCAGTCTTGCGCGTCGAGGCCGGGTACGGCGGCGGCTTTGACGTCTTCGGCGGTGATGTGACGGGTCGAAATCGTCAGCTTGCCGCCGTCGGGCGCCATGGCGTCGCGGGCGTTGACGGCGAGGTTCATGATCGCGGTTTCAAGCTGGTTGCGATCAACTTTGACCGGCGGCAGGCCGCGGCCGTTTACAAGGTCGATTTTGACCTTCTCGCCGACGGCTCTGTCGAGGAAACGCGAAAAGTCGAGCAGGATTTCCGTGATCGACTGCACCTTGCGGGTCAGCGTCTGCTTGCGCGAGTAAGCGAGCAATTGTTTCGTCATATTCGCCGCACGCTGAGCGTTTTCCCGGATCAGGACAAGTTCCTGATAGGCCGGATCGCCTGCCGGGTGGCGCAGCATCAGATGTTCGCAATTGCCCATGACGACCTGCAGGAGGTTGTTAAAATCGTGGGCCACCTCGCCGGCCAGATGGCCGATCGCCTTTAGCTTCTGGTCCTGCGCATAGTCTTCTTCCATGCGCTTGCGCTCGGTTGTCTCGACCGAATAAAGAAGCGTACGCTTGACGCCATACGATCCCCGACGACGCCGGACAGGCCGGGCGAAAAGCGCAAAATAGCGCGCCGGGCCGTCGTTATTTTCGCCTTTGATGACGGCCTCAACAGCGCGGGGCGCGCCGCCGGCGTTCGCCTTGCGTTTGATTTCCGCCGCCAGATCGTCAAGCGCCGTCTGAGCGACGGAGCGCGCCAGCGGCGCATTTTTCTTTGAGCCGCCGAAAACATCCGTAAACGCTTTATTGGCCTTGACGATACGTGCATCGCGGCCAATCTCGCCTTCGATCACCGCAACGCCGAAGGGCGCTTCGGTCATATCGCCGGAGACGGACACTTCCGGTTCCGCTGTCGCGGCCTCATCAATGTCGACAAAGACACAGACAAATCCCTCGCCAACGCCGCCGCGCCGGAATGCTTTGAAAACCGCGTCCGCAGGATCGCCGAAACGCCGCCGGACGCGCGCCTCGACCGGCGCCTGGTCAACCCGCCAAAGCGCAGAGACAACCGGCGCGCTTTCACCCAGCACGACATCATCGATATGGCGCAGGGCGCCGCGCGAGGCCCCGAGCTTTTCGCGCATAGCCGCGTTCGCCCAGGCGATTTGTCCGGATTTTTCAATCGCGAGCACCGGCTCGACGAAGTCGGCGTAAGCCGCCGCAAGGGCGTCGTGTTCTTCTTCCTCGACTGGCATTTCGCGCAGCCGCCAGGCCATGTGATCGTCGGCCCCGCGGATCGGTCTGAGGATGACTTCAAACCGGCGGCGCTTTCCTCCGCCGTCGAGGCCCATGAGCTGGTAAAGCGTTTCCTCCGCCGCGGCGCCGCTCTTGGCGGCGCGGCAAAGCCGGAACAGTTTTGTCGCCTCCGCGCCATGCTGCGCAAACAACCGGTCGATCCGCGGCGGCAGACCCGCCGGTCCCATGACGCCGGCGTCGCGCGATAATTCCTGATAGGCGCGGTTCGCGTAGGTGACGACGCCGTCACGCCGCGTTATGAGCCGTGCATCGCTGTCCGTATCAAGAACTTTTTCGGCAAGATGTAGCGCCGACAATATTTCAGAGCCGGCGAGCTGCGCTGCATCATCGGGCGCGTTGCCTTGCGCCTGGCGCAACATGGCGCCGGTCAGCAACAAGGGTGAGAAGAGCTTAAGCGCGCCGCCCACCAGAAACGCCGCCGCCAGAAGGCCGACGCCGGCCAGCAAGACCAGCCCCGCGCCGGATGACTTGTCAGCGGAAAAAAGAACATAGGCGATCGAGCTCGACGCCACGAGGAGGCCCGACCAGATCGCGACAAAAGAAACGAAACGCCATGCGGCGGTGTCCCTCCAGTAATGCGCGCCGCCCCTTTGGGCGTTGTCATTGACGGGCGCTGGCTCAAGCGCGGGTGCATCGTCCGCCCCCGCGTCCGCCGCCTCGGCCGTTGAGCCGGCGTCTTCTGTTGCGATCGCATCCAGCGGCGCGTGGTCGTCGGATGTTTCCTCTGCTGGCTTGTTCTCAGGGACGACGCCCTCTGCGGCTGCGCCGTCCGGCGCGGTATTGCCGTCATGGGCCGCCATCAGCGCGGCGACGTCCGCCGGCAAGCGCGGACCCTCGGTCTTGTCGGGCGCGGCGTCGCCGGCGTTTGGTTCTGGCAAAGCGTTGACGGCCTGATTATCGCTCATCGACGGAAATCCTCTGGCTTGTCGGCGCAGCAAAGCGCAACGCGAAACCGTGCCCGTGTTCGCGGCGCTTCGCCATATAAAAGCGGCGCAAATACCGTCTTCAGCGCGCCGGGGAACGGCCCGGCTCAACAAGCGACTTCGGCGTTAACGAAAGGTTAATGTGAGGGCGCGGACCCCGCGCCCGCGGCGCGCGATTTCGCCATCACGAACCCGATCACTTTCGCCACCGCTTCGTAATGTTCGAGCGGAATTTCCTGATCGAGCGCGACACTGGCGTGGAGCGCGCGGGCGAGCGGCGGGTTTTCAACAACCGGCACGTCTTTAGCCTGTGCGACGTCGCGCATCCGAAGGGCGAGCTCGTCGATCCCTTTGGCGACGCACACCGGCGCGGCGGTCTCGTCTTCGTTAGGGTCGTATTTCAAGGCGACGGCAAAGTGCGTCGGGTTCATGATCAGGACCGTCGCGTCCTCGACAGCCACCATCATGCGCCGCCTGGAGGCCGCTTCGCGCTGGCTGCGTCGTTGTGCCTTCACGTGCGGGTCGCCCTCGGCTTCCTTTTGTTCGCGCCGCACTTCTTCTTTCGTCATCCGCAGGCGCTGCCGCCACGCATGACGCTGATAACCGACATCAAGAGCGGCGATAACGGTCATGGCCGCAACCGTCAGGGCAATGAGTTTCAGAAGGATTGTCTGAACAACGCCGAGCAGGCGCTTTTCATCCGTATAAAGTAAGTCGGTCAGAAGACCGCGATCGGGCCAGAGCGCATAGACGAGGATCGCGCCGACAATCGCCATTTTCCCGACGCCCTTGGCGAAATTGACAAGTCCTGTCGGCCCAAAGATGCGCTTGACGCCAGCGAGCGGCGAAATTTTCGAAAGCTGCGGCTTCATGCGTTCGGTCGTAAAGACGGGACGGGCTTGCGCGATATTGGCGAGGATCGCGACTGCGAAAATCAATAGCGCGGCGCCCGCGAGCGCAACGCCAGTCTTGAGCGCCGCCGCCGCAAAAAGACGTTGAAGCGCGCCGGGGTCGACCGGCAGGCTGTGCGCATTTTCAAGGAACGGCGCGCCGGCGCGCGCAATGTCCTGCGCTGCGGGCCCGGCAAACAGCCATAACGCGATGGCGCCGCCCGCCAAAAGCGCCGCAGCGGTCGCTTCCTGGCTCTTTGGCGCATCGCCTTTCTTGCGCGCATCCTCAAGCCGCTTCGGCGTCGGCTCTTCAGTGCGCTGGAACTGATCTGACTGCTCTGCCATTGCGCTATCTCAGAAACTGCGCCAGGTGCGCTTCAAACCGGGTCAGGAAAACCGTGCTCACCAGTCCAGTCGTCAGCATCAGGAGCATCAATCCAATAGCCAGATTGGCCGGCATCAACATGAAGAAAACCTGCGCTTGCGGCATCAGGCGGTTAAGGACGCCGGCGCCCACGTAAAAAACCAGACCGAAGACGACAAAGGGCGCCGACAAACGAAGCCCGAGAGAAAATGCCGACGACAAAGTGCGCACCATTGTGTCTGCAAGATCGCCCGTCAGGAGGGGCGCCGCAGGGGCCATTAGCGTGTAGGAGTCCGCCAGCGCCGCCAGCAAGAGATGGTGAAGGTCCGTCGCGAAGATCATCGTTGTGGCGAGGATCGTCAAAAAGCCGCCGACTATTGCGCCTTGCAATTCCTGCGTTGGATCGAAGGTCTGCGCCAGCGATAAGCCGATCTGAAAGGCGATCACCTGTCCGGCGACGTTGAGCGCCGCCATGAAAATGCGCGCGGTGAGCCCGAGGAATATCCCGGCGGCGATTTCCCCGAACAAGATCGCCGCAACGGGCCCAAGGGCGGTTTGGCTGGTCGCTGAGGCGAGCGCCGGATAGTAGCCCGCGGCGACCGGGGCCAACGCCAGCGTCACGGCGAGCGCCGCGGCGAGCCTGAAACGGGCCGGCAGCGAAAAATCGCCAAACGCCGGGGCCGTCATGAACAGCGCGCCGACCCGGCAGAAGACCGCAAAGCCGATAAACACATTTACCGGCGCCAGAGTGAGAAGGTCCGCGGCGTTCATGGCGCGCTATCCGGCGCGCCGCGTCACAGCGCGCCGCCCGCGATCAGCGCATAAAGCTTGAGAGCGAATTTGCCGAGGACCGCGCCCATGAACGGCAGGCTAATCGCCATGACAATGAACATGACGACGATGCGCGGTACAAAGACGAGCGTTAATTCCTGAACCTGCGTCAAAGCCTGAATGAGGGCGATCGCGAGCCCGACCAGCAGTCCCGCAAGCATCGCAGGGCCGGCGACAAGCAACGTCACCAGAAAGCCTTCGCGAGCGATATCGAGGATTTCCGCGCCTGTAATCATGAGAATACGCCTCACCAAAAAACCGGCAGAATTTGCCGGTCTCATGGTTAACAGCGGCGAGGTTAAAGAAGCGTGGGCGCGCGGTTAATGCGGGGTTAAGGCGCGCGGCGCGCTGAAAGGAAAAGCGCCCCGACGAAGCGGGGCGCTATCGTTTAATTACGCGCAGCGGCGACGCGGCGGTCTGGCGGCGGGCGCGCGCCTTACCAGCCGCACTGGCGGTCCTTGTTCTGGTCCTCAAGCCACGACATCAGCGGCGCGAAGTAATCAAGAACCGCCGAGCCGTCCATGTCGCGGCTGCCGGTGAAGGCTTCGAGCGCTTCCGGCCACGGTTTTTCAGCGCCAAGCTCCAGCATGGCGTTGAATTTCTTGCCGACGTCTTTCGATCCGTAAATCGAGCAGCGATGGAGCGGGCCTTCCCAGCCGGCCTGTTCGCAGGCGGCCTTGTGGAACTGGAACTGAAGAATATGCGCGATGAAATAGCGCGTATAGGAGACGTTGTTGGGAACGTGATACTTCCCGCCCGGATCAAAATAGTTATCCGGCCGGTCGACCGGCGGCCTGACGCCCTGATAGTCGGCGCGCAGTTTCCACCAACCGTCATTATACTGAGCCGGCGAAAGCTCGCCGCCAAAGACCTGCCAGCGCCATTTATCGACAAGCAGACCAAACGGCATGAAGGCGATTTTCTCCAGCGCCTGCTGCATCAGGAGGCCGACGTCCTTGGAAGCGTCCGGCACATCGTCAAGCAGGCCGATCTGTTTGAGGTAGTCTGGCGTGATTGACAGCGCAATCATATCGCCAATCGCTTCATGAAAGCCGCCATTGGCGCCGGTCTGATAGATCACCGAGCGGTCCTTATAGGCCCGTTGATAGAAATTGTGGCCAAGCTCGTGGTGAACAGTCTGGAAGTCGTCGGCGTTGACCTTGGTGCACATCTTGATGCGGATGTCGTCTTGTCCGTCGAGGTTCCAGGCCGAGGCGTGGCAGACGACTTCGCGATCTTCCGGCTTGGTGATTTGCGAGCGCTCCCAGAAGGTCTCCGGCAGGGCCTCAAAACCGAGCGACGTGAAAAAGGTCTCGCCGGTGCGCACCATTTTCTCCGCATCATAACCGGCGCTGGCCAAAAGTTCGGTGAGGTCGTAGCCGGGGTCGGCGCCCTCCGGCGCGACGAGATCATAGATATTGCCCCAGCTTTGCGCCCACATATTGCCGAGCAGGTCCGCCCTGATGGGCTGGTCAAGCGGCACGACATCGTCGCCATACTGATCGTTAAGCCGTGCGCGCACATGGCACTGGAGTTGTTCATAGAGCGGCGCCACCTGTCCCCAGAGGCGGTCGGTTTCCTTGGCGAACTCTGCTGACGGGAGGTCGTAGCGCGCGCGCCACATGTCGCCGAGATTGTCAAAGCCGAGCTCGGATGCGCCGGCGTTGGCGATCTCAACCATGCGCACATAATCGGCTTTCATGTCGCCGTCGCTGTCTTGGTAATCCGCAACCGGAATTTCGCGCCATTTGGTCCAGATTTCGCGAAGCTTGGCCGGGTCGCGGATCTCGCCCATCATGGTTTCAAGGTCGTTGCGCGCGACTTGCTTGCCATCGAGATCGATTTTGCCGGTCGCATATTGCGAGCGCATCCGGGTTGAAACTTCGGCGAGTTCTTTTGCAGCGCCCTCCGTCGACGGTGCAGGCACATTGACGCCCAGCTTGATCTTTTCGATTTTGCGTCTGAGATCGGCGGGCAGCGACAGATCGTTGAAGGCTTTGGCGCCATTGGCGTATTTGACGCCAAGCTCGGTGCCTTCCGCGCCGACTTTTGTGGCGAGCCAGTTGGTGTCGTAGGTGATGTTTGTCGCCTGCGCCCAGGCGACCCGGGCGCTGTATTCGCCGAACTCCTGATAGTCTTTTTCGGCTTTGGCGATGAAGTCGCGGGCGTCGTCCGCGGTGACGGCGCCGTCGGCGGCTGGCCGGGCTGGTTTTTCAGCCCCAGTCGTTTCAGCCCCTGTTGTTTCAGCCGTTGTCGTTTCAGCGGTTTCCGCCGCCTTTGCAGCGGGCCCGGTTTCTGCGGCGCAGCCGATGATCAACGCAAGGGCCGATACCGACAGGCAGGCGCGGACGGAATTGGTGGGTGACAGCGGTTTCATGGCGATCCTCTCCTGTTTTGGCGAGGATCGTAGACGATCGCGCGCGCCGCGCAAATTATCGCGCGCGGCGGGCCGGGAGCGCCTAGATTTTCTCTGAAACCCGGATCGCAGCCCGGCAGCCCAGCTGGATAACGGCCTTCAACAGAGGATAACCGGCCGCCTCGCGGGCGCCTTCGGCTTCGGCGGTGTGTTTGTGGCCAAGCTCGTCTTCGCGGAAAGCGCGCACGGTTTCGGCGAGCGCGGGATCGGCGGTCTCCAGCTCTTCGGCCTGTTCGGCGTAGTGTTTTTCAATGACGTCCTCGACCGCCTCGGTGCAGGCCATGGCCGCCTTCTCGCCGAGCAGCGCCGTGCCGGCGCCCAGCGCAAAGCCCGCCATATTCCACAATGGCGACAACAGCGTCGGACGCACGCCGCGCTCCATCAGCAGTCTGTCGAACGTATCGAGGTGGTGTTGTTCGCCGGCTTCCATTTCGGCGAGCAGCGCCGCGGTTTCCTCTTTGCCCGGCTGGCCTTCGAAAACTGCGCGCTGGCCTTTGTAGATCTGAACCGCGCCATATTCGCCCGCGTGATCGACCCGCAACATTTCCGCAATCCTTGCGGTGCGGGGGCCGGGGCGATCTTTGGCGATGTTGAGCGGCGGCGTATCAGCTGTGTTGGCGTTCATGGCAATTTCCCTGTGCTTATTCAGATCGGCGCGCTCAGGCGACGGCGGGGCGGCGGTCCTGGCGTGCGCGGCGCATGGCGCCGAGCGTTGCGATCATGGCAAGCGCAAAAAGACCCGCCGACGCCAGCATGTTGTAGCCGGCCATCGACACCCCGAACAGCCGCCAGGGCGCCTCGTTGCAGGCCGGTCCGGCGGGGGCCTCCTTCAGGCCTTCCTGAAGCTGTTCCAGCGTCGTTACGCTGTCGCCAATTTGCGAACAGCTGGCCGGGCCCGCCCAGAAGCTGAATTCAACGCCAGTGTGATAAAAGGCGAGCCCCGTGCTCAGTGCATAAACCAGCGCCAGTGCGCCGACGCTTGCCGCCGCCACAAGCCGCGCCCTGATCACGAAAGCAGAGACCAGTCCCGCGAACGCCACCGCCAGCGCCGCCCAATGCGCCTCGCGCTGGTCAAGACAGAGATCGCACGGCGCAAATCCGGCGCGCTCGAACGCGTGCGCGCCCGCGAGCAGCGACGCGCTGGCCGCAGCGCCCACGACAAGCGCAAGCCGGATCAGCGAGGCGTTTTTAAGCCTGGAAAACATGGGCGGTAATGTATTGAACGGTCTGCGCGCCTGCGCCTAGTCGCATCGTCACATGGGGGATGGCCACATGTCGCATCGCGATCGGCCTTTCCTTGCCTCTCAGCGGCCGCCGAGCACGAAATCCTTGATCAGGCTTGCCGCTTCCAGCCCGAAAAAAGCGAGGAGGGCGATCCACAAGAGCCCGAGAAAGAGCCCGCCAATCACGAGCAGGCCGTCCCGCTCGATCAAACCCAGGGCCGCGACGGCGACGCCGATCCCCGGCACGGTGTTGGTCGACGGCAACGGGATCAGGATCGAGGCGGTCGGCAATAACAAC
The DNA here is from genome assembly GCA_038531315.1 of Pseudomonadota bacterium. Taxonomy (GTDB): domain Bacteria; phylum Pseudomonadota; class Alphaproteobacteria; order Caulobacterales; family Parvularculaceae; genus JAJFFW01. The sequence goes on from JBCBBT010000066.1 coordinate 16,135, forward strand.
AGTGCGCCGACGACCCGCACGCCGATATCGCCCGTAACGGCTCTCAGCCGCGGGCGCGCGATGCGCTCGATCCAGCCGAGATAACGCTCGCTGCGGGTCAGCACCTTTTCGAATTCGGCAATCTTGAAGCGGCGCGCTTTCATCTTCTGCGGCAGCCAGGGGTGATGCGCGCCGGCGGCGAGCTGTCCGGCGAGCGCCAGCATCGGCAGGGCGACGATCTGCGGCAGTAAATAAACGAATGGCAAACAACAGGGCAGCGCCAGCAACAGGATCAAGATGCCGAACGCGCGCTCGTCGAGACTGTCGACGATATCGCCGAGGCTGGCCTCCGCGCCATCAGCGCCTGCTGTAGTAGGCGCGTCTGTGTGTTCAGGGCGTCCGGTCGCAGCCCTGAGCCGCAAGGCGGCGATCGTGTCGCGCAACAAGGTGGTGGCGCCGCGTACCGGCCGCCCTTCGCGCCGGTCCGCCTTGCCGGCGCTTTCTGTCGGTGTGTCCGTAACCATCGCTGTCATGGGTCCACCATGCCGTCCTTAATTGCAATATGCGGCGCGCGCCGCCGCCGTCCGCTGACGCGAGCCCGCGGGAACCCGCGCCGGTTCATTCTCGGGGATGAGGGTTTAGAATTTGATTACCGATGGGTCGCCGCCCGGGGCGCCCACGCGCTTGGCGGCCTCCGCGAATGCCGGGCCTCGGGCGATCCCCATTGAGCGATGCGTGATCGAGCGATACGCGCGGGCCGTCGCGCATTGAGCGTCGGCGGCGCCGGCCCGTTGTCCGATCATCGCCCGCTTATCAACGCCCAACCATTGATGCGTTGATGCATGCTTGACGGCGCAGCGTCGATTTATATGGTGCGGGCTTGGTTCCGCGCGCCCTGATACTTGCGCCGCAATTCATGTGCCCCTCTGGCGGAACTGGTAGACGCGCTGGATTCAAAATCCAGTTCCTTCGGGAGTGCCGGTTCGATTCCGGCGGGGGGCACCATTTGTCTATTACGTGGGCTTTTATGAGGCAGCCGGTGCTAACGCGTGATGCGTCGGTTTTATGGTCTCAAGACCGCTGCATCAAAGCGCGCGGCTCTTTGGGTGAGTGAGGGTTTTACGCCGGATCGCCATGACGTCGACGTTCATGGCCCTATTGATAAAGACGTAAGCTTTCCAGTTGGACA
>JBCBBT010000067.1:0-16823 GCA_038531315.1 Pseudomonadota bacterium
CGCTATCAGATCGTCCGCCTGCGGCGCAACGGCTTCATCTGTCGCAGCGCGGCGGCGCGCCGCATCGCCGCCGCCAGCCGACGGGACTTCTGCAAGAGCGGGCGCATCGGCCTCGACAGCCGCCACAACAAGCGACGCATCAGTGACGGATGCATCGCTCACAGAGGCGTCAGCGACGGCGTCCGTCGACGCCGCTTGATCCGGCTGCGCCGGCGCAACGCTGATCGCAGGCGCCTCAGCGCTGACATTGGCCGTGTCGGCGACAGCATCGTCGACGGTTTCGCCGCCGCTTTCAGCCCCGACACCGTCAGCAATATCAACGCCGTCAGCAATACCGACGCCGTCGGCAAGATCACCGCGCGCCGCATCATCGTCGGCGTCGTTAGCGCCCGCGTCGTCAGCGCCAGCATCGTCAGCGCCGGCGGCGCCGGCGACGTTTTCAACAGCATCGGATTTGATAGCATCGGGCGCATCCGCAACGCCCGGCGCGGCGGTCGCCCGGTCAGTCGGTTCACGCGCACCGGATTGAAGGTCATTACTATCGAGCGCGGCGGTGCGCGCGCCGCCGGGGGGCGCCGTGTTCTCCGAGGCCCAGTGCGCCAGCGCCAAAGTCATCAGGCCCAGCATGAACGCCATGCTGTTGCGTATTGTTCTAGGCATACCCACCCGCTTCAGGCCCGTCCGGAATTGGGGCCTTTTGATATTCGGCCTCCCCCTCAGCCGCACTATTGTGAGACCTATATTGTCTGCTAGCAAGAACCGCGCTCAAAAACGCGCCCGCCGGCGCCGGGCCCCAAACAACCACGCCGCGTAATATTTCCCACTAGCGAGAAAGCCCCGCCATGAGCGCAGAAAATTCGCCCGAACAGCCCGCCTTCTTCGATGGACCAAACGGACGCCTCGCCTATCGTGAAACGACGCATGGGGCCGCTGACCGGGCGACAATCGTCTGGCTCGGCGGCTTTCGCTCCGACATGGACGGAACAAAAGCCGCGCATTTGCATCAATGGGCGCAGGACAACGGGCACGGCTATCTGCGCTTTGATTATTCCGGACACGGGCTATCGGACGGGGTCTTCGCCGACGGCGCGATTTCCGACTGGGCGAGCGACGCGCGCGCGATCGTTCATGCGCGCTGCGCCGGCAAGACCATCCTCGTCGGCTCGTCGATGGGCGCCTGGATCGCGCTCCTTCTGGCGCGCGCCGCGCCGGAAAAGCTCGCGGGCCTCGTCCTGCTTGCGCCGGCGCCCGACTTTACGAGCGCTCTGATGTGGCCCTCGCTCACCGACGCCGAGCGCGCCGCCATCGAACGGGATGGGCGCCTTGAAAAACCTTCAGACTATGACGAGACGCCGACGATCCTGACGCGCCGCCTGTTCGAGGACGGCGCGAAATCACGGGTTCTCGATCAGCCGATCTCGATTCCAGCGCCGGTCAGGATCCTTCAGGGCATGGCAGACCTCGATGTGCCGTACGGGCACGCCCTGAAGACGGCGGAAACCATCCGCGCCGACGATCTTGTGCTGACGCTGACAAAGAGCGGCGATCATCGCCTGTCGACGGATCAGGATCTCGCCCGCCTCACCGCAACGCTTGAGGGCATAATCAACTGATTTAACACGCTTTCCTGGCGCCTTTGAGGCCCGGCCGGCCGGCGGCGGCGCGAAACGGCGGCGCCCCCTTGCGACATTTGTAACATGAGCGTACAAAAGCCCGAAGGGTCCCGCGTTCTGACAGGACTTCAGCGACCGAACAAACAAAGGTGCGCCCCATGACGCCGAAAAATCCGCCTCGCCCGCAAGCCGACCCGCCGCTTCAGCCGACCAAGCCCGAGCTGGCGATTTTGAAACTGCTCTGGCGACGCAAGCTGATGAGCGCGCGTGCGATCAGCGATGAGTTGGCGGAAAGCCTCGGCTGGTCCTATTCGACCTTGCGCACGGTGCTGGAACGGATGTGCGAAAAGGGCCTCCTCGCCAAGACCCAGAAAGACGGCGTTAACGCCTACAGCGCGGCGGTTGGCAAAATTACCCTCCTGGGGCGGATGATCCATGACTTTTCAGACCGCGTCCTGGAGCTTGATGCGGCGCCGTCGGCGGTGATGTTCGCCGATTCAAAATTGCTCACTGAAGACGAAATCGAAGAGCTTGAAAAAGTTCTCCGTAATGAGGGAGATGAGTAATGTCGCCGATCCAGTCTGAAGCGATTTTCTTTTGCATGCTCGCCTCGCTCTTATGGGCGCCGGTTGTTTATGTGATCGCCAGCGGCGCCGACCGGAAGCAATCGGCTGTCATGTCGGAGAAAATCTGGATGCTGGCGCTCGCCGCGGCGATTGCGCCGACTTTCGTGGCGCCGGTCCTGTCCGTCGCCGGCGTCTCGCTGCGGAGCGCGCCCCAGGTCGCCGCGTGGACAAGCGCGATTGAGACCATGATCACGCCGCCAACGGTTTTCAAGCCCGCAGACGCTGCGCCAGGCGAGAGCGCACAAGAATATTGGACGCCCGCGCCTTCGGTGATTGAGGCCGAACTCGGCGGCGCGATGAGCGCTGCGGCGGCGCGCACCGACAACCCCGCGCGCAAGAGCGCACCGGATGACGCGGCGAAGCGCGCCCAGGGCGGGGCCGCTTTGCAAGAAACGCCCGAAGAAGGCGTCATTACACTGACCATGACGACGCGCGCTGACGGCGCCTCAGCATTGTCGCCGGGCGCGATCCCGCCGGAAAGCCGGTTCAGCGACGGCGCGCGCACGCCATTGGCGCCGCGCGATCAAGAAACCGCCGCATCACCGCTCGACGACAGCGCTTACGCCGGGGCCGGCGCCGCACAGGATTTTGTGGCGCGCGGTTTTGAAAGCCGCGTTTCGGCGACGACAATCGCCAATCTTACGGGCCTTCTTTATGTTTATGGCGCGCTGATGGCGGCGCTGTTGTGGCTTTTGAAAAGCGGGGCTTTTTTCATTCGCTTCCTCGGCGCACAACCCGTCGCCGACAGCGCGCTGCTCGAGGCGGTGGAACGCCGCCGTCAGGCGCTTGGCATTCGCCGACGTGTACGGATTAAACAATCTTCAAAACTGACCAGCGTCTGCGTTTACGGCTACTTCATGCCGTCGATCCTGATCCCGTCGGGCCTCTTACGGCGCGCCGCCCATGACGATCTGGAAATGATGTGCGCCCACGAATTGGCGCATGTAAAGCGCGGCGACGTCAGCCTTTTCACGCTTGGCGCGCTTTTGCGCGTGATTTTCTGGTTTAACCCGTTTGTCAAAGCGATCGCCGGCCGGCTGGAACTCGCCGCCGAACAGGGTGCGGACGATCTTGTGGTCGCAAACGGCGTCAGCAAGCGCGCCTATGCGGCGTGTTTCATCGAAGGCTTGCGCTACGCCATTGCAAGCCGCACGCAACAGGACCGCGCCAATCTTTCCTCGCAACTTGGCCCCATTTTGACGCCGTCCTTCACCCCGCAAGACCGCAAAGGTCGCCGCAAGCGGCTCGACGGCATCCTTGCTGCGGGCCATGGCGCATCGCTCAAAACCAGCACGAAAATGCTGCTCGGCGGCGTTAGCGTGATCGCAAGCGCCGCCGTTTTCGCCCAGGCCTCGCTGGCGGTCAGTCCCCAGGCGCAGGCCGACGGCGCAATTGGCGCCATCGCCTTGCCGGTCGACGGCGCAATCATGAAAGGCTTCGGCGCGCTCGGGCCTGATTATGATCCGGGTAAACCGCATCAGGGCGTCGATATCCGCGCAAAACGCGGCGCTGACGTTCGCACGCCGCGCGAAGGCGTCGTTGTCGACGTCATCGACAATGGCGCAAATGGCTGGGGCAAGACGGTTCTGATCGATCACGGCGCAGGCCTGAAGACCCGCTACGCCCACCTCGACAGTTACGCCGTTTCGAAAGGCGCCGTCCTGCGCGCCGGTCAGGTGATCGGCAAGGTCGGATCAACCGGCGAGGCGACGCGCGCGCATCTTCACTTTGAAACGATCGTCGACGGCGTCGCCGCCGATCCGATGATCCTCGTGAATGCGGATAAGGTCGCCATCGAGCCCTCGCCGGCGCCGAAAGCGACGCCTGAACCGGACCCGGCCCCGGAGCCTCAGAGCGCGCCAGAGCCTGAGCCGGCGGCGGAACCTGAGCCGGCGCCGAAAAACCTGATCACCGTGTCCGGCAAGGTCAAGACGCGCGTCGCGCCGAATGACGTCATCGCTGACGCCATCGGCGATACGGCCGACGCCATCGCCGAGGCGATCGCGGACGCCATTGACGAGGCCAAAGACGGCATCCTCGACGAGGCGACGCTCGGCGCCGATCTCGCTGAGGAGATCAGTACGCTGAACGAAGACCTGACCAAAATTGCGCGCGACAAGGGCGAGCCCGTATCGCATGTGATTTTCGCCTCCGTCGATGACGGCGTTCTATCCTTGTCGCTCGAAGGCCCTGCGCAGGTAAATATCCGCCAGGCGCACGCGCATGGGGATGCGAAAAACAAAGCCGCCCGCAAAGCAGCGGAAAAAGCGGCCGAGCGCGAGCGCCGCACCGCAGAGCGCGCGGTCGAACGTGAGCGCGAGCGAGCGTTCCGGGAACAAGAGCGGGCCCGCGAACGCGCCGAACGCGCGCTGGAGCGAGCGCTAGAACGCGCAGAGCGGCGCGCTGACCGCACTGATGACCGTACCCATGAGCGCTCCGTGATACGCCTCGTCGAGCGCGAAACCGAACGCGCCGTAAGCGAAGCCGTCTCTGAAGCCTTGCGCCTGCATGAGCGCAAAAAAGGCAAAACCGGCCGCGTTCTGGAATCGGCAAAGTCCAATAAGCGCAACGGCCCGCTCGTCACCGATATCGAGCGCGAGGAAACCCCGCAAACCCGCGCCCGCGCAAAACAGGCGCGTGAGCGCGCCCTCGCCGCCCGCTACGGCAAAGTCGCAACCTTTGGCGGCGCGCCTTCTGCGTCGTTTGACGGGCTGTCGTTTGACGGGTTCGCTTTCACCTTCGGCGAGGCCAATGACGAACGCATGCGTGCTGAACGCAAGCGCGCGCTCGAGACCGCCAGGCGCGCCATGGCGGACGCCCGCCGCGCACTCGACAAAGGCTTTCAACAAGGCGTTGAAAGCGCGGCATCAGCGCTCGAAGAGGCCCGCGCCAGCGACAAACTTGCGAAAGAAAAATTCGCAAAAGACAAATTGGCGAGAGACAAACGCGCAACCAAGAACGCCGCCGACTTCAAGAAAAAGATCGCGCGCATCGAAACCGAGCTTCAAAGCGCAAAACAAAAGCGCGCTGAAGCGCTGGCCAACGCCGAAGCGACAATTCTCGAACAACAAGCCGAGATCGCCCGCCTCGAAGCCGAACTCGCCGCAAAACGCGCCGGAGACGACTACTAGCGAACGCGGGCGCGCAGTCTGAACTTAATCAGTCCTGCGCCTGAAGGGCCCGCTTTCCGCCGACATTTTTGAGCTAACGCGCTGCACGCAAAAGCGGTCAAAACAATCAGGCGCGCGTCTCGCTTTCCTGTTCGACATAAAGCCGCGTGCCGACAACGTCTTTTACAGTGACCGGCGTCTCCCGCCGCAGATCGCGCCCGTCGACGCATTCGGCGAGCCAGAGCGTATCGTCAAGACGCACTTTCCCGGCGCCGCCGCTAAAATCTTCAGTCACCGTCGCGCGCCGGCCGATCTGACGCGCGACCGGATCGTTCAGATCAAAATGATCGTTCTGCGCACGGTGGAGCCAATTGGTCACGGCCCGCGGTTGCCAGATTGAAAAGACAATGGTGATGGCCGCAAAGGCGAGGAATTGACCTTGCCACAAAAACCCGAGCGGCGTCAGCGACAGGACGCCGGTCGCCGCCGCCGCGCCTGCCGGCCATAACAGATAGGTCGAACCGGTGATCAGCTCCAGCGCCAGCAAGACCGCCGCCAACATCCACCAATACCAAAACGGCATGGTTGACAGAAATTCAATCAACGAAGCCATGAGTATTTTCCTCCGATAAGGGCGCGGCGAACAATCGTTAGTACACCGCTTACTTTTCTGGCGAAGCCGCCGGCGCAAAGCCTGATTGCGACCGCCGGCGCCGCCTTGATCTCCCCAGTCTTAAGGCCGGCGGTTACAGACCGGAAGGCGGCGTTGATCCGTTCGCTTTGCGCTTTGTCTCGGGGCCGAATGTCTGGCGGGCGATCTCGCCGACGCCCGCAATCGTGCCGGCGAGCGACGCCATATCGGCGGGCAGGATCAGCGTTTTTTGCTGCGGGGAAATCGCCAGCTTTTCAAACGCTTTGACGTAATCCTGCGCCACGAAGTAATTGATCGCCTGAACATCGCCCGCGGCGATCGCATCGGAAACCATGCTCGTTGCTTTCGCTTCGGCCTGCGCCTCGCGCTCGCGGGCTTCAGCATCGCGGAACGCGGCTTCTTTGCGTCCTTCGGCTTCGAGCACCGCAGATTGTTTTTCGCCTTCCGCCCGCAGGATCGCCGATTGTTTTTCGCCTTCAGCCGTCAATATCTCGGCGCGTTTCAGGCGCTCGGCTTTCATCTGGCGCGCCATCGCCTCGGTGATGTCGGCGGGCGGCTCAAGATCCTTGATTTCGACGCGCGTGACCTTAACGCCCCATGGCTGCGTCGCTGCGTCGATCACTTTCAACAGCCGCTCATTGATATCGTCGCGGTTCGATAAAACCTCATCAAGGTCGAGCGAACCGATCACAGTACGGATATTCGTCATCGAAAGATTTGAAATCGCGCGCGTCAGATTAGCGACCTCATATGCCGCCGCAGGCGCATCCATCACCTGAATAAAAGCGACAGCGTCTGTCGAGACTTGCGCGTTATCGCGCGTGATCACTTCCTGCGCGGGAATATCGAGAACCTGTTCCATCATATTCATCTTGCGGCCGATGCGGTCCATGAACGGCGTGATCAGATGCAATCCCGGTTTCAGGGTGCGCGTGTAGCGGCCGAACCGCTCGACGGTGAATTCAAAACCCTGCGGCACGACCTTCACCGCCGACACCAGCAACAAGATCGCCAAAGCAACGAACGCCAAAATAAAAAATTCAAAAACCATTAAATGCCCCTTTTTGACTGACTCTCTCAATATTGTGAGTGGCGAGCATTTTTCGAGACTTGAATTCGCTTGATTTTGTACCATGCCGCGCACGCCAACAGAGATGACGCCAAATAAAAGCGTTCATTAACCCTTTTCAGCGTGTGTGACGGCATGGGGCTCCGCATTGAGTTGGGCATTGAGTTGGGCATTGGGCTGCGCATGAGGCTTCTCATGACGATGGCGGTCCCGACAGGATTCGAACCTGTGACCTCATGCTTCGGAGGCATGCGCTCTATCCAGCTGAGCTACGGGACCGGCGCGGGCGATTGGCCGCCCGGAATGTGGGGTTATAGCGCAGTGCGGCCGGCTGGCTAGTGCTTTTTGCGAAGGACCTGGCGTCCGTTGGGAGTGCTTTGGGAAACAGCTGAGGCGCAGGCGCCGCTGTCGCTCTTTCCGGCGTCAGGCCGCCAGCGCCGCCGCATGATGGCGCAGATGGTCTTCAATGAAGCTCGCGATGAAATAATAGGAATGATCGTAGCCGGCGTGACGGCGCAGGGTGAGATTTTGTCCGGCGGCGGCGCACGCGGCTTCAAAGCGCTCCGGCTTCAACTGACCGGCGAGAAAGGGATCGCCCTCGCCCTGATCGATCAGGATATGCGCCGCTGACGGCTTTTCGGCGACCAGCGCCGTCGCGTCATACGCCGCCCACGCCGCGGGATCATTGCCGAGATAGGCGCGAAAGGCTTTCTCGCCCCACGGGACCCCGCTCGGCGCGACAATCGGCGCAAAGGCGGAGACCGATTTATACGTACCGGGATTTTTTAAATGTAATGTCAGGGCGCCGTGACCGCCCATCGAATGACCCATAATGGCCTGACGGGTCAGATCGGCGTTGAAATTCTCCGCGATCAGAGCCGGCAGCTCTTCAGCGATATATTGGTCCATCCGGTAATGCGCCGCCCACGGATCTTGCGTCGCCGTCAGGTAAAACCCCGCGCCCTGCCCCAGATCATAGGCCTCGTCGTCGGCGACGCCCTCCCCCCGCGGGCTCGTATCCGGCGCGACAATCATCAGACCAAGCTCGGCGGCGATGCGCTGGAGCCCGGCTTTTTCCATGACGTTCGACCAGTCGCAGGTGAGCCCGGAAAGATACCAGACCACGGGGACCGGCCTTTGTTCGGCTTGCGGCGGCGAGAACACCGCAAACCGCATCGTGCAGTTACACGCGGCGCTATCGTGATCATGAACGGACAATGTTCCGCCAAAAGATTTCCAGGAGGAGACGGGTTTCATCGAAAAGCCTCTGGCACATTATACAAGCTTATTGTTTCCACCGATTTGTAGCTCTTAATCTTGCGGAGAAGTTTTTTATCTGCGGTCAAAAAAGGAATTTTCATTTGCGCCGCCAAGGCCAGATAAAAACAATCATACGCAGGATGACCCAATCGTACTGCGAGCCGCAAGGCGTCTGTCGCCAGTTGCGTTGGTTCCGTGAGCCGCAACTGGCGCCCAACAGCGCTAATTGCGGCTTCGGCTGCGTCAGCGGGGTATTTTTTCAGTTGGACATATTTCCAGAACACATTCGTCAGCTCAGGCATTATCAAGGTCGGCGCGTGGAAAATATATCTCCGATAGAGATCGGCCGCCGTCTCGGACAACGCATCTTCAATGAAAATCTTGGCGGCGACGCTTGCGTCCACCACAATCGCGTCTTCAGCTTTTGAAGAGGGCATTGTTCCCGGTCGATTTGAGGATTCTCAAGGGCGCTTGGATGTGCGATCTGAATTTCTGGAACATCCTTGCACGGTTTTTATCACGATAGCCGGGACCGGCCAGCGTTTTGTCGCCGATAACTTTGTTGGCAAATTCCCTATCGAATTCGGAACAGTTTATGAGCGCCATGGCGTCTTTGATCATCGTCAGCGCAGATTGCGACCGAAATTATTGTCGCGGTCTTCACGAATAAGGTCCGTGGGGTCCGGTCCGCCTGTTTTGGTTTGCGCCCTGAGATGTTTTGCGAGCGCCAAAAAGTCTTCCTTCGGCATGGCCTGCGATTCGCGCGTCAAAAGTTCACGCAAATATTGTTCTAGCGACTTTTCGGCTTCTTCAGCCTTGTTCTTCAAACGGCTGACGACCGCATCGTCGAGATTTCGAATTAAAACCTGTCCCATAGCAAAATGCTATCATTATGATAGCAATCTGTCAATAAACCACCACGCTCCTAATACTCTCGCCTTTATGCATCAGGTCGAACGCATCGTTGATTTTCTCGAGCGGCATGGCGTGGGTGATCAGGCTGTCGATGTCGATCCGGCCTTCCATATACATGTCGACGATTTTGGGCACGTCCGTGCGCCCGCGCGCGCCGCCGAAGGCCGAGCCCCGCCAGACGCGGCCGGTGACGAGCTGGAACGGCCGGGTTGAAATCTCAGCGCCTGCGCCGGCGACGCCGATGATCACGCTCTCGCCCCAGCCCTTGTGGCAACATTCAAGCGCGGCGCGCATGGCGGCGACATTGCCGATACATTCAAAGGAATAATCGGCGCCGCCGCCGGTCAATTCTACGAGATGACCGACCAGCCCATCATGGCCGTCATGGTCCGCCGGATTGACGAAATCGGTCATTCCGAAATTCTCGGCCATGGCGCGTTTCGACGGATTGATATCCACACCGACGATCTGGCGCGCGCCGACGAGGCGTAAGCCCTGGATCACGTTAAGCCCGATGCCGCCGAGGCCAAAGACAACAGCGGTCGCATTCGGCTCAACCTTGGCGGTGAACATCACCGCGCCGAGGCCGGTCGTCACGCCGCAACCGATATAACAGATCTTATCGAACGGCGCGTCCTTGCGGACCTTGGCGAGCGCAATCTCGGGCGCAACCGTGTGGTTCGCAAACGTTGAGGTCCCCATATAGTGGAGAATTTTCTCGCCCTTGTAGGAAAACCGCGACGTCCCGTCGGGCATCACGCCCCGGCCTTGCGTGGCGCGCACTTTCTGACAGAGATTGGTTTTCGGATTGAGGCAAAAATCGCATTCGCGGCATTCTGGCGTATAAAGAGGAATGACATGATCGCCGGGCGCGACGCTGGTGACGCCGGCGCCGATATCGACGACGACGCCCGCCCCTTCATGGCCGAGGATCGCGGGAAAGGCGCCCTCCGGGTCGGCGCCCGACAGCGTAAACGCATCGGTATGGCACACGCCGGTCGCCTTCAGCTCCACCAGCACCTCGCCGGCGCGCGGCCCCTCCAGATCGACATCGACAATTTCCAGCGGTTTGCCGGCTTCAAAAGCCACGGCGGCGCGGGTTTTCATCGGGCGCTCCTTTATTCTTTGCCAGTGAAAATAGGCCCGAGGAATTAGGCAAGTGAAAACATGAAGGTCGGCGATTTCCACCGGGAGGTCAAACGCGGCCGGCGCAACCGATTGCGGCTGGCGCGCGCGCCGGAACGCAGTATGGTGCGCAAGGCGCGTTGACGCCCGCGTTTTGGAGTTGATTTATGGTTCTTGGATTCGCCGCGCTGCGCCGCGCCGCTCTGTCGGGCGGGCTCTTTTTGTATCTCGCCGCAAGCGCGGCTTTTGCGAGCCCCGAAGCGGCGGCGATCGACGACGCTGAAACGGCCGCGGCGGTCGGCGCTGCGGTCGCCGACCCGCCGGCGCCCGACGATACGGTGATCGATGATACGGTGATCGACGAGACAGTTATCAATGATATCGAGATCGTGACGCCGGAAGAAAGCACGGCGTCTGATACTGATGTTGATGGCGATGCTGGCGTCGAAATCGATGCGCAAGCAATTCCCGAAACAGACGCCAATGCAGACGGCGGAGCAGACGCCAATGCAGGCGCGGGCGCCGATGAAGCCCTGATCGAGACGGTTGGCGAGCGCGCCACGGAGCCATTGCCGGTGGACCTCGGCGCAACCAACGGGTCCCCTCAAGGTAATGACGTTGATGAGGCCAATACGGTTTCAGGCCTCCGCGATGACGGCGCCATCCTGCAGCAAGAAACGTTAGCGCCACAAACCACTGAGCCTGAAGCCACTGAGCCCGAAACCACTGAGCCCGAAATCGCGTCCGACGACGACAACAGCGAAAAAGCAGAACAAGCCGAAGCGCCGGCGCTCAACCTTGAAGGCCGCGCGACGCCCGCCATGTGGCGCGTCAGCGACGACGACAGCGAGCTTTGGCTTCTCGGCACGTTCCACATCCTGCCGCCGGAACTCGACTGGCGGTCCGATCCGCTGGCGCGCGCTGTCGATGCGGCGGAGAAAATCTATTTCGAAGCGGAAGTCGATGCGCCCGAAGCGCAAAAGAAAACGCTGGAACTTCTGACGACGGAGGGTTTCCTGCCCGACGGCGGGTCGCTGCGCGCCATGTTGTCGGCGCAGGATGCGGAAAAGTTTGAAGAGATCATCGCCGAGCTCGGCCTGCCCATGGGCCAGCTTGACCGGATGCGTCCCTGGCAGGCGTTTTTGATCATGAGCGTCCAGCACATCGTCGCGCAAGGCTTTACGCCCGGCGCCGGCGTTGAGGCCGTCCTGTTGAAAGAAGCGCGCCTGCGCGACCGCGCGCTCGGGTTTTTCGAGACCGCCGAGCAACAGATCCGGCTCTTTACGAGCCTTGAGCCTAAGACCGAACTCGCCCTCCTTGAGCTGACGATCAGGGAGTGGGACGAACAGGACGCCTCTTTCACGGCGCTGTTCAACGCCTGGCGCGACGGCGACGTCGCCATGATTGACGCGCTGATGAACGATGCGATGCGCCGTGACTTTCCCGCCGTCTACAAACAATTGCTGAGCGACCGCAACGAAGACTGGGCCGAACAGATCGACGCGATCATGAAGGGCGACGGCAAGACGCTGGTCGCCGTCGGGGCGGCGCATCTGATCGGCGCGGGCTCTGTGCCGGCCCTTCTCAAAGACGCCGGCTACACCGTGGAGCGCTACGGCCTTGACCAATAGCGACGACCAAAAAACCGAAAAGACCGCCGCAAAACCCTCCGCAAAACCCGGCGCAAAACCCGGCGCAAAACCTGCGTCGCGGGCGCGCCGGGGGCTGTTGTTCGAGGCGGGGCGCGCCGTCGTTTTGTTTCTCTACGGATTAGCGGGCTGGAAAGTCGAGGGCGACGCGCCCGCCGACCGCAAGATGGTCGTAATCGCCGCGCCGCATACGACCAACTGGGACCTGCCCTTCATGCTCGGCGTCGCCATGTATTACCGGATCAGCCTGCGCTGGATGGGCAAGGACGACCTCTTCAAGGGCCCCTTCGGCTGGCTGATGCACGCCCTCGGCGGCATCCCCGTCGACCGCTCAAAAGCCAACAACGCCGTCGCCCAGATGGTCGAGCGCTACGCAGCGGCCGACGACCTCCTCGTCGCGATCCCGCCCGAAGGCACGCGCGCCAAAACCCGCTACTGGAAAACCGGCTTTTACCACATCGCCAACGGCGCGGGCGTGCCCATCGCCCTCGGCTTCCTCGATTATGAGCGCAAAGTCGGCGGCATCGGCGACGTCCTCCACCCCACCGGCGACTACGACGCCGACCTCGACCGCATCAAAGCGTTCTATGCGGACATTAAAGGCAAATACCCAACCTATGGCGGCGGCTAGAGGGTAAAGGGTTGGCTGGGAGGTTGGGGGACGTGGGGTGTCTGGTTGGTCCTCAAACCGGGCGTTAGCGGTATCAATCGGCAAAGGCCGCAACTTGCTAGTTTTTGCCGTTGGGCTCCGATATCTGTGTTCAGCAGCACGGCGCGCAAAAGGGGACATTGGAATTCAGTCGAGAATTCGGGCCCCATCCCAAAAAAGACATTACGTTCGCGCGGGCGAGGAAAAGCGGCTGAGGCTGATGGGGCCGGTTATGCGCCGCAGGACAGGCAAGGCCGCAAAGCTGGCGGATTGAATACTCCTAAATTGCCACAGGCACCTAAAATTCATCAGCAGATAGGCCCGCAATACCCGTGAAACCCCGTAAGTATCTGTAATAACTCAGAATTAACGATTTTCGCGCTCCATTTTCGGGTTGATCGGATTAACGGAAAATTGTGGAACAGGTCGTAGCAAAAGCTTGCTTCACACCCTACTTCACATATTGTGATATTAACGATTCGAATTCGGGAGCGTCAAATGGCCGGGAATATCGACGATCCTTTATTCGGGGACGAGCCCGCGCGCATTCATCTCGACAATGCGCCGCTGGTGCGTGTGCTCGCTCAGGTGCGGTTTCCGCAAATTATAAAGATCAACGACGAGAGCTACATCGGAGATTTCCAGGAAGATTTGCGCCATCTGTACCCGTTTTTTGCGCGGGATGAAGGCCAATCGGTCGAATTGGGCGTTGTCGGCGCCGGGATGCAGGTAAATTCGCATATTGAAGTGACTTGGCGGTTTTTCGACAAGTCAAACCAATGGCGGGTCTCCTTGGCGAACGATTTTGTGGCGCTTGAGACCATGAAATACACCGACCGCGACGACTTTATGGGTCGGTTGCAGGTGATCCTTGAAGCCTTAGAAAAAACCATTGAGCCTGCAGTCGCAACGCGCGTCGGCTATCGTTACGTCAATCGCATCATGGAGGAAGAAAACCTCGGACGGCTTGTAGACCTTATCGAAGACCGTCTCGTTGGCGTCGCCGATCCGACATTGCGGGATCAGGTTGAACAGAGCCTGTCGAACGCGCGGTGCCGTACGAAAGAGGGCCGTATTTTAGCGCGTTGGGGTCTTATCCCACAGGGTGGGACTCATGATCCAGGCGCCATGCAACCGGCAAATTCGGTTTGTTGGATGCTTGATATCGACTCATATAAGGAAAACTTAAACGATCTCGACAGCTTCGAGCCAAATGGACTGCGGTCAATAACGGAGAATCTAGCCTCGCGCGCTTACACGTTTTTTCGTTGGAGCGTGAAGGATGAATTTTTGAAAGCGTACGGAGGGAAACAATGAGTAGGTGCGCAGCAGAAACAACTGGCGCCGATGAATTCGGCGACCGTTGGGAAATCAAAAGCGAAACGCGAGACATGTGGAGCGCCGCCGAGGCGTATGATCTGATGTTGGAGTTCGGACTGAACTTTGACCGGTCGCATTCCGGCGTAGACGAGTTGCTGCAACTATTGATGTCCCATGAGGAAGGTACGTCAAGCGGTGCCGATATCGTCGTCTTAAAGCCCGATATTTGCCGCGAGCGGACCGGAAATGAACTGCTGTTTGAACTGAAACGCCTGTCTGGCCTGAGCTGGGAGCAAATCGCCAAGCTTGTTGGCGTCTCCCGACGAGCTGTCCATAACTGGGCGGCGGGCGGCGCCATTAGTCTCGAAAATAACCAATGTCTTGGCGATCTTGTGACGACCCTGCGCTTTATCGATTGCGGCGAAAGTGATCGGAACCGGTCGCTTTTGCTATCGCCCGCTGAAGAAGGCGTGACTTATTACGATCTGTTGAAACAGCGCGCCTTCGGGCAAGTCAAAGCGCTCGCCGGAAAAGGAATTGGACGACCTGTCCCGCAAGCTTCTATTCGCGAGAGCGCGCTCCAAGCGTCCGCGCCGAAAAGCTTTGCCGAAGAAATGCAGCAACTCGGCGCGATCGATATTGGTGCCGATGCGGAGCCGGAGATTGTTTCGAAGCCTCAATATCGTCGCGTCAAGGCGCGGCGTAAGTAGAAGGTATGAGGACGCTTGGTAGACGCATCGCAGGAAGAGAGCGAAGACGCGATTACCGATGCGCTGCAGGCGTGGCGGCAGGGCGATTTCGCTTTGGCCGTTGGCCCATATTTACACGGCGATTTGCCTGCTGAAGATTCACAGGAAAAGATCGACGCGGTTTACGATGATGCCTGCGAAGGGTTCGTGGTCATATCTCAGACCTGCGATGTTGTGAGAAGACCGTCTGATGCGCAATTCGTAACGGTATCGCCACTCGTCAAAGTGATGGCGCAAACGGTCAAGATGATCGAAGCAGGCCGCGCGCCGACCTTGGCGCTCATTGCCAACGCTCCAGAAAACCACGTTGCAGATTTAAGTCGAATGATGACTGTTGATAAAGCGCTTTTTGTGACCTGGGAGCGGCAAACTGGTCTCAATACGCCCAAAGAAATGCGTGACTTTGCATACGCACTTGAGCGCAAGCATGGACGATTTGCATTCCCTGATGCGTTCAATCAGTCGATAAGTGTCCTTCCAAAAAAGATCCATCGAACTTACGGAAGACCCGCGTCAGAGTTAGGTGCCGCGCTGGTCTCCCTTCATGAAATTCGAGTTTTACCGTCGCCTGATTGGGATGCGGATAGCGTGGAGATTTCCTTCATCTTCATCATGCGGGAAGAAGCGCAAAGAGAGTGTTCGTCCGATGCGATTGGTGAACAACTAAGCCGTCTGACCGACGCAATAGAATGGCAGGCGCCATTTCTAGCGGCGCAAGACGGATTCCTTCGTGTCTGCACTTACCGGGATTTGACTGCCCAGGAATATCTGGAGAGCAGTCCGTTAGACCTTAATGCGCTCTCATTCGCGGCGAAGTTCAGTCAGAATTAAAAACAAGCTGTCGTTGTTGCAGTCGTTTAATGTCCGCTTTCAGAAGTTGCACATCGGATCGATCAAATGCCGCCTCTGAGGATCAACCCGCCATTCGGCCTGTTCCGATCGAACGGGGGAAATGGACCAATCCAAGACGGCGCGATCATCAAAATGTTACGTCCCCTCCGTCCCCCACCCCGCCGCCGGGACTAAATCCATCGTGCGCCGGATGCTCGCCATATGGGGCGTCGCCGCGTCTGAGGTTGCGGCCTTAATTGCGGCGGGCTTTTGTGGGTCCGATTTTTTGTGCGCTGTGCGGCTTATTTCTCTCTATACGAAATAACGATTGTGTCGGGTCGCGAATACGCCGTAGTGTCGCGCGTAACGACGCTGATTTTCGGCGCGTTCGGCAAACGGGAGAGCGGGTGTGGCGGGTCTTTCTAACCACAAGACGAGAGCAGGCGCGGTCATCGGCGCGATGATGGCGGCTGCGGGGTGCGTCGCCAATGAACCGCCAGCGGAGCGGCCCGTTCTGTCGACGTCCGGCGAGGCGATATCGGCGGCGATCGCCGGGAGCGACGACGACACCGCCATGGCCGCCGCTATGACCTATATGGTCAATAACACATTCAATATTTGCGTGCAGCTTTCAACGCCCTCGGGCACCTCCACCACGTACGCGGCAAACGCCAATTGCAGCGATCGGTCCTATGGCGGGGACAGGAACGAATATATCCTTGGGAGCCGGCTGACGGTTCCGTTTATTTGCGCGAAATGGAACAACCGCTACCAACAGACATTCTGGTCGCAGGCCAAGACTTATGTGGGCGCGCCGCTGCCGCCGACACAACTTCTTCGCTCCGACAACATCCGCATTAATGCGTCCGGCTATATTACGCCGAAATCGAATTTGCTGCAGGGCGATTATACGAAATGCAATACGGTCGATAAGACCTGCAAGACAAGCCGCGCCTTCAACAGCTGCGCCGTGGCCGCTGTGAAGGCGGCATTGGAAGCCAATATCGGCGCCTTCGATTAATCTCCTTCGTCGCAATCTGAATGCGACGACCAGGCCAAAGGACCTTTGACCATGCATGTGAACGCCGCCTGCAAAATGCTCATTACCCTGATCGCTGCGCCGGTTTTCGCCATAACGCCCGCAAGCGCCCAGGGGACAAATGCGCTCGGTGAATATCTGGCGACCTGGGCTGATGACGCGATCTCCATCTGCGTGGAGCCATATTATCCGAAAATCAAATCGCCTCCGCTTCCA
>JBCBBT010000068.1:0-16578 GCA_038531315.1 Pseudomonadota bacterium
CGCGCGCCGCCCCACGCCACGCGAACCTGACACCCGCTCCGCACGGCGCCGATGATATTGCTTCGGTCGCCATCGAGGACGGCGCCGTTGCGATCATGGGCCAGCATTAACCGCCATGGCGAGACGCTGGGCGCAACCGTCGTCGATTGGTTTGTTGCAAACGTCTCGGATTGACACGCCGCCAACGCGGCGATGGCGGTGAATACCACGATTTTTTCTGTACACCGAATGATCATTTATCCTCTCCCTGAGTTAATCGCGAAAACGCTAAATCATCACGGAAAAGGGGGCAAACGCTTATCGACGAACCGGTTGCCTGATCTCGTCGACCATTGCCTGGACCTGCGGCGGCGGCGGGTCTGTTGCGAGCGAAACGCCGATACCGACGGCGAGAGAGACAAACATGAAGACAAATCCGATGCCCTCCGGCGATACGCCCAATAGCCATTGCGAAAATGTTCCGCCGCCGAACTTGAAATAGACGATGTAGGTGAACGTCGTCGTGAGCCCGGTCGCCATCGCCGCGATCGCGCCCTCCCGGTTCATCCGTTTCCAGAAGATACCGAGAAAAATAACGGGAAAAAGCGACGCCGCCGCGAGCCCGAAGGCGAATGCGACGACTTGTGCGACGAAGCCGAGCTCCGAGGCGAAAAGCCCGAGAAGGCCCGCGGCGACGACGGCGCCGGCGGCGGCCGCGCGCGCAACGCGCAACTCCGTCTTATCGTTCATTTCCGGAAATAATGTGCGCCGACAAAGGTCGTGACTGACGGCGGATGAGATCACCATCAGCAACCCCGCAGCGGTCGATAACGCAGCGGCGAGCCCGCCCGCAACCACAAGCCCAATCACCCAGCCGGGCAGCCCGGCAATTTCCGGGTTCGCCAGAACAAAAATATCTCTGTTGGCCTCAACCTCGTTTTCAAGACCGTCGCGCGCATCGGGTCCTCTGATTTGCATCAGCCCGTCGCCATTTTTGTCATCGAAGGAAACGAGCCCTGTCGGCTCCCATGACTTGAACCACACAGGGACAGGCTTGCCGCCGGCCGCTTCTACGGCGGCGGCTTCGACGTCATAGGCGTCAGCCTCGATATAGGTCGCGCCGTTGACGGTCTCGATAAAATTCAATCGCGCAAACGCGCCGACGGCTGGCGCGACCGTGTAGAGCGCCGCAATGAAAAGGAGCGCCCATCCCGCCGACAGTCGAGCGGCGGCGGCGTTTGGAACGGTAAAGAACCGTATGATGACATGCGGCAGGCCCGCAGTACCGAACATCAAAGCGCCGGTAATCGCAAAGACGTCAATCATCGATTTTTCCGTCGACGTATACGCGCGAAAGCCGAGGTCGGTCACGACTGTGTTCAATTTTTCAAGCATGGCGATATCGCCGCCGCGCACATCGCCGATGAACCCAAGTTGGGAGACTGCGTTGCTTGTGATGATCAGCGAGATAAAAATCGCCGGCGTTGTATAGGCGAATATCAAAACGCAATATTGCGCAACCTGCGTGTACGTCACGCCCTTCATGCCGCCCAGGACGGCGTAGAAGAAAACGATCACCATACCAATTAAGATGCCCCATTCGAACGGGACGCCGAGAAAGCCTGAAAAGGCGACGCCGACGCCTTTCATCTGCCCCGCGATATAGGTGAAGGAGACAAATAAGGCGCAAACAACGGCGATAACGCGCGCAAGGCTCGAATAGTAGCGGTCGCCGACAAAGTCAGGGACCGTGAATTTTCCGAACTGGCGCAAAAAAGGCGCGAGCAGGAGCGCCAGCAAGACATAGCCGCCCGTCCAGCCCATCAGATAGACGGAACCGCCGTAACCGAGAAAAGCGATCAGGCCGGCCATCGACAGGAACGACGCCGCCGACATCCAGTCCGCTGCGGTCGCCATGCCGTTAACGGTCGGATGCACGTCATGGCCCGCAACGTAAAAGTCGTCCGTCGAGCCCGCGCGCGACCAGATCGCAATGGCGATATAAAGCGCAAACGTGACGCCGACGAAGAAATAACTCCAGAATGTCTGATCCATTGTCAGTCGGTCTCGCGGCCATATTTCGCCGCAAGGCGGTTCATGGCGCGGCAATAATAAAAGATCAGGCCGACAAAGACGTAGATGGCGCCCTGTTGGGCGAACCAGAAGCCGAGCGGTGCGCCGCCGATGGAAAACTGATCAAGAAAATCGCGAAGCAAAATCCCGGCCCCGAAAGATACCGCGAACCAGATGGAGAGGAGAGCGCCCGTCAGTTTCAATGTGTCGGTCCAGAATGCATCCCGCGGATGCTTGTCTTGCGTGTTCATTCGAAACGTCCTCGTAAAGCAATCACACGGGCTAGTTTTCCGCCGGCGAGGTTTCGCCGGATTCCAGACTGGTGATGCGCTTTTTCTCGCGATAAGTGACGATCATCATGCCGGGAAAGATCAAAAAGAAAAGAAAGCCCATGGTGACCGCAATCTCCGGCGGCGTGAAAAATGCGATCGTGCAGATGCCGAGAGCGGTAATGACATGCACGATTGCGCCCTCGATTGCTGAACGTGTCAGGATGCGCTCGCGTGCCGTGAGCGCCATCCGATCAGCGTCCGCCAACGCGTGGCGATACAATAGTGTGAATACGATAAAGACGCTGGCGTAGGCCGCAGAATAGAGGATCATTGCAATCTTGCCCTCTTCCAAGCTCATCACGGCGTCGATTTCGAGGCCGGATGAGAAATCGAGCGTCATCAGGCGGACCACAAACAGAATGATGTATTTCAACGGGTAAGCGAGCGAAAAGACGAGAAACAACAGAACGGAGTTCAGAAAGACTGTATGGCCGTCCATAAGGTCATAGCGCCGAAAGAAAACGTAATGGGTGTTCCAGATGACGAGCAGAATCGCAAAACAGACGCCTGTTGCGAGAATATCGCGCCAAATCGCCGCGAGTTCTGCAAAGGTTTTCGGTACGTCAGGGGCGGCGATCAGGGCGAGCGCCAGAGCGAAGATGATGTCGGACAGATTTTCGATCCGCGACACATCCGGGCTGCGCCAACGAAAATACGCTTCTCCCTTTGAAGTATTCTTGATGGCGCCCCGCATCATCACACTTTAACCTGTGTCGTAAGGGGCGGCAATTTGCGTCTCTGAAACAATGCAGTGCGATTGATTTTTGGCGCGGCTCCGCCCACTTATCGACGAGCAAACGGAGCGATTATCATGGCCGCGTCATCGCAGGCTGAGCGCGAAAACGAACGCGGGGCGGCTTTTCAGGCCGACCTCGAGCGCGACCGCGCCCATCGCGACAAGGCCCGGTCGCTGAAACCGCTGCAGCGGCTCTGGCCGTTTTTGACGCCCTATAAGGGCACGATCGCGCTGTTCTTTCTGTTTCTTGTTGCGGCTTCTGCGCTGCAGCTCTCATTGCCGGGCGCGGCGCGCCTGCTCATGGATTGCGGTTTCGGCGCGGCGCCGGATCAGGCTTATTGCGATGCGGCGGCGATCGGTGAGGGCGATGATTTAGGGCCCTATTTTCTGGTCGGGATCGTGATTTCCCTGCTTTTGGGCCTGGCCAGCGCGGCGCGGTTTTATTTTGTCAGTCGCCTCGGCGAGCGCGTGGTCGCCGATCTGCGCCGGGCGGTCTATGATCACATTACGGGACTGAGCCCGGCCTTTTATGAAACCGTACGCACTGGCGAAGTGTTATCGCGCCTCACGACCGACACGACGCTGATCCAGACCGTCGTCGGCTCGTCGGTCTCAATCGCGCTGCGCACCTTCGCGACAACGTTCGGCGCCATCGTCTTGATGGCGATTGTCAGCTGGAAATTGACCCTAATCGTTCTGGCGCTCGGCCCGCTCATCCTTGTACCGATTATCCTCGTTGGGCGGCGGGTCCAGCGGCTTTCTCGCGACACGCAAGATGAACTCGCCGGCGCATCCGCGCGCGCCTCGGAGAGTCTCGCCAATATCGCAACCGTCCAGGCCTTCACACGCGAGCCGCAGGAAAGGGCCCGCTTCGCCGAAAGCGTTGAGGGCACTTTCGCAAAATCAATGGCGCGGATCAGAACGCGGTCATTCATGACCGCCTTGTTTTTCTCGGTCATCTTGTCCGGGACCGTTTGCGCCTTGTGGTTTGGCGCAACGCAAGTGCAGGCCGGCGCCATCACCGGCGGCGAGATGCTTCAATTCATGATGTACGCTTTCATCGCGGTGAGCGGGGCGGGCTTTCTGACGGAAACCTGGACCGAGCTGATGCGCGCGGCGGGGGCGACCGAACGCCTGATGGAATTGTTGTCCTTCGCGCCGACGATCTCAGCGCCCGCCAGACCCGTAGCGCTGCCGTCGAGGCCGCGGGGGGAAATCGCGTTCGAGAATGTGTCGTTTTCTTACCCGACGCGCCCGAAGGATAAGGCTCTTGTCGACTTCTCAATGCGTATTGCGCCGGGCGAAACGATCGCGCTTGTCGGCCCCTCCGGCGCTGGCAAAAGCACAGTTTTCCAGCTTTTATTGCGCTTTTACGATCCGCAATCAGGCCGCATACTGATCGACGGCGTCAATGCCGCCGACCTGGACCCGCGAGCGTTGCGGGGCGCGCTGTCGATCGTGCAGCAAAATGCACCGCTCTTTTCAGGCTCCGCCCTTGATAACATCGGCTACGGCCGGCCGGGGGCCGATGCGGCGGCGATCCGGGCGGCGGCCAAATCGGCTTTTGCCGACGGCTTTATCGAAGCGCTGCCGGAAGGCTATGAGACCGACCTTGGCGAACGCGCGACGACGCTCTCCGGCGGCCAGCGCCAGCGCATCGCGATTGCAAGAGCGATCCTGCGCGATGCGCCGATTTTATTGCTCGACGAAGCGACAAGCGCTCTCGATGCTGAAAGCGAACGGGCCGTTCAGGAGGCTTTTGCGGCGCTTTCAAAGGATCGAACCACGATTGTCATCGCGCACCGCCTCGCCACCGTGTTAAAAGCCGACCGTATCGTGGTGATGGAGCACGGCCGGATTGTCGAGGAAGGCCCCCACGCAGCGTTGATGGCGAATGGCGGCCTCTATGCGCGCCTTGCCCGGTTGCAGTTCGATCTCGAAGAACGCGAGACCGTGGTCGCCCGATAGACGTCTCTGATGACCGGTTCAGCGGTTCCGTACGCGACCGATTCTGCGGTGCGAAATTCAGCTTTGGCCACACCATCGAAGCCGGATTGACCGCGCGGTCCTGATATCCGTTTGCAATCAACCTGATGCCCGCGCGCAGGCCTCGGCGTGTTTGCTGGCGAAGGACTATCTTTGTTGCGTGACACAAAAATCGCTTACAGCGATCGCGCCTTGCAACGCGCGATGCCGGCGACAATAGTGCGCGGATGGAATTCACCGATGACGGCGTGATCCTGCATGTGCGCCCGCACGGCGAGACCCACGCAGTCGCAACAATTTTTACTGAACACCAAGGCCGCTGGGCCGGTCTGGTTTACGGCGGGCAGGGCCGGCGCAAGGGTTCTGTATTGCAGCCCGGCAATACCGTGCGCGCGGTCTGGAAGGGGCGCAACGAGGATAGTCTCGGCGCTTTTTCGCTGGAGTTAACCGATGCGCGCGCCGGCTTTGCGATGCAGGATCGGCTCGCGTTGGCGGCGTTGACCGCGATTTGTGCGCTGGCGCTCGATACGCTGCCGGAACGCGAGCCGCTGCCGGGGTGTTATCGCGCGCTCGATGTTGTGCTCGCCGCCATTGACGATCCTGATTTATGGCCCGCCCTGATGGCGCGATTTGAACTTGGCCTTTTGGCGGCGCTCGGCTTTGGGCTGACGCTTGATCGCTGCGCAGCGACCGGCGCGCGCGAGGATTTGATTTACATGTCGCCGCGCTCCGCCGCCGCGGTCAGCGCCTCGGCGGGTGAGCCGTATAAGGACAAACTCCTGCCGCTGCCGGCGTTTTTGCGCGGGGCCTCGAGCGAGGCCGATCTCAACGCCGCCGCCGATGCGTTGACGACAACAGGATACTTCATTGAAAGCCGCATTCTCCACGCTGTCGGCAAGGAGTTGCCGGAAGCGCGGCGCAATATCGAAAGGCTTTTGCGGGCGCGCGCCGACGCCGCCTGAGGCCGGCTCTTTCAACGTTTTGACGCCAACGCTTTCAAGGCGTCGCTGACGGCGTCAAGCGTATCGTCAACATATCGTCCGTTTCCCGACGATTTTTTCTGGACGCCAAAATATCCGCGCGGTCCCGCATGGGCCATGGCGCCGATTTTACGGGACACGATCACGCCTTTGCGGACGGCCTGGTTCCAGTCCGAATACCGCATGATCGCCCAGCGCTCTGCGAAAAACAGCGGCCCCATCAGGCGCATGCGGTCACGCGATCCATAAAATCGATAAACGCTGCGTACAGTGTTCAACCCATGGTCGGACGCCATGACGCCGCCGATCGAAATAATGTCGATTGGCGCGTTGATGCGCGGCTTCAAGAACGTCGCGGCGCCGAGCCCGATTTGTGCGCCGCCGGAAAACCCGATGATTGTCACCGGCGCGCCGGACCCGAAGGCGTAATCGTGTCGCTCAAGCGCCTCGAGAAGAACGCGCGATGCGCCGAGGTTGAAAATCGGCCCATAGCGATGATCCGCTGAGACGAGAACCTGGAAAAAATTACGCCAGTTAGCGAGTGCGGCGATGGCTCCGCGTCCTTTGAGGCGCAACCGCATCGCCCGCCGCCAGAACCGCCCCAACAGGCGCGGCGTATGCAATAACGTCTTGCCGGTTGGGGAATAGGGAAAAACGTCGGTAATGATGTCCGTATTCGGATGACGTTTGCGCAGCGCATCGATGAACCATGATTCCTGCGGCGCAAGGTGTCGCCCGGCCATCACGGAAATGCCCGAAAGATAGATGACCTTTCGTTTTTCAACCGCCGCATCGGCGTCGAGCAAGGGCGGGGCGCTCGCATCGAGGAGGGGTGCGTCGCCGTCGGCGGCGACGGGCGGCGCCATGCGTTCGAGGACAAGCGGTTCGATCGGATCATCGCCCGCCTCGCTCGTCTCTACTTCGTTCCAGCCGGCCCACCAGCTGAGCGATTCAATTGGCGACAGGGCCGCCGCCGTAACAAAGGCGATGACGCCGAGAAAAGCGATGAGCGTGAGCGTCGTCGTGATCATAATGATCGCTCGCCGCGCCGGGCGGCGCTGTGGGGATGTGCGAGTTGATGAAGCAGCTCGCGCGGCGTCCGCTCGAGCGCCGAGCCCGAGACGGCGCGGCGCAAAGCTCGCAGCGGCTTGCGCAGATAATGCGCCGCCATCGCCCGTGCGCCATATGACGCCGCCCATCCCATGGCACCGCAAAACGCCGCCGCCTCGAAGGGCAGTCCCGCCGCCGCGCGTAAACCAAATACGACGCAAGCCATCACCCACGCGTCGAGGAGATAGCCGAGCGCGACGCCGAAATAAGGCGCAATCGTAAAAAATCCGATGATACGGGGGCCATAGCTCATGGCGATGATCGCAAACAGGCCCGCATAGCCGATGGCGTCGATGATCCCGATACGAAATATCGACGTGACGGCGACAACGCTCGCCGCCCATGTCAGCGACGCCACGATATAAATGACGCCCGTGAACAAGAGACTGGCGACAAATCGCCAGGTCGGGACGCGATTGATGACAAGGACGACGCTCTGTCCGATCATTTCCGAAACGCCCGCCAGAAAAGCAATCGTGTAGGCGGCGCCCAACGCCCTTTCGCTCGCGGCCAGAATGAACGCATCGGGCGACAGCGAAAACGCGCCATTGATCAGCCGCAACAACAAGTCGGCGAACCGCCAGATTTCGTTGAAAACGCCGTTCATTTTCTTGTATTTCAATTCCCGTTGCCGGCTCTGGCCCCATTGCGGGCTCTGGCGTCGCCGCGTTAAGGAATGGAATGCTCTGCGAAACGCTGCAAGGCTGCAAGGGCGAGATTGCTTGGGAGGGCGCGCGATTGTGAAGCGGC
Organism: Pseudomonadota bacterium; assembly: GCA_038531315.1. GTDB lineage: Bacteria > Pseudomonadota > Alphaproteobacteria > Caulobacterales > Parvularculaceae > JAJFFW01. The sequence goes on from JBCBBT010000068.1 coordinate 7,947, forward strand.
GAGAATTCGCGACGGACGTATCAGTGATCGACTTCGCCGAGGCGCCGCAGCTTTCGACCGAGCGCCTGATCATGCGCGGCTGGCGTGAGAGCGACGTTGATCCTTTTGCGCGCATGAGCGCCGATCCGGCCGTCATGCGCTATTTTCCGGCGCCGCTCAGCGCGGAACAAGCGCGGGCCTATGTCGGTGAGCTGCAGGCGCGGTTTCGCCGCTGGGGATATAGCCTCTGGGCGGTTGAAACGAGCGAGCTCTCTTTCGCCGGATTGGTCGGCCTGTCGCAGCCGGCTTTTGAGGCTCATTTTACGCCCTGTGTGGAAGTCGGATGGCGGCTTGCGCCAGCTGCGCAAGGGCAGGGCCTCGCCGCCGAGGCGGCGCGCGAAGCGCTTCGGTATGGATTTGAAACCCTTGGCCTCGAAGAGATCGTCGCAATGGTGTCAGCGCAGAACATGCCCTCGCGCCGGGTCGCTGAACGGATTGGCATGCGGCGCGATCCCGCCGACGACTTTGATTATCCCCATGAGGATCGGACCTGGCGCTATCGGCGCTCGGTGCTTTACAGGGCGGTCGGCCTGTCGGACAGTTTCGCCGAAACACCTAACTGATCGGTCTCGCTTTGCGGCTGATCTTGAAAGTCACAGGCGACAAGCCATGAGCAGGACCCTGAAGTTCCTCCACACCGTCGGCGCAATCGGGTTTACCGGTTCGATGGCGTCGCTGTTGGTGATGACGGCGGCGTTACCCGATCCCGCGGTCAGTCTCAACGACTACGCCGCGATGCGCACCGCCATGGCGGAAGTCTCGCTGCGCCTGTTCTTGCCGTCGATGGCGATTTCCGTCGTCGCCGGTCTGCTGTCGATGTCTTTTACGCCTGCATTTCAAAATGCGGGTTGGGTTTTCATCAAGCTGGCATCCGGCGTTCTTATTTTCGAGTGGAGCCTTGTCGCGATTGACGGCCCCATTCGCGGCGGCGCAAGGCGCACCGCCGAAGCGCTTTCGTCGGGGGCGGGCGCCGAGCAGCTCGGCGGCGACGTCGACAAAATCTGGTGGTCGCTCTGGGTCATGATGGCTGTCGCGATGGCGAATATCGCCCTCGGCGTCTGGCGTCCGCGTCTTGTCCGGAAAAAAGCGGCCGCCGCGCCGGCCGCCGCGGCCTCGGCTTCTCCCGCCGGCGAGCGCTGAAGCAGACGACTGGCGCGGGCTGCAAACTCTGGTATGGACCCTCATGGCCAGAAAAAAGAAAACCAAAACGACTGCGGGCGGCGAGCCGCCAAAACCGGAAGACATCTTTTTGGAGCCGCTCGATGAGGCGCTCTCGAAGCGGTATCTCGCTTATGCCTTGTCGACAATCACGGCGCGGGCCTTGCCGGATGTGCGTGACGGGCTGAAGCCCGTGCACCGGCGCATTCTCTACGCCATGCGCCAGATGAAGCTGAACCCGGGCGGCGGGTACAAGAAATCCGCTAAAGTCGTCGGCGAAGTGATGGGCAACTACCATCCCCATGGCGATCAGGCGATCTACGACGCCATGGTGCGTCTCGTTCAGGATTTCTCCGTACGCGTGCCATTGGTCGATGGTCAGGGCAATTTCGGCAATGTGGACGGCGATAATGCGGCGGCGATGCGTTATACCGAAAGCCGCCTTACCGACGCCGCACAATTGCTGCTCGACGGCATCGACGAAGACACAGTTGATTTTCGCGAGACCTATGATGGGGAAAGCAAAGAACCGGCGGTGTTGCCGGCGGCGTTTCCGAACCTTCTGGCGAACGGCGCTTCCGGCATCGCTGTCGGCATGGCGACCTCGGTGCCGCCTCATAATGTGGCCGAACTGATCGATGCGTCGCTGCATTTGATCAAAACGCCAAACGCCCGCGCCGACACCTTGCTTAAATACGTTAAAGGGCCCGACTTTCCGACAGGCGGGGTCTGCGTGGAGCCGGCAGAGCAGATCGCCGAAGCCTATGAGACAGGCCGCGGCGGGTTTCGGATTCGCGCGCGCTGGACGCGTGAAGATCTCGGCCGCGGCAAATATCAGATCGTTGTGACGGAAATTCCGTATCAGGTTCAAAAATCAAAACTGATCGAGAAAATTGCGGAACTGATCCAGACCCGAAAACTGCCCGTCATCGCTGACGTGCGCGATGAAAGCGCGGAAGACGTTCGGCTTATTCTTGAGCCGAAGTCGTCAAGTGTCGATGCCGATGCGCTCATGGAAACAGTTTTCAGATTAACCGATCTCGAGACGCGATTTTCGCTCAACATGAACGTCCTCGATGCGGATGGCGCACCGAAGGTGATGAGCCTGAAGGACTGCCTACGCGCCTATCTCGATCATCGAAAAGTTGTTCTCGTTCGCCGGACAAAATTCCGTCTCGACAAGATCGCCCGCCGGCTTGAAATCCTCGACGGTTTCCTGATTGCGTACCTCAATCTTGACGAGGTGATCCGCATTATCCGCTACGAAGACGAGCCCAAGCAGGAACTCATAAAAACATTCAGCCTGACGGATAATCAGGCTGAAGCGATCCTCAATATGCGTCTGCGCTCTCTGCGCAAGCTTGAGGAAATGGAGATCAAGAACGAGCACAAGGCGCTCAAGGCGGAGCAGAAAAAGCTTCGCGCATTGTTAAAGTCAGACGATGCGCAATGGGCTGCGATCAGCGGCGAGCTTAAGGACGTACGCAAGATCTTCGATCCGAAATCGCCGCTTGGTCGCCGCCGCACATCGGTCGAAGAAGCCCCGGAAGCGGACGACATAGACCTTGAGAGCTTGATCGAAAAAGAGCCGGTCACTGTTATCCTGTCTGAAAAGGGCTGGATACGGACGATGAAAGGGCATGTCGAGAATACGAAAGACATCAAATATAAAGACGGCGACCGCGAGGGATTTGTTGTCCATGCGCAGACGACCGACAAGATCATGCTTTTCGGCACGGATGGGCGTTTTTATGGTTACGATGTCAAGGATTTGCCGGGCGGGCGCGGGCATGGCGAGCCAATTCGCCTCACCATCGATCTCGGGAACGACCATACCGTCACAACAGCGTTCATTTATCGCGGCGAGCGGCGTATGCTTGTCGCGTCTTCTTCCGGGCACGGGTTCTTCGTGCGCGAGGAAGACTGTCTCGCCAACACGCGAAAAGGCAAACAGGTCTTGAATGTGCCGACCGGTCATGAGGCGGTTGTGTGTCGTCCGGCGAGCGGCGACATGATCGCCAGCGTCGGCGACAATAAAAAGTTCCTGGTTTTTCCGGCGGCCGATTTGCCGGAAATGACACGCGGAAAGGGCGTAGTCTTGCAGAAATTCGCCAGCGGCGGGCTTTCGGACGCGAAAGCGTTTGACAAAAAGCACGGCCTTGCGTGGATCGACCGCTCGGGCCGTGTGCAAACGATTGAAGGCTGGAAGAGTTTTCTCGGAAAACGGGCGCAAGCCGGCAAAATCGCGCCGAAAGGCTTCCCGACATCGAAAAAATTTGGCCCGCCCCTCGATGACGACTAGGGCGAGCGGGCGGCGTCGCGTATTCATCATTAATTGGCTTGATGTTTGCGACTTCTTCGCCGATTTTGTCGCCCGGGCGGATGCGCGGGGGGTTGCGTGCGGTTCCTGAGGGTCGGGAGTGAAGTATTATGACGCGAGCATGGCGGAAAGCTGGGAGTGTCGCGTTAGCGGGCCTCACATTATTTATCGGCCATGAACGCGCGACTGACGCGCGCGCTGCACGGTTGGCGGGCGACGCTGTCGGCATCGGCGTCGACGCCGCTTCTCCGGCGTCATCGACAAGCGTCAATGACCCCTCTCTCGCGAGTGCTGACGTCCCTGATCTGGAAACGGCGCTAAACGCGGCTGACGCTGAAGACACCATCGACGCCGCAGTCGATGAGCCCGTGCGCGCAGATATCGACGCCAATCCGGCGGACGCAATATCCGTCCCCGATCCCGCCGCCCTGTCAGCGGTGCAGACGGCGTCCGCGCCCGGCGCTGATGCGTCCGAATTACTCGAAGTGCCTGACCCCGCGTCGCTTCAGCGGCTGGCTTTGGCGCAAACAGATGAGCCCATCGTAGCGCCCGCGTCTGCGCCTTCTGAAGAAACCGCGCGCGCCAGTGCTTCTTCATCGGATGCAGACGCAGCGAGCAGCGACAACGCCGACAATTCGAGCGGCGATCAAGCCAGCGCCGTCTTGCCGCCGGACGCGCCCGTCCGGATCAAGCCCGATGAGGACGACAGCGTCGCTGAAGCCGTTGAAGAGACGCCGCCGGCCGCTCTGAGCGATGCGCTGTCGCAGCGCCTTGAATTTCCATATCGGCGGCTTGAGGATATTGATTTTACGCGCCGGGCTAATACGCGCTATCCCTCTGATTGCCGTGATCGCGCTGCGGCGGAGGAGGCGGTGATCATCCGCTTCAAGATCAATGCCCGTGGACGATCAATTGACGAGGAAGTCGCCGCCTCGACAAATGAGTGCTTTGACGACGCGGCGATGCGCGTCATCCGCCGGTCGCGGTTCAATACCATTCGCTTGGCGCGCGAGAATTTTCAGGTCGGCGAAGATGAGGTCATCCTCGCGATCCCGTTTTCAAAGTAACCAAGTCAGCTTTTTCAAAGCGAACGCAGGATGTCGTCTCGGCGTATTGTAACGCTTCGTATACGAATTCGACCGCCTCGACGCCGTTGGAAACAGCGCAGAACAGGCGGCAACTATAAAATGCATAATTGTCAATGCGCAACTTATACTAGAGGTTAACTTCCTCTCGTCACAACCGGAATGCTAACCGGGAGTGCCGAATGTTTGGAAAGCGCCAAAAACCATCCGCCAATAATCGCAATGCAAAGCCGCTGTCGCGCGAAGCCATGTCGCTGAAGACCAGCGTCAGCCTGCGGGCGCTTGAGAGCCGATATTTGCTGGACGCCGCCGCTGTCGCCACTTTCGCGGATGCCGCCGGCTCGGAGGTCGCCGCCAGTCAGGCCGATCTGGCGATTGAAGAGATGGGTCTGAGCACGCCGACATCGATCGATCCGGCGCTCAGTGCGGTTGCGGAGATGTTGAACAGCGCTGCTGATTTTGTAAGCGCACCCAACAAGACAGATCTGGTATTTATTGACGCAGGCGTTTCCGACGCAGCAACCCTTCTTCAAAATATTCCGCCAACGGCTGATATTATCGTTGTTAACGCAAATGAAAGCGGTATTGCGCAAATCGCCGAGACGCTGGCGCAATATGATCATGTAGACAGTATTGGCGTGCTGGCGACGATCGACGGCGAGGCGATGGCGCTCGGAAGCGACAGTTTTCTTTCCGATGCGTCGATGAATGATGATGGGTCGTTGGCGATGCTTGTCGGCGATGTGTTGGGCGAGGGCGGCGAGGTTCGCCTTTATGGCGGCGGCGAGGGCGCAAACGCCGATATTGAGCAAAGCGCTGTAGAACAGTTGTCGATATTGACCGGCGTTCCGGTGACGATTGGTTCCGGCAGCGGCGGCGATCCGGCGGCGACCCCTGAAGGCGGCGATGAAGGCGCCGAAGACGGCGTCCAGGGCCCCGTGTTAACCGACACGTTGGAAACCGCGCAAGACTACAAGTTCCTCATTGCGACCGATATCAGACACCAGTCGGTGTCGGCGCCGTCGCTCGCCTTTTCGGCGCCGTCGCCGGCCGCTTCCGATGATGCGCGCGCAGACACACTAGAAACGGTTGATCAGCTTGAAAGCGCGCCGGACGCGGAGCTTGATACGCGCCTCAGCGGTCGTCAGCCGGACATGACGCCGGTTTTCCTAACCGCGCGCGATACGAACGCCGGCGCCGATGATGGCGTTACCGGCGATATCCTGATTGATCCGGGCCTTGTTGCGCCGATCGCAACCCTGACGGCGGCGTCATTGCAAACCCAAACGCAATCGCCTTTACAATCACAGGCGCAGTCCCAATCCCAGTCGCAGTCCCAAATTCCCGCGCGCGACCCCCAGGATGAATTTGGGGATCTGATCGCCGCCGCCGCCGACGGCGTCGCACAAGGACGCACAGAGATCGTTTTTGTCGATACTTCTGTTAACGGATATCAGACGCTGGTCGACGGGCTTTCGGAAAACGTTGAGGTTGTTCTGATTGGCCGCGACGTTGACGGTGTTGAGCAGATCGCAGCCTACCTTGACGGCCGCACAGACGTCGACGCCATTCATATCATTTCCCACGGCGATGTCGGCAATGTCAGTCTCGGAACAGCCGACCTCAATAAAGAATCGATTACCGGCGCGTATGCGGATGAATTGGCGATCATCAATGCAGCATTGAGCGATAACGCAGATCTTTTAATTTACGGATGTAATTTTGGCGCTGACGCTGAGGCTGTGCGTCTTTTGGCTGAGGCGACAGGCGCCGATATCGCCGCGTCCGATAATTTGACAGGCGCGGCTCTGTTGGGCGGCGACTGGGTGCTGGAAGTCTCGACAGGCGACATCGAAACGGGCGTCGTTGTCGAACTGGCGGCGCAGTCAGCGTTCGCCGGATTGCTGGCTCCGCTCACGATCAGTGTTGCCGGCATCACCCCTGATCTCAGTACGGATGCGGAAGGCAGAACAACGGCGACCTATGTCGGCGGCGGCGATATTGGCGGCACGTCGATTGATGTTGTGCTGACGGTCCTTTCCGGTGCGGCGCCGGTATTTGGCGTGATCGGCGACGATATCGCATTCCAGTCGCAAGCTGCGGGTATTTTGGATGTTGGCTGGTCGTTTGTGAATTCCGCCACCGGCGTCGCCGCGATTGGGGCCGCCGACATTACGATTAGCGACATCGACGGAACCAGCACGACAACAGGCGTGCCTGGCGCCTTTATCGAACGGGTCACCGGTATTCAGGAGCTTGGCTTCCTCGCTTTTACGGTCAACAACCCAACCGACCTCGCCATTGTTACAACCGGCAGCCGCGTTGAAGCGTCGGGCACAGTTCAGGATACGGGCGGCAACGGTCTGGGGTCGCTTCGCGATACAGCTGCGATTACATTTAACTTTGGCGATCTCGACAGTTTCGTCATTCAATATGAGGCCACCGGCGCCGGCCGCGTTTTCACCCATGACGGCGATGGCGATTTCGTCTTCAGCAATCCCGTGACAACGGGCTTGCCGCAAATCGACCTCGATATTGACGACAGCACTGCGAGCGGCGGCGATTACAGCAGTGAATTCCGGGGCGAGCCTGCGGGCGTTGCGGTCGCCGACGCCGATCTCGATATATTTAACGGCACGAACCCCTATAGCAGCGTTACCGTTACGCTGACCAACGCCGATGCAGGAGACGCCCTGTTTATCAATGGGGCCGCAAGCGCGAATGGCTCGATTGGTCCTGTAACATATGCGGTGACGAGCAACGCCGGCGCGATCACCATCGACTTCACTGGGCCCGCCACGGACGCCGACTTTGAGGCGGCGCTTTCGGCTGTTTCGTACTTCTCAACGCTCGCTAACAACTCCGTTCTTACAAAGACGATTGAGATATCGGTGACAGACGCAAACGGCATTTCCGGCAATGTCGTAACATCTAACATTCAGGTCAATTTTGATCCGAGCATTGATCTTAACCCGTCGAATGCGGCGGACAGCGACTTTAGCGCCAACTTCATTGAGGACCTTGGTCCGGTATCATTGACCGCCGCCGACGCGATCGTCGATCCGTTGGGCGAGAATGACATCGTACAGCTTGAATTGTCCGCAATGTTGCCCGGCGATCCCGCTGGCGTTCCGGATATTGTGGTCATTGAGGGCGTCTCGATCCCCCTGAATACTGATTTTGCGGCGACGACAATCAATAATGTTGGCCCGGGGAATTCATCGGTAAGCGTTTCCTATTCGTCCGCCACAGGCGTCATATCGGTCGTGAGCGACACGCCCGGCGCGGTTATCCCGTCTGACGATTTAAACGCGCTCCTGCGGGCTGTTCTTTTTGATGTACAGTCGGAAAATGAAGCCCTTCGCGATTTTCCGCTGACGATCGCGGTAACAGATGTCTTTGGGCAGACAGACTCAGCAACGACCACGGTAACCGTGTCGCCGCGCAATGACGCGCCGGTGATCGCTGACATCGACGATCTGGTGGAAAATGACACCATTGCCTTTGCAGGCGACACGTTATCCGGGTCTATTGTCGCTTCGGGTTCAGGCAACAGGCTTGAACCCAACACGATTACGGTCGCCGACTTGCTTGCTCTGCTAACCGCGACGGACGCCGAGAATGACACCCTTGGCGTCGCCGTGACCACGGCGGACCAGAGCAATGGTGTATTCCAGTATCAACGCACCGACATTCCGGGTCATCCGTGGACCAACTTCGATACAATCGCCAGCGGTCAGGTGTTGTTGCTCGATCCTGACAGCCAGATTCGTTTTATTGCGGATCAAGGATTTGTCGGCAATGCATTGTTGGAATTCCGCCTCTGGGATCAATCCGAGGGCGTCGCCTCAAACCCGCCGTCATCAATCCCCGACAATAGCGGCGGGACGGCGCCGACAAACACATCAAGCCTGTCCACCAATGCCGCAGCGGTTAATTTCGCAACCACGCTCGATACAGATGGCGACGGCGTCAACGATGATATCGACATCGATGATGACAATGATGGTATTCTGGACATAAACGAAGG
>JBCBBT010000069.1:0-16455 GCA_038531315.1 Pseudomonadota bacterium
CATTCTTTCCGCCGGCGCCCCGCCCGACCTCGCCGCATAACCAAGGCGATCGGCCAGAACCGGCTGCGCTTCGAAAGTCAGCGTTTCATTCGCCGAGTAGTGGAAAGCATGAAGCGCCATCCTGATCGACCACAAGAAACGTTCGGCCTTGGCGAAGGATTTCAATTCATCAGTAGAAAGAACATGATGAGCACCGTTTCCGGCGTCGATTTCCTGATCGAAGACGTACCGGTAAAGCCAGCGGATCAGGTCGAGATCGCGCAGCCCGCCCTTGCCGTCCTTGACGTCTGGCTCTGCGAGATAGCGCGACTGATCAGAACGGTCGTGGCGCTCTTCCAGTTCGGCGAGTTTGGCGGCGACAAACGCGCTCTTGGTGGTCTGACGCAGGCGATCAAACCCGGTCTTGAACTCAGCAAACACGCTGCGATCGCCTGCAATCCTTCGCGCATCGAGGAACGCCGTGCGGGTCACCATATCGTCGCGAGCATAGTCGAGCGCTGTCGACGGGCGATGAACATGATGACCGACTGTGAGCCCGGCGTCCCACAATGGATAAAGCAGGAAATCAAGAAACGGCCTGATGGCGTTTTCATCCTGAAACCGATGCAAAAGCAGGAGGTCGATATCGGAATAGGGCGCGAGCCGTCCGCGCCCGAAGCCGCCGACAGCGCACAGCGTTACGCCTTGCGCGGCGCCCGGAAACAGCTGAACCCCTTCATCGTAAAGCGCTGTGAGCGCGGTATCGATGGAGGCTGAGATGCGTTTGGCGACAACCTCGCCTTTAGTCGAGGCCGCCAACGCCGAGGCGCGCGCAGCGCTGAGCGATGATTTCAACACCGGGCCGAGCGCCGCAGCAGCGGGCGCGGCGCCCGAAGCGCTCGCCGCGTCGTCCGCGCGCCTGTTGTTTTTGCTCTGCTCGTGCAGTGTGCGAGCGATCAAGGCGGCGATCGGCAGAACGCGGTCCGATGCTTGGCCGTTATCGCTCATGCAAAACGGGCTTTCCGCATTTACCGCGCCCCGCCGCCGACGTCGCTGTTTTCAAGGCGCGCCAATGCGATGACGGCGCCGCTATGCCCGTCGCGCGCGGCCTGACGACACCATTGCTGGGCGCGTTTCAGGTTTTTCTCAACGCCGTCGCCGCGGGCGTAGGCCTCGCACAACAGGAACGCAGCGTCCGCCGCTTTGGGATATAGCCGCGGCGTTCCCTTCGCCGCCACGCGCAACCATTTGACGGCCTCGTTCGCGGACGGCTCGACGCCGTCGCCGGTGCGATAACGCGTTGCAAGACGCCAGGCGGTCATTGGGTCGCCGCGCTCGCTGCGCGCCGTTTCCAGCGCGACCATGTCAGCGTCGCTCGGCGCCTGAGGCGCGCCGCCGGCGCGCATCCCTTCAAGGACGATCAATGCGTTATTGTCGCCGCGCCGCGCCGCATCCATCATCAGCGCCGTCGCCCGGCGCCCGCAATCGTCCGGGCCGTCTTCGAGGGCGGCGCAATCGAATGGCGCATTACCCTGCATCAACATGAAGGCGACGTAGCGCTGAGCGCGATAATGCCCCTTGTCGGCCAGCGGCTTTAGCGCCGACCAGGCCGCCTCATAATTTTTTGCCCTGTAAAGACTGACCCCTTCGGCGGACGGCGCGCCGGCAAGGTCCGCCGTTGCGCAGCCTGACGCCAAAACGATTGCGCCGGCAAGTAACAACGCCCAGCCGGACCGGATCACGCGAATAGGGCGGCACATGAAAAACATTCAACTGGTTTCGCTCAGAGATTTCAATCGATAGAGCGCATCGAGCGCATCGCGGGGGCTCATGGCGTCGGGATCGAGGTCGGCAAGCGCGTTCATGAGCGCCGCGCCCTCGCCGTCTTGCTTGTCGCCATCGTCCCTGCCGGCTTCGTCGCCCGGCGCGGCCGCCGCCGGTTTTTCGCGCGCTGCAAACAACGGCAAAGCGTCAACCCCGGGCCCGCCGCGCCGGCTTTCCTCCAATAATTTCAAAACGTCGGACGCGCGCTTGACCACCGGCGCCGGCAATCCCGCAAGACGAGCCACCGCCACGCCATACGAGCGGTCGGCCGGCCCGTCGATCACTTCATGCAGGAATACGACATCGCCTTTCCATTCGCGCACGCGCATCGAGACATTTTTCAGGCGAGGCATCGTTTCGCTCAATTGCGTCAGCTCATGGTAGTGGGTCGCGAAAAGACCGCGGCACCGATTGACGCTGTGCAGATGTTCGGCTGTCGCCCAGGCGATGGACATGCCGTCATAGGTCGAGGTGCCGCGCCCGATTTCATCCAGAATCACCAGCGAGCGCTCGCTCGCCTGATGGAGGATCGCAGCGGTTTCCACCATTTCAACCATAAATGTCGAGCGCCCTCGCGCCAGATCGTCCGATGCGCCGACGCGGCTGAAGACACGGTCAGCGACGCCGATATGGGCCGCCGCCGCCGGCACGAAAAGGCCGGCCTGAGCCAGGATCGCCATCAGCGCGTTCTGGCGCAAAAAAGTCGACTTACCCGCCATGTTCGGCCCCGTCACCAGCCAGAGCAACGCCGCGCCGTCGGCGGCGTCTGTCAGCGCGCAGTTATTGGCGATAAAGGCCGCGCCGCCGCTCCGGCGCACCGCCTGCTCCACCACCGGATGACGACCGGCTTCAATATGAAAGGCGCGGCTATCGTCGACAATCGGGCGCACATGGTTTTCAACCCGGGCGAGATGCGCGCCCGCAGCGGCGATATCAAGCGCTGCAATCGCGTCGGCCGCCGCCGCAATCGCTTCCGATTGCGCGGACACGGCCGCGACGAGCGCACCGAATATTTCCAGCTCCCGCGCCAGTGCTTCGTCGCGGGCCCGTGCGATTTTCGCATCAAGATCGGCAAGGCTTGTCGTCGTGAACCGCACCGCGCTCGCCAGCGTCTGGCGATGAATGAAGGTCTCATTCAACGGCGCAGCCATCAGCCGGTCGCCCTGCGTCGGCGGGGTCTCGACAAAATAGCCAAGCACATTGTTGTGTTTGACTTTCAGGCTTTTGACCCCGGTAAGGTCCTTGTAGTCGGCCTCCATGCCGGCGATTAGGCGCCGGGATTCGTCGCGCAGCACACAGACATTATCAAGGCCCGGATCAAAGCCTTTTGCGATAAAGCCGCCATCGCGCGCGAGCAGCGGCGCTTCATCGAGAAGCGCCTCGCGCAAGCGCTGAAGAAGCGCGGAGAAATCATCGCCGCGCGCGCCGACAAGCGCTCTGCGGGCGGCCTCAATAGCAGTGGGCGCCGCCATCGTCTCGCCGGCGTCAGCGATCAGCACCGAGAGTTTTTGCGCCGATATCAGCCCGTCGCGGATCGCCTGCAGATCGCGCGGCCCGCCCCGGCCCAGCGTCAGCCGCGACAGCGCCCGCGCCATGTCCGGCGTCTCGCTGAGAACAGCGCGCACGTCGTCGCAGCGCGCCGAACCGCCGAAAAAGTAATCGACCGCATCAAGGCGCGCGTTGATTTGGATCGGATCGACCAGCGGCGCGGCCAGGCGGCTCGCGAGAAGCCGTGCGCCTGGCCCCGTGACGGTTTGATTGACGGCGGAAAAGAGCGATCCGGACTGGCCGCCCTGTTGGGTGCGCAAGATTTCAAGCGAGGCGCGCGTCGCCTCATCAATGGCCATCAGATGGCCGGTTTCGGTCCGTCGCGGCGCCCTGAAAGCCGGCGCCTTGCCGACTTGCGTCAACGCCACATAGGACAACAGAGCCCCAAGAGCGCCGCGTTCGCCGGGCGCAAAATCGCCAAATCCGTCAAGCGTGGCGATTTCAAACATCTCGGTCAGGCGGCGCTCGCCCTGACGCGGCGCAAACTCACCGTCGGGCCGCGCGGTGACGGCGATTTTCTCCCCGGCCTCGGCAATTTTTTCTGACCACGGATGGTCTTCCTCGTCAGTGTATATACTGCTTTCAGGCGCGACGAGTTCGCTTGGCGACAGCGCCGCCAGATCGGTCAGAAAATGATCGATGCTTGTCTGACGCACGCCAAGCTCGCCAGTGGAAACGTCGGCCCACGCAAGCGACGCCGCCCCGCGCGCGCCGATCGCAAGGGCGGCGAGATAATTATTCTGATGCGCGTCAAGGAGCGTTTCCTCGGTCAGCGTTCCGGGCGTGACGACCCTGACGATCTCACGCTTGACCACAGATTTTGAGCCGCGTTTTTTCGCCTCCGCAGGGTCTTCGGTCTGCTCGCAGATCGCGACCTTAAAGCCTGCCTTAATGAGACGCGCGAGATAGCTCTCATGGGAGTGCCACGGCACGCCGCACATGGGGATATCTTCCCCGCCATGCTTGCCGCGCTTGGTCAGTGTGATGTCAAGCGTCGCCGCGGCCTCAACGGCGTCGTCGAAGAAGAGCTCATAGAAATCGCCCATGCGGTAAAACAGGAGCGCATCGCCGGCGCCGGCTTTGATATCCAGGTACTGCGCCATCATCGGCGTCAGCGCGGACTTCGACGCAATCACGCCGCCAGACGGCGCGGCCTTTTTTTCGTGCGATGCGGCGGTGTTGGCGTTTTGGACGTTTTGGGCGGTCATCGACGATTTGAACGTTTTCGCGTCTTTACTTCCGGCGCGCTTCCAATCGGGCCGCACGGACCCGCCGACGGCGCTGCGGCGATCGCAGACATATAGACAAACACGCCCTGAGTCGAAACCCGCCGGCTGATGCGGCGCGTGGCTGTCGCAAGGCTTGTAATTCCGCGCAATCGCCCAAAAATGATGGTCATGACGCGTCCCGCCATCGCTCCCAGAACAGCGCCGCTCGATCAAAACGACGCGCCGCACGCCCATCGCGCGATTGATCTCGGCGAGCGCAACGCCCCGATTGAAGTCCGGATTAACCGGCGGGCGCGGCGGCTGATTGTGCGGGTCGACGCGCTGCGAGGCGTCGTGATCGTCACCGCGCCCTCAAAACGCGCGATCCCGGAGGCGGTGGCCTTCGCGCAATCAAGAGCGGACTGGGTGCGCGCCTGTTTCGCAGAGGCCGGCCCGCCGCAACCCTTCGTCGACGGCGGCGTCATGCCCTATCGCGGCGGTTATATTCAAATCGTCAATGAAGGCGCGCCGCGCGCGCCGGTTCGCATGATTGCAAGCGGACAAGGGCAGGAAAAAATTTATGTCGGCGGCGACGCGGCGCATGTGAACAGACGCGTCACCGACTGGCTCAAGAAACAAGCCCGCCTCGCCTTTACAGAGCGAACCGATCAGTATGCAAATATTCTGAACGCAAAACGCGGACCCATTTCGATCCGCGATCCGCGGTCGCGGTGGGGCTCTTGCGCATCAAATGGGGCGCTGTCGTTTTCCTGGCGTCTGATCATGGCGCCGCCGTGGGTTCTCGATTATGTCGCCGCCCATGAATGCGCGCACTTGCTGCACCTTGATCACTCACCGGCCTTCTGGAAAGTCGTGAAAGATCTGGGATTTGACGAACGCGCCGCGCGGGCATGGTTCCGCGCCCATGGAGAGGCGCTTCACCGCTGGGGACGGGCCGCCTGAGAGCGCTCACTTTGAGTTCTTGCAAGAAACCCATGCAAGGGATCGTCTTCCGGAACGAGCGGCGCTACGACGGTTGTGATGCCGGCGTCCGGCGCAAGGGTCGAAGGCGGCGTATTTGTCGTCTCCAGGGCGCCTTCCATGATTAACCGCCAGATTATCGCCGGCGCCGTCCCGCCGGTCACCGGGGTCGCGCCGGTCGATCCGGCCGGCGCCATAGGGGCGTTATCGTCGCGGCCGATCCAGACAACGCAAACAAAACCGCCCGCGTGTCCGGCGAACCAAGCGTCGCGATTGCCTTGCGTTGTGCCGGTCTTTCCGTACACGGGAACACCGTTCAACGCTGCGCGCTTGCCGGTGCCCCATTGCGCAACAGCCGCTAGCATGGCGTTGGTCTTTTCGATTGCTGTTTCTGACGCCGCTGCATCTTCATAGACCACGCTGCGTTTGTATACGGATTGCCCGTCAACGGTTGATATGGCCTGCACGGCGTGCGGCGAGATGCGGAAGCCGCCATTGGCGAAGGGCGCATAGGCGCCGGCAAGAGCGAGCGGCGACATCGCATCGACGCCGAGCGCGAGCGCCGGCCCTTTCGTCAGGGGCGCATCAACGCCCATGCGCCGGGCCGTGACGCGAACCGCGTTACGGCCAAAACGCTCCTGCACGCGCACCGTCGCCGCATTGAGCGATCGGGCGAGCGCTTCGGTCAGCGTCACGGGTCCATAAAATCGGCTCTCGTAATTGTCAGGCGACCAACCGGCGACGGTCAGCGGCGCGTCGAGCACCTGATCGCCCGGGCTCGCGCCGCGCTCGAATGCGCTCAAATAGACAAACGGCTTGAAAGCGGACCCTGGCTGACGGCGCGCCTGGACGGCGCGATTGAACTGGCTCGCCGCGTAGTCGCGCCCGCCCAGCATCGCCTTGACCGCGCCGTCGCGCGACACGATCACCGCCGCGACTTGCGTCTCAGCCGGCAAATGCGCCCGCGCAACGCCTTGCCTGACGCCGGCCTCGAGGGCCGTCTGCATGGCGGGATCAAGCGTTGTCTTGATCACAAGATCGGCGTCGACCGCGCCCGCAAGGCGCGCGGCCTCACCTTGCGCAAAATCGACAAAATAGGGCGCGGTCATTCGTTGTGCGCCTTTCAACCGGACAGGCGCGCTGAGCGCGGCTTGCGCCTGGGCGCGGGTGATGACGTTGGTTTCAACCATGGCGTCAATCGCAAGACGGGCGCGGGCGCCGGCAATTTGCGGATTGTGGCTTGGCGCATAGCGCGACGGCGCCTTCAAGAGTCCCGCCAGCACCGCCGCCTCCGCAATGTCGAGGCGGGCGGCCGGCTTATCGAAATAGCGCCGGCTGGCCGCGTCGATACCATAAGCGCCGGCCCCGAAATAAACCCTGTTGAGATAAAGCGTCAGAATTTCGTCTTTGGTGAAGCGCCGCTCCAGCCACAGCGCCAGCATCAGCTCCTGAACTTTTCGCTTAACGGTTCGGTCCGAGGACAGAAAAAGATTTTTTGCCAGCTGTTGCGTGATTGTTGAGCCGCCCTGTCGGACAGAGCCTTCGGCGGCGTTCACAAGGAAGGCGCGCCCCACGGCAAACGGATTAACACCGACGTGATGACGGAAATTGCGGTCCTCAATCGCAAGAATGGCGCCCGGCACATGGGCCGGCAACGCCGCCAGACGTACGGGCGCGCCGGCGCCGGGCCTTGAAATCGGGGCGCCGTCCATGGTCAAAAAAACATGTTCCGCGTTTCGGTTTGTGCGCCACAGATTATCCGTACTCGGCAGATCGCGTGCAAACCACGCTGTGGCAAAGGCCAGCGCAACGAGCGCCGTCAGGATGAAAACGCCAGCGTCGGCGCAATAGCGCAAGGCCAGCGACGCTGAACGGCGCGCAGGCTTTCGCCGCCGGCGAGGGCCCGCCGCTTTGCGGCGCGGCGCGCCCGTCAGCTTGCGGCCGCGTTTTTGAGCCTTGCGCGCGCCCGATCTTTTTCGTTGCGTAGAACTCATGGGCTCTTCCCGTTGGAAGGAGCCTTGCGGCCTTATCGTTAACGAGATGTAAACGCCCTCGGGCGGGCGCCAATAGCCGCGCACGCTCAAAACAAACCGCATTCGAACACGGCAAACCAGGCAAGGGTGTTCAATCGAGGCGGCGTGCGTTATTGTATTGAAATCAATAAATAAAAAAGAGGGCCACTCTTGATGACATCAGAGGCGGCGCGGCTTGATCGGGCCGACGAAAAAGAAAACGCCATCATCGCAGCCGCTCGAAAAACGTTTCTGGCCCGCGGCTTCGACAGCGCCAGCATGGATACGATCGCCGTCACGGCTGGCGTGTCTAAGCGCACTGTATACAACCGCTTCCGGTCCAAGGAAGAACTATTCGCCGCCACCATCATGGACACCTGCAAACGGATATTGCCGGTGAACATGGATGACGTCACCAATGATCTGCCGCCTGAGCAATTTATGCGCGAAATGGCGATTTCGATCGTGCGGGCTCTCTTCCAACCCGAAGCCATCGCGTTAAGGCGCATCGCCGCCTTCGAAGCCGCGCGCACGCCCGCGCTTGGCCGCGCTTATCTTGAACACGGACCACGATGGATGGTCTCAACGATTGCGCCTGTCCTCGAACGGCTCGCACCGTCGGCGGGCCTCGAAATTGATAATGTCGAGCTTGCCATGTGGCAGCTGGGCTCGCTGATCACCGAGCCGCTGCATACGACGATCCTGATGGGCGAGACCGATGACAATCTTGACCACGCCATCGAAAAACAGGTCGAATGCGGTCTTGAAGCCTTTTTCAAAATTTATCGCCGCCCGGATTAATCGAGCGCCTGATTTGCGAACCGTGCAACGCCGCCTGACCGGCGAGCCTCACGCAAACGCCGATCCTGATCGATAATCAGCGCCTCATACGCCCGCCAATAAAAAAGCGGCGCTCAATTTGAGCGCCGCTTTTTTTTATTCCGTGTAGCGATTTCTTATTCGAAAGAAATCGTCACTTCCGTGCGGCGGTTAAGCGGCTCGCGCGTGCCGTCTGGCGTCGGCTTGGCGAGGTTGCTTTCACCGAAGGCGCGCGTTTCGATGCGGTCAGCCGGAACGCCATTGGCGATCAGAGCGTCACGAACGACGCGGGCGCGGCGCTCGGAAAGCGCCTGGTTATAAGCAGAAGAACCGGACGTATCGGTGTTGCCTGCGACGACAACCGTCTCGATTTCATTCGACAGCGCACGAGCCGAGGCTTCGCGGACGAGGTTCGCCGCTTCCGGCGTCAGGCTCGATTTGTCGTAGTCGAAGTAGACAATGAACTGGACCGGATCGAGGGCTGTTTCAACTTCCTCGATTTGCGGCGGGCAGTCAGCCGAAACCGGCACGCTGGAGCCGTCCCAGCAATCTTTGTACTGAACGGCCGGCGCCGCAGGCGCTGCCGCGCCAAAGTTCCAGCGCAGACCTGCGAACAAGCTGTGCGTTGCGGTGCCTGTGCGGAATACTGCGGGCGCGCCATTCAGCGTACCTTCAAATTCCGGCTTCAAAGACGTGAAGTAACGGTAGGAAAGATCGAGCGTCAGATCTTCGGCCAACGCAAACGCGACGCCGGCGATACCCTGAAACGCCAGACGGGTTTCTTCGTCGTCAATCGCGATGGCGAGCGGACCGCCGAGCGCGACCGGATTGGCGCCGTTGAAATCAGCATTGAAACGCGCGCCGCCGATGCCGCCGCCGACATACGGCGTGAATGGGCCGCCAAGGTCGATGTCACGGATGACGTTCAGAAGGATCGAGTAAGAATTCAAGCTTCCGTTGATCGAATCCGGAAAGCCCGAAAAGCCGAGGCCGTCGCCGTCCAGGAACCGCAGATCATTATCGCGGTACGCGAACTCAAGCTCGGTGCGCCAGTTGTTGGCGTAAGAATAGCCAAGCGCCGTGTAAACGCCGATGCCGTTTTCATAATCGGCGTCGGAATCGAAAACGATCGGCGAGCCCGGGTTGCTTTCAAAATCACGGTCAGGGCCGATATAGTTCAGGCCCGCGCCAATCGCGCCGTAGAGGCCTTCGTAAGCAAACGCGGACGGCGTCAAAGCCATCGTTGCAGCAGCCGCAAACAAGGTAGCCTTCAATTTCATATTCCCCTCCTCAGGTGGACATTAACCAACCGACAGACCATGTCCGCGGGTGAACCATTGATAGTGTCATTACCGGCTTTGCACCGAGACTTCGAGACATATTTCAGCAATTCGGACGAAAGTCATAATATCCCGTTAACGATGTTGCATCAACGCATCGCCTTTTTTTGTCACCGAAATTTAAAGCGTTCCGGAGCGGCGAAATTGCCGCAAAGCTCGTGGGATCAGGTTGTCCGGTCCCGCCATGCGCAACGTGAGCGTTGCAAAACCTGACCGGCGGGCGCGGGAAGCCTACGGCGGACCGATGGCGTTACGCAAAACTCCCAGTTGCCACAAGAAAATCATTTAAAAACAGGCACTTATTCCCAAGCAACGCAGTGCTTTCGCGGGGCGCGGGGCGCTCGGACGGAGGTCCATCCGCAAACGCCTCAGTGCTGAGGGAATTGCTCGTCCCGGCCTGTCTCCTTCCATGGCGCAAATTTAATCATCGCCATGCGGAAAACTTCGCTCTCCATGTGGCCGGAAAGCCACGCCTTCAACGCGTCCCAATCCTGCGCGTCGAACCAGGCGGGATCAGCGATTCGAAATTGCCTGACAAAAGGAAAAATGGCGATGTCCGCAAGCGAAATCGCCGCGCCGAAAAGCTGGCCGGCGGGCCTCAGACGATCATCAAGACGGCGCAAAAAGACCGCCCCCGCCTCGCGGTGGCTGTCGCGGTCGGCGCCCGCGTATCGGGTCGAATATTTGTACCGGTCAAGATTGTGTTTGAAGGGACCGTCGCTGTCGCTGATTAGTGCGTTGGTCGTCTCGGGATCGCGGCGCTCAGCGGCGAGCCAGTCATCGGGATCGCGCCGGGCGAGCGCCCAGCGCATGACGGCGAGGCTTTCGTCAATAACCCTCCCCCGATCATCGCCGCCGCCCCCATCATCGCCCGCCGCCGGAATGTGGAGCAACGGAACAGTGCCTTTTGGCGAAAGCGCGAGCATCTCGCCGGGCTTGTCGCGCAGCAACACCTCCCGCAAACGCACCGTCGTTCCCGACGCCAAAAGCGCCATGCGCGCCCGCATCGCATAGGGGCAGCGGCGAAAGGAATAGAGAACCGGCCGGTCGCACATTGGCCTAAGTCCGCTTGCTGTCGCCAAACGGTTTTTCCCGCGGCGTTTGTGTCCGCCTTCCGTCGGCGCATTTTGCCGGCGCCCGACGCGCGCCGATATGGGTCTCGCCGCGCTGACGCGCCAGATCGATCTGTTTTTGGCGCTCAGCAAAATCACGCCTTCGCGCCTCGGAGTGCTCATCAATGCAATGGGGACACGAGACGCCTTTTTGATAATGCGGCGAGGCCATCGCGTCCGCGTCGAGCGGACGGCGGCAAGCGTGACACATCTCATAAGCGCCCGGCTCCAGCGCATGATTGACCGAAACGCGATTGTCGAAAACGAAACACTCGCCTTTCCAGAGACTGTCCGTCTGCGGTGTTTTTTCAAAATATCTGAGAATGCCGCCCTTCAGGTGAAAGACGTTTTCCGCGCCGGCCGCCTTGGCAAAAGCGGTCGCCTTCTCGCAACGGATGCCGCCGGTGCAAAACATCGCGATCTTCTTGCCGGGATTGTCGCGATGGAAGTTCTCAAACCAGGCTGGAAAATCTCTGAAGGATTTGGTTTCAGGATTGACGGCGCCTTCAAAGGTGCCGATTGCAACCTCGTAGTCATTGCGCGTGTCGATCACGACGACATCATCGGACGCAATCAACGCATTCCAATCCTCGGGCTCAACATATTCGCCAACGTCTTTGACCGGACTGACGCCAGCCACGCCCATGGTGACGATTTCTTTCTTGAGGCGGACTTTCGCGCGATAGAAGGGGTTTTTGTCGGTGACAGATTCTTTGTGATCGAGATCGCCGCATCCGGGCAGGCCGCGCAGCGCCGTCAGAATGGCGTTCACCCCGGCACGCGGGCCGGCAATGGTGCCGTTGACGCCTTCCTCCGCCAGCAAAATTGTTCCCGCCACGCCATGTTGGGCGCACAGCATCTGCAAATCGGCGCGATAGGCCGCAAATGCCGGCAACGCCGTAAATTTGTAGAAGGCTGCGACAACAATTTCCTGAGGCGCAGCGATATCGCGAGGCGCAACGTTTTCCCGAGACATGGGGCGCGTCCCTATTCTAATTCGTTTGCGGCGTTTCCTCTTCGAGACCGGCGACTTCCTCCTCCCAGTCTCTTCGAAACATATCGATCCGCACATAGTGATCAAGCGACACAGTCGGCGCGCCTGTCGCATCGACCGCAGGCTCGATCTCAAGTCCGTCGATCATTCTCACATATTCCTCACGAAGCACCGCGAGCGACCCCGCCGAACCGCCGGATACGCGACGGTCATTTAAGACGGCCGTCTCGAATGGGTAGCCTGTGCTGCCGACCACCGCATCATCCAGCACAAGGTGGTGGTTGAACGCGCGCCCGTCTGCGTCAATATCAAACTTAATGAACCCGCAATTGTAGATTTCTCCGTCCTGGACCAATTCCATCAGTGGCGTATCGCTCACAATTCTGGCGCGCCTTCCGGGCGACGCCTCTTGCCGCAACGTTTCTCGCGCCGCATAGAACGCATTAATGGTTGCGCATTTTTGTCTGAAACGCTCGAGCGGTTCGTATTCCTGCCAGAACTCCCAGATAATCTTCGCATTTTTGTCGCCGCGAACGCCGTCATAAGGGCTCGTCCGCCAATAGCTGGTGTACAAGTCCTTTATTTTTTTCATTGGCCAAACAGACGACCAATTCTGTTTGAATTTTTTCGGCGCGGCGTAAAGCAGTTTGCGATTGCTGCTCCTGTTTTTCGTGCTCACCGTGAACTCATAGAAATGGCAACCAAACGCCGGCGTATTGCGATGAAGATCTCCTTCCATGATGCGCAAAGGATGTGAGGTCCGAAATCGTTGATAGAGCCGCGCGGCGCCGGGGGGTGCGGCTTCTTCCGCTGGCGCGGCGTTTGCGTCTTTCTTGTCGGCGTCCGGACTAATCACGATGATCTCGCCCGCGGGGCCGTAATCGGGCGGGCGGTCTTCGCCTTTTCTGGCGCGCTTCACGCCCTCCTGCGTCACGATTTTTACCCTTGCGCCGGTTCGCCAGAATGCGCCTTCGGTCCGGCTAGCCAACTTATCGAGTTGGTCGGGCGTCTCAATGATGATGCGGCCGGCGTCGATCAAGGATTGCCGGTAAGCGTCGCACGCCGCTTTGATCTCGGCCCGGCCGGCGTCGTTAGGAACAACAGGCGCTTCCTGCGCGTGTGCGGCCATGGTAACCGCAAAAACGCCGGCGATGCTTACAAAACCTGCACGGGCGAAAGGGGCGAGGTTTTTCATTGGCGGGATCCTAAATTTGTGAATGGATGCGACGAAATACGCACAGCCGATAACGACTTGTCAGGTCAGCTCAGGCTGTATTGCTTCCGCCAAAGCGTCTCGGCGACGCCGAGCCTTTTCGCCTCGAAACGCGCCGCGATAAAAAGGTAGTCCGATAACCGATTAAGGTAGCGCAGGGCGTGGCCGCCGGCGTCGTCCTTCAGGAATACCGCCGCCGCCCGTTCAACGCGCCTGCAGACCGTGCGCGCCACATGGGCATGCGCAATAAGCGGCGCGCCGCCGGGCAAAATGAAATCCTTGAGCGGGGCCAGGTCTTCGTTCAACGCCGCCGCCGCGCCATCAAGACGGCCCACATGGGCCTCGGATAAGAGCGGCGCGCCCGGAAAACATAAAGCGCCGCCAAGATCGAAGAGATCATGTTGCACGCCGATCAATGTCTCTGTGACCACCTCGCCCGGCGCCATTGCGAGGACAACGCCGATGCAGGAATTCAGTTCATCAATATCGCCCATCAACGCAACGCGCGGGTCGGATTTGGCGACGCGCGTTCCGTCGCCAAGCGACGTCTCGCCGCCGTCGCCGCCGCGCGTGACGATCTTATCGAGACGATCGGGCACCCGGCGCTAGGCTCCCGCCGCGACCGGCTGCTCGATCTCATGTTCGTCGATCGCGAGCCCCGTACCTTTAAGCGTGTCGAGCTTCATCCAGCTCTTAATGAGCGGCGAAATGATCAGCATAAAGACGCCGATGGCCATCGCGACATAGGCGACATTGGTATAGACGCTCGCATATGTCGCTTTCGCGGCGGCAATGTCAGTGAGCTGACCGCCGATGGTTTCCGCACCCGTTCCCCGCGCAATCACGCCCGCGAGATAGTTCGACAGCCCGGAATAAAGAAACCATGACCCCATCGCCATCCCGACGACGCGCGCCGGCGCCATCTTGGTGACCGCCGACAGGCCGACCGGCGACAACATCAATTCCGCCATGGTGTGGACCCAGTAAATCAGGAAGATGAACCAGACAGCCGTCATCCCTGCGGCGCCGCTCATTTTCATGCCGGCGACCAGCGCGAGGAAGCCGAGCCCAACGCCAAAAACGCCGAAGGAGAATTTCACTGGCGTCGACGGTTCGCGGCCGCGTTTGGCGAGCGCAATCCACATCCAGGCGATCAGCGGCGCGAAAATGAAGATGAAGCCGGCATTCAGCGACTGGAAAACCGGGGCCGGCACAGACCAGCCGAAAATCGTCCGGTCGACAAGGCGGTCCGTGAACAGATTGAGCGACGAACCGGCTTGTTCAAACAGCGCCCAGAACGGAATTTGCGCCAGCACGAAATAGATCGCGGCGAACATACGGCTGCGCTCATCGCCCTCGAGTTTCGTAAAGGCGTAGCCGACAAGAAACATGAAAACCAGAATGCCGATCGAGCCGACAAACCAGTCGGGAATAAGATGGGCGTTCATGACCATCATCATTGAAACCGCGATGATCGCGATGCCGGTCAAGTAACACATGAATTCGACATTGAGCGGGCCGAGAACCGATTGCTTCAGTTTCGCCGCGTCGGGCGGATCAGCCCGCCCGCCGAGATGTTTCTGGCCCCAGATGAAAACCAACAGTCCGAGCAGCATGCCGATGCCGGCGAGACCGAACCCATATTTCCAGCCATAGACGATGCCAAGATAGCCGCAGAAGATCGACGATAGGAAGGAGCCGAGATTGATGCCCATATAAAAGAGCGTGAACCCGGAATCGCGGCGCGGATCTTCGAGATTGTAGAGCGCGCCGACAATTGTAGAGATATTCGCCTTCAGGTAGCCGACGCCCGCAATAATCAGGGCGAGCGACAGATAGAGAATATTGACGTAGAGCGGCTCTTTTTCGATCCGGGTCTCATATTCGGAGGCTGCAATGGTCGCCGGCAGGCCGACCGATGCAGGATCGTCGATCAGCATCTGCGTCGCGCCGTCATTGAACGCGATTTTCGACTGCCCCTGATCGGAGACGATAATCTGGTTTGCGTCGCCGCCGCGTCCATCGAGCGTCACCTGATAATCCTGGCCCTGATAGGTGAGCAGCTCTTTTGAGCCCTCCCCCTCGAAGGCCATGCCGAAATGGCCGAGCACCAATAAGATGGCGCCGTAGGTCACCGCCTTGCGCTGACCGAGATAGCGGTCGGCGAGCGTGCCGCCGATAATCGTCATCACATAAACAAGCGCCGTATAGGCGCCGTACATCAGCGCCGAGCGCTCGTCGGAAAACAGGAAATGTTGCGTCAGATAAATGATCAGAAGACCGCGCATCCCGTAATAGGAAAACCGCTCCCACATCTCGGTGAAGAAAAGAACCGCAAGGCCCTTCGGATGGCCGAAAAACGATGTGTCGGCTGCTGTCGCTTGCGCGTCGCTCATGGAAACCTCCGCCCAGCGCGTTGATCGCGCGTGGTTTTAGGCCGGCCCTGCCCGGCTCGGCAAAATAAAGTCGAAGGAGATTACGGCGACTTTATGTTGAAAATCCAGTGCCTTGCGCCGCGATGAAGTAGCTTGCACGGCGATGAAGCGCGCTCAAGCCTGCATGGTCCAGCCTTCAACGCCCATCGCCGCCTGGCGAACGGCTTCGGACCGTGTCGGATGCGCATGGCAGGTGCGCGCGATGTCTTCCGACGCGCCGCCGAACTCAAGGACGCTGACCGCCTCGGCGATCAACTCGCCAGCGCCGACGCCGACGATATGACACCCAAGAAGCTTGTCGCTCGCCGCATCGGCCAGCACTTTCACGAAACCGTCCGTCTCGTGGTTTGTCTTGGCGCGCGAATTCGCCGCAAACGGAAACTTGCCGATCTTGTAGTCGACGCCGGCCTGCTTCAGCTCTTCTTCCGTTTTTCCGACGCTGGCGACTTCAGGATAGGAATAAACGACATTGGGCACCGCGTCGTAATTGACGTGGCCCGGCTTGCCGGCGATCAACTCAATACAGGCGACGGCGTCGTCTTCCGCTTTGTGGGCGAGCATGGGTCCGGTGATGCAATCGCCGATCGCCCAAATCCCCGGCGCGCTGGTCCGGAAGTGATCAGTGACGATAAAGCCGCGCTTGTCCATCTGAACGCCGGCCGCCTCAAGCCCCAGCCCTTTCGTATGCGGACGCCGGCCGATGGCGACCAGAACAGCGTCGGCGTCAATAATGTCGGCGTCGCCGCCGGCGGCCGGCTCAACGCTCACTTTGACTTTGGTCTTCAGCGTTTCAGCGCCGGTGACTTTCGATGACAGCCTGAACGCCATCCCCTGTTTTTTCAAAATCCGCTGGAACTGCTTGGACACCTCGCCGTCCATCGTCGGTAGAATGCGATCGAGATACTCAACGACGGTGACCGCCGCCCCGAGCCGGCGCCAGACCGACCCGAGCTCCAGACCAATGACGCCGCCGCCGATGACCACGAGATG
>JBCBBT010000070.1:0-16246 GCA_038531315.1 Pseudomonadota bacterium
ATTTTGCTGTCGGCGTCGAGCGCCGTCCACGTCCAATCGTCGCCAGCCTCAGCCGGTGCGGCCTTCGCTTTCGCTACATTTTTCTGCTTAGCGTATACAAAAGACCAGATTTCATCGCATTGAACGCGTTTAGCCGTAACGTCGCGAACGGATTTATCATGATACTCCGCACACTCCTCACCAGCCGCAACTAGCAGCTTTGAAACTGTGTTTTGCAAGACGCCAACTTCGCGGCTTATGTAGCGGATCGATGAGCACTCAACCAGCAAATTGAGAATTCGGGCACGATTCTATTAAGGGAGCACGTTCGCCATGCCCCTATTGCAATTTACAAAATCTATTTATCAAGCATTTTGTTCAGTTTATTTTTTAAAAAGATAATTCCCTACCAGCAGCCAAAATCCAAAGATTGCTGCCGTGGTCGTTGTGATTACGGTGACGAACTGAGCATCTGATAGACCGCTTTTCCACAATGAGAAAATCATTTGCGCGAAAGGCAGAACCGTTAAAAAAATTACCCAAATCAAGGTGATAAAGAATGCGCGATCATGGAAACGCAATCTCTCCCCCATGTCTTGTCGCTTGCCGTCTATTTCGACCAAACGCTCTGCTTCGCCTAAATCCTCAGGAGCCAATCCAAAGAAACGCTCCTCCTCATCTGGCGTAGGAGTTGAATCTAAAGGGATCGTGTCAAACTCGTTCCTTTTACGGAAGAGGCGCAACGACCGTCCGATAATGCTGTTTGATGAGGTCAACTGGGATCTTCAGATGTTTAGGAACTCGGAAATTGTGTTGCTTCGCAAGAGTATGCCATGGAGAACCAACCTTGTGCGTTAAGTCAGAAAGTTTTCCTCCAGACATATCGCCATACTTACACCATACTCTTTCAGTCAGAGAGATGGTTTTATCTGTCCGGATCATATCAACATTACCGCCAATAACTGATATCGGTGCTCTGCGGTTGGCTCGAAGCACACCCCATACAGAGTCAAATACGGGACCATACGGCCACACCTCAGGATCTTCATTTATCATTGGCAGATCATTCTCTTGCAGCCAAAAACCATGTGTCAGGTAAGTGAACTTTTGCACCTGCATATGAGTTAGTGGAGCGCCCTCATCTATTCCTTTTTGAATAAACCAATTTGTGACGTGGATCGGGGCAACACTCATTCCGCCCACCGCGCTTCTGCGGCTTTTTTCGCGATCTTCGACCGTTCCGCCGCTGTTAATTTCTGCGCACGCGCCCTCGCTCCGGCGCGACCTGATTTCGCCCGGTTCGTTGTGTTCTTGTCGTCTTCGATCTCGCCTGTTGCGATCTTTGCTATGTGGACAGCGCGAGCGTTACTGTCCGCCGGGCGTGACTGCCCCTGCGGTCCTTTTGGCATTTGATGACACCTCCTATGTAGCGCCAAGCCAACGGCGAAGCCTTAAGGATTAATTCCTGACCGCCGTCAAAAGGTTGAACTACGCGCTCATTATATAAGACTCTTTTTGGAACGCACCATTAATGGTTCATGTAACACACCTCACAAAAAAGTGAACATAAGGTGAACATTTCAAACTGAGGCACTACCCGACTTCACCGGGATTTGTCACATCGAGGCTTTTCATATCGAGACTGGTCGCCCTGAAACTTGTCGCCCTGAAGCTCGTCACTTTGGGACTTGTCACTTTGGCGCGCGTCACAGCGGCGCCCGTCAGAGGGGGACTTTGCTGATCACATCAGGATCTGGACGACATTGGCGCGTTCGTCGACGAGTTCGCGGCCGGTTTTCCAGATATCGCGTCCGCGCCATTCGGTGACGAGTTTCTCGCGCCAGGCCGGGTCCATTTCGGAGTCTTCAAAATAGCGCGCGACGAACTGGCGGCTGGCCCAGCGTTGTTCGAATTCGGGCGTATCAACGCGCTCGCCGGTGATTGCGTCGCGGCTCGACGGCTCGTGAAACATGAACCGCGCCGATGGCGCCGCGCGGCGGACCGAGCCCTGCAGATAAATCGGCACGCACATCGAGGCGCAAAAGCTGATCGGGCCGACCCGCGTTTCGACGGTGTGGGTCCGGCGGATGCGCTCAATCGCCTCGATGACGGCGCGCCCCTCGCTGACCGAGCCGCCCGGCGAATGCAGATCAATAATCACCGTGTCGGCCTCGCCCCGATAGTCGCGCCAGGTGTCGCGCAGCTTTTGCGACATCGGATATTCGATCGCCCCGCGCCAGGTGAAGTGGACCGCGCCGGCCGCCTTGTCCTCGCGCACTGTGAAATTGTCCTGGCCGCGCTTGAAGCCGTCTTCAAACCGCAGCGCCGCCGCCGCCAGCAAGACAAAAACAATAATCAGCACAATCGGATTGGGTTTCACAAAAAGGGCTCCTTCGCTGTTGCGGCTTGCGCGGTGATTGTGCGGGGCGCCTGTGCGGGGCGTCTGTGCGGCGACGTCTGTACGCAGTGATTGTCGCAACCGGCGCTTTTCCTTACCCTCAACATGGCTACGAATACGCTACGGCGCAACGCAGCACCACAAAAGAGGTATCCCATGAGCGCACCCGTCGCTGACGCCATCAAGGCCCGCATCTCAACGCGCGCATTTCAGGACCGGCCGGTCGCCGTCGATGAGATCAGGACGATCCTCGATATCGCGCGCTGGGCCCCGTCCGGCGGCAATCTTCAGCCCTGGCGCGTCCATGTGGTCACGGGCGCGGCGCGCGAGCGTCTGGTGGCGACGGTCAAAAAAGCCATCGCCGACAATCCGTTTGCGGATGAAGCCGAACTTGCCGTCTATCCGCCGAAGCTCGCCGAGCCCTGGCGCACGCGACGGTTCGAGGTTGGCGAGGCGATGTATGAAAAGCTCGGCGTGCCGCGCGAGGACAAACCGGCGCGACTTGCGCATCTGATGCGCAATTTTGAGTTTTTCGGCGCGCCGGCGGGGCTTTTCTTCTCGCTGGACCGGATTTTCGACAAGGGCCAGTGGGCTCATCTTGGCATGTTCATGCAATCGATTGCGCTCGCCGCCCATGAGCGCGGCCTCGCGACCTGCATGCAGGAAGCGTGGATGACGCGGGCCAGGACCGTGTCCGATTTTCTTGAACTCGGCGAAAACGATCAGCTCTATTGCGGCATGGCGCTCGGTTATGCGGACGCGGATGCGCCCGTGAACCATCTGCGCTCGGCGCGCGCCGGGGTTGACGAGGTTGCGACTTTTCTCAGCGCGTGAACCGCGCCATAAGCCTCACAGCCGCCGGGCCGCGTCCGGGCGCACCATCGCAGGAGACCTGACAGGCCGTGAAAATCGCCACCTTCAACGTGAACTCGATCAATGCGCGCCTGCCGCGCATTCTCGCCTGGGTCGATGCGGCGAGGCCGGACGCCGCCGTTCTGCAGGAGATCAAATGCGTCGACGAGAAATTCCCTGCGAGCGCGTTTGAAGATCGCGGATATAATGTCGCCGTACACGGACAGAAAACTTATAATGGCGTGGCGCTGATTTCAAAACACCCGATCGATGACGTCAAACGCGGCCTGCCGGGCGATGCGTCGGATGAACAGGCGCGCTATATCGAGGCGCTGATCTGTCCCGGCGAAGCAGACCCCGTGCGCCTGTGCGGGCTCTATCTGCCGAACGGCAATCCCGCGCCGGGACCGAAATATGACTACAAGCTCAAATGGATGAAGCGGCTGCAAAAGCGGGCCGAAAAGCTGCTGGCGCTGGAAGAAGCGTTTGTCCTTGCGGGCGACTTTAACGCTATTCCGCAAACGGAAGATGTGCACGATCCCGTCGCCTGGGAGGGCGATGCGCTCTACCGGCCGGAAACGCGCGCCGCTTTTCGGACGCTTTTAAACCTCGGCCTGCTCGACGGGTTGCGCCAGATTCATCCCGCCAGCGTCCTTTATACATTCTGGGACTATCAGCGCGGCGCCTGGGAGAAAGATCACGGCATCCGCATCGACCATTTGCTATTGTCGCCGCAAGCGGCCGACCGGCTCACCGATGCGGGCGTTGACCGCCGGGAACGCGATCCGAAATTTCAGCATGAAAAATCCGGCGCTGCGGCGGGCGACGCTGTCAAACCGTCCGATCACGTGCCCGTCTGGGTCGATATCGCCTGATGCAGTGGTCGCCGGAACAGGACGCGGCGCTGAAAGCGGTCGATCGCTGGCTGCATAAAGGCGAAAGCCAGCTTTTTCGCCTGTTCGGCTATGCGGGCGCCGGCAAGACCACCCTCGCCCGGCATTTTGCGGAGAACGCCGGCGGCGACGTCGCGTTCGCCGCGTTTACGGGCAAGGCCGCTCATGTGATGCGCGAAAAGGGGTGCGCCGGCGCGACCACTATTCACAGCCTGATTTATCGTCCGGCGACGGACGAAGAGGAGGACGGCGAGCTGGTCTTTGCGTTGCGCCACGATGCGCCGGCGTCAAAGGCCGACGTCATCATTATTGACGAATGTTCGATGGTCGATGAAACGCTTGGCCGCGATCTGTTGTCGTTTGGAAAGCCGGTTCTGGTGCTCGGCGATCCGGCGCAGCTGCCCCCGGTCAAGGGCGGCGGGTTTTTCACCGAGGCCGAGCCCGATTTCATGCTCACCGAAATTCACCGCCAGGCCGCCGACAACCCGATTATCCGCTATTCGATGGACATCCGCGAAGGCCGCGAGACCGACGCAAGCGGCGAGGCGCTGCAGTTTCTGTCCAAGCAGGAGATCGGTCCCGATGCGATCCTCGCCGCCGATCAGGTTCTGGTCGGCACCAACCGGACGCGTCGGCGGTTCAATGAGCGTATCCGCGAACTCAAAGGCCACACCGATCCGACGCCGGAGGCGGGCGAAAAACTCGTCTGCCTGCGCAATAACGCCAAAAAAGGCCTCCTGAATGGCAGCATCTGGACGGTGACGCTCAAGAAAGCGCCGCGCGGCGGCAAGGCGCGCATGATCGTCGCGCCGGAGGAAACGCTCGCCGGCGGCAAGCAGGCGACGATCGCCGTGCCGCGCACTTTTTTTACCGACGGCGCGGAAAACGTCCCCTTCGCCCAGCGGCGCGGCGCCGATGAGTTTGATTTCGGCTACGCCCTCACCGTTCACAAGGCGCAAGGCTCGCAATGGGACGCCGTTGTGTTGTTTGACGAGAGCTACGCGTTTCGCGAACACCGTGCACGCTGGCTTTATACGGCGGTGACGCGCGCAGCGGAAAAACTCACCGTCGTGCGCTAGGCGCGGGCGCGTCGCCCGGCGTCTTTGCGGGTCGGTTTGCGCTCAGGTTGCGCGCCGGATCGCATCGAGCGTCAGCGCGCCGGTCAGTCGTCCCGATACGGACGCCACCGCGACGTCGATCAAATCGAAGATGACGTCGAATTCCTTCAAGATCGTCTCAACGCGCTCGGGGCTTGTCAGCGGCTTGAACATGGTCCCGATGGCGAGCCGGTCGCCGGTCTGAACCGCAATCAGGAGCTTTCCGTCCTCAAAGACCGCCTGCAGGCCGGCATTGTCGAACAGCCGGTTCAACTCGTTGAACCGCTCCAGCACGATCGGGTCGAGCAGCGTATGCGCTTCCACCTGATCGCGGCTCCACGCCTCGAACGCCTTTTCAAATTCCGGCGAGGCGAGCCCGACGCGGGAGAAATCCTTACCGGGCTTGCCGAGACGATTGGCGAGCCCGAGATCGCGCCGCAACACCGTGACGCTCGCAAACGACCTCGGATAATCGATCGCCAGGATCTGTCCGTCAAAGACCGTCCGGGTCGACCGGCTCTTGCCCGAGCTGCGATAGCGCAGCCGCGCCTCACACAGGGTGAACCCGCAATCGCGGTATGCGCCCGTCACCGCGTCTTCCCAGTCTTCGCGGTTAAAAGCGCCGAACAGCTTGCGGTCGATCAGGGTTTGCGCATAAGCGGGCCGGTCGATTTTCGGCCTATAATCGAAGCCAAACCAGTCGCAGACCTTGGCGAGGACGTCATCGCTGAGCCGGCGCTTCAAGAGCCCGAGCGGCGCATTGGCCAGCCCAACGCCGAACACAATCGCCAGGATCGCGACATGAATGCTCGCGCCGCCCAACGGCTTCAGCAAAAACAACAGCGTCGCAATCGCGCCGCTCGCCGTTAACCCGACGGCAAACAACGTTACCGCATTCTTGCGACGCGCCTCCTGACTGGCCAGAAAGGGCGCGATAACCTCCCGGTAATGACGGTCAAAGCCGTCAAATTCGCGCCGGTCCGTCGGGATCGACAGCGCCGGCCCGCGCGCCAGCGGCTCGGAAAGTTGCGCGTCCATGGTCGCGAAATCCTTGTCGGGCAAATCCATGCCAGTCCCTGTGGTCCCAATCCTTGTGTTCATTGACGCCTTATAGGCGACGGTGTGCAAACACCAGGTAAACCGCGATTTAACCATAGACGGCCATGATGACGGATGCGCTTCGGCGCAGACCGACCAGAACTGGGCGCGAGCAATGCCTTTCGGCCTTAAGAAATTTTCCCTGTTGCGCGGCGTCAAGAGCGATGCGGCGCTCGATATCGTGGTTGAAAGCCAGCTCACCGAGCTGCGCAAACAACTGCCGCTGTTCTACGCCGGCTCCATCCTGTGCACCGTTCTTGTTCTGATCGCTTTCATGGACACCGCGACCCGCTATGCGATCGGCGCCGGCGTCGTCTTGATCGCGTTGATGGCGCTTCGGATTATCCTCTTTTTACGGATGAAACAGGACGCGATGAGCCCGATGGAAAAGCGCGAAAGCGTCCTCGCGGTCGGCGTCAACACGATGATCGCCATGGTTGTCGTCAATGTTCTGCTCTTCGTGCTGACGGCGGGCGCGTCCGATGAACAACAGCTGATCTTGATGATCTGGGCGGCGTTCTATGCGTTCTCAGGCGGGCTTGCGCTCGCCCCGCGCCGCTGGCCGAGCATGATGATCACCGTCGGCTCGACAATGCCTTACGCGATCTACCTGTTGTTCTTCGGCGGATCGGTCGCAAAGACGGCGGCGCTGTTCATCGTCGCCTCGGCGCCCATTGCGATCCGTCAACATCGCCGCGTATCGACTTTTCTGGTCGACGCCGCCTTACAACGCGCCAACACCGAAAAGCGCGAACGCCACAGTGTCCGCTCGCTGCGTGCGCTGATGGAGCTGGCCTCCGATTGGGTCTGGGAGACGGACCGCGACCTGAAACTCACCTTCCTGTCGTCTTCGTTCCAGAAAGACCTCAATCTCGATCCTTCGAAAATGATCGGTATGCGCCTCGAGCGCGCGTTCCGCGAAGGCCTCGCTTTTAGCCGCGATACCGATCAAAAACTGTTTCTCGCCGCGATAAAATCACGCGAATCGCTGCGCGATGTCTTGTGTGAGTTGCGCGCCAATGACGGCGCCGAACGGATCGTGCGCGCCAGCATGGCGCCCCATTTCGACGCTGAGGGCGCCTTCGCCGGCATGCATGGCTGGATGACCGATGTCACGGACGTCGTGCGCTCACGCGAAGCGCTTGAGGAAAATAACGCCTCCCTCGAAGCGACCGTCGCGCAGCGCACCCAGCAGCTGACCGAAATCCTGGAGAACATGGCGCAGGGCATTCTGGTTCTCGATGACGCGTTGCAAATCGTGATGTGCAACCGCAAGGTCTGGGAGACCTCGGGTCTGCCGAAAGAAATGTGGCAACCGGGCAAATCGGTGAAGCCGCTGCTTGAGCTGGGCATAAATCGCGACTTTTACACTTACGAGAATGTCGACGACTATCTGGAAGACGCGATGTCGGCGCTCGCCAATTTCGGCGTCTTTGAAACGCTGCGCCGTCAGCGCGACGGCGTCACCGTTGGCGAGACCTTGCGCCGGCGCCCCTCCGGCGGGCTTATCGTCACCTACACGGATTTGACGGAAATGAAGTCGCGCCAGGAGCAACTGGAGCGGCTATCGGCGAAGCTGCGCGAACAGACCGAGGCGGCGGAAGCCGCCAACCGCGCCAAGTCGGAATTCCTCGCCAATATGAGCCACGAAATCCGCACGCCCATGAACGGCGTCGTCGGCATGGCGTCGTTGCTCCTGAATACCCCGTTAACGGACAAACAGCGCGAAATGGCCGATGTGATCGTCTCATCCGGCGACAGCCTGTTGTCGATCATCAACGATATTCTCGATTTCTCGCGGCTCGAAGCGGGCAAATTACGCATGCATGACGCGCCGTTTGATTTGCGCCGTGCGGTAGAAGACATCACATCGCTGTTGAGCATGCGGGTCCAGGAAAAAGGCCTTGAGCTGCTCGTCCGGGTCGAGCCCGGGCTCAGCACGCACTTTATCAGCGACGCCGGGCGCATTCGCCAGGTGGTGACGAACCTTCTCGGCAACGCGATCAAATTCACCGAGGAAGGCCACGTCCTCGTCGAAGTCAGCGGCGAACCGCGCGGCGAGACCGCCGATATCGAAATCGCGATCACCGACACCGGTTGCGGTATTCCGGCGGAAAAACTGGACGCAATCTTTGAAGAATTCGAACAGGTCGACGGATCGGCGGCGCGGCGCTTCGACGGCGCAGGCCTCGGTCTTGCGATCACCAAACGCATTGTCGACGCGCTTGGCGGCTCGATTTCGGTCGCCAGCGAAGTCGGCGAAGGCTCGGTCTTTACCGTCCGTCTGCGCATGAAAATTGATGATGCGTCGAAGAACCTCGCCGTGCAAACGAGCGATGCATTTAGTGGCGTCAATGCATGCATCGTTGACGATAACGCCGTGAACCGGAAAATCCTGAGCGAACAATTTGCGTCCTGGGGGATGGATGCGACAGCCTTTGAGCGCGGGCCGGAAGCGCTCGCTGCGATGGCGATGGCCGAGGAGAAAGGCGCGCCTTTTGATATCGCAGTGCTCGATTTTCAAATGCCGACCATGGACGGCATGGACCTCGCCGAGAAAATTCGTCAAACGCCGCCAATTGCCGACACGCCGCTGATCCTGTTAACATCGGCGGGACCAAAATCGGCGCCGCCGGAAGACATTGAAGCGCTGTTTGACGCCTATCTCGTGAAGCCCGCCCGCGCGTCGATGATGTTCGATGCGGTCGTCACCTGCCTGCAAACGGGCGCCATTAGAAAAGCCGCCGCCGCAAGCGCTTGCCTGTCTGAAGGCGCTTCATCTTCTGAAGACGCTTCATCATCCCCAAGCGCCGAGCCGGAGGCTCGCGGCGCGGCGGCTCTGGATCTTGATGTGCTTGTCGCGGAGGATAACACCGTCAATCAGATGGTGATCCGGGCGATGCTGGAAAATCTTGGCTGCACGGTGCGGATCGCAGAAAACGGATGCGACGCCGTCGACGCCTATCGCGCCAAGCGACCGTCGGTTGTCCTGATGGACGTCTCGATGCCGAAAATGGACGGGGTTGAGGCGACGGCGGCTCTGCGCGCATTACAGGCCGAAGACGGCGTCCGTGTGCCGATTATCGGCGTTACGGCCCACGCCATGCATGAGGATCGCGACAAATGCCTCAATGCGGGTATGGACGATTACCTGCCAAAGCCGGTCAAGGAAGCGATCCTGTTGGAAAAGCTGACGGCGTGTTGTAAGCTTGCGGACGCAGCCGGTGCCGATCAGTCGCGCGCTGGTTAGAAAATCAGCCAGCGCGTTTTTCGCCCTCTTTGATCTCGGTCTCGAACAACAGCGTCTCGCCGCCATGGACCGCAGCGTTTCCGGTAAGATCTTCCGCTGTCTGACGGCGCCAAAGCGCGGCGTAAAGCCCGTCCTGCGCCAGCAACGCCTCGTGTGAGCCTTGCTCCGCGACGGCGCCGTCATCGATCACGAAAATCCGGTCGGCACCGGCGATTGTCGACAGGCGGTGTGCGACCGAGATCGTTGTGCGGCCTTTTGAAGCCGCGTTGAGCGCGGTTTGCACGTCCTTTTCGGTCTCTGAGTCGAGCGACGACGTCGCCTCGTCGAGAACCAGTATCGGCGGGTCGAGCAGAATTGCGCGCGCAAGCCCGACGCGTTGTTTCTCACCGCCGGAAAGCTTCAGGCCGCGCTCGCCGACGCGCGTGTCGAGCCCCTGGGGCAGACCGTCGATGAAAGCGCCGAGCTGCGCGCGGCGCGCGGCGTCCATGATGTCGGCCTCGCTTGCATCGGGGCGCGCATAGGCGAGATTAAATCGCAACGTATCGTTGAACAGGACCACATCCTGCGGCACCAGCCCCATGGCGCGGCGCAGGGAGGTTTGCGTCACGGCGCGCAAATCCTGATCGTCGATTGCAATCGACCCGCTTTCCGGATCGTAAAACCGAAACAGCAGTTTCAGGATCGTCGACTTCCCCGCGCCGCTCGGCCCGACAATGCCCACATGGGCGCCGCCGTCGATGCGCAGTGAAACCTCGTCAATGCCGCGCGTGCGCCCGTCATGGCGAAATGAGACCTTGTCGAAAAAAATCGCGCCGGGACCGGCCTTCAGGGGAGCGGCGCCCGGTCCGTCGCGCACCTCCGGCTCGGCGTCGAGGAGATCGTAGAGCTTTTCAATATCGACAGCGCCCTGTTTGATCTCGCGCCAGGCGAAGCCCAGAATATTGAGCGGGCGATAGATATTCGTCAGCATCAAGATGACCGCCATCACCGATCCGATCTGCATGCCGCCGGTGAGAACCCCGCCGCCGGCGATGATCAACACCGCCAGAAGACCGGCGGCCATGATCAACTCCTGACCGGCGTTCAGAACGTTCATGGACTGGATCATCCGGACATATTTGCCGCTATAGGTTTTGATTGCGTCATCATAGCGCCCCTGTTCGCGGCGCTCGGCGGCGAAGGCTTTGACGGTTTCGAAATTGGCGAGCGTATCCATGGAAATTGCGCGCAGCTCGGTGTCCGCTTCATTGACCGCGCGGCGGTGTTTGTTGCGCCACTCGGTGACGATCACGGTGAAGACGCCATAGGCGGCGACCGTTGCGATGGCGGCGAGGCCGAGCCGCCAGTCGTAAAGCACCGCCATCGCGGCGGCCGCAAAACAAAGCTCCACGATCGTCGGGCCGATATTAAAGACCAGGAACCGCAGCATGAATTCAATCGCCGCCGCCCCGCGTTCAATGATCCGCGCGAGCGCGCCGGCGCGCCGTGTCAGATGAAAGCGCATCGACTGATCCTGCGCATGGCCGAAGGCTTCAACCGCAACGAGGCGGTTGGCGTCCTGCGTCACGCGCGTGAAGAAGGCGTCGCGCGCCTGCGGCAGCGCGTTGGAAAGGAAACGCGCCAGAAAGAAAAGCCCCGCAAGACCAAGGAACGTCGCCATGACCGTTCGCGCATCGACGCCGTCGCCCGGCGCCGCGATCGCATTAATGGCCTCGCCCAGGATCACCGGCGAGGCGACGGAAAAAGCCTTGGCCGCGATTGTGACAATCAGCGCGAGCGCCATGCGCGGACGCCAGCGTTTCATGTCGTCGCGCCACAGGACGCCCGCCATGCGCGCAAAGGACCGCCGGAAGCTTTGTGGTCTGATGTTTTTCTCGTCAATGCCGGTCGGCGACGTCATCGGCGGGGGGCTCCTCTCGCAACGGCGCGACCTTGGCCGCAGCGTCCGCCGGACACAAGCGCGCACGCCGCCGCGCCGGGCGCGCCTTTTCCCCGCAGCACGCGCTCAGGCCCGTAACGAGGTCCCGCGCCGGCATGGCCGGATGTAACACACTGTTAACACCACCACTATAGTTGCTATTTAATTCAAATAATCGGGGAGATTGCAAATGGCCCTCGCTCTCGAAGCCGCACTGGAACCCGCGCCCGACCGGCGCAAGAAACGCCGCCGCCGCACCTTTTACAAGGGCGAAATCGATATCGGCGTCCCGGGCGGCTACATGGAATGCGTTTGTACGGACCTTTCCGATCAGGGCGCCCGGCTTGATCTCTTGCAGCCGGCGATCCTGCCGAACCGGTTCAAGCTGCGCCTGATCAAAAGCGGCGCCGTGAAGCAGGCGCGCACCGTCTGGCGCGCGGAAAAATGCATCGGCGTCGTCTTCGAAGCATGAGGCCTTGATAACAATCTGGCGGCCGCCCGCTCCTCCCGGCGCCGCCGCCCGCGCCCCCGGCCGCGCCTTCCCTCACACCGCTTTGCGCAAGAGCGGTCGCGCGCGGCCGGGCGGCTCGCCGCTCGACGATTGACCCGATTACGGCGCGGCTAGAGTTTTCCCGCGATCAGCTTCATGACGCCGGAAAAATCGAGATCGTCCTTACCCGCCGCTTCCATTAATGCATAAAGCGCTTCGGCTTGCGCGCCGATCGGCGTCGGCGCGCGCGCGGCGTGGGCGGCTTCCTGGGCGAGGCGCATATCTTTCAGCATCATCGCCGCCGCAAAACCCGGCTTGTAATCGTTGTTTGACGGCGCGGCGGGCACCGGTCCCGGCGCCGGACAATAACTTGTCATCGACCAGGACTGGCCGGAAGCGGTTGAGGAGATATCGAAAAATGTCCGCGCATCGAGGCCCAGCCGCTCGGCGAGGTTGAACGCCTCGCAGGTCGCGATCATCGTCGAGCCGAGCAACATGTTGTTGCAGATCTTCGCGACCTGACCGTTGCCGGCGGCGCCGGCGTGAAAGATATTTTTGCCCATCGCCTCAAGGGCCGGACGCGCGCGGTCAAAAGCGTCCGCCTCGCCGCCGACCATGAATGTCAGAACGCCGCCGCTCGCCGCTGCAACGCCGCCCGACACCGGCGCATCAACCATCGCAAAGCCTTTGTCGGCGGCGGCCTTTGAGACCGCACGTGCGCTCTCCACATCAATGGTCGAGGAATCGATCAACAGCGCGCCGGCCCTGGCGTGGGCCAGAACGCCGTAGTCTTCGAGATAGACCGAGCGCACATGCGCGCCCGCCGGCAACATCGAGACGACAATATCGGCCTCGCCCACTGTTGCGGCGATGGTCTCGCCGCGCGCACACCCGGCCTCGACCGCGCGGTCAATCGCGCCAATCGACAAATCCGTCGCGGTCACCGCAAAGCCCGCCTTGGCGAGATTGGCCGCCATCGGACCGCCCATATTGCCGAGGCCGATAAAACCGATTTTTGTCATTTCCTGTTCCTGCCCTGATTTTTTGCCTGCGTTTTTTCTTGTCGCAGCTTGTTTGCGTCATTGCTTTATTCGTCCTGACACGCACGATCCGGTGCGCGCCGCGTACGGCGCCGGCGCTCAGGCGACAATCTCGCGCAGCGCCGCTTCGAAGGCCTTGCAGGCGCGGTCCCACTGATGGACGCGCGCGGTCTCGAAGGCGGCCTGCGACGCCCGCGCCCATTCATCCGGCGCCATGGAGACAAGCGCGCGCGCCCCCTCAACCACGCCGTCCAGGGAATGGTCGACAAGGACGCCGTTTTCGCCGTTGATCAGTTGCGGCGCGGCGCCGGCGCGGGTTGCGACAACCGGCGTGCGGCAAGCCATCGCCTCCAGTATCGGCAACCCGAAACCTTCGCTTTCGCTGGTGAACAGCCACGCCGTACACCGACTATAGATTTTCGCAATATCGTCCTGCGCCGGCGAACGATGATAGGTCATCCAGGCCTCAAGATCGTCAATTTCGCCCGGATCGGCGCGCCCGAAGACTTCAACGGTCAAATCGGGAAATTGTTCCTTCAGGACCCGGCTCGCCGTGTAGGAAAGCGCCACATTCTTGCGCCGCGATCCGTTATGGAGAAACCCGACCGCCGGATGCGCGCGCGCCGCGTCGCCCGCCGCCTTGAAAAGATCGAGATCGACCGCGTTTTCCACCAGGAACGCGTCGCTGCGCCCATAATCGTTGATCACCGCATCACGCAGCCATTGCGACACCGCAATCTTGTGCGTCGGCGCACGGTAGACCCGCTCAACGCGCGCAGTGTCGACATGATCAAACTTGGCCTCGTCATCCTGGACGAAATGCACCTGCGCGCCTTTTTCGGCCGGCAAATCTTCGAGCCACTCGGCGGTCTCCCACCAGGTTGCAATCGTGACGTCCGCATCGGGAACATCATCGGCGGTAATCTTGTCCGGCTGCGCCGCATGGATCAGCGCAATGCCCTCGCGGTCGAAAAATCCGGTCTGAAAAACCCGTCGCCATCGCGGCCTGCCGGCGGCTTTGCGCATCGGGTCAAGGAGCGCCTTGTCGAGGGCGCTGACGCGCGGCTTCGGCAGGGTGATGACGCGAACGTCGTGACCCGCTCGCTTCAGATAGCCCGCATGGATCGCCGTCACGCGGCCGCCGCCATGCAGAGCGGGATTGGTAATCAGAAAATTGATGCGCATGGGACGGTTGGTCTCACTCATTGGTTGATGCGTCGCCGGGATAAAGGCGTCGCCGGCGATTGATTGGCCGCCGGTTGTCCGCGCGGCGTTAAGGCAAATCCAGCTCGCCGTCGCCCAGCGGTTCGAAATAGGCCGCGATATCGGCGTCGCTGATATCGTTCAACATCGCCGGCCGCCATTTCGGGTTGCGGTCCTTATCGACAATCTGGGCGCGGACGCCTTCAAAGAAATCATGCCCGCGCATCACCCGGCTCACCATCCGGAACTCCATCGCCATCACGTCATCGAAATCGAGCGTGTGACCGCGCTTCATCTGCTCAAAGGTCAGCTTCAGCGACGTCGGCGACATGCCCGCGATGGTTTCAAGAATCTCAAATGACAATTGCGAATTCTGGACGCGAAGCCGCTCAAGCATGTCATAGAAATCTTCGACGCCTTCCATCAGGGTTTTGATTTCGCCGCGCCGGTCATTGATTTCGCCATGGCCCGGATCGCCGCTCGCCCCATCGAGGATCGCTTCAATATCGGCATGCGCCCTCGCCGACAGCGGCGCGGCCAGCAAGGCCTGTTCGAGCGCCGCCATGTCGTCCGACGGCGCATAATGCGTTGCGATGCCGGCGGCCATGCAATCGGCCGCCTTGGCGCGCTTGCCCGTCAGCGCATAATAAAGCCCGAGCCCGTCATGCAGGCGCGGCATGAAATGCCCGCCGCCGACATCCGGAAAGAGCCCGATCCCGGTCTCCGGCATGGCGAATACGGTGTTGTCGCCGGCGACGCGAAAATCGCCATGCACCGACACGCCGACGCCGCCGCCCATGACGATGCCGTCTATCAGCGCCACATAGGGCTTTGGAAAATGATAGATCGCGGCGTTGTTTTTATATTCCTCGCGAAAGAAAGCACAGGCCGCGTCCGGGTCTTCCTTCGCCGTGTCGTGCAGCCAGCGGACATCGCCGCCGGCGCAAAAGGCGCGCTCGCCGGCGCCCTTGATCAGGACCGCGCGTATCTTCGGATGCGCTTCCCAGGATGTCAGTTGCGCGCGAAAAGCCGTGACCATGGGCATGGTCAGCGCGTTGAGCGCGTCCGGCCGGTTCAGCGTGATGACGCCCCAGTCGCCGGTTTGCGAAAAAACGATATCGTCTGTCATAGAAATTCCGTTTGCAGATTGAACGCCTGACGCAGCGGCTGCGCGCCGTCAGACCTGATATTCTTTCAGCATGTCGCGCGCCACGATGAGCCGCATGATTTCGTTCGCGCCTTCCAGAATCTGGTGCACACGGACGTCCCGCAACATGCGCTCCAGCGGATAGTCGGCGAGATAACCATACCCGCCATGGGTCTGAAGCGCGTCATTGATCACCTCAAACCCGACATCGGTGACAAAGCGTTTGGCCATGGCGCAATGGCGCGTCGCGTCGGGCGCTTTATTGTCGAGCTTCCACGCCGCCTGATAGAGCATGACCCGGGCGGCTTCGAGGTCGGTCGCCATATCGGCGAGTTTGAACTGCAAGGCTTGTTGTTCGTTAAGCCGCTTGCCGAAGGCGCGCCGCTCATTGGTGTAATCAAGAGCGGTTTTCAGCGCGCCATTGGCGGTGCCGAGCGAACAGGCCGCAATATTGAGCCGCCCGCCGTCGAGCCCCATCATCGCGAATTTGAAGCCTTCGCCTTCTTCGCCGACCCGGTTCGCCGCCGGAATGCGACAGTCTTC
Source organism: Pseudomonadota bacterium (assembly GCA_038531315.1). Taxonomy (GTDB): domain Bacteria; phylum Pseudomonadota; class Alphaproteobacteria; order Caulobacterales; family Parvularculaceae; genus JAJFFW01. The sequence continues at coordinate 15,909 of JBCBBT010000070.1, forward strand.
AAACGTGACGATCGCCGTCGGCTGCGACTTCCAGCCCATCTTTTTTTCATTGGCCCCAAAAGAAAGCCCGGGCGTGTCTTTCTCAACGAGCACTGTTGAAATCCCGCGCGGCCCATCCTCGCCGGTGCGCACCATCACGACATAAAGATCGGAAACCCCGGCGCCGGAAATAAACGCCTTGGAGCCGTTCAGCACATAGTCGTCGCCGTCGCGCACGGCTTTGGTTTTCAGCGCGGCGGCGTCCGAGCCCGACCCCGGTTCGGTCAGGCAATAGCTCGCCAACATGTCCATCGAGGCCAGCGCCGGGCAATATTTTTCCCGCAACGCGTCGGACGCAA
>JBCBBT010000071.1:0-16206 GCA_038531315.1 Pseudomonadota bacterium
GCCGCTGATCTGTCGCGAATGCAAAGGAAGACAATTGTTAGTCCACAGACGAGCGGCGCAATCGGCCCTTTGATCAGTACGCCGAGGCCGAACGCAATCCAAAAGCCGTACGCCCAGAAGGACTTGATGGGCCCCATTTTGCGGATCGCGCCATAGAGAAGGGCGAGGCAAGCCTGCGCCGCGGTGATTGCGGCAAGAAGAACGGCGTCGGTTTTGGCAATCGTCGCCTCGCCGGCGAGGCCAGGCGCGCAGGCCATGATGAGCGCGCCAAGAAAGGCGACCTGCAAGGAGAAAAGAGCCCGTCCGGCGACAAATGTGAAGATCACCGCGAGGACGGCGCCCACGATCGACGGCAATCTGTACGCCCAGATCTCACGCGCTTCGACAGAAGAAAACGCCGCAACGCTGGCGGCCTGGAGCCAGTGGATGCCGACCGGCTTTTTGTTGCGTTCGTTTTCCTGAAACCGGATGGTGACGAAGTCCCCGCTTTCGAGCATCTGTGCGCTTGCTTGGGCAAATCTTGCTTCATCCCGGTCGAGCGGCGGCAACGCATTGACGCCGGCGCATGCGACCAGGGCGGCGATCAATACCAAAAGGGCTAGCTGCGCTGTCGGTGAGGCAAAAGGGCCGCCCTCAAGAAACCCGCGGCGATGTTGGCTCATACTCGTCTCGTGCGCCGCTCTGGCGTTGGCGCGACGGCGCTGTGTGGCGGATTTCCGCTCAGCCTGCCGGCGCTTTGAAGTCCTGCGGTTATAGCGCCGTTACGCGGGACCGCGTAAAGGATTTCGTCTTCGCAAGCGGTGAGACGGACTTTGTTTTCGCGCCGATATCTGACATCACCGGCAAAGAGATGCGAGGCGGTAAGGCGATTTGTAGGCGCACATGCAGGACGGGACGCCTGAATTACGAGGAGAGGCTGATGAGCGCGCCCGAAACGGTGCGCCCGCGCCCATATTTGCGGTGCGGTTCCCCGATGACGCGCCGGCCGGCGATCGCCCTGATGGCGGCGGGCCGCGGCTCAGCGTGGTGGCGCCCATGTATAACGAGGAAGGCGGCGCGGCGGCGCTTGTCGGTGAAATCGCGCAGGCGCTGAAAGAAATTCCGCACGAAATCATTGTCGTCGACGATTGCTCGCGCGACGGGACGCGCGCCGTCCTAGAAAAGGCGATGGATGACTTCCCCACGCTCCGGGTTTTGACCCACGGCGCCAATGCCGGGCAAAGCCGGGCGGTCCGCACCGGGGTTCTCGCCGCCCGCGCGCCGATCGTCGTGACGCTTGACGGCGACGGTCAGAACGATCCCGCCGATATTCCGGCGCTTCATGCGGCATTATCGCGCGCAGAGGCGCCGGCGCTTCTCGCCATGGTCGCCGGCGAGCGTGTGAAACGCGTTGATAGCGCCGCCAAGCGCTGGGCGTCGCGGGCCGCCAACGCCATCCGGGCGCGGGCGCTGCGGGACGGGGCGGCCGATACGGGCTGTGGGCTCAAGGCTTTTTATCGGGAGGCCTATATGCGGCTTCCGTATTTTGACCATATGCATCGGTACTTGCCGGCGTTGATGCGCCGGGAAGGGTTTCATATCGAGTTTCGCAAAGTCAGCCACCGGGCCCGCGCGCACGGGACGTCGAAATACACCAATTGGGGGCGCCTCGCCGTCGCGTTTCGCGATATGCTGGGGGTGATGTGGCTTAATGACCGCGCCCGGCGGCCAATCGACATCACCGAACTTTAGGACGCGCCGGCAAGTCGCTATATAGATTAGGGCGAGTTGGGAGCGCCTGCGCCATGAGCGCAGGCGAGGGGATAAAAGGAGCCAAGGCCGATGCTGCAGATGTTTCCATTATTGGCGATCAGCCTCATCGTTTACGCCGTTTTGACGTTCACCGGCATTGGCGGCCCGGACGGGGCCCGCTGGCACGAAATCGTTCTTGTCGAACTGCCGATGTATTCCGGCGATGTCTGGCGCGTGACCTGGGGCGACGGCTTTCTTGTCGGCAGCATGGGATTGCTTTTCGTCGAGCTGATCCGCGCAACCAAGACCGGCACTGCGTCGATCACCAATCACCTGTTGTCGTTTCTCCTGTTCATCGTCGTCCTGTTGATGTTCATCCTGGCGCCGGGCTTTGGCAATTCACTGTTCTTCATTTTCATGACGATGACATTTCTGGACCCGATGGCCGGTTTCGTTGTGACGACAGTGACGGCGCGCCGCGACCTCTCGGTGACGGAAGGTATCGGCGGCTGATCGACGCTGTCAGGCGCGCGCGCGCCTCAGACGAAAATATCAACGTAACGACCGAGTAACCTGCTGGCGTCGTCGCGTCCGCTTGGGGCCGCCCGTAACCGCATGACTGCGCTATTTTGAAACGCTTTCGGCGTCGGCGCCGTTCGCGGCGCTAGGCGCGTGCGGGGCTCCGCTAAGGGCCGGCGACGCTGGCTCAACGGTCCGATCGACCGGGCGCGCGCGACGGCGGGAAGGTTAACAACAGGTTTCATCGAGAGAAGCACAGCAACATTCTTGCCGCAGACGGCCATGCTGTCTGCCCAGCATTCAGGCGCGCAAAAAAGGTCGTCGTTTCAGTTTTATTTACGGCTCTGAGCCTAGATTTGTCGGGTAATTATCCGAGTGAGTAGCATGCGCGAACGCGTCGAAGCGTTTCATCAGACGAATTCAACCAAGACGGTCGGCCCCGAGCATCAAAAAGATGACGCTGCGGGGCCGCGCGCAATTTCGCCCGTGCAGGCGGATGCGCCGCAGGCGCGTGAGCACGCGACCCAGACGCTTGTCGAGTTTGATCCCGTCACAGATCAATTTTCCTGGGCTGATATCGCCGCCGCCCGCCGCCTGATCGGCGGCAGTCTGATTAGCGACGAAACAACGGGTGCGACAACCGACCGGTCCGCATTCGAAAGCCGGATCGTGGGCGAGCCTGACGATGCGCGCACCAGAGCCTACCAAGGCGCTGTCGAAAGTTACGTCTGTGAATACCAGTTGCAACGGGACGGCGAGGACGCGTGTTGGGTAGAAGAACGCGGCGGCTGGATCGGGTCTGGCGCCGAACGGCGGCTGATTAGCGTCATCCGTTCTATCGACACCGAGAAGCAATACGAAGAGCGCCTGTCCTGGCTTGCGCGCAATGACGAGCTTACAGGGCTTTTGAACCGGACAAATTTGCGCGCGCGCATTGACGACTGGATGGCGGCGCGTGAAAACGCCCGCGCGCTCGGTTCTGGAACGACGGCGCAAAGCGGCGCCTACATCCTCGTCGGCATCGACGACCTCGGGTCGGTTAATGCTGATTTCGGTTTCGAAGTCGCTGACGAGCTTATCGTGGCGATTGCCGCGCGTATCCGCGAAACGATTGCCGCGACGGACTTTGCAGGCCGCGTGGCCGGCACCAAGTTTGGAATCCTGATCGCCGACGCGGATGAATCGGAAATCCGCGATATGTGCGTGAAACTTTTGAATTGCGTCCGCGAAAAAGTCGTCAACACGAAGCGCGGCGGCATCGCTGCATCCGTATGCATTGGCGCGGTCGCTTTGCCGGGCGATGCTGATACCTCGCAAAAGGCGATGAGCCGCGCTGAAGCCGCCCTCGATCAGGCGCGCCGCCTTGGCCATTCAAGCTGGTCTGCGTTTAGCGAGAAAACCGATCAGATCAGCCAGCGTCGCCGCAACAAACACATGTCGGATGTGATCCTGACAGCGTTGAACGAACGCCGTATCAGGCTGGCGTTTCAACCTATTGTCAGCGACCTTGGCGAAGCGCCGACCAAGTATGAGTGTCTGATCCGTATGCGCGGCGAAGACGGCAGACAGGTGCCCGCGCCGGAATTTATTCCTGTTGCTGAACGTTTGGGGCTTGTGCACTTGCTCGACCGGCGCGTTCTCGAGCTGGCGATTAACACCCTCGCGATTTGTCCAAATGTTCATCTTGCGGTGAACGTCTCGATGGAGACCGTAAAAGACCCCGTCTGGGCGGAAGGCTATCTCGCTCATATGCGCGCCCATGAAGCGCTCGCGCGGCGCATTACCGTTGAACTGACCGAGACGCAGGTCATCGACGCTGTCGATGCGTCAATCGAATTTGTCAGCGAAATCAAGGAACTAAACGCCTCATTTGCAATCGATGATTTCGGCGCGGGCTATACGTCGTTTCGCAATCTGAAAGCGCTTGATATTGACATTCTCAAAATCGACGGATCGTTCGTCACGGGCGTTGCGGCGTCTCGTGAGAATCAGCTTTTTGTCCGCACCCTGCTTGATTTGGCGCGCAACTTCGGCATGAAAACGGTCGCCGAATGGGTCGATAATGAAGCTGACGCCATGTTGCTGAAGGGCCTTGGCGTCGACTACCTGCAGGGCTTTTTGCTCGGCAAGCCCGAGGTTAATCCGTCGTGGCTTCCAGACGGCGCGCCCAACACGCCGCCTGTCCAGACGACAGAATTCGGATCGCTCTAGCGCCGCTATTTTTGAAGGCGGTCGAGTTGTCCCTGAAGCGCGGCGAGCTGCGCCTTCAGCTCATCGATTTCGGCCGCGGCCGCACTCTTATCGGATTGCGACGACGCCGCAGGGCGATAGCCCGGCATCGCATTTTTCATCGCATCGGAGACCGCGCCTGACATGCCGCCGGAAATCGGATTGAACATCTGCATCGCCTGTTCAAACAGCGCCATGTTCTGACGGGCGGTTTCTTCAAACATCTTGTATCCGGGCGTTGCGCCAAAGGCGTTGCGCATTTGTGCGCGGATCTTTTCCTGATTCTCCGCAAACGCGTTCATGCTCATTTCCAGATAGGACGGCACGAATGACTGCAGATTGTCGCCGTAGAACTGAATAAGCTGACGCAGGAACTGGACCGGCAACAGGTTCTGGCCTTTATTTTCTTCTTCAAAAATGATCTGGGTCAGAACGGACCGGGTGATGTCGTCGCCGGACTTGGCGTCGTACACCACAAAATCCTGCCCGCTTTTGACCATTTCCGACAGATAATCGAGCGTGACGTAGGTGCTTGTCGCGGTGTTGTAGAGACGCCTGTTGGCGTATTTTTTAATCGTGATCGGCGCATCGCCCGACGCCGCGCCGTTCTTGGCGCGTTTGTGCTGATCATGGGCCGGCGCGTCTGCGTGATGACCGGCGTCATGAGAAGCGTTTTCTGGCGCGTCAGCGCGATCGGGATTTTCTATCGTGGCCACGGTTTTCTCCTGAAACAATTGGCTCTTGCCGGCGCCGCGTGTTCATCGCTTTTTCAAGCGCATGCGGCGGAGCAACCCCCGTCAGCCTTTTTTTTGCACCTGCAAACAATCCTATAGCAAGTGCCTCAAGAATGCCATGGTTGGGCGAAGGCAGCGCGAAACAAGGCCTCGTGGTCCAAGACCGGCCGTCCGCCATGCCATAAGATGAAACACTCTCGCGGCGTTTTTTCTCTTTTCCGGCGTTTTGCCCCTTCCATTTTCGCCCTTTTTCCGCTTGGTGAGGGCGACAAGGACAAGAGCCCGGCGTTCACCGGCTCCCCGCATGATCAGGAGGTTTTATGAACGACGTTGTGATTGCTTCTGCTGCACGCACAGGGGTCGGCGCGTTCGGTGGCGCGCTTGCGAGCGTGCCGGCCGCGAAACTTGGCGAGACCGTCATCAAGGCGGCGCTGAGCCGCGCCAATGTTGACGCCGACGCTGTCGACGACGTGATCATGGGCCATGTTCTGCAGGCGGCGCAGGGCCAAAACACAGCCCGTCAGGCGAGCGTAAATGCCGGCGTGCCGATCGAAACGCCGGCGATCACCATCAATCAGGTATGCGGTTCCGGTTTGCGCGCTGTGGCGCTCGGCGCGCAGGCGATCAGGCTCGGCGAGGCCGGCGTCGTCGTCGCGGGCGGCCACGAAAACATGTCGCTCGCGCCCCATGCGGCGCATCTGCGCAACGGGGTCAAAATGGGCGGGCTGAACCACGACGACACCATGATCCGGGACGGGCTTTGGGACGCCTTCAACGATTTTCACATGGGCCAGACGGCTGAGAACCTGGCGCAGAAATATCAGATCAGCCGCGAGGCGCAGGATGCTTTTGCGGTCGCCAGCCAAAACAAAGCCGAAGCCGCCAAGGCGGCCGGCAAATTCAAGGATGAGATCACGCCCGTCACGATCAAAACGCGAAAAGGCGAGATCGTTTTTGAAGACGATGAATATATTCGCGAGGGCGTTACTTTGGACAGCGTTTCCGGCCTGAGGCCGGCGTTTCAGCGCGACGGCGGCACGGTGACGGCGGCCAATGCGTCGGGGCTCAATGACGGCGCAGCGGCGTTGGTCTTGATGTCGGCTGGCGAAGCTGAAAAACGCGGCGCGGCGCCGCTTGCGCGCATCGTCGCGGCGGCAAGTTGCGGCGTCGATCCGTCGATCATGGGCATCGGGCCCGCGCCGGCTTCCCGCAAGGCGCTCGAAAAAGCCGGCTGGTCGCTTGACGATGTTGATCTGATCGAAGCCAACGAGGCCTTCGCTGCGCAGGCGCTGGCGGTCGGCAAGGAGCTCGGTTGGGACGCGGACAAAGTCAACGTCAACGGCGGCGCCATCGCAATCGGCCATCCCATCGGCGCATCCGGCGCGCGCATCTTAACGACGCTGCTTCACGAAATGCAGCGCCGTGACGTGAAAAAGGGACTGGCGACATTATGCATTGGCGGCGGCATGGGTGTCGCGCTTTGCGTTGAGCGCGACTAGGCGCGCTCATAAGAGTTTCATCGGCGCACCAAACAAAATTTTGGAAGGGAGTAGATGTCATGAGCAAACGCACAGCAATTGTCACCGGCGGAACGCGCGGCATTGGCCTTGCTATCGCAAAGTCCCTGAAAGACGCCGGCTGCAGTGTCGCCGTTACATATGCCGGCAATGAAGAAGCCGCCAAGAAATGCGAACGGGATATCGGCGTCGCCTGTTTTAAATGGGATGTCGGCGACTATGAAGCGTGTAAAGCCGGCGTCGACGAAATCGAAAATCGTCAGGGCCCGACTGATATTCTGGTCAACAATGCCGGTATCACGAAGGACGGGTTCTTCCACAAAATGACGCCGGAACAATGGCGCGACGTCATGCGGGCCGATCTCGATTCCGTTTTCAACATGTCGCATCAGGTTTTCCCGGGGATGCGCGAGCGCGGCTTTGGCCGGATCATCAATATCTCGTCAATCAATGGTCAAAAGGGCCAAATGGGGCAGACGAACTATTCCGCCGCCAAAGCCGGCATGATCGGTTTTACCCGCGCGCTGGCGCAGGAGGGCGCGCGCAAAGGCGTAACGGTCAACGCCGTCGCGCCGGGCTATATCGCGACCGATATGGTCTCGGCCATGGACGACAAGGTGCTCCAGTCGATTGTGGCGCAAGTACCTGTCGGACGCCTTGGCGAGGCCGAGGAGATCGGTCGCGCGGTTGCGTTTCTGGCCGACGACGGCGCGGGCTTTATCACGGGCGCGGTCCTGACCGCCAATGGCGGGCAATATATCGCCGCCTGATATCGCCGCATGACAGGCGTGCGCCTCCGAAATGGCGCTGATAACCCGCAAAAAGCCTTTGTTTTCGGCGAATTGGGCCGGAAAAGAGGCCTAAGCAGCGGTTATGACGCCCGTTTTTCGCCAAAAATGCCGGCTATATTCTTAAAGAAAAGAAAGATCGAACCAGCGACACTGATCGCGTGGCGCTGGTCGTTTTAGTGAACCGGATCAGTGGACCGGAATTTAAACAAACGGCCTTACGGTCGTGAGCGGGGATCGCGCGTGCGCTTGAAGAACGCCAAAATCGGATGGGCCCTGACGGGCGTCATTCTGCTCGCCGGTTTGGCGGGCGGGTTGGCGGCGTCTGCGCAATCCGGATCTGGAGCCGGACCCGAAGCCGGCGTCGGCGTTGATCAGGAAGCGAACCAAATCCATAGCGCGCAGGGTCCTTTCAATAACGTGCAGGACGCGGTCGAGCCTGCATCGATTGAGATCGCACAGCGCCAGTCCAGCGATCCATTTTCAGCGCTTGTCGGACGCCGCGCGAAAACGCGCGCGAGCCGTGCAGAACCGGTGATGGTCGAGCGCTATGTCATCGCCACCGATGACCGGGTCTTTCTGTTTGAAAACCGGGGCTCCGAAGCGCGGCTCAAATTCCTCTGCCGTGACGGCGACGACCGGCTCGATTGTCGCATCGATAATGAGCGCTCCGCCGAGGAGATCCATCAGCTGCGTGCAACAAGCGGCCCGCGCGGGGATTTGATTTTCAAAGACCTGAACGGTCAGACTTATTTGCGGCTCGCCTCTTATGGCGGGGCCACGGTGTTCTGGCCGGGCGACAAAAGCGGGCAGGCGGCGGCGAAATCGTTCGGCGATCAGACGTCGTTGCGATTGCCTTTCGCCGATGTGACGACGGCCCGACGGCGCGCGCAAAACGCAACCGCGCTTGTCAGCGCCAAAGCGGGCGCGCCGATTATCTTCGATCTTGGCCGGCCGGCCATCGATTCGGCGACCGGCGCGGCGGTGCTGGCCGATGCGGTGGTGCGCGCGGCCAAAGGGGTCTTTGAAGTCGCGCAGGACGACGCCGGCGCCGATGCGCTGGCGAGCCAGATTGATACAGTCCGTTTGATGGCCGCTGACGTCGCCGAGCTTTCACTCGATGGGCGCACGCTCGAAGTGCGCTACAATCCCAACGCCGACCTTGCCGGCCGTCCGTCGTCGGCGACTGTGGCCCGCTTCTTGGAAGACAGTCTTTAAGCGGGGCGGCAAGCGTTGATCCTGACCCGGCGCGGCGGCTTGTTTTTGTTATAAAATCTCTGCGCAAGGGTCTTAAATCAGCCGTATTGCCGCGCCATAATGAAAGGCGGGGGCAACCGGTCTGTGATGTGTTTAATGGCGACCATCCATTGCCTGACGGCGACAATTCGGTCCGAGCGCCAACGCTCAAGGCGGGCAGGCGCGAGCCGGCCACGCGCGAAACGGGCGCGTGTTACGACACCGGCATCGATATATCCCGGTGCGCTCGTCCTTCTGGGCGCAGGCTTTTTCCTCCTCCTTCAGACCGGCGGCGTTACAGCGCAATCGCTGAAATCAATCCGTGCGCAACAAGCCGAAGAAAGCGCCCTCAACAGCGAAGTCGCCTATACGAACTCCGTGTGTGGAACATCGATCAGCGCCTCAATCGACTGGTCGAGCGCCGGCAGCTGGCCCGCTGACGAAAGCCTTGCGGAAGCATGCGACGGCGCGCTCGGCGCGGTTGAGGCGGTCTGCCGCGCGTCCGGCGGCAAAGCCCGCGCGGCGCGGCTAACGCGCTTTGTCTGCAAAGGCGACGGCTCTGGCGCTGATTTGTCCGGCGGCGAGCTACGCTATGGCGCAAGCCCCGGCGGCAACGGTTTTTCCGAAACCAAAACGCTTCTCGACAGCGCGCTTTAGCCGCTGCGCCAAATCCACTTGCGGGCCCACTTGCGCATCGGCGTTTACGGCGCCATGTCAGCGCGATGATGACATTATCCCAAAAAAGCCCGGTTCGGGTAAGACTGGCTTGCGCGCTCCTCGGCGGGGCGGCGCTCGCTTCTTGCGGCGACAATGACAATGAAGTTGGTGAATTCAAAAACGATTTCGCCGGCAACGAAATCAAGCTTGAGGCGCTCGCCGACCCCAAGGTCGCAGGCGTGACCTGTCACCTCAGCCATTTCGATCGCGGCTTTTGGGATCGCGTCGCCAAAGGCAAGTGGTTTGAAAACCCGTCCAACGCGTCGCTCGCCTGTCGCCAGACCGGCCCGATCCGGATCGGCGATATTGATCGCGACAAAAATGGCGAAGCCGTATTCAATCAGCGACAGAGCCTGATTTTCAAAACGCTTTCGGTACGGCGTATCTTTGACGAAGAAAACGAAACGCTGATCTATGTCGTCTATTCGCGCCGCCCGGTCGAAGGTTCGGCGAAAATGTCGATCTCGACAATCGCGCTCTATGGCGAGGATGTCGCCTGGACGAATGACGAATAAGATTTTTTGTGCGCAGACAGACTAAAAGCTGTCTCTGCGTCGGCGCACCTCGGCGAAGACATCGACATCGCTGGCGCCGCTCATCGACAGCGCCGCCTTCAAGTCGGCCTCGCCGGCCCGCAGAAAAGGGCTCGTAGCGCGTTCCTCCGCGACGGTCATCGGCACCGTGGCGAGACCTTGCGCCCGCATCGCGTCAACCGCAGCGGCGCGTTCTTGAAGCGCCGCATTGTCCGGATCGACGGTGAGCGAGAACCGAGCATTGGTCTGCGTGTACTCATGGGCGCAATAGAGTTTTGTTTCCGGCGGCCAGGCGGCGATCTTTGAAAGCGACGTCCACATGTCGGCCGGCGTGCCTTCAAAGAGGCGCCCGCAGCCCATGGCGAAGATGGCGTCGCCGACGAATGCGCAACCGTCATCTTCAAAATGATAAACAATGTGCCCGTTGGTATGGCCGGGCGTTTCCACAACCAGCGCCCGGCTCTCGCCGAGCATCACGCTGTCGCCCTCGCGCAGGGTTCTGTCGACGCCCGGAATTTTTTCCTGCTCTCCCGCCGGCGCGACGATCTCGCATCCCCAGCGCTCTTTCAGCGCAAGATTGCCGCCGGCGTGATCCCAGTGGTGATGCGTGTTGAGAATATGCGTCAGGGTCCAGCCTTCGTCTTCGAGCACTTTGGTCAAAACCGCTGCATCGGGCGTGTCGATCGAGGCGACCGCGCCGGTCGCATCGTCGCGTATGAGGTAGGCGTAATTGTCCTGCAGGCAGGGAATTTGGCGAATGGTCAGCGGCATGGGGCGTCTCCGGAGCGGCGGTCAATCCGCGCTGGTACGTTACGATATCGCGTCTGTTTTAAGCCAGGACGGCGTCAATCACCATAAAGGTCGGCGCCTGCATGCCGCGTTCGAATTTATACGGGTCAATGTCGCGCAGCGCCGGCGCCGGTTTTGTCTCCGTTACGCCGGCGAGCCTGAACCCGGCCTTGATCACCGGGTTAATGATCTCATCAAAGGATCGGTAATAGTCAGGCACGGTCACCGGCGTCGTCGTAAAGCCGCGCCACACCACCTCGCAATAATGAACCCCGAAAGGCGATGGCGGTTTCAGCCATGCATAAGACGCCATCGGGTGCTGCACGGAAAAAACCAGACGCCCGCCCGGCTTCAGAATGCGCGCGAATTCGCCGAGCGGCGCCGACCAGTCGCACACATAGTCAATCGCCAGCGACGACGTCACGAGGTCGAAATGCGCGTCCTGCAAAAACGGCATCGGTTGGGCAAGGTCAGCAACGTACAGCGATGCGCCGGATCGATCGCCGCCGGCGTCGATCCTCCGCCTCGCGAGATTAATCATCCGTGGGCTGATATCGACGCCGATAATTTCAGCCGCGCCATTTTCCGCCAGATAAGCAAGCATGAAACCGGGCCCGCATCCGGCGTCAAGCGCGCGCAGCCCGCCCACATCGCCGATCACGGCCCTGATCGCGGGATGTTCGTTGAAGCCGTTTTCGGCCTTCGTTTGAGCTTTTTGAGCGTACCCTTCGGCCAGGGCTTCATATGCGTCGAGCGCAATCGGTCTTTCGGTATTCGACATGGTGCGGTCTTCTTTGTGCGGGCGTCTTCTTACGAGCGTATACGTGCGGGCGTCTTCAAACAGGCCTCTTAATGGGGCGCCGCAGAGGCTGAAAATTCTCTGCGGCCCCTCGCTGGGGCGCCCTTAAGAGCGGGCGCGTTAAGCCGGCGTTAACGCTGATTTTCCCTACAATACAGGGTATCAATCGTCTGACCAGTTGACCGTCTCGACCCCGCCGGCCCCATCAGCTTTTTTCGGCTCTTATGCGCACCGACATTCTTGATCTTCATCGCTTTTACGAACGCCCGCTGGGGCGGATGGCGGCGTCGTTCATCGCGGCGCGGATCGTGGCGCAATGGGGCGACGGGCGCGGCATGCGCGTCGCCGGTTTTGGATTTACAAGCCCCTACCTTGAAGCGATGCCGGGCGCGGAGCGTCGGCTTAACCTGGCGCCGGCCGCGCAAGGCGTGATCCGCTGGCCGACGGTCAATGGCGGCGCGGCGCCGGCGGCGAACAGCGCCAGTCTGATTTCGGAAATGCGCTGGCCGCTGCCGGATGCGTCGATCGACCGGCTGATCCTCGCCCACGGCCTTGAAGAGGTTGGCGATCCGGCGCGGCTGATGCGTGAGATCTGGCGCGTCCTGTCGCCCGACGGCCGGGTGATCATTGTCGCGGCCCATCGGCGCGGTCTTTGGTCAGCCTTTGACACAACGCCGTTTGCGGCCGGGCGGCCCTGGTCGCGGCGCCAGCTTTGGCGCTTGCTCGAGGAAGCAACCTTCACGGTCGTCCGCTCGACGGGCGCGCTTTATTTTCCGCCCCTCCATTCGAACATTATTCTGAGTGCGGCGCGATCGTGGGAGCGCGCCGGCGCACGGGTCTGGCCGGCGCTGGGGGGTGTCCTGCTGGTGGAGGCGACGAAGGAACTGATGGCCCCGGTCGGTAAGCTCGCGACCGACGGCGTGCGCATCCAACGCCGCGCCGCGGTCCGCCCGGCGTCGTCGGGGGCGGCCGCCGGGATGATCGACGTACAATGCAGGAGCGTTAGTGTCGCCATTGAGGCCGGTCCGCCGGAGCGTTATAGCCCCCGGGGAGCGCCCGGGACCTTTTCTGCGCCGCGCCGTTGAAACCTGAAAGATCATCGCTGACCATGCCGCCGCCCAATTCACAAACGCCCAATACGCAGCAGGCCGCTGCGCCGAGACCGCGTCCGGGCATCATGGACATCAAGCCCTATGTGCCGGGCTCGGAGCCGGAAAGCGCCGCGGGCGACGTCTATAAATTATCCGCTAACGAATCCGCGCTCGGCGCAAGCCCGCGTGCGATTGAGGCGTTGGCGCAGGCCGCGCGCGCAGCTCATCTTTACCCGGACGGTTCCGCGACCGCCCTGCGCGAGGCGCTCGGCGCGCTTCACAGCCTCGATCCGGCGCGCATCATCTGCGGTGCGGGATCGGACGAATTGCTGCAATTGCTGCCGCGCGCCTATGCGGGACCGGGCGACACGGTGGTGCAAAGCGCGCACGGGTTTCTTGTCTACGCGATCGCGTCCAAAGCCTGCGGCGCGCAGGTGCGGTTTGCGCCGGAGAAAAATCTGACGGCCGATGTCGACGCGCTGCTGGAGGCGGTCGATGAGACGACGCGGCTTGTCTTTCTCGCCAACCCGAATAATCCGACGGGCACTTATTTGGCCGAGGCGGAACTGAGGCGGCTGCGCGAAGCGTTGCGCGAGGATATTATTCTCGTCATTGACGCCGCCTATGCGGAGTATATCGACGCGCCGGACTATTCGGATGGCGCACAGATGGTCGATGAGTGTCCGAATGTCGTCATGACCCGGACCTTTTCAAAAATCTACGGCCTTGGCGGACTGCGCCTCGGCTGGGGCTATTTCCCTGAAGATATCGCTGACGTGATCAATCGCATTCGCGGGCCCTTTAACGTCAGCGCATCGGCGATCGCCGCGGGCGTCGCCGCGCTCGCCGATCAGGACTTCGTTGCGCGCAACCGCGCCCATAATGCGCGCGAACGCGCTTTCCTGACGCAACAACTCGGCGGGATGGGCCTTGAAGCGCACCCAAGCGCCGGCAATTTTTTGCTGGTCCGCTTTCCCGACATGCCCGGTCATGCATCAGGCAGTGCGGCCGGCGCCATTCATGACTTCTTGTTTGAGCGCGGCGTCGCCGTGCGCCGCGTCGGGGCTTATGGCTTGCCGGATTACCTGCGCATCTCGATTGGGTCGGAAGCGGCCAATCGCCGGTTGATCGCGCTCCTCGGCGAGAAGTTTCCCGCATGACGACGGCGAGGCTGTTTTCCAAAGCCGCCGTGATTGGCGTTGGGCTTGTCGGCGGCTCGCTTTTCAGGGCGATGCGCGCGCGCGGGCTTGCGGAGACTTTCGCCGGCTTCGATATCGACGCCGCCGCCGCGGCGCGCGCCCGCGAGATCGGCGTCATCGACAACGCCGCCGCGACGCTGGCCGAGGCGGTCGCCGATGCGGACCTTGTCGTGATCGCAACGCCGGTCGGCGCCGCGGGCGACGTCTTGCGGGACCTTGCGGCGCACGCCGCGGATGGCGCACTGATCATCGATGTCGGCTCAGTGAAAGACGCCGTCAAACGCAGCGGCGAGGCGTTGCCGGCGCATCTACACTTTGTGCCGTGCCATCCTGTGGCGGGTACGGAGCAATCCGGCCCCGACGCGGGCTTTGCAACGCTCTTTGAAGGGCGCTGGTGCATCGTGACGCCGCTTGAGCGCACGGACGCCGCCTATGGCGCCGCCGTTGAAAAAGCGTGCGCGTTATGGCGGGCCGTTGGCTCCGACGTTGAACGCATGGACGCGGCCCATCACGATCTCGCTCTTGCGGTGACGAGCCACCTGCCGCACCTCATCGCCTTCACGCTTGTGGGCGCCGCTGACGACCTTGAAGCGGTGGCGGAAGCGGAAATCGTCAAATACTCCGCCGGCGGCTTCAGGGACTTCACGCGGATCGCCGCGTCTGACCCCGTCATGTGGCGCGATGTCTTCATTCACAACAAGGATGCAGTGCTGGAGGTTCTCGGCCGGTTCAGCGAAGAGCTGGCGGTCTTGCAGCGCGCGATCCGGTGGGGCGATGCGGCGGCGCTTGAAAAATCCTTCGCCCGCGGACGGGCGCTGAGACGGGCGATTGTCGACGCCGGTCAGGAAACCGATGCGCCAAATTTCGGGCGCGACAGCGAGTAGCGGCGGATTATGCCCCGTATCAAGACGATCAGGCGTCTTCCTCGTCGAGCTTGACCTTGTGGCCCCACAGGGTTTCGACGTGAAAAAGAACATCCTTCTTGGTTTTCGCATCGAGCGTGCGGCCGCTGTGGACGGTGTGGCGCAGTTGCAGCGTCCGGTCGCCGTCAAGGTCAGCGCCCACGACCTGAATATTCGCCTCGTGCATGCCGAGATCATACATGCGCGCTAAAGTCTCGCGCACCCGCTTAAAGCCGCGCTCATCGTGGATCGCGTTGACGTCGATATAATTCGCCTTGGCGTCGTCGCCGAGCGCAAAAAACCGCATATCGCGCATCACCTTCGGCGACAGATACTGAAGGATGAAACTCTCATCGCGATAGTCCGCCCAGGCCTGTTTCAGAACATCGCGCCAGTCGCCCGCGCCCGCAATGTCGGGAAACCATTCACGATCTTCGTCCGTCGGCGCTTCGCTCATGCGCTTTAAGTCTTCCATCATCGCAAAGCCGAGCGCGTAGGGATTGATCCCGGAATAGCGCGGATCGTCGAAATCCGGCTGAAACACGACCGATGAATGGGAGTGCAAAAACTCCATTATGGCGCCTTCGCCGATACGGCCCTGTTCATAAAGCGCGTTCATGATGTAGTGGTGCGTGAACGTCGCGCAGCCCTCATTCATGACTTTCGTTTGTTTTTGCGGATAAAAATACTGCGCAATATTACGCACGATACGGACGATTTCGCGCTGCCACGGCCTCAGCGTCGGTGAGGCTTTTTCAATGAAGTACAGGAGGTTTTCTTCCGGCAGGTTGATGTCGCGCACGGCCGCCTGACGCTCTTCCTTTTCGGCGTCGTCTTCTTCCGTGTTGGGGAGCGTTCGCCAGATATCGTTGAAGTTTTCGCGTTCATACTCTGCGCGTGCAATCGCCTTTTGTAGCGCATCTTTTTCCGAGGCGCGCGGCGGGCGCTGATAGCGAAAGACGCCTTGGTCCATCAGCGCATGCGCGGCGTCAAGCGTGCGTTCAACGTCCTCGAATCCATATTCGTCTTCGCAGCGTTCAATATATTTTTTGGCGAATTCAAGATAAGGCAGGATGCCTTCGGCATCCGTCCACTGACGGAACAGATAATTGTTCTTGAAAAAGTGATTGTGACCGAAACACGCATGCGCCATGACGAGCGCCTGCATGGTCATGGTGTTCTCTTCCATCAGATAGGCGATGCAGGGGTTCGAGTTAATCACAATCTCATAGGCAAGGCCGGTAAAGCCCTTCTGGTAATTCATCTGGTCGCGCGCAAAATGCTTGCCGAACGACCAGTGTTTATACATCAGCGGCATGCCGTGAGAGGAATAGGCGTCGAGCATCTGTTCGGAGGAGATGATCTCCACCTGATTGGGGTAGACGTCGAGCTTCAGATCATTGAGGGCGATTTCCTCAATGG
>JBCBBT010000072.1:0-14455 GCA_038531315.1 Pseudomonadota bacterium
GACAAATCGGCGTCTTTTATCCGGCCGCAGCACGCGATTGAACGGCTCTATGCGCTGACGCGCGGGCGCGAGACATACATTTCGACCGAAGTTGGCCAGCATCAAATGTGGGCGGCCCAACATTTTCACTTCGATGCGCCGAACCGCTGGATGACGTCGGGCGGCCTTGGAACCATGGGGTACGGATTGCCGGCTGCGCTCGGCGTTCAGGCGGCGCATCGCGACGCCCTGGTGATCGATATTGCGGGCGACGCGTCGGTTCAGATGACAATGCAGGAGTTTTCCGCCGCTGTTCAGCATAAATTGCCGATCAAAATCTTTATTCTGAATAATGAATATCTCGGCATGGTCCGCCAGTGGCAGGAGCTGCTCCATGGCGGTCGCTATTCACATTCCTATTCGGAGTCGCTGCCGGACTTCGTCAAGCTCGCCGAAGCTTATGGCGGGGCCGGATTCCGCGCTGAGACGCCGGACGAGCTCGACGACAAAATCAAGGCGATGATCGATTGTGACAGGCCGGTTCTTTTTGATTGCGTTGTTACGAAAGAAGAAAACGTGTTCCCGATGATCCCGTCCGGCGCGGCGCACAACGATATGTTGATGGGCGGCGCTGTGACCGGGGACGAAATCGGCGAAGCGGGAAAGGCGCTGGTATGACGCCGTCTCCTTCCTCCGCCCCCGCGCCGTCGCAGTCGGTCTATCCGGTCACGCCCGATGATGAGGGCACGGCTGAGCGCATTCTGGCGGTGATCGTCGACAATGAGCCGGGCGTCCTGTCGCGCGTCGTCGCGCTCTTTTCCGCGCGCGGTTACAACATCGAAAGTCTGACGGTCGCCGAGACCGACATGGAAAAACATCGCTCGCGCATTACGGTCGTGACAAACGGGACGCCGTCCAAAATCGATCAGATCAAGGCGCAGCTTGGACGTCTTGTGCCGGTCCGACGCGTGATTGACGTCACCGCTGAAACAGATGCGCTGGAGCGCGAGCTCGCTCTGATCAAAATTATCGGTCAGGGCGATGCGCGTGTTGAAGCGATGCGCCTTGCCGATATTTTTCGGGCGCGCGCTCTCGATACGACGCACACGTCATTTGTCTTTGAAGTCACCGGGGCGCGGGAAAAAGTAAACGCGTTCATCGATCTGATGCGCCCTCTGGGACTTGCGGAAGTCTCGCGCACCGGCGTTTTGTCCATCCGCCGCGGCGTCGACACCGACTAGAAGGAAAATTCTCTCATGACTGATTACCGGCATATGCACCCGCTGGAACACGAGACGGAAAGCGCCTACGCGGCGCGGCTTGAGCGCGACGGCTTTGAAGAGGCCTTCATCCGCAAAGCGTTGGTGACGCATTTCTTCATGGATGCGGCGCGCTTTGGCCGCTTTTTCGAAGACTTTGAAATCGCGCGTCTCAGACACGTCAAGCTGGTGTTCCAGATCCACCCAGAGCGCACGGCCGCCGAAGCCGCGCGCCAGATCGCTGATACGCTGGGCCTGAGCGAAGCCCGCGCGCATTACTGGGTTGAGCGATATTTTGAAATCTCCGGCGGCGCGCAAGGCTTCCAAACGCAAAGCGCCGACGAAAAAACCGGCCGAGACAGTGTCGCCGTCGCAGCGCAAGCTTTTTAGCCGCTGTGCAAACGATTTTGGGTGAGAAGGAGACCGCTATGATTTTGTACCTGTTGATGATGGTTTTTGCCGCTGGTCTTCTCATGCTTCGCCTTCGGCGAGACAGCGTCACTCCCGTAGCCGTGAAAGCCAGAAGGACTGCGTTGGGCCATGTCATCCGCCAACAATAACGCCGCCGGCCACAAATCCGCTGACCCTAAATTCGGAGACTATAAATCCGGAGACTATAAATCCGCAGACCATGTCCGGATTTTCGACACGACCCTGCGCGACGGTGAACAGGCGCCGGGGTTTTCCATGGCGACGGACGCAAAGCTGATCGTCGCGCGCGCCCTGCGGGACCTGAATGTCGATATCATCGAAGCCGGGTTCGCCGCCGCGTCGCCGGGGGACGCCGCCGCCGTGCGCGCCATCGCCGAGGAAATTGAAGGCCCGGCGATCTGTTCCCTGTCGCGGCTCAACCCGGCCGATATCGACGCGTCGGCAAAGGCGCTGGCG
Source organism: Pseudomonadota bacterium (assembly GCA_038531315.1). Classification (GTDB taxonomy): domain Bacteria; phylum Pseudomonadota; class Alphaproteobacteria; order Caulobacterales; family Parvularculaceae; genus JAJFFW01. The sequence goes on from JBCBBT010000072.1 coordinate 2,127, forward strand.
CCGGCGCGCAAAAAGCGCATCCACACATTTATCGGCACAAGTCCGCTGCACCGCGACGCCAAGCTGAAAATGACCAAAGATGAAATCCTGAAACGGATCAGCGAGCTTGTCTCCTACGCCTGCGCGGCGGCGGATGATGTCGAGTTTTCGCCCGAAGACGCAATCCGCACAGAGCGGGCGTTTCTGGTCGAGGCCGTGACAGCGGCGATTGAGGCGGGCGCCAAGACCATCAACATTCCCGATACGGTCGGTTATACGACGCCTGAAGAGATACAGGCGTTATTTGCGTTTTTGATCGAAACCGCGCCCGGCGCGAAGTCAGTGACGTTTTCTGTCCATTGTCATGACGATCTCGGTATGGCGGTCGCCAATTCGCTGGCGGCGGTGCGCGGCGGCGCGCGCCAGATCGAATGCGCCATCAACGGGATCGGCGAGCGCGCCGGAAATTGTTCCCTCGAAGAGGCGGTGATGGCGCTCCATACGCGTCGGGATCATTTTGGCGTTTCAACCCAAATCGAAACGACGAAACTCTATCCGGCGTCGTTGGCCCTGGCGCGGGTCACGCATAATCCGATCCCGCGCAACAAGGCGATCGTCGGGAAAAACGCCTTCGCCCACGAAGCCGGCATTCACCAGCACGGCGTTCTGGCGAACAAACGCACCTATGAGATCATGGATGCCGAGGCGGTCGGCATGCCGTCCAATTCGATTGTCCTTGGGAAGCATTCGGGAAAACACGCGTTGCGCGCGCGGATCAATGCGCTTGAACTCGACGCTGACGACGCGCGGCTGGATGAACTCTTTGTGAAATTCAAAAGCCTCGCAGATGCGCAGCGCGAGGTCACGGACGCCGACGTCGTGCGCCTGGTTACAGGATCGAACGAGCGGCCCGGCCGCGCCGGCCCGTGGCGGACGCGTACGGTGGAGCTCAGAGCCGAATATGAAGACGGCACGCGGCCCTACGCCCGCATTGGGCTCGAACACGAAAATGGCGCGCGTCAAACGCTGCTCAGCGAAGGCGAGGGGCCCTTTGACGCCGCGTTCAACGCCGTTTGCGCCATCGCCGGCGTCGCGCAGGGGCGCATTTTATCGCTCGACATTCACCACGTAGCCGAAGTTGACGACGGTATCGTCCGCGCAGAAGCGCGCGTTGATATTGGCGGTACGGAATATCTGGGCACGATCCGCGAAGCCGATGTGGCCTATGCCTCGGTTGGCGCCTTTGTGTCTGCGGTCAATCAGGCGCTGTCGCGCAAAGCGATGGTTGCCTGAGCCATGCGCGAAACTGAAAGCCTCGCACCGTTGCCCACAACATTATATGACAAGCTTTGGCGCGATCATCTCGTTTCGCCGGAAGCCGACGACAGCCCCGCGGTTTTGTTCATCGATCTCCACCTCATTCATGAAGTGACGTCGCCGCAGGCGTTTTCGGTGCTGAGCGAACGCAAGCTTAATGTGCGCCGGCCCGATCTGACTAAGGCGACGCTTGATCACTCGACGCCGACCCTTCCCGCCGGTCCTGACGGCGCGCTCCCTTACGCAACGCCGGAGGCGAAAATCCAGGTCGAGGCGCTGGAGACGAATTGCAAAGAACACGGCATTGAGCTTTTCGGATTGGGCGACGCCCGGCGCGGCATTGTCCATGTCATTGGGCCGGAGCTTGGCCTGACCCAGCCAGGAAAGACAATTGTATGCGGCGATAGCCATACCTCGACTCATGGCGCATTCGGCGCTCTTGCTTTCGGGATCGGCACCACGGAAGTCGGGCATGTGCTGGCGACGCAATGTCTTTATCAGCGCAAGGCCAAAACCATGCGCGTCGTCTTCGAGGGGCGACTGTCGGCCGGCGTCACCGCAAAAGATATGGCGCTTGCAATGATTGCCGCGATCGGCGCTGATGGCGGGCAGGGCTATGCGATCGAGTTTTCCGGGCCCGCTGTTGAGGCGCTTACCATGGAAGGGCGGATGACGCTCTGTAACATGTCGATTGAGGCCGGCGCGCGCGTGGGACTCATTGCGCCGGATGAGACGACCTTTGACTGGCTCGAAGGGCGCGCACACGCGCCGACGGGCGATGCATGGACAGCGGCGAAAGAACGCTGGCGATTGTTGCGCACCGATCAGGACGCGGCCTTTGACAGGGAAGTGACGCTTGACGCGTCAACGATCCGCCCCATGATCACTTATGGCGTCTCGCCGGATGCGGCGGCGCCCGCCGCGAGCGTCCACCCGGCGATTGAAACGCCCGAACAGGCCGATGCGGCGGCCTATATGGGGCTCAATGACGGCGAAGACTTCAACAAGGTGAAAGTCGACCGGGTCTTTATCGGCAGCTGCACCAATTCGCGCCTTGAGGACCTGAAAGCCGCCGCCGCCATTTTACGCGGCAGACGGATCAGCGCCCATGTCAACATGCTCGTTGCGCCGGGCTCTGAACAGATCAAGAAGGACGCCGAGGCCGAAGGTCTCGATGAGGTTTTTCGGGCGGCGGGCGCAGAATGGCGCGAGCCCGGCTGTTCGATGTGCATCGCGATGAACGGCGATAAAGGCGCGCCGGGCGAACTCGTTGTTTCAACGTCGAACCGGAATTTCAAAGGCCGTCAAGGCAAGGGCGTCAGGACCGTACTCGCGAGCCCAGCGACGGCGGCTGCATCCGCCGTCGCGGGCCATATCGCCGATCCGCGCACAATCGGGGAGGCCGGCCATGGCGTTTGAGGCTTTCACGCAACTGACGTCGCGCACCGTCGTCCTGCCCCAAAATGATATTGATACGGATCAGATTATCCCGGCGCGGTTTTTAACGACCACCGAGCGCGCGGGGCTCGGCAAGGCCGCCTTCTATGACTGGCGCTATGACGAGAACGGCGTTCCATTGAACTCAAGCCCGTTTAACGGCGTTGACACCAAAACGCATCGCATCCTTGTGGCGGGATCGAATTTCGCCTGCGGATCGTCGCGCGAGCATGCGCCCTGGGCGCTTCTGGATTTCGGGTTTCGCGCCGTAATCTCGTCCGATATCGCCGATATTTTTACGAGCAACGCCTTGAAAAACGGATTGCTGCCGGTTGTGGTCGAAGCAGATTTGCATCGCGCGATGCTCAAGGCGCCCGGCGCCGTGGTGACAATCGATCTCGAACAAAACACCGTGCGTTTTGACGACTGCGAAACGACCTTTCGGGTCGAACCCTTCGCGCGGCGTTGTCTCCTTGAGGGGGTTGATCCGCTCGGCAGTTTGTTGGCGCACGAAGACGCGATTGCCGCCTATGAGGCGGCGCGCCGATGACGCCGCGCGTTGTCGTTCTTCCCGGCGACGGCATCGGTCCCGAAGTCGCTGAGGCTGCGCTCGCTTGCCTGAAAGCAGCGGCGCGCTTTTCTAATGTGACCCTTGATATCGAATACTGTGCTTTTGGCGGCGCGGCCATTGATCAACACGGTAATCCGTTGCCTGAGGAAACATTGCGCGCATGTCTTCAGGCTGATGCAATATTTCTTGGCGCCGTCGGCGGTCCGCGGTGGGACGGCGCCGCCCGCCGCCCCGAGCAGGGACTTCTACAATTGCGCCAGGCGCTTGGGGTATTCGCCAATCTGCGCCCATTACGCGTGCAACCGGGTCTTGAAGGCTTCTCGCCCCTTCGCGAAGCGTTGGTGTCGGGCGTTGATATTTTGATCGTCCGTGAGCTGACGGGCGGGATTTATTTTGGTGCGCGGACCGAAGGCGAGGCCGAAGCGAGCGATCTTTGCGCCTATACGCGCGAGGAAATCGAACGTGTGGCGCGGGTTGCTTTTGAAGCGGCGCGCGGTCGCCGCAAGCATCTGACCTCTGTCGACAAAGCCAATGTTCTGGCGACAAGCCGGTTGTGGCGCAATACAGTTTCGGACCTCGGCGCCCGCGATTTTCCAGATGTCGCTCTGCATCACCAGCTTGTTGATTCAATGGCGATGAAGCTGATCACGGGGCCGCGCGAATTCGATGTGGTGCTGACGGAAAATATGTTTGGCGACATTTTGAGCGATGAGGCCTCTGTAATCGCTGGGTCGATTGGTTTGTCGCCGTCAGCCTCGCTGGGCGCAAGCGGCCCTGGTCTATACGAACCGATCCACGGCTCCGCGCCTGACATCGCGGGCGAGGACAAGGCCAACCCTGTCGGCGCGATTCTGTCCGCCGCGATGTTGTTGCGCCACAGTCTCGGTGAAGAAAAAGCTGCGACGGCTCTTGAGGCCGCTGTTGCAAGCGCCCTCGATCAGGGCCTGAGGACGGCTGACTTGAATGGCGCCGTCGGTTGCCGCGCTGCGGCGCAGGCGATCATCAACGCGCTGGAAGCTGTCTGAGCAGCTGGCAAACGCACAGCGTCACGCGCGTAGAAAAGCGGGCGCGACTATAGTTTCCAGTTTGGCCTGATGAAATGACAGGTGTAGCCTTCAGGATATTTCTCAAGATAGTCCTGATGGTTTTCTTCCGCATCGTAAAAAGGCCCGGCGGCTTTAACCGTTGTGACAATTTTGTCAGGCCAGTTACCGCTCGCTTCGAGCTCGGTAATGAGCGCACGCGCGACACGGGCTTGCTCATCGTTCAGTGTAAAGATTGATGAACGATATTGCGACCCCCTGTCATTACCCTGCCGGTCAAGCGTTGTCGGGTCATGGATCTGAAAGAAGAATTCAAGAATCTGGCGATAGCTGATTGCGTTCGGGTCAAACTCGATTTTGATCGACTCGGCGTGACCGGTGCGGCCGCTGCTGACATCTTTGTAGCCGGGATTATCGAGATCGCCGCCCGTATAGCCGACCCGCGTATCCGTAACGCCGGGCAGCTTCCGGATCAGGTCCTGCATGCCCCAAAAACACCCGCCCGCGAGGATTGCCGTATGCGTATCCGCCATGATAGTCGTCTCCCGGTTGCGCGCTAATAGAGCGCTTTGACTTCTTCGCGGCCCGCCAGATATTTCTCCGCTTCGAGCGCGGCCATGCAGCCCATGCCCGCCGCTGTGACGGCCTGACGGTAGATATCGTCGGTGACGTCGCCCGCCGCATAGACGCCCTCGATGTCTGTTGCGGTCGAATCTGGCGCGGTGATGAGATAGCCGCCCTGTTTCATGGGCAATTTGTCAGTGAAGAGCTCAGTCGCCGGTTTGTGGCCGATGGCGATGAATACGCCGTCGACGGCGATGTCGCGCGTGTCGCCGGTGTCCGTATGCTTCAGCCGCGCGCCGGTCACGCCAAGCGGGTCCGCGTCGCCCAGAATTTCATCAAGAGTGTGGTCCCAGACGACTTCGACGTTTTCCTTGGCGAAGAGACGGTCCTGGAGAATTTTCTCTGCACGCAGACTGTCGCGGCGGTGAATCAGCGTAACGGACTTTGCCAACCCCGATAGATAAAGCGCTTCTTCGACGGCCGTATTGCCGCCGCCGACAACCGCAACGTCCTTGCCGCGATAAAAGAAACCGTCACAGGTGGCGCATGCCGAGACGCCAAAGCCCTGAAATTTTTGTTCGGAATCAAGACCGAGCCATTTCGCCTGGGCGCCGGTTGAAATAATGAGAGCGTCTGTTTCATAGGTCTCGCCGGAATCGCCTTTCAATACGATCGGCTTCGACGACAAATCTGCCTCGACAATGAGGTCGGCGATAAACTCCGTGCCGACATGTTCCGCCTGTTTTTGCATCTCTTCCATCAGCCACGGGCCCTGAATGACGTCTGCAAACCCTGGGTAATTTTCCACATCGGTCGTGATGGTCATCTGCCCGCCCGGCTGAAGGCCGTGGATCAAAACCGGCTTCAATCCGGCCCGTGCGGTGTAGATGGCGGCGGTGAGGCCCGCCGGGCCCGAGCCGAGGATGAGGACATGGGATTTTTTGGCCATTTTTCTGTCCGGCTTTCTTCAATCAGCATTACAAACGAGCGCCCGATATGGCCTTTAGCGTTGGCGCTGACAAGGCGATTGACTGTCACGGCCGTGTGATGGCGCGCGCGCTTGTGGTTTGGCGGCTTTTTGGGGTGGGGGCCTTTTCTGCGCAGCCTTTGCTGCAGAGGCTAGCGGCGCAGAGCGCTGTTTGTGCGGCGGGCCCGCCGGCTGCGGTCGCCTGCCGAGCGAGACAAGGAGGAATTTGCGATGATCTGTCGATATTGGCGTGGTTGGACGACGCCGGAAAACGCCCCGCGCTATCAGAGCGTTTTAACGGACGTCGTCATCCCGGGGATCGAGGCGCGCGCGATTGCGGGGTTTCGTCGGATCGAAATGATGCGGCGCGATCTTGGAAACGAGGTCGAGTTTGCAACAGTAATGTGGTTCGAATCGCTTGAGGCGATTATGGCGTTCGCCGGCGAGGACTATGAGCTCGCGCACGTGCCCGACATTGCGCGCGCTGTTCTCGCCCGCTGGGACGAACGCGCGGCTCATTACGAGATCTTCGGCGTGCGCGCCCAGGCCGGCGTTTAGGGCGGCGCGCGGCTTCTACCCGTTGTGGAAAGCTTCCGCGCAGGGTTTCGGCTAACGCTTGCCAATAGCGCCGCGATGGGCATGGTAGGGCAGACGAAAGTCGCCGCGCCCCCGTCCAGTGCGCGCCGGAACGAAAGGGACCGACCATGAAACTTGCTTCGCTCAAAGGCGGCCGCGACGGGGCGCTTGTTGTCGTCTCCAATGATCTGACGCGCTGCAGCGATGCGGGGTTGATCGCGCCGACGCTGCAGGCGGCGCTCGACGACTGGGATGAAGCGGCGCCGAAGTTGGAAGCGCTTTCGCGCAGCCTTGAGACCGGCGGCGCGCCTGAGATGCGTTTTCACGAGCACGATTGCGCCTCACCCTTGCCGCGCGCTTATCAGTGGGCGGATGGATCAGCTTATATCAATCATGTCGAGCTCGTACGTAAGGCGCGGGGCGCTGAGGTGCCGGAAAGTTTCTATGAAGACCCGCTTATGTATCAGGGCGGCTCTGATAGTTTTCTCGGCCCCCGCGACGATATTGTGATGGCGAGCGATCAGGGCTGGGGCATCGACATGGAAGGCGAGGTCGCCGTGATCACCGGCGATGTGCCGATGGGCGTCAGCGCCGAACAAGCCGGCGGCTATATCCGGCTGCTGATGCTGGTCAACGATGTGTCCTTGCGCGGGCTGATCCCGGGCGAGCTTGCGAAAGGATTTGGCTTTTTTCAGTCCAAGCCTTCTTCGGCTTTTAGCCCATGCGCCGTGACGCCTGACGCGCTCGGCGACGCCTGGCGACAGGGCAAGCTGCATTTGCCGCTCCTCGTCGATTATAACGGCGCGCCCTTCGGCAAGGCGAATGCCGGCATCGATATGACTTTTGATTTTGGGCGACTGATTGCGCATGCCGCCAAAACGCGTCCCCTTTGCGCCGGTACGATCATTGGATCGGGGACTGTCTCCAACAAACTCAACGGCGGTCCGGGCAAGCCGATCGCCGAAGGCGGCGACGGCTATTCCTGCATCGCCGAAATCAGAATGATTGAGACAATCAATAGCGGCGCGGCGAAGACACCTTTTATGTCGTTCGGCGATAAAGTTGCGATCCATATGAAGGATGAGGCCGGCAAAACTATTTTTGGCCGCATAGAACAAACCGTTGCGCCTTACGAAAATCCGTGACGCGGTCGCCGCCGCGACGAAAGGCGCCGCGTCAGAATTATCCCGCTGTAACGCGAGGGCGCTAGACAAGCAGCGACAAGCTGCGGCGCGGGGCGCGCGCCGCGGCGCCGCAAAGACAATGGCAACAACCCGGAAAGGTCGCCTTTATGCCCAGCCTGCGCGCAAAACTCGTCAATCGGTATCTCCGCACAACGATGAAACGGTTGCCGCTGCATGAGATTGAAGCGCCTAAACTGCGCTCGATTTTTGAGAAACGACTTGTGCCGGGCTTGCCGAAAGATGTGGCGCTGGAGACCATCGGCGGGCCGGTTTCCGGCGAATGGCATCGCCCTGAGCAAACCGAGCCCGCACGCAACGGGCGCTTGCGCGTTATTCTCTATTTGCACGGCGGCGGCTATGTCTTCGGCTCGCCGCGCACCCATCGCTCGCTCACATTTCCGCTCGCCAAGGCCGCCGGTGCGGACGTTTTCTCGCTGGATTACCGGCTCGCGCCTGAGCACCCCTGTCCCGCCGCCATCGAAGACGCCCTTGCGGCCTATCAATGGTTGAGGGCAAGCGATTATGAGCCGTCGCAAATCGCGATTGCGGGCGATAGCGCCGGCGGCGGACTGGCGCTGGCGACCTTACAGGCGCTGCGCCAGCGCGGGCAGCCGCTTCCCGGCGCGGCTGTCTTGTATTCACCCTATACGGACCTTGCCGTTGAGGGCGCATCGGCTGAGCGCAATGCGCAATCAGACGTTATGTTTCAGCTGGAAAGTGTCCGCCTCGGCGCGATCAATTACGCGGGCGACCTGGCGACGAAAGATCCGCGCGCCTCGCCGCTTTACGGCGATATGGCCGGGCTGCCGCCGATGTTAGTTTTCGCGTCAACCAGTGAGATACTCTATGACGACGCAACCCGGCTGGTAAAAAAAGCTGAGCGCGAAGGCGTTAATGTTTCCTTCGTCAAACGTGACGGCCTTGCGCATATCTGGCCTTACTTTCACACGTTGATGCCGGAGGCGAAAGAGGATGTCGCGCGCAGCGGCGTCTTTATTCGTCAGTATACATCTTGAATGATATAGCTTGAATGGGCGAATGAACGATAGGCAAAAAAATAGGCCTGCTTCGTCCTAAAGCAGGGCCTATTTCCCCCAAAGACGGCGGTCGCGCGCTTCATCTTGTTGGCGAGGCGCGCGCCGCCGACGCATTTTGGCCGCCAGTCCCGTTAGTAACCGCCGCGACCGCCATAGCCGCGGAATTCGCCGTCTTCCCAATAGGTGTCGCCATATTCCGGGTCGTTATAGTAGTAGCGACCATAGCGGCGGTCATAGCGACGCTGGCCGTGATCGCGGGCGCGTCCAAAACACGTGCCGGCGCGCGAGCAGCCTTCATAGGCGCCGAGGGCGGCGCCGATCGCCGCTCCGTAGGCCGCGCCGCGACCCGGCCGACCGGCGAACACTTCGCCGGCGATAGCGCCGGCCGCCGCACCGACGGCGGCGCCCGTAAGCGCGCCTTCACCGGTCGTTTGACACCCCGTCGCGGCGAGCGCGAGCGTCGCAGTTGCAATCAGCATATTTTTCATTGTTCTTCTCCGAATAGGGGCGCGAAAAGAAACGCCACATCGCCCGTGTTAGAATTCCCAAAGTAGCCTTAGCGAATATCGCCCTGACGCAAGGCGGAAATTTGGCGCCGATGAGGCATTTGCAGTCATGAAATCTGGCATTATTGCGGCGTCAGCGCTCTTCCAGCCGGCAATTGGCGGGCTTTCAAGGGCTGCGCTGCGCGATTGCGACAGCGGCTTATTCTGTGCGATTAAAAGTGGGAAAGAATTCTGGCCGTCATGAAGGCGCGCCAATTTAGGAGGAGCCCCCATGAGCGCGCGACAAGGCAATGCGATTTTTTTGACGGCCTATCCGAAGGGGCTCCCGGCGCCCGACCTTTTTGAGACACGCGACGTTGAGGTTCGCGAACCTGGCGACGGGGAGGTGCTTTTGCGCACCGTCTGGATGTCGGTTGACCCTTATATGCGCGGACGCATGAACCCTCACATCAAAAGCTATATTCCGGCGTTTTCTCTCGACGAGCCGCTTGAAGGCGGTGCAGTGAGCGAAGTCATCGAATCGAAAGCCGACGGATTTTCAAAAGGCGATTATGTCGTCGGTTTTCAGGGCGGCTGGAAGGAATATCATGTCGCCGCGCCCGAGGCGCTGACGAAGGTCGATCCGAATGTCGCGCCCCTTTCGGCCTATCTCGGGGTTCTCGGCATGCCCGGCATGACCGCGTGGGCCGGCATGACGCAAATCCTGAAACCCAAAGAAGGCGAAACGCTCTTTGTGTCCGGCGCGGCCGGCGCTGTCGGTTCGCTCGTCTGTCAGCTTGGCAAGCATTACGGCATGCGCGTTATCGGATCGGCGGGCTCGGACGAAAAATGCGCGTGGTTAGAAAAAGAGGGCGGCTGCGACGTCGCGCTGAACTACAAGAATTATCCAGATGCGACGGCGCTCACCAAAGCGCTGGCGCAGGCCGCGCCCAAGGGCGTCAATTGCTACTTTGAAAATGTCGGCGGCATGCATCTCGAAGCGGCGCTCAATGTTATCGCTTTCGGCGGCCGAATTGCGTTGTGCGGCATGATTGCTCAGTACAACAACCGCGAAATGGAAGCGGGACCGGGCAATCTTATCAACATGATTGGCCGCGGCGTTCTTGCGCAGGGTTTTATCGTCTCAAACTACATGCATCTCGCCAGTGATTTTGCGAGCGACGTCGCGCCGCTTCTCGCGCAAGGCAAGATTCAGTTTCGCGAGTCTGTTTACGAAGGCCTCGACAAGGCGCCGGAAGCATTTCTCGGGCTCTTCAAGGGCGATAATTTCGGTAAAGCTGTTGTCCGCGTCGGACCGGATAAGGTCTGAATAGTTTGTCAGGGCGCTTTCGGCCCGGCTTCGCCCTGTGCGTCGCCGACTCGCAAAACTTCGGCGAAGGCCAGCATGAAATGATAAAAGATTGACGCGGGAATTGTCTCCGACACCGGCGCGCCCGCGGCGTCAATCTCATCGATCCACGCACCTTCGGGAATGTCTTTGCCGTGGTGCGACGATAAAAAGTGCGTGAACAGAAGGTCGATTGCCGCGTCGATCTGTTCGGCTGTTGCGCCGTCGCCTTGTTCGGCCAGCGCGATTAACGCCTTCAGGCGTTCCGTGTTCGTCCAGCTGCGCGAGCCGGCGTCGAGAGGCTGGCCGTTCCGGGCGACCCGGTTCATGACAGCGCCCGTCGCGGCATTGAGCCCCAGACGGTCGCCGGTTTCCACCAGCGCGTGAATGACGCCGACGTCGCCGGCGCCGAGTTCGCGCATCGCGCGGCTTAAAATCCATGCCCATTCGAACTGATGGCCGGGCTCAACGATGAGACCCTTTTCGCCTGCCGCAGGGCGCCATTGTCGGTCAAAGTACTCGGTGAGCGTCTTCGTATTGTGATCGAACAGGCGATCGTGAAACAGCGTTGTCAGTTCTGTTCCGAGCGCGCGAAATCGCGCGTCGCCCGTCGCCTGCAGCGCGTCGAGGCTGCTCTCGGTGAGGTGCATGTGCGGGTTTTGTTGACGCGGGCCTTCCGGCGGTCGCTGATGCCAAAAGCCCTCGCCGTTGTGGTCGCGCAAATGGGCGTCAATCCAGTCATATGTCTTGAGCGCCCAGTCGCGATAGGCGCCTTCGCCCGTCGCGCGATATGCGAACGAAAACGCCAGAATGGCAAACGCATGCTCGTAAAGATCAGGCGTCGGGTCGAGCACTGACCCGTCACGGTTGAGGCGCCGCGCAAATCCTGCGGCGTCGCCCTGCCATGCCTTGGCGACGAGAAATTCCGCGCCGTCGTGAATAAAACCGGTCGCGTCGTCCCAGCCCAACAATTTTGCATGGGCGAACGAATAAACCTGCCGGCAGGTCACGCGCACCCGCTTGTACGGCGCCGCGGCGTCAGAGCCGTTGAAGCCAAGCTGTTCGACAAAGCCGCCAAACTTTTTGTCCGCGCCGGTCTCAGCCCAGAACGGCAACGCCTTTCCAAACAGCCACCCTTTGACGCGTTCTGAATTATCGAGGGAAATCATGGAGGTTTTATCCGGCCGCTACCGTGGATGGTGTGTTGTTCCTGAACCGTCAGCAATGTCATCATGAAATGATGCCAATCGCCACTTGCAGCAAGCCTTAATGTCGCCAGACGGCGCTGACGCGTTCGCGGGGGCGGGCGGAATGCGTGTCGTCTGGGTTCCCTTCAAGTCCCATGCCGCGCCAAAATTTGACAGCAATGGCTTGGTGACGCGGCCCTCAAACGCTTGGCCCGGCCAGACCGCGCCGCACCGGTTCGCGTCGCACCAGTTTGCGTCGCACCAGTTCGCGTCGAACAAGTGCGCGCCATGGGCGGCGGTTGAAAGCACAGCCAGCTTCAAAAACGGTCAGCGTCACTCATTCAGCGCAGCTGAGGGGGCGCAGTTAGAGGGGATTTTATCCACAACATCGCCATGGCGCGCAATGGGTCAAATGCGAACACGCCGCATTCGATGGGTTTCAGGCGCTTGTCATTGGAATCTGGCGCTCGCAGAGGTCATTTTCCACTGCGGGCTGGCTCTTTCTTGGCGGCGGCGAAGCGTCGCCACGCAGACTGAATGCAGCCGCCATCTTAGCCGTTTATGCGGCGTTTCCGGTGGGGGGCAAATGGTTCTTACGATTTCGGGATTAGCCCGTTCGATGCGGCGTTATGCT
>JBCBBT010000073.1:0-14402 GCA_038531315.1 Pseudomonadota bacterium
GTCATCCTACGACAACGCCGAAAATCTCGCGGAGACGTTTTTCAGCGAAATTGTCCGCGCTTATGAAGGCACCGCGCTCGGCCGTCAGGAGTTGAACGGCGAGATCATTGACGCGGTCGCCGGCGCGCTCTGGAGCCATAATCTCATTGAAACAGCGCGGATTTCTGCGGCGCCGGCGCTTGATCGCATTGTCGTCGCCGTCGACCCGCCGGCGACCGCCGGTCCCGATGCGGACGAATGCGGCATCGTTGTCGCGGGCGCCACGCAAATCAACGGCGCGGCGACCGGCTTTGTGCTGGCGGACCGGTCCGTGGGCGGGCTGTCGCCGCGCGGTTGGGCCGAGCGCGCCGTCGCCGCCTATCACGAATTTGAAGCCGACCGTCTTGTCGTCGAGGTCAATCAGGGCGGCGATATGGTCCGCACCGTGATCGCCCAGGTCGACCCAAGCGTGGCAATCCGGGAAGTGCGCGCCAGCCGCGGCAAACGCCTCAGGGCCGAGCCGGTAGCGGCGCTTTACGAACGCATGCGGGTCCGCCATGTCGGCGCATTCCCCGTGCTTGAAGCGCAGATGACGTCGTTTACCGGCGAGGGCGGGACGAGCCCCGACCGCCTCGACGCGCTCGTCTGGGCGCTGAGCGACCTCATGTTGCGCACGCCATCGCGCCCTTCGGTCAAAAGTCTCAACTGACGCATCCAGATCATAAGTTGGTACACGGTATGAAAAATCAATCCGCTCAAAGATCCGCACAAAAGTCCGCGCAAAAATCCGGTCTGTCGGAAAAACCGTTCGGCAAGCGCCCCCAGAGCGCTGATGCGGTCGCTGCGTGCGAAGAAAAGCAGAGCGCGACGGGCCCGCTTCTCGGCGCCATGGTGGCGTTGTCGCGCCCCGGAGCGCCGGTCTGGACGCCGCGCAATTACGCCGCGCTCGCCCGCGCCGGTTTTGAACGCAACGTCATCGCCTATCGCTGCATCCGGCTGGTGTCGGAAGCCGCCGCTTCGGTGACGCTGCGCGCGCGCCGCAACGGCGCCGTCCTCACCGATCATCCGGTGCTGACGCTTTTGTCCCGGCCCAATCAGGCCCAGTCGGGCGCGGAGCTGATGGAGGCGTTTTACGGCGCCCTCCAAACCGCGGGCAACGCATATCTGGAAGCGGTGAGCCTTGACGGGGTCCCGCGTGAATTATTCGCCCTGCGCCCTGACCGCATGAAAGCGCGCATCGGCGCGGCCGGCTGGCCGGAAGCTTATGACTATACGGTTGGCGGGCGCACTGTGACGTTCCGCAATGACGGCGCGGCGCCGGCGATCCTTCATTTAAAGCTCTTTCATCCGACCAACGATCATTACGGTCTGTCGCCGCTGGAGGCGGCGTCCGGCGCCGTTGATCTTCACAATGCGGCGCTCGCCTGGAACAAGGCGCTCCTCGACAATGCGGCCCGCCCGTCCGGCGCGCTTGTCTATGCGGGCCCTGAGGGCGCTGAAAATCTGACAGCGGAACAATTTGAACGCCTCAAATCGGAACTCGCCGACGCCTATCAGGGCGCGCATAATGCGGGCCGGCCGCTGGTGCTCGACGGCGGCCTCGACTGGAAGGCGATGTCGTTGTCGCCGGCCGATATGGACTTCATTGAGGCCAAAAACGGCGCCGCGCGCGACATTGCGCTCGCTTTCGGCGTGCCGCCCATGTTGCTCGGCATTCCGGGCGACAACACCTACGCCAATTACCGGGAGGCCAACCTTGCTTTCTGGAAACAGACCGTCCTGCCGCTCGTGAAAAAGACCGCGGCGGCGCTGTCCGCGTGGCTCGGCCCGCAGATGGGCGGGGTCGTCCTTGAATGCGACACGGACGATGTCGACGCCTTGTCCGCCGAGCGCGACGCCCGCTGGGCGCGCATCGCCCGCGCAGATTTTCTGTCAGCGGAGGAAAAGCGCAACCTTCTCGGCTTGCCGCAAAGCGGCGCGTTGGGTGCGGAGGCGGCCAATGACTGACCCATCTCAACACCCCGCAACAGCCGCCATTGCCGCGCGCCCGGCCGAGCTGCGCATTTCGGTCGCCGTCGGCGCGGCCTTCATCGTCCAGTCGGCGTTCGCGCTGATCTGGGCCGGCGGCGCGGCCGAACGCATCAATCAGCTCGAAGCGCGCGTTGACGCCAGCCAGATGCTGATCGTGCGCACCGCGCGCCTTGAAGAACAGGTGAAGTCGGTGCGGACCACGCTCATCCGCATCGAAGAGAAAATCGATCAGAACCGGGAGAATGCCCAGTGACCGACAGATATTACGCCGCCGAGATCGAAGGCTATGCGTCGATCTTCAACAGCGCCGACGATAATGGCGATGTGATCGCGCCCGGCGCCTTTGCGCAAACGATTTCGGGGCGGACCGACGGCCCCGTGCGCATGCTCTACCAGCATGACGCCGCCCAGCCCATCGGGCGTTGGCTCTCTTTGCGCGAAGATGCGCGCGGGCTCTTTATTCGCGGCGAGTTGTTGTTGAACTCCGACCGCGCGCGCGAGGTTTACGCCTTGCTCGAAGGCGGCGCTATCGACGGTCTTTCAATCGGCTTCCAGACCGTCACGGCGTCCAAAACCGCGAGCGGCCGGCGCATCACGCGCGCCGCGCTCTGGGAAGTCTCGGTCGTCACGTTCCCGATGGCCAAAGCCGCCCGCATTCTCAAGGTCGGCAAACCGAAACCGGCGCGCCGCCAGGACACGCTCTCCCCAGAGTCACTTGTACAGGGCCATTTGGCACAGGACCATTTGGCGCAAGACCACTTTGCGGAAAGTCTCAGAAGCGCCCGCGCCATCCTCGCCCCCGCTGCATAAAGGAGGCGCCGCTTAACCACGCAAAACACCCGACACACCACCCCAAGAAACGTCTCAGTAAGGAGTAAGTTCATGAGTAACGAGACCCCCATCGAAACGACCGGCGCCTGTGAAACCAAAGCCGCGCCGTCGGAAGTCAGAGCTGCGATGACGCAGTTCCTGAAAACCTTCAAGGATTTCAAAGACGCCAATGATGCGCGCCTTGACGCCATCGAACAGCGCGCCGGCGATGTGCTGCTCGAAGAAAAAGTCGAACGCATCAACGGCGCCCTCGACGAACACAAATCGGCTATCGACCGTCTCGCGCTGAGCGCGCGCCGGCCGGGCCTCGGCGCGCCGACGCTCGCGCCCGATGAGCGCAAAACCGCGTTTAATCGCTATGTCCGCTCGGGCGATCCGTCGGCGCTGCACGCGCTGGAGGCGAAATCGCTCTCAACGGCGACCGACCCTGAAGGCGGTTATCTTGCGCCGGAAGAAACCGAACGCATGATTACGGCGTCGGTCCAGGATATCTCGCCCATCCGCCAAATCGCGACCGTGCGCCAGATCGGCGGCAACACCTTCCGTAAACCAATCAGTCAGGGCGACAGCGTCGCCGGCTGGGTCGGGGAAACGGGCGTGCGGCCGGAAACAGCGGCGCCCACATTGTCGGCTTACGACTTCCCGACCATGGAGCTTTACGCCATGCCGGCGGCGAGCCAGACCCTGCTTGACGACAGCGTCGTCGATATCGAGCAGTGGCTCGCCGATGAAGTCCAGACCGAGTTCGCCATTCAGGAAGGCGCCGCCTTTATCAATGGCGACGGCGTCAACCAGCCGCGCGGCTTTTTAAGCTACCCGATCAGCGATGAAGCAACGCGCGGGTTTTCCGAAATCGGGTCTCTCGCCACCGGTGTCGACGGCGGTTTCCCCGCCAGCGATCCGTCCGATGTGCTGGTCGATCTGATTTACACGCCGAAACAGGCTTACCGCGCCAATGGCCGGTTTGTGATGAACCGGTCCGTTCTCGGACAATTGCGGAAATTCAAGGACGCCGACGGCAATTATCTGTGGCAACCCTCGACGACCGCCGGCGAGCCGGCCCGGCTGATGGGCTATCCGGTGACGGAAGCTGAAGACATGCCGGATATCGGCGCGGGGTCGGCCTCGATCGCCTTTGGCGACTTCCAGCGCGGTTATCTGATTGTCGACCGCGTCGGCGTGCGCGTTCTGCGCGATCCTTATTCGGCCAAACCGTACGTGCTTTTCTATACGACAAAGCGCGTCGGCGGCGGCGTTCAGGATTTCGACGCCATCAAAGTGTTGCGCTTCGCGGCGAGCTAGTCTCGCGGCGTGTCGCCCGTCGCTTCCGCCGGCGCTCCAACGCCGGTGGAAGCGATGCCCCGCCATCATCTCAAGGTTCTTTTTCCTGAAGGGAGGACGCCATGTCCTTGACCCTGATCGCCCCGCCTGCGGGCGAGCCGATATCTCTCGACGATTTAAAGGCGCATTTGCGTGTCGCCCACACCGACGAGGACCCGCTGATCGCCGCGCTTGGCGTCGCGGCGCGCCAGTCGGTCGAGGCGCGCGCCGGACTGGCGCTGACGACGCAGCAATGGCGTTTGAGCCTCGACGCCGCGCCGGCGCGGCCCGTTTACTTGCCGATGCGGCCGCTGATCAGCGTTGAAGCCGTGACCGTTGTCGGGCCGAATGACAGCGTCATTCATCCGCCTGCGGGGACGTTTGATATTGTCACCGGGCTCTCCGGCCGGATCGTGCGGACCGGCGTCTGGCCGCGGCCTGCAAAAGCCGCCGGCGGGGTGCGTATCGATTTCACCGCTGGCTGGTCGTCCGTCGATGCGGTTCCGGCGGGGATCCTTCAGGCGATCCGCCTGCTGACGGCGCATTTCTATGAAAATCGCGAGGCGGCGTCGGTGGAGCGCACCTTCGCCATTCCGCAAACCGTCGATGCGCTGCTCGCGCCCTTCCGGGAGGCGCGGCTATGAGCGGCGCCTTGAAAAACAAGCTCATCTTATTGCGCCGGACGCAGACCGCCGATCTCGGCGGCGGCGCCAGCGCGCCCACGCTCAGCGCCGATAAGGCGGTGTGGGCGAGCGTTGAGCGGCTGACGACGGCGCAGGATTTTCTTGGTCCCCGCGGCGAAGGCGGGCGGCGGCGGTTAAAGCGCATCGCCGCGACGACGCGGGCCGCCCACGCCGCGCAGCTTGAATTGGCGCCGGGCGATCTCCTCGCTTTTGAGGCATGCGTTTTTGAAATCATGTCCATCGAAAGCGCCGATACGCGCGAGCGCCGCGTGACGCTTGTTTGCGAGGAAGTCGCCGGGGCGGAGGCGGCGCTATCATGACCGATCGATTTGCCTGGGCGCTTCAAAAAGCGGTTTATGCGCGCCTTGCCGGCGATGCGGACCTGCAGGGTCTGGCCGGCGATCCGCCGCGCATTTTTGATGCGCCGCCGCCGCGCGCGGCTTTTCCCTATCTGACGCTCGGCGAGACGCGCGTACGCGTCTGGCCCGGCGTTCCCGGCGGGCTTGAACATGAGCTGCGCCTGCATGTTTTTTCGCGCTACGAAGGCCGCCGCGAAGTCAAACAGATCCTCAACGCCGTCTATGACGCGCTCCAGGAGGCGCCGCTCGTGATCCCCGGACAGCGCCTTGTCACGTTGCGCTTTGTCTTCGCCGACATCTTTCCGCGCGGTGATAACGGTATTTTTGAAGGCGTCAGCCGGTTCCGCGCCGTCACGCACCCAGACCCTCTTCCAACCGTATAAGGACGATATTCCATGACTGCACAAGCTGGAAAAGATCTTCTGCTCAAGATCGGCGATAACGGATCGCCGGAAAATTTCACCACTGTCGCCGGCCTGCGCACAAGGTCCTTGTCGCTGAACGCGCAGACCGTTGACGTCACCCACGCTGAATCCGTCGGCGGATGGCGCGAGTTGTTGGCCGGCGCCGGTATTCGTCAGGCCTCGGTCGCGGGCGCCGGCGTTTTCCTGAACGATGCGAGCGCGGCGGAAATCCGCGCCGCCTTCTTCGCCGGCGCCGCGCGCGTCTGGCGGATCGTCATTCCGGGGTTCGGCGTCATTGAAGGCCGCTTCCTGATCGCCAATCTCGATTATGGCGGGGAATTCAACGGCGAAGCCTCGGTCTCGATGGCGCTTGAATCGGCCGGCGCGCTTATCTTCACCGGAGAAGCGTCATGACCGCGGCGCCCGGCGCTTGCCCGGAAGTCTCCATCAATGGCGAACGCCATCGCCTGCGCCTGACGCTCGGCGCGCTCGCCGCCATTGAAGACGTGGTCGGCGGCGGCGACTTCGAGACGTTGAAAGCGCGGCTTTCAAAACCGTCGGTCAGCGATCTGATTATCATCTTGCAGGCGTTGATTACGGGCGGCGGAGGGGCGCTGGCGGTCGAGACGCTGAAAGCCGCCGACATCGACCTCGCCGAAGCTTCCGCCGCTATTGCAGACGCCTTCAAAGCGCTTGCACAGCCCCCTCAGCATTGTGAAGCGCCGGCGCAAGACGAGGCGCCCGCATGACCGGGTCCGCCGCCTCACTGCCCTGGGCCGAGTGGTTTCACTTCGCCGTCGCGGTTCTCGGCATGCGTCCCGACGATTTCTGGGCGCTCAGCCTGGACGAATGGCGCTGGCTGATCGCGCCGGCCCGGTCAAATGGTTCTCAACATACGCTGACGCGCGCCGGCTTTGATGCGCTGCGCGCACTTTATCCGGATACGCATTATGGACAATAACATCAATATTTCCGTCGACGCCTCACAAGTCTCCGCCGGGCTCGCGGAGGCGAGCGCCGAGATTGACCGCATTGCGCGCGACGAGATCGCGCCCGCGGCCGCCCTCATTGAAGACGCCTTCGGTTCGGCGGCGCGCACAATCGAGACGTCGCTGTCGCGGGCCGCACGGACGGGCTCGTTTTCGCTGCGCGCCCTCGGCCGCGCGCTGACCCGCGATCTGGTGGACAGTCTCGTGCGCCGCCCGATTGAGGGCCTTTTAACGAACGCCCTCACCGGCGTTTTCGGCGGCGGGCGCGCCGGCGGCGGCTTTGTCGCGCCGGGCGCCTCGTTTCTGGTCGGCGAGCGCGGACCGGAAATGTTCACGCCCTCCGCCAGCGGAACAATTACGCCGCTTTCCGGCAATAGCGGCGTCACCGTCAACATCGCCTTGCCGGGGGTCCGGGATGCGGAGGGTTTTCGCCGCTCCGACGCCCAGATCGCCGCGGCGCTCGCGCGCGCCGTCGGGCGCGGCCAACGTAATCTGTGAGGGCGGCCATGTCTTTTCATGATGTTCTGTTTCCCGTCGATATCGCGCTCAATTCAGAGGGCGGACCGACGCGGCGCACCGAAATCGTCGCCTTGCGCTCCGGCCATGAAGAACGCAACAGCCCCTGGGCCGGATCGCGCCGGCGGTTTAACGCCGGTTACGGCGTCAAGTCGCTGCGCGATATTGAGGCGGTGATCGCATTTTTCGAAGCGCGTCAGGGCCGGCTCTTTTCGTTTCGGTTTCGCGATCCGTTCGACCACAAATCATCGGCGCTGGACGCGGCCCCGGCGGCGGGCGACCAGCTGATCGGGACCGGCGACGGGACCCAAACCGTCTTTCAGCTGCAAAAAACCTATCAGAGCGGGCCCGCCGCCTATGTGCGCGCGATCACCAAGCCGGTCGCCGCAAGCGTTGCGGTCGCCGTTGACGGCGCGCCGCTGACGCCGGGCGAGGGCTACACGCTCGACCCCGTGACGGGGGCTGTAACATTCGCCGATGCGCCGCCGTCGGGCGCGCTTGTAACCGCGGGGTTCGTCTTCGATACGCCGGTTCGTTTTGACACGGACGACCTCAGCATTAATCTCGCGGCGTGGAAAGCCGGCGATATCCCGTCGATCCCGCTGATCGAGGTGCTTTCCTGATGCGCGCGCTTGATCCTGCTTTCGACGCGCATCTGAAATCCGGCGCAACAACGCTTTGTCATTGTTGGCGGGTGACGCGCCGCGACGGCGCGGTCCTCGGCTTTACCGATCACGACCGCGCACTCGTCTTCGATGGCGCGGCGTTCGAGCCGGAGACCGGCGCCGACGGCGCGGCGATGACGGCGAGCGCCGACCTGGCGGTCGATAACACC
Source organism: Pseudomonadota bacterium (assembly GCA_038531315.1). Lineage (GTDB taxonomy): Bacteria > Pseudomonadota > Alphaproteobacteria > Caulobacterales > Parvularculaceae > JAJFFW01. The sequence continues at coordinate 7,948 of JBCBBT010000073.1, forward strand.
GAGATCGAAGGGGCTTTACGCTCGGATCGGTTGTCGGCGGCGGATCTTGCGGCGGGGCGCTATGACGGCGCCCGCGTCGAGATCTGGCGCGTCAACTGGGCCGATGTCGATCAGCGCCTGCTTTTGCGGCGCGGCGTCATCGGCGAGGTGCGCGCGGCGCGCGGGCCGGACGGGGAAACCTTCGCGGCGGAGATACGCGGCCAGTCCTCGCTCCTCGACCGACCGTCGGGGCGCGTCTATCAACGCCAGTGCGATGCGCTTCTTGGCGATGCGCGCTGCGGCGTCGATATCGCCGACTCCGCCTTCGGGGCAACCGGCGTCGTCGCCGCCGTGATCGACGAGCAACGTTTTACCGCAAGCGGGCTCGCGGGATTTGAAGACGGATGGTTCGAGCACGGACGGCTCGACTGGACCAGCGGCGCCAATCAAGACCTCAGCGCTTTTGTAAAGACGCACGCACGCGCCGGCGAACACGCGTCGGTTACGCTCTGGTTGCCGGCTGGCGCGCCGATCAAGGTCGGCGACGCCTTCGCGATCATCGCCGGATGCGACAAACGCCACGAAACCTGCCGGGACAAATTTTCAAACCTCGTCAATTTTCGCGGTTTCCACCTGATGCCGGGCAATGATTTTGCGGTTTCCTATCCCGCCCGCGGCGAGGCGCTCGACGGAGGCCGCCGCCGATGAGCCTGCATGAAAAATTCCCCTTGCCCGGCGCGCCGCTAGATGGGGGCGCGCCGCCAGACAAAGACGCGCCTCTAGATGGCGGCGCCCCGCCGTCGCAGGTGATAGCGGCGGCGCGCGGCTGGCTCGGCACGCCTTATATCCATCAGGCCTCGGCGAAAGGCGCGGGCAGCGACTGCCTCGGGCTGATCCGCGGCGTCTGGCGCGAGCTTTATGGGGGAGAGCCGGAAAGCCCGCCGCCCTATGCGCCCGACTTTAATGAACGCGCCCTTGCGCGCGACCAAAGCGAGCCGCTCCTTGAGGCGGCGCGCCGCAATCTCCTTCCCGCCGCCGGCGTCGCCCCGGGCGCGGTCCTGATCTTCCGTATCGTGAGAAACGGGCCCGCCAAACATTGCGGCATCCTGACCGCGCCTGACCGCTTCATTCACGCCTATGCGGGCCGCGCCGTCATTGAAGGCTGGTACGGACGCTGGTGGCGCGAACGGCTCGCCGGCGCATTTTTGTTTCCCGCTGTCGCCCGCGCGCCGGGCCCCGCGACCAGAAAGGCCTGACCCATGGCGCAATTGATTATTTCCGCTGCTTCAACAGTCGCCGGCGCCGTCGGCCAGGCCGGCGTCGGCGCCGCCATCGCGCGCACCGCCGCCGCGACCGCCGCAAGTTTCGCTGCGGGCGCCGTTGAGCGCGCAATATTCGGTCCTCGCAAACGCACCGTCGAGGGCCCGCGCCTTGAAAGCTTCACCGTCCAGGCCTCGACCGAAGGCGCCGGCGTGTTGCGCGTTTACGGGCGCGCGCGGGTTTCCGGCCAGATCATCTGGGCGGCGAATTTCAAAGAGACCCGCAACGAGACCACCGAAACACAGGGCGGCAAAGGCGGCCCTGCGGCGCGCACAACGACCATCGACTATCGCTATTCAATCTCGTTTGCGGTCGGCCTTTGCGAAGGCGTGATCGACCGCATCGGCCGGGTCTGGGCCGACGGCAAGCCGCTCGATCTGTCGCGCTTTAATTTCCGACTTTATCACGGTACGGAAGACCAGACGCCCGATCCGACAATCGACGCCATTGAGGGGCGCGCGCCGGCTTTTCGCGGTCTCGCCTATATCGTCTTTGAGGACATGCCGCTCGCTGATTTCGGCAACCGGATCCCGCAGCTCAGTTTCGAAGTTGAAAAACGCCTCGCCCGCGACGACGACGCCGCGCTTGAAAACGCCGTAACGGCGGTGACGATGATCCCGGGATCGGGCGAGTTTGTCTACGGGACAACGCCGGTCCTGCGCCAGGAAGGCGAAGGCGTCACAGCGCCCGAAAACGTCCACAACAATGCCGGCGTCGCGGACTTTGCGGAGAGTTTTGAAAGCCTGCGCGCAAGCCTGCCGAATGTGCGCGCCGTGTCGTTGATCAATGCCTGGTTCGGCGACGATTTGAGGGCCGGTCAGTGCACGATCAGGCCGGGCGTTGACGCGCCCATAAAAGAAACAACGCCATATGTGTGGACGGCGGGCGGCGCGACGCGCGAGAGCGCGCATCTCGTCAGCACCGTGAACGGCGCGCCGGCTTATGGCGGCACGCCCGCCGACCGCGCGGTTATAGAAGCAATCCGCACCATGACGGACGCCGGCGTCGCCGTGATGATGCACCCGTTCATTTTGATGGATATCCCGCTCGGCAACGCGCTGCCGGACCCTTACGGGGGCGGCGAACAGGCCGCCCATCCCTGGCGCGGGCGGATTACGGCGGGCGCCAATGACGGCTCGCCGGCCGCCGCGGGCGATATCGCCGCATTCTTTGGAACCGCGCGCCCGGCGGATTTTTCGATTGTGGGCGACACGGTGAGTTACGCCGGCCCCGAGGAATGGTCTTTCCGCCGGTTTATTCTGCATCAGGCGTATCTCGCCAAAGCCGCAACGCAAGGCGGCGCGCCCATAGAAGCCTTTATCATCGGCTCGGAGCTGCGCGGCGTGACGACGGCGCGCTCCGGCCCCGGCGCTTATCCCGCCGTCGCCGCCATGATCGCGCTCGCCCATGACGTGCGCGCCGTGTTGGGGCCGTCGGTGAAGATTTCCTATGGCGCGGACTGGTCTGAATATTTCGGTCATCAGCCAGCGGACGGTTCGGGCGACGTTTATTTTCATCTCGATCCGTTCTGGGCGGACCCGGTCGTCGATTTTATCGGCGTTGACAATTATATGCCGCTCGCCGACTGGCGCGACGGCTTTACGCACCGCGACGCCGAGGCCGGTTTTACCGGTCCCCATGAGCGCGCTTACCTGCAGTCCAATATTGAAGGCGGGGAGGGCTATGACTGGTTTTATCTGAGCGCGGACCATCGCGACGCCCAGACCCGCAGCCCGATTTCCGACGGCGCCTATGGGGAAGACTGGATCTTTCGCTACAAGGATTTGCGCGGCTGGTGGGAAAATCCCCATCACAACCGCCCCGGCGGCGTCCGCGATTCGGCGCCGACGGCCTGGGTCCCGCGCTCAAAACCGTTTCGCTTCACCGAAGCGGGCGCGGCGGCGATCGACAAGGCGGCGAACCAGCCCAACGTTTTCATCGATCCGAAAAGCGCGGAAAGCGCGGCGCCCTATTATTCGAACCGCACCCGCGACGATCTCGCCCAGCGCCGGTTCATTGAAGCGATCCACGCCTATTGGCGCGACGAGGCGGCCAATCCGGTCTCGCCGCTCACCGGCGCGGCGATGATCGATATCGACCGGACCTATGTTTATTGCTGGGACGCACGCCCGTTTCCGTTTTTTCCGGCGCTGACCGGCGTCTGGGGAGACGGCGGCGCCTGGGCGACGGGCCACTGGCTGAACGGGCGCGCCGGGCGCGCGCCGCTTGATCTTCTGGTCGAGGTTCTCGCCGGCGACCTGACCGTCGACACGACGGCGCTTGAAGGCGTTCTCACCGGCTACATCATTGATCGGCCGTTATCGCCGCGCGCAGTGATCGATCCGTTAGCGGATATTTTTCAGTTCGACATGGTCGAAACCAGCGGTTTGCTGCGCTTTCAACAGCGCGGCGCAACGCCGTCTGCAGTGATCGCCGGCGGCGATTTCGCCGTTGGCGACGGCGCGGCCTTCACCGCATCACTGCGCGACGACAACGATCTGCCGGCGGCTTTCCGGCTCGGCTTTATCGATGAGGGCGCCGACTATGGCCCCGCGGTCGCCGAAGCGCGGGACCCGGCGCTCGCCGGCGCGGCCAATAGCGGGGCCGGCGCAGCGCGCGAGGCCGGCGCTGAAATCGCCGCCGTGATGCCGCCGCCCGAAGCCGAAGCGCGCGCGCGGTCTATTTTGGCTGACGCCTCGGTGATGCGCGAAACGGCGACCTTTTCACTTGCGCCCTCCGCGCTCGCCCTCGAGCCCGGCGACACAATTGCACTTGACGCCGGCGACGCCGAAACCGCACGGCTCTTCCGGATCACCGATATCACCGACCGCGCGGCCCGCGAGATCGAGGCGGTCCGCGTTTCGCCGTCCGTATACGATGCGCCGACGGCCCCGCTTGTGTTTCGCGCGCCGCAAACGTCGCCGGTGTTCGGCGCACCGATCTGGGCGCTGATGGATTTGCCGCTTTTCACCGCCGACGCCGACGAGGGCGCGCCCTATCTGGCGGCGTTTTCCGAGCCCTGGCCGGACGGGGTCGCGCTGTACCGCGCGGCGGACGGAACGGCGCCGGTTCTGGCGGCGAGCGCGCCCGCGCCGACGCCCATGGGCCGGCTTGAGACCGCCTTGCCGGCGGGCGCTTCGGGACGCTGGGACCGGCGCGGGCTGCGTTTGCGCCTTAATGGCGGGGTTCTGGCGTCGCGCACCGAGGAGGCGGTTTTCGCCGGCGCCAACGCCATCGCTGTTGAGACGGCGGGCGGCGGCTGGGAAATCCTTCAGTTTCAGAACGCGGCGCTTCAGCCGGATCAAAGCTGGGTCGTCTCAAGGCTCTTGCGCGGTCAGGCCGGCACTGAGAGTGAGGCGGCGTCCGGCGCCGCCATTGGCGCGCGCGTTGTCGTGCTCGGCCAGTCGCTCGTTCAGCCCTCGCTCGATCCGTCGCTGCGCGGGATCGGGTTTGTCTGGTCCGCAGGCCCTGTCAGGGCCGCGCCGGAAAGCGATTTTTATACGGAAAAAACGATTGCGATCACCGCGCGCGGCCTGACGCCCTATGCGCCTGTTCACTTGTCGGCGCGCCGCGAACCGAACGGCGCGCGGCTTCGCTGGATCCGGCGGACCCGGCGCGGCGGCGACAGCTGGGAAGGCGAGGCGCCGCTTGCGGAGACATCCGAGCGCTATCAGGTGACGATTTACAACGGCGCGGCGGCGGTCAGAACGGTCGAGACCGGCGCTCCTGAGTATTTCTACGCCAGCGATGCGCAGGCGGAGGATTTTCCGGACGGCGCGCCCGGCGCCATATCCTTTGGCGTTCGTCAATGGTCCGACGCTGTCGGCTGGGGCGTGGAGGCGCGGTGTTAAGCGCGTCTTGTTTGGCGGCTAGGCGCGATACCTCGCGTCGTAAGCTTTGAGGTCGCGCTTTAGTTCCGGCATCAGAAGATAGAGCGCAATGATATTCGGGATCGCCATTGCAAACAGCATGGAGTCAATAAAGTCGATAATCGACGACAGCTGGATGGCGGCGCCTGTCGATAACATCGCACACAGAACGAGCTTAAACGTAACGTCGACCGCGCGGGTGCGCCCGAAGAGATATTCAGCCGCTTTCGCTCCGTAATGGGCCCAGGTCACCAGTGTTGAAAATGCAAAAAGGATTACCGAAACCAGCAAGATATAAGGATACCAGCTGAAAACATTCTCAAAGGCCGCGGACGTCATCGTGATGCCGGTGATCGATCCGGTCGAATAGAGATAAGGCAGATGGGCGCCGGTTGTCAGAATGACCAGGGCGGTGATCGTGCAGACGACGATGGTGTCTATGAAAGGTTCAAGCAGCGCGACAAAGCCTTCCGTCAGCGGTTCATCGGTTTTAACAGAAGCGTGCGCAATCGCGGCGGAGCCAACCCCGGCTTCACTAGAATAGGTCGCGCGCTGAATACCATTGATCAAAGCACCAATCAGACCGCCGCCGGCGGCCTCAAAGCCGAAGGCACCTCTGACAATATCGACGACAACGCCAGGCAAAGTATCTGCGTTCATGGCAATGATGATCAGTGCAGCAACCAGATAGACAGCCGCCATGCCCGGTACAAGAATGCGCGTGACGCGCCCTATGGATTTAATGCCGCCAAGTATAACAATGGCGACGAGCGCCGAAAGGATGAAGCCATAGGTGAGCGGCGCATCGATGCCGGTGACGCGCTCGAGTTGCTCATAGGACTGATTAACCTGAAAGACACTGATCGATGCGCCCATCGCCATCACTGCAAAAAACACCGCGGCGATCTTGCCGACGGCGCCCATGCCGCGGCGCCGGAAGACATCTTCAATGTAATACATCGGCCCGCCGGAAACCGTACCGTCGTCATGCACCTTTCGGTATTTCACTGCGAGGGCGCATTCGGCGAATTTCGACGTCATGCCGAAAAACCCGGCGACGATCATCCAGAAGACGGCGCCCGGTCCGCCAAGCGCGATCGCCACGGGAACCGAGGCGATATTGCCGAGACCGACCGTGCCCGAGAGCGCCGAGCTCAGGGCCTGAAAGTTGGTGATCTCACCCGGTCCGGAAGACTGTGCGCTGCGCCTGACGAGCCCTGCGCCATGAGCGAAGCCGCGCAGATTGATGAAGCCGAACGAGAAGGTCAAAATAATCGCGGCACTGAT
>JBCBBT010000074.1:0-10204 GCA_038531315.1 Pseudomonadota bacterium
GCCGTCGAGGCGGGCGAAGCGACGGCGCTCGCAGCGATCCTTTACGTATTAAGCCGGGGGACTTTGTGGCGCAGCAAGACGGCGCTTATGGAAAAAGACCCCGGCGCGACTAGCGATAAACCGAAAAAGCCAAGCCCCTTCTGGCCCCGCGTCAGACTGCTCGCGCGCCTGATCGTTGTTGCAACGATCGTCGCCGTACTGACGGGCTATATCGCTTTCGGCCACTATCTGACGACCAAGACATACTATCTGATCGGGCTCGCCGCCGTGATCTGGCTGGTGCGTTCGCTCCTGCGTGAGGGCGTCCGGATTTTCGATCGCAATTTTACGTCGGATCAGGACAAGACCGGCGGCGAGCACGTTCTTTATTTCTGGATCGGGCTTTTTATCGACGCCGTGGCGATGCTCGTCTTTGTGCCGCCGGCGCTCTTGGTTCTGGGAGCGGAATGGGCGGATGTGCGCGCATGGGTCAGCGATGCGTTTTTCGGTTTCCGAATCGGCGCCTTTGAGATTTCGATCGCCCGGATCGCCAGCGCTGTCGCGCTCTTTCTCCTGCTTCTTTACGCAACACGCACGGTCCAGCGCACTACCGAGGAGCGGATTTTTCCGCAATCGCGCATTGACGTCGGTGTTCAAAATTCCCTGAAAACGCTTATCGGCTATCTCGGTCTCATCGTCGCGTTCACCGCAAGCGTCGGCGTTCTGGGGTTTGATCTGTCAAACCTTGCAATCATCGCCGGCGCGCTGTCGGTGGGCATTGGTTTCGGCCTGCAAAGCATCGTCAATAATTTCGTCTCGGGACTGATCTTGCTTTTCGAGCGCCCCATCAAGGTGGGCGACTGGATCGTGACGCAATCCGGTGAAGGCTTTGTCAAGCGCATCAGCGTCCGCTCGACAGAAATTGAAACCTTCGACCGGGCATCCGTGATCGTGCCGAACTCTGAGTTGATCTCCAGCGCCGTCGTCAACTGGACGCATAAGGACAAAATCGGCCGCGTGATCGTGCCGATCGGCGTTTCTTACGACAGCGACCCGGAGCGCGTCGCAGCCTTGTTGAAAGAGGTCGCTGATGAGCATCCCGCGATTTTGTCGTATCCGGAGCCGTTCATTTATTTTGGCGACTTCGCCGACAGCGCGCTGAACTTTGAGCTGCGCGGGTTTATTCGCGATATCGGTTCCGGGCTCGGCGTCAGGAGCCAGCTGCGGATGGCGATCTTCAAAAAACTGAAAGAGGCGGGCGTCGAAATTCCTTTTCCGCAGCGCGACCTTCACATCAAATCGGGCGCCGTCGCCGACGCGACCGCAACGCTCACGTCACAAGCTTGAGCCGCTGACGGTCAAAAACGCGCAGCACCTGGGCCAGATCATGCCCCCGCTTCAGGATCGCCCCGCTCATTGACGTGACCACCCACTGGCCCTGTTTGCGGGCGAGAGACGGCCGCTTTTCGATGCGATAAAGAGCCATGTCGCTGGCGCGCCGGAAAACGGAAAAGATCGCCCGATCCTCCAGCGCATCGATGGCGTAGTCCCGCCAGTCGCCGGCGGCGACGAACTGACCGTAGATCGCGAGAATGCGCATTAGCTCCTGGCGGGTGAACGAGACCCGCGCCGGCGGCGTACGGCGCGCAGGCGACAGGCGAGCCGACCCGGATGTCGGCGTGGTTTGACGTGAACTCATCGCGCACCATCTTTCCGCGCGCCTTGCGCTTTGGCAAGCGCCGCGCCTGTGTCCCGGATTGACCCAGCGCCTTTCGCACCCCGGCAAATCCGGCTGAAGATGTTGATTTTATGTGGTTTTATAACATCTCACCCGTCCGCAAAATTGCCCTAATCTCTCCCCGCGCCCGCCCAATTCGCCGATTACCGTTTCGTCATCAGGCAGAGACGGCGGCGCAAGCGGGTCCGGTATTTTTCATCGCCCCCCAGCCCCCGGCATTCGTTTCGCGTTCCCGCCTCTGTTTGATTATTTCCCCCGACATCGCGAACAAGAAAATCTGCCGAACGATTAAATTCTGGCGGTCGGCGCCAAACGACGGCAAGTAAGCGTCACAGGCGGCGTTCACTGAAGACCCGGCAGGCGACGTTGCGCAATCACGCCCGGGGCGCATGTGACGTTGGAGCCTGAGCGCAGTGTCTGCGGTACTCACCATCGCCTTTCCGGTTTTTGCGATTATTCTGGCCGGACTGTTCGCCGGCCGCGTGAAAATCGCCGAGGCCGCTGACGCCCAGGCGCTAAACCGTTTTGTCTTTTTCTTCGCGATGCCGGCGGCGCTTTTCAGCCTGACCTCGCGCGCCGACCCGCCCGCCGGCGACGATATCAAAATGGCGCTTTGTTATCTGACCGCGGCGCTCGCCGTGATGGCCGCCGCCTATGCGCTCGGGCGACGGTTTTTTGCGCTCAGCGAACAAGAAGCGGGCGCGCAAGCGCTCACCTCGGTTCTCGGCAATGCGGTTTTTCTGGGTCTGCCGATTGTTTTATCGCTGGACGGATGGATTGAGCATTATGTCGTCCTGATGCTGATGGAAGGCGTATTTGTGATCGCCATCGGCGCCGCGTTGATTGGCCCGCGCGAGGCGGGGATGCAAGATGGCGCAGGGCGGACATCAATTCTGCAAAAGCTCGGCGCGCCACTCGCGCGGTCGCTCAAAAATCCGCTCGTGGCCGCGATGCTGGCGGGGATTGGCGTTGCGCTCTTGCGCGAGGCGACGGGCCTTGCGCTGCCCGTCCCGATCGCTGCGTTTTTTGAATTGCTCGGCCGCGCCGGCGGGCCCGCGGCGCTCTTTTCCATGGGGCTTTTTCTGGGCGCACGCAAATTCCCCGCCATGGGCGAGATCGCCGGCAAAGTGGGCGCAATCGTGCTCTTCAAGATGATCGCCCTGCCGGTCTTGACGTTGACGGGGATGGCGCTCGTCGGCGTCAGCGATCCGGCGCTCATTGGCCCTGCGGCGCTCTTTGTTCTCGTCCCTTCGGGAATTGGCTGTTACGTGATGGCGAGCCAGCACAATGTTTATGTCGCAGAGACCGTCTCTGCGATCGCTGTGACGACGCTCATTTCAATCCTGACGGTGAGCATCGTCCTCGCAATATTCGCGCGCTAGCGTCTCTTGGTCCCTACGCGGCGAAGGCGAGATAACCGAAGACTAGCGCGCCGGCGCCAAGCGTTACAATCGTCTGCTTGCGGAACGACGGCGCCAATAACCCGACAGTCAGGCCGCCAAGTGCAACGAAAAACAGGGAAACCGCGACCGCAATCTGATAGAGCCGGAAAGCGCGCGGCCCATGTCCTTTGTGGAGTTCGATCAGCGCGTAATTGAGATCGGGCTTTTTCATGGTCGCGGTCAGCCCTTCGGGCGATTGTCCGAACTGAACATAATCGCGCGATGTCGGCCGCGTTTGCACTGCGGTCGGGCGTACGCGCAAATATTCAAACTTGTGGGAGACGCCAGCGCTTTCCAGAAGCGCGCGCACGTCCGCCTCCAGCGTATCGCTCTTGAAATCGAGCGCCGCGCCCGCCGGCAATTCAAGCGCAACGTCGGCGGTGCCGCCCTTGTTATCGGTCAGATAAAGCCCCCCCGATACCGCAACGAGGATGAACGCGGGCGCGAGGAACGCCGCAAGATAAAGATGAACGGACACAAGCGTCCGACGGAGCTGCATAGGATTCATCAAAGGCCCTTCCGGCTTGGCGCGCACGCCTGACGGCGTGAAAAAGCGGCTTCGCAAGTGATAATCATTCTCAATGCTAGACGTCAAGCTCTGCCGTCAGCGCATTTTCCTGAATGAATTCACGGCGCGGCTCGACAATATCGCCCATCAGTCGCGAGAAGATATCGTCTGCGCCGTCGGCTTCCTTGATTTTCACCTGCAGAAGGACGCGCGCATTATCATCGAGCGTCGTCTCCCAGAGCTGGTCGGGGTTCATCTCGCCGAGGCCTTTGTAGCGCTGGGTGTCGACGCCCTTGGCGCCGGCGGCGCGCACGGTCCGCAACAGCGAGCGCGGCCCATGAAGCCTTTCGCGGTTGTCTTTGCGTTCAAAGATCACGGGTTTTTCAAACACTTCGCTGAGCGGCGCCATCAGGGACTGAACCTTGCGCGCCTCACCGCTTTTCAGGATATCGCGCGTCAGGCTCGCCCGTTCGGTGACGCCGCGCACCTCGCGCTCGAACACATAGCCGCCTTCGCCGTCTGGCGCCCCGCGCCAGCCGCGCTCATATTCTTCCGCAATAAGATCAAGTCGTTCAGCGACTTTCGCCGCGAGCGCTGCGGCTTCCTCGTCGCTGTCCGGCTCGCGCAAGGCGCCGGCGATCGCCGCCTGGACAATGGCGTCGCGCGAAAACCGGGCCGGGAAATCTGCGATAATATCGCCCACTTCGCGCGCCGCGCTGATCATCGCCGCAAGGTCGGCGCCGACAATCGCCTCGCCGCTCTCAAGGCGCAATTGCGCATCGACGGCGCCCTCTGTGTAAAGATAATCTTCCAGCGCCGGCTCATCGAGAAGATATTGTTCCGATTTCCCGCGCTTGACCTTATAAAGCGGCGGCTGAGCGATGTAGAGATGCCCGCGCCGGATTAGCTCCGGCATTTGGCGGAAGAAAAACGTCAACAACAATGTCCGGATATGCGCGCCGTCGACATCGGCGTCGGTCATGATCACGACTTTATGGTACCGCAGCTTGTCGACGTCAAAATCATCGCGGCCGATCCCGGCGCCGAGCGCGGTAATCAGCGTGCCGATTTCCTGACTTGAAAGCATCTTGTCGAAACGCGCCCGCTCGACGTTCAAAATCTTGCCGCGCAATGGCAACACGGCCTGATTTTCGCGGTTGCGCGCCTGTTTGGCGGACCCGCCCGCGGAATCGCCCTCAACGATAAACAACTCCGATTTCGCCGGATCGCGCTCCTGGCAATCGGCGAGCTTGCCGGGAAGCGAGGCGACATCAAGCGCGGATTTGCGCCGCGTCAGATCACGGGCCTTCCGGGCCGCCTCGCGCGCGGCGGCGGCTTCGGCGATTTTCGTGACAATGCGTTTGGCGTCGGCGGGGCTTTCTTCAAACCAGACGCCGAGCCTTTCCGCGACGGCGCTCTCAACAATTGGGCGCACCTCCGAAGAGACGAGTTTGTCTTTCGTCTGCGACGAAAATTTCGGATCGGGGACCTTAACCGAGAGGACGCATGTCAGCCCCTCGCGCGCGTCGTCGCCCGAAAGCGTCACTTTTTCCTTTTTGGCGATGCCCGAATTCGCCGCGTAATTATTGACGATCCGCGTCAGCGCAGCCCGAAAGCCCGCAAGGTGCGTGCCGCCGTCGCGCTGGGGAATGTTGTTGGTGAAGCACAGAACCTTCTCGTGATAGCCGTCATTCCACCACAGAGCGACGTCGACGGTGACGCCGTCTTTTTCAGCCTGAAACGAGACCGGCTGCGACAATAGCGGCGACTTCGACTCGTCAAGATACGCCACAAAGGCCTCAAGACCGCCCTCATAAAGCATGGTTTCAACGCGCGGCTCGACGTGACGTTCATCGCGCAGATTGATGGCGACGCCGGAATTCAGGAACGCCAGCTCACGCAACCGTTTTTCAAGCGTCTCAAAATCAAATTCCGTCCCGGTAAAGATCGTATCGGACGGCAAAAACGTCACTTCCGTGCCTGTCGTTGTCGCATCGCCGACGACCTTAAGGTCCGCGACCGGCTCGCCGAGGCGAAATTCCATGAAGTGTTCCTTGTCGCCGCGGCGAATGCGCAAAGACAGCGTCTCGGACAGGGCGTTGACAACCGAGACGCCGACACCGTGAAGGCCGCCGGAGACCTTGTAGGAATTGGAATCAAACTTACCGCCCGCATGCAGCTGGGTCATGATCACCTGCGCCGCCGATACGCCCTCTTCCGGGTGCATCGCCGTCGGGATGCCGCGGCCATTGTCGCGCACGGTGACCGAACCGTCTTCGTTCAGGATGACGTCTACGGTGTCGCAGTGGCCGGCGAGCGCTTCGTCGATGGCGTTATCGACAACCTCGTAGACCATGTGATGGAGGCCCGAGCCGTCGTCGGTATCGCCAATATACATGCCCGGCCGTTTGCGGACCGCATCAAGGCCTTTCAGGACCTTGATAGAATCTGCGCCGTAATCGTCAGCGCCCGCCGCGGGGGCTATGTCTGCGTCTTCTTGTCGAGCGGCGTTGTTCGCCATGGTCTATTCGTCCTACAGGTTGGTTTGCGTAACGGCGCCGTCGGCGACCGTGAAATGTTGGGCGCGATCGCCCCAGGCGGAAAAAAGAGAGCGATCAGTACCCGTCATAAAGGCTTGAAAGCCGATCTCGTCCAGAATATCAAACAGCGCCGCGCGGCGGTCGGGATCAAGATGGGCGGCGATCTCATCGAGCAGGATGATAAGCGGCGCCCGTCGCGCCGGCGCGCCCCCGTGCGCGGTGCGCGACAGGGACCGGGCGTTCGCCAGAACGAGACCGATCAGGAGCGCTTTTTGTTCGCCCGTTGAACAAAGCCGCGCCGGGCGCGCCTTGGCGCGATGGGTCACGAGGAGATCGCTGCGATGGGGGCCGATCAGCGCCCTGCCGGCATGCGCATCGGCGTAACGCTGGTCTTTCAGCCGCGCGGCGAAGTCTTCTTCGACGTCGGCGGCCGCGCGCCCGGCGAGCGCGGTCTCCAAAACCCCTTCAAGGGCGATGTCGCCGGCGGGAAAAACCTCGCCGCCAATTTCCGATGACGCCAGCAAGGCCGCGGTCTCGCGCCGCGCCGCGGCGATCGCAACGCCGGCTTCGGCCATTTGCGCCTCGAGCGCTTCGAGCCAGTCCTCATCGCGGACGCGGTCATCGAGCAGCTTTTGCCGCTGGCGCATCGCTTTTTCGTACGCCGACGCAGAGCGCCCATGCGCTGCATCCCGGGCGAGGGTCATGCGGTCAATAAACCGCCGGCGCTCGCCGGCGCCTTCCATGAAAAGGCGATCCTGGGCCGGCGTCAGCCAGACAAGACGCACATGCTCGGCGAACGCCGATGGTCCGGATGCGGCGCGTTCTTCAATACGGCATTGACGCCGGTCCGGCGCGTTCGCGGCGGCGCCGACGCCGAGACTGATTTCATCGCCGTCGCTGCTTTCAAGCCGCGCCGAAACGGCCCAGCCGCCCGGGCCTTCAACGCGCGGCAATTCATCGAGCCGCGCGCTGCGCAAACCGCGCCCGGGGCCGAGAAGCGACAGCGCTTCAAGAATGTTCGTCTTGCCCGCACCGTTCGCGCCGGAAAATGCCGCCGGCCGGCCGTCCAGCGCGATGGCGGCGCGCGCATAGGATCGAAAATCGGTGAGCACGAAGCGGCGAAAACGCGCGCGTCGGCCCGCATCGCCGCCGATTGCGGCGTCGTCAGAATGCGAAATGGCCAGCGCTTCACTCATTCGACGGCGTCACGCACCCCCCTCAAACACGCAACGGCATCAAGACATAAAGCGCGCGGGTGTCTTCCGGATCGCCAATCACGGTCGGCGAGGACGGATCAGCAAGGTGAAGCGTCGCGGTCTCGCCGTCGATCTGTTGCGCCACATCGAGAAGGTAGCGGGCGTTAAACCCGATCTCCAACGGATCGCCGCCATAATCGACCGACAATTCCTCCAGCGCGCTGCCCGCTTCCGGATTGTTGACCGTCAAGCGCATCCGGTCGGCTTCAAGCGCCAGCTTGATCGAACGCGTGCGATCGGCGGACACCGTCGACACGCGGTCCACCGCCTGCGCAAAGTCTTTGTTCTCGACACTGAGGATATTATTGTTGTCTTTCGGAATAACGCGCTCATAGTCGGGGAAAGACCCGTCGATCAACTTCGACGTCAGCCGGCCCGCGCCATAGCTGAACAGGATTTTTGCGTCCGAGACCGCAACCTCGACGGCGTCTTCCGCATCGTCGAGAAGACGCGCCAACTCGCCGACGGCTTTGCGCGGCACAATCACGCCCGGCATGGTCGCGGCCCCGTCCGGCAGCGGCGCATCGAGGCGGGCGAGCCGGTGTCCGTCCGTCGAGGCGGCGCGCAATAGCGGCCCGCCTTCGCCGTCCGGCAACGCATGAAGATAAACGCCGTTCAGATAATACCGCGTTTCCTCCTGCGACATGGCGAAACGGGTTTTGTCGAGGAGGCGCGCCAGATCGGCTTTCGGCATGGTGAACCGCGTCGGCAAATCATCGCTCGCCAGCGTCGGGAAATCATCCTGCGGCAGCACGGCGAGCGAGAATTGCGAGCGCCCCGCCGCGATCTCAAGGCGACCTTCGTCAGCAGCGAGTTCGAGGCGGATCTGCGCGCCGTCCGGCAGCTTACGGACGATGTCATGGAGCCTCACAGCTTCAGTCGTCGTCGCGCCGCCAACAGCGACATCGGCGGGCGCACTCTCTGAAATTTCAATATCGAGATCGGTCGCCGTCAGGGTTAACTGGCCGCCATCGGCATGGATCAGCACATTAGCCAATATCGGAATTGTGTTGCGCCGTTCGACAACGCTTTGGACGTGCCCTAGCGCTTTCACGAGCGCGGACCGTTCAATTGTTACTTTCATTCCGTCGATCCTCTTACCCTAATCGTTCCGTCACCAACTCGCGGCCGTGTCGGCGCAAAACTCATTTTCCTTTGGCCCAAATTCCAGCGGCCCGATTGTCCTGCGACCCAATTATCTTCCGGGCCCTTTAACTTGCGGCCTCATTGTCGTGCGGCCCTATTGTCCTGCGGCTCTATTGTCGCGCGCCTCATACCCCAGGGGCCGCCGCCGCACCCTTATCGCTCTCCACCAGCAGCACTTCACTTGCAGCACGCTCCCGGCAGCACTCTCCCGGCGGCACTCTCATCGCGTTCGCGCGCAAACCGCCGTCAATCCGCGCAGCGAATGCCGGTCGCCCGGCAGCCGGCCCGCGCACGGCGCCAGGAAAACCCCAAGCGCAAACCAGATAGCGATCTCAAAAATCTTTGAGACGAGCCTGTCGCAGCGCAGTCATCGGCGGCGCCTTTCCGTGCGAGCGCCTTGATTGTTCCGCCCCCCTACCCCTTAAGAGCGGCGCCCCTTGAGAACCGCGCGCTCCTAACAGCGGCGCCCCTGAAAATCAGCGGTCAGCCGCCGGGCTTCGGCCCCGTTGAAGGCGCCGTCGGCAGGCGGGAAAAAGCAAAGAATCACGCACCGATATTGCGTCTTAAGTATATACGAAAACGGCACAAAAAAGCCAGCAGGAACACGCTTTCAACGCGTCCGCCGGCTGGCTTTAAAGCTTTGAATTTGGGTAATTTTTTTGACGGATGAAACTAGCCGCCGACAGCGCGGCGAATTTCCTCGACGGCCTTGCGGAAGTCGTCCTGACGCTCCAGCAGCGCGGTCGCGCGATTATAGGAATTCATCGCCGTCGTGTGGTCGCGGCCGAGCTTGGCGGCGATCCGCGGAAAGGATTCCTTGAGAGACTCGCGGGCCACATAGACAAAGGCATGGCGCGCCTTGACGATGTGCTGGGGCTGGGCGCGGCCCTTAACGTCGTCGACCGAGATGTTGAACGCCGCCGCCGCCGCTGTGATGCCGTCGTCCATGGTGCCGCGCGGTTTGCGATCGCCAATGCGCGCGCTGAGGGCGGCGTTTGCTTCCTCAAGACCAACAGACATATCTTCATCTCCGTAAACTAGGACTAACTGATTAAAGGCGCCGATGGCCTCGCGCATGCTTTGCGGAAAGGCGTCGGCGATGAAATCGATCGCGGATGGCTCAATCAAACAGCGCGCATCGCATTGAGATGCGCGCTTGGACAAGACCGCGCGGCGCAACGCTGCGCCGCCGCGCTCGATCGGCGCCGGCAAATCGCCCGATAACCGGTCGGCGAGCTTCCCGTTGAGCGCGCCCTGCGCCAGAACCGACGGCGCCGCTTCCCCGGCGATCACAAGCACGCGCCCCGTCGCCAGAACCGCATTAATCAGTGTCAGGACTTCCTGTTCGGTGCGTTTTTTGCCGGCGATCAGGTGAATATCGTCAATCAGCAACAGGCTTTTGGTTTGAAAATCGCGTTGCAGCCCGGGCAGACTGTTTGAAAGCGCCGCCTCGACGCAGCCGTCGGTCAGGCTTGAATGCGTCAGATAGGCGCTCGCGCCGTCCCCGTGCACCGCGCGCCATTCATTACCGACGGCATGGAGCAGGTGGGTCTTGCCGACGCCGGACGGCCCGTAAAGATAAATCAGATTGTGAT
>JBCBBT010000074.1:10511-14224 GCA_038531315.1 Pseudomonadota bacterium
TGTGCGCCCGAAACGACCGTTCCATGCCTCATGCATGCCCGGCTTGAAACGCTGAACCAGCGTTTCACGGCGAAACAGCGATCCTGTCGAGACCTCCACTTGCGTATCGTCTCCTTTGACCAAATCGATATCCGACATCCACGAATGAAACGTCGCCTGACCAAACCGCGCGATCAACTCCAGCCTGTAATCGGAAAGCACGTTGTCATCAATTAAAGTATCGTTCATCAATATCATCCCTGCACGAATAAAAAGAGCACACGACGCCCATGGCGCGCGGAACGCGCCAACCACTCAATAAGTTATGAAACCGCTCCGTCGGAGCGAAACGCGAATGTTAGTCGTTACCGAAGAACTCTAACGACGAACGCATGTTCAGGTCTGCGCCTTGCAAAATACGAATAAAAATATCTGCCCTGCATCCCCTGCTCATAGCGTCCTCTTTGTTATTGTCGCCCGCCCGACCAGCCCTGCCAAACATGATGGGGCGGCTTTTGAATGTAGGAAAATGCAGCGGCTACAAATTCAAAACTGAAAAATGCAATCTGAGAAAAAAACTACAAATTTCTGTTTTCTAACGTTGATCGTCCGTATGCCGCTTATTAACCTTACGCTCACAGTCTACGACATTAATGCGACAGTGCAAGCCGTCCGAGCGAACTTTTTGCAATTGGCGAACGAAAAAAAATCCCCAACATTCGCGCATAGGCAGATTCTTTTTTGCGTTCAGAACTTTAGCCGCACAAAAAAATTCTACGCACAACGTGCGTTTTTTCAGGTCGCAACCAGTGCGCGCCTCAAAGACAGCGTTTCGATTTCTGAAGGCGCGGTCAACGTGAAAAAATCGCGCACCGCATGCGATGGCGGGCGTGCAAATTTATGCAACTGCGAAGACGCAATTGCATCGCCCGGAAGGTCATAAAAAAATCGAGAAATTAAAGGCGGTTACGCAGAAAGCGTTTTGATGCGCGTCGACAGGCGCGATAATTTCCGCGCGACAGTTGTCTTCTTGAAGACGCCTCTCGAAACAGCGCGATGCATTTCCGGCATGGCGATTTTGAAAGCGTCGTCGGCGGCGGCTTTGTCGCCCGCAGCGATCGCTTCTTCGACTTTGCGCAAATATGTGCGGACGCGCGAACGGCGAGACTTGTTAACGGCCGTGCGGCGCTCAATTTTGCGCACCATTTTCTTTGCTGAAGTCGTGTTCGCCATTACGATATGCTCTGTTGTTTTACGTTAAATACCGGCTTATCCGCCGTCGAAGGCAGCGGGTTATAGCGGTGCGATATAACGCCGTCAACGCCCTGAATTCAGCGAAATGCGCGGATTTTTAAGGGCCCGAGGCTAACGCTGGCAGCGCGAACAAAAGAAGGTGGAACGCCCGCTTTGAACGATCCGCGCGATGGGCGCGGCGCAGGCCGGACAGGGCGCGCCTTCGCGGTCGTACACCTGAAAGCCGTGCTGAAAATAGCCAAGCGCGCCATCGGACGCCGCAAAATCGCGCAATGTCGACCCGCCGGCGGCGATCGCCTCAGTCAAAACCGCGACGATCTCGGGATAAAGCCTCAGCGCGCGAACGCCGGCGACGCTTCTGGCCTTGCGCCGCGGCGAGATGCGGGCCCTGAAAAGCGCCTCGCACACATAGATATTGCCAAGCCCGGCGACCACCCGCTGATCTAGCAGCGCGCTTTTAATCGGCGCAGCGCTCTTTTTGAGCCGGGCGCTCAGGCCGTCGGCGGTGAAGCCGGCTCCAAGGGGCTCCGGGCCCATCCCCGCAAAATGCTTGCAGGCGTCAAGTCCGGTTGTCGACGCAAGATCCATATATCCGAACCGGCGCGCATCATTATAGACGATATGCGCCGCGCCCCGGTCCATCTCGAAGATCACGTGATCATGTTTTGCGGGCGCGCCTGACTTCAGCGCCGCAGCGGGCCGGTGAAAGCGGCCCGGGTGATTGGCGCCGTCGCCGGCGAGGATCGTAAAGCGTCCCGTCATGCCGAGATGCATGATCAATGTCTCGCCGGTGGAAAGAGCCCCGGTCAGATATTTGCCCCGCCGGGTCAGCGCCTCGACGCGGGCGCCGGTCAGACGCTGACAGAATTTTTCCGGCAGCGGAAAGCGCAGATCGCCGCGCCGGGCGATCACCTGCGTTATCCGCGCGCCTTCCATAACGGGCGCGAGCCCGCGGCGCACGGTTTCAACTTCTGGAAGTTCAGGCATGGTCGCTGTGGTGTAGGCGAGGCGACGCCGTCGGCGCAATCCTGCGGGCGCCAGGCGATTTCAGATGATGTCAGGCGATGTCAGGGTCGCCCCGGCGCCAGCCATTGCGCCTAGTCACCAGTCATTGAGCCTAGTCACCAGCCATTGCGCCTAGTCATAAGCAATGCGCCGCGTTGCGAGAGCAACGGCGGCCTGGCGCAGGGCCGTCGATTGCGGATTGGACGCAGCCCCTTTGTAGACAATATCGAGAGGGGAGATGTCGCGCCCGTAATAGGCGCGGTTCCATTTGTTGTTCACTTTGACAACGACGCCTTCGACGCTGACGCTGCCGTAGAGGCCTTGCGATTTTGTGTAGGCGAGGATGTCAGCGGTTTGGGCTTTCGCGCCGCCGCCGACAGGGCCGGCCGCGATACCCACATCGGCGCCGAGTTTCACCGTGCTGGACAATAGCTGGTTCATGCCGCGCTCGGTCATAACGGCGAGCACAATGTCGGAAACCTCGCCGCCGGCGACAAAACCGAATTGCACCGAGGAGAGCCTGACGAAACTCGGCGGCGACCACGTCCCGTCGTCGCGCCGCGCAATCATCACGCCATTGCCGCCCGAGGCGCCGATCAGGAACCCGGCGCGCACCGACGTCGGAATAACGACCAGCGCGCGCGCAGTGCGCGCATTCTTCCACAGCCAGCGATATTGATCGTCGCGGGAGAACGCCTCAAGGACCAGCTCGGCCTCGCGCACGGTTTGCTCGGCTTTGTCGCGCCGGTCAGCCGCGGCGGGCGTGGCGATGAGCCCGGCAAGACAGAATGCAATGATCGAAAAGACGGCGGATGACGACGACCGCCGCATGAGGCTCCTGATGCTCACGGCCCACTCTCCCTTGTGTTCCAAAGAAGCGCCCGCGCGCGGCGCCCCAAAACCGCAATTTTTGACATTCCATGTCTGCCCCGTCGTGTCCAGCACGCCCGACACGTAACGACCCCGATAACGCCCCTGAAGCGGTCGGGCGCGAGCCGTCCTTCAACCGAGGGATGCGACAATACGCGCTTGCCCGGTAAACGATAATACGCGCTTGCGCACAGCAAAGGAGACTGGCGGGCGTTTGCCGCGGGCGTCGCGGCGGGCTTTGAACCTCGCAAAAAAAGCGCTCCCCGCCCGGTTTAGGGAGCAGGGAGCGCCTTTGATATTTTTTGGGCCCGGCTTGCGGGCCGATAAGCGCGTTGCGCGCGGCCTAGTTGTCGCCGCCCTCGCCTTCTTTCAACGCAGCGCCCAGAATATCGCCAAGCGAGGCGCCGGAATCGGCGGAGCCGTACTGTTCGACGGCTTCTTTTTCCTCGGCGACTTCGCGCGCCTTGATTGAAAGATTGATGCGGCGCGAGGTCTTGTCGAAGCCGGTGACCCGCGCATCGATCTTGTCGCCGACCGCAAAGCGCTCGGGACGCTGTTCGTTGCGGTCTTTTGAAAGGTCCGACTTGCGGATGAAGGCTTTCGGC
>JBCBBT010000075.1:0-13993 GCA_038531315.1 Pseudomonadota bacterium
GGCGGCGAGAGCGATCAGAAAAATGCTCAGCCAAGGGAATATTTCGCTGCTGAAATCAAACGCGAAGATTTTGCGTAGATGTCCGGCAAGCGGTCCATTGGACCGAAAAGACCACTCGTTGAAGACCAGCAAAATGAACACGCCGAGGAGTGCGGCCGCCGCCCCCGCATATACATGATCCCGATTTCGTCTGTCTTCGCTCATGCCGACCTCCAGGAGCAGGCGACGCCTTAGCGGTCGCAATCTTTGTGAACAGGACGCAAATACATCATTTTGTCATTGAGCTTAGGCTGAACGCATTAATTTTCACCAGACATATTTGCGATTGCGAGCGGCGGACGGTTCGACAATTCGCGCCAATCCGTTATTAGCACAGCATATCGCTTTTCTTTCACCGAGATTGGTTCTCGCATGGACTGTGCTGACCGCCGTCTTGATCTCAAACAAAGATAGGGCGCCTGACGCAGACGCAACCCGACTAAAACGGATCGGCGCCGCTCTCAATCGCGCGCAAGGCTGCTGAATTGACGCAGCAGGATACCGCGGATGCGCTGAGCGTCAGCAAAGATATGATCAAGCGGATGGAACATGGCCAGCGTGTCAAGCAATGGCTTGTCGTTGCAGATGTTTGCCGCGCATTAAATACAAGCCCTAACAAAATCCTTGAGTTTCAGTCGCTGAGCCTTGTAGCTTTGCAGAACGCTTTGGAGCCTATTTTGGCTGTCGTTTGCGATGATCCGTCATTCGGTCATGAACCTGCCGAAGACGCCAGGAAAATTGCACAAATTCTTTTTGATGTTATCGAAGCTGTCGGACAGCTTCCCGAAGACATTTCTGACGACATTGGTTTTCGTGTTGCGGGGCATTTGGCGGCGGTAAGAATGCGCGACTGAACTTTCATCGATCATGCAAATCCAGAAGAAATGTCTTACTTTTTGGGTTCGTTTTCGCCATGCGCAACCAACCCCGCTTTTCTTCTTAATTGTTTAGAAGAAGACATCAAACCCAGCGCTTATTCCTAATACAGATTAGTCTTCCCAACACGCATTAGTCGGGGAGGACGCCGATGGGTTGTTCGGTTTTCCGGCGGGTTTCAAAATGGTCGAGGAACGCAACGACCAGACAGGCCCCGATAATGATAGCGCCGCCGGCCCAGAGCCGCCATCCGGGGGGTTTCGTCGAAGAAGAAATATCCCGCGCCTGAGGCCCAGATCAGGGACGTATATTCGAGCGGCGCGATGCGTTGCGCAGGGGCGCGGGCGTAGGCCAGCGTGAAGAGCAGCCAGGCGGAAAAGCCGAGGGCGCCGAACATCGCAAACGCCGGCAGATAGGCGAGGTCCGCCGCGCCAAAGGCGCCGAGGGTGACGGGGGCCAGCGCAATGGCGGGGATCGCGTTGATGAACAGACAGATCGTCAGGGCGTCTTCTTTCAGCGCACGCATCCGCAACAGGACCATGCTCAAGGCGAAAAGGAACGCCGCCGCGAGACAGGTGGCGATCCCGACAAGGCGCTGATCGCTTATCGCTTCGGGCCCGGCGGCGCCGTCGGACACCGCAACCGCCGCGCCGGCGAACCCGGCGATGCTCGCGAGCATTGCCGGCGTCTCGATTTTCTCCGACAAGATGAGCGCCGCCAGCGGTGCAATCATCAAGCTTGCGGTAAAGCCGATCACCGTCGCTTCTGCGAGGCCGAGCCGAAGCAGCGAAAAGAAGAACAACCCGACCGCGGCAAGCTGAAGGAGGCTGCGGAAGATATGAAACCGGATCGCGTCGCCGCCGGGAAGCGGGCGGCGGGCGGCGATAAAAAAGCCGGCGGCGATCGCTGCGCCAAAAAGATATCGCCAGGCGAGCACGTGATGGAGCCCTGCGCCGGGCGCAATCGCTTTGATCAGCGCATCAACGGTCGCGCCGACGGCGACGCCGGCGAGGGCGAGCGCAACGGCGGGAACGGCGAGGCGCGATCTTTTGAGATCATGATCCATCGGTCCACGCTAGAGGACTGCGCCGCCGGTTTGAAGAACTTCTGAGCGCGCGCGCGCGGCGATGAAGAATAAGCGTCTCGCTTTGCCGCACGTGACGCACCGATGGTCCGCTCAGCTGTTGCGGTGTCCGGCGGTTTGGCCTCAAATCGGAGCGAACAAAGGAGGGCGCGAGATGACGGGCGCAGCAAAGACGGCGGCGATCAGGGGCATTCTTTCTTTTGCACTAGCGTTTACCGGCGTATTGGCGTTTTCCGGCGCATTGATTGGCGCTTTCGCCGGGACGACAAGCGCAGCCGCGGCGGATGATGATTACGCTGACAAAGTCGAAGAATTCCGCGCGTTCCTGAAAGCGTTCCGCAAGGAAAACCTCGTCCTCAGTTTTTCCGTCGCGGTCGTCAAAGACGGCGATATCGTGATGGTCGAGAGCCTCGGCTGGCAGGACCATGACGCGGAAGAGCCGACGACGCCGAATACCTCTTATCTTGCAGCCTCGATCACCAAGACATTTACCGGCGCGACGCTCCTCGCCATGGAGGCGGACGGTCATATTGATCTTGATGCGGATTTCACAAGCCTCAGCGATTGGGATCGCCGGTGCCAGTGGTTGACGACGAGCGGCAGTATTTTTGGCGGCGGCAAAGTGATCGACGGACGCATGATCGCACCGCTGCAATGCGACACGCCGATCAGCCTGCGCGAGGTCCTCCAGCACCGGGTGCAGGGCGATCCGGGGACGTCGTTTTTTTATAATCCGGTGGTCTTCGGGCGCTTGTCGAACTGGGTTGAGGAAAACACCGATCGTTCCTGGCGCGAGTGGATGCGCGGTTATGTGATCGATCCGGCCGGTCTTGAGAATGTCGCCGCCGGGTGGCGCGACCCCGGCGGCGTCGAGGCGCTCAGAAATCTCGCGCCGCCGTTCCGCCACGCGCCGGAAGAGAGCGACGGGCTCGCGCCGTCGGTGTTGCCCAACCCGGAACTCAACGCCAGTTCCGGCGTGATCGCCAGCGTTCTGGATCTCGCGCGCTATTCGGCGGCGCTTGACGATGGAAAAATTCTCGCTCCGGCGTTGCGAGAGAAAATGTGGACCCCGCCGCGCGACGCCGACGCTTCCACTGGCGCCGACGCGGAAGGGGCGCCCGCGCCCTACGCCTATGGCTGGTACGTGCAGGACTATGAAGGCCATCGTCTGGTCTGGCATGGCGGCTGGTGGCCGGACGCTTATGCGGGCCTGTTGTTAAAGGCGCCCGACGACGGTTGGACGCTGGTCGCCCTCGGCAATACCGACGGTATCCGCGCGGAAATCGGGAATCTGACATCCGCGCACATCGAACGCTCGCCGCTGGCGGCGAAGTTTCTGGAATTGTTCGTCGCCGCAGATTAAACCCGGCGCTTGTCCGCCCGGTTTGGCGGTCTGGCGCAACGGGCGGCGAATGGAAATCTGGCAATTGGGACTGTTGACGCTGGCGGGGGTCGGCGCGGGCTGGATCAACGTGCTCGCCGGCGGCGGCTCGCTTTTGTCGGTGCCCGTCATGATCTTTCTCGGCCTGCCGGGGCCGGTCGCCAACGGCACCAACCGCATCGCCATCATCGCCCAGAATATCGCCGCCGTCGCAAGTTTCTTCCGGCAAGGGTTCTCAGACTTCCGCCTCAGCGCAACGCTCGCCGCCGCCGCCGCGATCGGCGCCTATTTCGGCGCGAATGTGGGCGTCGGGCTCGATGGTCCGTGGTTCAACAGGACGCTGGCGCTGATTATCGTCGCTGTCATGATCCTGATGGCGACGGGCCGCGATGCGCCCTCAAAAGACGCACGATCAGATAATGCGGCGGGCGCTGCGGAAAACGGCGAGCCGCGCAACCTCGTCCTCGGGCATATCCTGATGGTCGGGGCCGGCTTTTGGGGCGGGTTCATTCAAGTCGCCGTCGGCTTTGTAATGATGCCGATCCTGTACCGCGTCATGGGGCTCGACCTTGTGCGGGTCAACATGCACAAAGTCTTCATTGCCCTGATGTTTTCCTTTGTGGCGCTCGGCGTTTTCGCCTCGAAGGTTGATATCGCCTGGCAGGCGGGTCTCGCGCTCGCGCTCGGCAACGCCGTCGGCGGCGCCCTCGGCGCGCGCACCGCCGTCGCCAAGGGTGCGCCTTTCATCAAGAAAACGCTCTACGTCGTTCTCGCGGCCATGGCGGTGAAGCTTGTCTTCTTTTAAGACGAAGTTCGGATTTTAAGGACGCGGGCAGGGAGACGCGCCTGACTTAGGCCTGCGGCGCTTCTGCGGCGGCCTCTGGCGCTGCATGCGCATGCGCTTGTTCGAGCGCGCGTTTGCGGAAGGCGGACGGCGTTTCGTTTTTAATCGCCTTGAACGCGCGGTTGAATGTCGAGAGCGTTTGAAAGCCGCAATCCATGGCGATCGCGAGGATCGACTTTTCGGCGAGCGCCGGCGTTGCGAGTTCCTGCGCGGCTTGCTCGATCCGATAGCCGTTTACATAAGCGGCGAAATTTCGGTAGCCAAGCTCGGCGTTGATCAGTTCTCTTAGTTTGTGCGGCGGCAGGGCCATGCGCCCGGCCAGCGAGGCGACGGATAAGGTCGGCTCGCGGAAGGCTTTTTCGACCGCCATGATTTCCATCAGCCGGCGATGGTGTTTGTTGTCGCCGGCGGGCTTGACGGCTGGTGCGACCGCCGGCGCCTCGTCTTTTGTAAACAGCCTTTCCGCCCGGAAGCGCGCCGACCAGAAGAAGAGTGTGACGACGATGATGATGGTCGTTATATCATATGTGACGCCGAGGACGGCGCTCGATGCGCCCATGGCCTCAAGCGCGATCAGCGCGCCGAAACTCATCACCACAAAAATGACAAACCACGCCCGGACCGTGCGCCGGACATTCAACAGATCATTGCGATAGCCGGAAATCGCCATCCACAACATGTGCGCCATCACGGCGAGCGAGACGACGACGGAAAGCCGCTCGATGGTTTCGTGCCCCGGCGGGGTCAGGCCAAAGACGTCCGCATCCGCCGCGGCGATGGTCAGCGAAATCGCGGCGAAGACCGCCCAGACCGGCGCGGTCAGCTTGAACCCGTCTTCCAGGAGCGCGCGCGTGAACACCCATCCAAGAGCGAGATTGAAAATATTCAGCGCCACAGCCCCACGAAAAATGAGGGGCGGGAGCGGCGTTTCATCGTGCAGCAACATCAGCGAATAGCCGATGGAACACACGAACAAGGCCGCCGCGATCTTGCCCGCGAGATATCCCCGGGCGTCGCGCACCAAAAATGCCACGAGAAGCAGCGTCAAGGCGTTCGCCGCCGCACAAAAAAGCAACTGTATCAATTCGCTACCCGGTTTCCGCCTGCAATGGTCATGGCTTTATTTGGCGCCCGCGGAAAATGCAATTTCGCAAATCGCCGGGCCTTTTTGAAATTGCACAGCGATTTTTAAAAATTGCGAAGACCTTCAAAGGCGACTTCCGATAACGCCTTTCCTGTTTGCAACGTGAGAATATTCAACAGGAGGTCGGGGCATTGCGCTTGGTGAGACAGAAGAGACTACTTTGGTTGGCGGCCGGGGCCGCTTTGGCAGTGCAGGCTTGCGCGCAGACGCCGGCGCCCCCGTCGACTTTGCCGTCGCAGCCCCTTTCGAAGCCCCTCGCGGAGGCTTCAAGCCCCGCCGCGCCGGATTGGGCGCCGTCGCGCGATGATCTGGCGGCGCTGTTGGACGCGTTCGATGTGCCCGGTCTTTCGATGGTGACGCTTAAGGACTGCACGCCGAGCGCGCCGGTTAATGTGGGGGCCGCAACGCTCGATCCGCAAACCCCGGTCGGCGACGACACGGTCTTTGAGACGGCCTCCCTGTCCAAACCGGTCTTTGCTTATCTCGTCCTGGCGCTCGCCGAAGAAGGCGTGATCGATCTCGATCGCCCCATTGTGCGCGATTTTTCCTACGACCGGATCGCGGACCTTGACCGCTATCGTCAGATCACGCCGCGGATGGTCCTCAGCCATCGGACCGGCCTGCCGAACTGGGTCGGCGACACCAGCGATCCGGACCGCCGCGATCCGATATCGTTTGTCGCAGAGCCGGGGGAGACATTCAGCTACTCCGGCGAGGCTTTTGAGTTATTGCGCAAATTCATTGAGGCGCAGACCGGCGAGGCGCTGAATGATCTTTTCCGCGCGCAGTTCGCGTCGCTGATGCCGCAATCAACCTTTGCATTGCCGCTGCCCGCCGGCGTCGCGTTGACCCGGGGCTATCGTTCATCGCGCGACCCGGCGAGCGGGCGTGACCTTGATAATCTCACGGCAAGCGCAAACGCCGCCGGCAGTCTTGTCGCAACGGCGCGCGACTACGCGGCTTTTCTGGGACACATTTGCGCGCGCAAGGGCCTGTCGCCTGAGACCTACGCCGCAATGTTCGAGCCGGTGACGCCGACGCCGCCGGGCGTCTTTCCAGCGCCGGCGGCCTACGGTCTCGGCTGGGCGATCATGACGATCGGGCCGGAAACCATTATTCTTCACGGCGGCGACAATGATGAATTTCGCAGCCTCGCAGCCATCTTTCCGCAAGCGGATGAAGCCATGGTGGTGCTGACCAACGGCCGCAATGGCGGCGACCTGATCGACGCCATGATCGAGCAGATGCAATGAAATTGCTGATCACGCGTATCATCATCGCGCCGCCCTTTCTGGCGATACTCTGTCTGGCGATGCTGTCATGCGGCGCGGCGCGGGCGCAGGCCATGACCAGCGATGAGGCCGCCATTGCTTATGATCAGTTCTGGCGCCTCTTCAGCGATCAATACAGTCTTTTCGCCGTCAAGGGCGTCGACTGGGACCGCACCGGGTCCGTCTATCGCGCTCGTCTCGATGACGTGGCGACGCGCGCCGACATGACCGCATTATTCGCGGAGATGATCGATCTCCTCAATGACGTGCACGTCTCCGTCACAGACGATCAATCCGGCGCATTCTCGCGTTCCGGCGGGCGCAGCATCGGCGCCGGCGACTTTGATATCGGTGAATTTTCACGCGATCTCATCGCAGCGCGTTATGCGCGCGCCGGTCTTGAAAACCGCGCGGCCGGATTAATTTCCTTCGGATGGGTTTCGGACGCGACCGGGTATATTCATATCGCGGGCTTCAAATACGCAACGACAACCGGACAGGCCATCGATGAAGCGCTTGCGGAATTTGCCGGCGCGTCCACAATCATTTTGGACGTCAGGCAAAACAAGGGCGGGTTCGACGCAATCGCCAAATCCGTCGCCGAGCGTTTCGCCGATAAGCCCGCCATTTTCATGACAACCGCAAACCGCATTCCCGGCGGCGACCGCACCGCTTTTGACGACCCGGTTGCGTGGCGGCTGACCCCGCCGCAGACCGGCGCGTATAACGGCGCGGTCATCGTTCTGACGAACAGCCGGACAATCAGCGCCGCTGAAAACTTTGTGTTGGCGATGCGCGCCGTGCCCCGGAGCCTCATCATCGGGGAGGCCACAGCAGGCGCAATGGCTGATACCTTTCCCATGTCGATTGCGTCCGGTTGGACTTTCACGGTGCCCACAAATGTCATCCGCGATCCGTCACAGCGCAGTTATGAAGGCCTCGGCCTGCCGCCGCATTTATGGGTGAAAAACACGCCCGACGATATCGCAGCGGGACGCGATCGGGTTCTGGACCTGGCGATCGCATTCGCAAATTCGCCGCCGGATTAAGTGAAAGCACGCGCGCCGCGCGGCTTTTTCTCTTTGACTGGGCCCCCGCCTTCGCGGGGGAGGCGGGGGTTTTCGCAAATCGACCTCCGCCGTCTTGCCCGCGCATGCGGGCATCCAGCCCTTGAGTTAAGTCGCGCGCCGCGCGGCTTTTTCTCTCTGACTGGGACCCTGCCTTCGCGGGGGATGCGGGGGTTTCCACAAAAAGACCTTCACCGTCTTGCCCGCGCAAGTGGGCATCCAGCCCACGCGGTAAGTCGCGCAAATCGGGGGGGGGTGGTCGCAAAACAGCGTTTCGGGGCCCGCTGAGCGATCGTCAAACCCGCGTAAGTCACGGAAATTGTTCACAAAGTTTTCCGGTGGCGTTATGCCGCCCGGAGCGCGCGCCTGCGGTGCTTTGACACGCTGACGGGCCTGCGGCAGGAAGAGCCGCAAATTTGCGGGCTGCGCCGTCTTGCGCGCCGCGCCATCTCAAAAGGACCCTCTATGATCACCCATGACGTGCGCGCCCATCGCTCCAAGGACGAGTTAAAACGCGAAGACCAGCTTGCCTGGAAGATCGCGGCGGTCGCCGCCGATCCGGTCCCCGTTGACGATGAAGCGACGGAGATGATCATTAACCGGATCATCGACAATGCATCTGTGGGCGTCGCCTCGCTTAATCGCGGTCCGATCAAGTCGGCGCGCGCGATGGCGAATGCGCATCTGCGCGACGGCGGGGCGACATTGTTCGGTTTGCCCGAAAGTCATCGCGTATGCGCGGAATGGGCCGCCTGGGCGAACGGCACAGCGGTGCGCGAGCTTGATTTTCACGACACGTTTCTGGCCGCTGATTACTCGCATCCGGGCGATAATATCCCGCCGGTTCTCGCGGTCGCGCAGCAATGCGGGCGCAACGGCGCCGATCTTATTCGCGGGATCGCGACGGGCTATGAAATTCAGGTCAATCTCGTCAAAGCGATTTGCCTGCACGAGCATAAGATCGACCACATCGCCCATATTGGACCGTCGGCCTCGGCGGGCGTCGGCGCGCTTTTAGGTCTTGATACGGAGATTATCTATCAATCCGTACAGCAAGGGCTTCACACGACGGTGACAACGCGTCAGTCGCGCAAGGGCGAGATTTCCACGTGGAAAGCGTTTGCGCCGGCCTATGCGGGCAAGCTCGCGATTGAGGCGGTTGACCGTTGCATGCGCGGCGAGGGCGCGCCGTCGCCGATCTATGAAGGCGAGGATTCGGTCATCGCCTATATCCTCAACGGGCGCACCGCCCGCGACAAGGGCGAGAGCCCGTATGAGCCGACGTATCATGTTCCCCTGCCGGGACCGGGCGAGGCGAAACGCGCGATCCTTGAAACCTACACCAAGGAGCATTCGGCCGAATATCAGTCGCAGGCGCTGATTGATCTCGCCTTCCGCATGGGCAAACAGATTGACGACTTCGATAAGGTCAAATCAATTGTTCTGCATACCTCGCACCATACCCATTATGTGATCGGGACCGGCTCGGGGGACCCGCAGAAGATGGACCCGAAGGCGAGCCGCGAGACGCTCGATCACTCGATCATGTATATCTTCGCGGTCGCGCTTCAGGACGGCGCGTGGCACCACGTCAATTCCTATGCGCCCGAACGCGCGCAACGGCCGGACACCGTGCGCCTGTGGCACAAGATTTCGACAATCGAAGACCCCGAATGGACGCGGCGGTACCACTCGCCCGATCCGAATGAGAAAGCCTTCGGCGCAAAGGTCGTCATCACCATGGAGGACGGCTCTGCAATCGTCGACGAACTCGGCATCGCCAACGCGCATCCGTTTGGCGCACGTCCCTTCACGCGGCCGGAATACATTCAGAAATTCCGGACGCTGACGGAAGATATTCTCGACGCCGCGGAAATCGACCGGTTTCTCGACCTCGTCCAGCGATTGCCGGCGTTGTCAGCCGAAGAAGTGACGCAGCTCAATCCGGTCGCGCCGGCCGGCTATCTTGTCGAGAACCCCGCCAAAGGCATCTTTTAACAGCGCAGAACGCGGCGCGCGCGCCGCACAATACGGAGACTAACATGCTCGCATATTCAATGGTCGGATCGAACGACATCGACAAGGCGCGGCAATTCTATGGCGACCTTCTCGCCGAGATGGGCGCCAAGGAAACCATGGTGCGCCCCGACGGCGGCGCGATCTTCTGGGGCAAAGGCCCCGGTCAGCCGATGTTCGGCATTTGCAAACCCTTCGACGGGGAGGCGGCCGCTCAGGGCAACGGCACGATGACGGCGTTCGCCGTCAAGGACAGCGCCGAAGTCAAGAAGATGTACGACAAAGCCATTTCGCTTGGGGCCACCTGCGAAGGCGAGCCGGGGCCGCGCCTCGGCGGGATGGTCTCGTGCGGTTACGTCCGTGACCCGGACGGCAACAAGCTGAATTTCTTCTGCATGGGATCGTAGACAGATCAAGTTGCAATGGCGCGATTTTGGTCCTGCGAGGCATGAAATGATCAAGAACAATGTCGCGATCAAGAACAATGTCGCGATCAAGAACAGTGTCGCAATGACATGTTGCGTCTTTTTGCTTGCCGGCGTTTCATGGGCGCAACCCGCAAAAACGGGGCCTGTCGGCGCCGAAAGCGTCTCGGAAGCGTCGCTTTCAACCAGCGACCTTATCGGGGTCTGGGATGTGTCGCTCTATTTCGCGCCGGACCAGCCGCCATCGGCGACCGTCATGGAAATATCCGCTGTCGAAGACGGCGCCGTGACCGGCGCGTTCTACGGATCGGCGTTTTCCAGCGCGCGCGCGACAATGCACAACGGCATTGTGATTTTCAGCGCCGTGACCGCGGATGGAACCGGGCCTTACGCCCATGGCATGCGGATGCATGCGCCGGACTTTATCTATGGCCAGACGCTTTCAACCGGACGTGACTTTGTCATGGCGTGGGAAGCAAAACGGCGCGAGGAACCCGCCGGGAAGGATGAGTAATGCTCTTCACCAACAAATCAGCCGCTGAAAAGCGCAAGGACTTTCGCGACGGCCTGGCGTCCGGCGAGCTATTGCAATTTCCGGGCGCGTTTAATCCACTTTGTGCACAGATGATCGAGCGCAAGGGTTTTGACGGGGTCTATATCTCCGGCGCGGTTATGTCGGCCGATTTATGCCTGCCCGATATCGGCATTGCGACGATGACGGAATTTGTCGCCCGCGGCCAACAAATTGCGCGCGTTACGGATCTTCCCGCGTTCATCGATATCGACACCGGCTTTGGCGAGCCGATGGCGGCGGCGCGCACGGTGATGTCGATGGAAGAGGCGGGCCTTGCCGGCTGTCACATCGAAGATCAGGTGATGCCGAAGCGATGCGGGCATCTTGACGGTAAGGAAATCGTTCCAACGGAGGTGATGATCCAGCGCGTCAAGGCGGCGGCGGAGGCCAAACGCGACCCGAATTTCGTGCTGATCGCGCGCTCCGACGCCCGCGCCGTTGAAGGCCTTGATCAGGCGATCGACCGCATGAAAGCCTATGTCGACGCCGGGGCCGACATGATCTTTCCGGAAGCGATGAAGAGCCTTGAGGAGTTTGAAGCCGTGCGCAAAGCGCTCGACGTGCCGATCCTCGCCAACATGACCGAATTCGGAAAAAGCCGCCTTCTGAATAAAAAGGAGCTGGAAAGTCTGGGCTTTAATGTCGTGATCTATCCGGTGACGACGCTGCGGCTCGCCATGGGCGCCTGCGACGTCGGGCTCGATAAGATTCTGGAAGACGGCGACCAGAACGGCATTCTCGACATGATGCAGCACCGGCGCGATCTTTATGATCTGCTGCGCTATCACGACTACAACAAGTTCGATGAGAGCATTTACAACTTTCAGGTTGGCGATACGCCGGTTGAATGATGACCAGCGCGTCGGACCAACGCCCGCCGCCTTATTACGCCGTGATCTTTTCCTCGCAGCGGAAGACAGGGACGGGGCTTTCCTCTGACGGCGACGACGGTTATGACGCGGCCGCCGCGCGCATGGCCGAGCTGTCGCGCCAGACCCCCGGTTTTCTCGGCATGGAGCATGCGCGCTCGGAGGATGGTTTCGCGATCACAGTATGCTATTGGGACAGCCCTTCCGCCATCGCTGAATGGAAAGCGAACGCGGAACATCAGGATGCGCAAGCGCGCGGAAAAACAAATTGGTACGAATATTACAACGTACGCATTGCGACCGTGACGCGCGCCTATACGTCGCCGGCGGATAAAGGAGAAAGCTGAGATGTCCGAAGAAGTGAAATACGGCCTTGCTGGCGTTCTGGCCGATGACACTGCGGTCTCCAAGGTGATGCCCGAGATCAATTCCCTGACCTATCGCGGCTACAAGGTACAGGACCTTGCCCGGGATTGCCGGTTTGAAGAGGTCGCCTACCTGATCTGGAATGGAGCCTTGCCAGGCACTTCGTCGCTCGATGCGTTTATCGCCATGGAAAAGAAAGAGCGCGGGCTTTCCGGCGACCTTCTCGATGTGATGGCGAAATTCAATAAGCGCGCGCATCCGATGGACACGCTGCGCACCGCCGTCAGCTTCCTCGGACAGGAAGACGACACGACAGACGATTCCTCGCCCGAAGGTCTTTATGACAAGGCGATCCGGATGTACGCGAAAATTCCGCAAATCGTTGCGACGGACTTTCGCCTGCGCAACGGCAAGGCGCCGATCGAGCCGCGCGACGATCTCGGGTTCAGCGAAAACTTCTTCCATATGAGTTTCGGCGAGGTGCCGGCGCCTGAAGTGATCAAGTGCTTCGATATCTCCATGACGCTTTATGCGGAACATTCCTTTAACGCATCAACCTTCACGGCGCGGACCATCGCGTCATCGACATCGGATATCTATTCGGCTGTCGTCGGCGCCATCGGTTCATTGAAAGGCCCGCTCCATGGCGGCGCCAACGAAGCGGTCATGCACATGCTTGAAGAGGTCGGCGATCCCGACCGGGCGCGCGACTGGATGCTGACGGCGCTAAAGGAAAAACGGAAGATCATGGGCTTCGGCCACCGGGTTTATCGCTCCGGCGACAGCCGCGTGCCGACAATGACGGAAGCCTACAAGAAAATGGTCGACGTGATCGACAGCGAGGAAGCGCGCAAATATTGGGAGATTTCGAAGATCCTCGATGAGACCATGGTCGGCGAGAAGAAAATCTACCCCAATCTCGATTTCCCGGCGGGTCCGGCCTATTATCTGATGGGTTTTGAGATCCCGATGTTCACGCCGATCTTTGTGGTCAGCCGCATCACGGGATGGACCGCGCATGTGATGGAGCAACTGGCGGACAATAAACTCATTCGTCCGCTTTCGAACTATACCGGCGTTGCGCAACGCGATGTCGAACCGATGGACGCGCGCTAGCGCATTTTTCCCGAGCGGCCGCCGCCCTTTTCCCCCGAAAGAGGATTATCCCCATGGCCTATGAATGCATCCTGACCGAAACGGACGGCGCCGTCGGCGTCATCACGCTGAACCGGCCGGACGCGCTGAACGCGTTCAACAGCCAGCTGATGGACGAGGTGACGGACGCGCTCCGTGGTTTTGAAGCCAATGACGAAATCGGCTGCCTTGTCGTCACCGGATCTGAAAAGGCCTTCGCCGCCGGCGCCGACATCAAGGAAATGGCCGAGAAGAGCTACATGGAAGTCTTCAAGGAAGACTTCATCACGGCCAACTGGGAGACGGCCGCCAAATGCCGCAAGCCGATCATCGCCGCGGTCGCGGGCTATGCGCTCGGCGGCGGCTGTGAGTTTGCGATGATGTGCGATTTTATTCTGGCCGCCGACAACGCCAAATTCGGCCAGCCGGAAATCACCATCGGCGCCATGCCCGGCGCCGGCGGCACGCAGCGCATGGCGCGTTTCATCGGCAAGTCGAAAGCCATGGAGATGTGTCTGACCGGCCGGATGATGGACGCTGAAGAAGCCGAACGCTGCGGGCTGGTTTCGCGCATCGTGCCGAAGGATGAACTGCGCGACGAAGCCATCAAAGTCGCCAAGCAGATCGCGTCCCTGTCGCGGCCGATCGTGATGATGACCAAGGAGGCGGTCGACCGGGCGTTTGAGACGACGCTCAGCGAAGGGGTTCGCTTCGAACGGCGCCTGTTCCATTCGGTCTTCGCCACGGAAGATCAAAAAGAAGGCATGGCCGCCTTTGTGGAGAAGCGAAAACCCGCCTTCAAGAACCGCTAAAGCCGCCCGCCGCCAAGCTCATTTATTCCGTATCCCCCGCGCAGGCGGATGAGGCCAAAATCCCTACATCCGTGTCCCCCGCGCAGGCGGG
>JBCBBT010000076.1:0-13854 GCA_038531315.1 Pseudomonadota bacterium
GAAGCTTTCCGATCGAAGGCGAGGGCTGGGGGCTCACTTATGACGGCGAAAACCTGATCATGAGCGACGGGACCGCTCAGCTCCGATATCTCGATCCGGAAACGTTCAAGGTCACAAAAACGCTTGCGGTCACCGTCGAAGACCGGCCCGTGGACCGCCTGAATGAACTGGAATGGGTCGAAGGCGAAATCTACGCCAATGTCTGGCAGACCGACTGGATCGTAAGGATCGATCCGCAAAGCGGGGCCGTAATCGGCTTAATCGACGTCAGCACGCTATTCCCCACGGAAAAACGCAATGAGCCGTATAATGACGTTCCAAACGGGGTAGCGTGGGATGCGACGTCCGGAAAGCTCTACGTGACCGGCAAAAACTGGCCGAAAATGTTTGAGATCGCAAACCCCTGACGCCGCGCCGCCGCCCCGTTACGCATGGCGCCTATCCTGATCGCACGTCTATTTCCGCCGCATCAGCGGGCGACGGACACCTGCACAACGTCGGTTGATTCCGCGCGGAAGCCCGCTTCGCAATAAGCGAGGTAAAACCGCCAGAGCTTTTTGAAGCGATCGTCAAAGCCGAGCGGCGCAATCGCATCCCAGGAGGCGAGAAACCGCTGCGTCCATTCCGACAGGGTGCGCGCATAATCCTGACCGAACGCTTGCGCATCGCGCCAGATCAATCCGGCGTCTTCGACATGTTTGCGCAGCAATGACGGGCTCGGCAGCATGCCGCCCGGAAAGACGTAACGCTGAATGAAATCAGGTCCGCGGCTGTAATGATCGAAAAAACGGTCCGCGATTGTGATGATCTGCAGGCCGGCGACGCCGCCCGGTTTCAGACACTCTCTGATCTTGTTGAAATAGGTCGACCAATATTCCTTACCCACCGCTTCAAACATCTCAATGGACGCGATCTTGTCGAACTGGCCGTCCACATCGCGATAATCCTGAAGGCGCAATTCGACCTTTTCATTCAGCTGCTCACGAAAAATGCGCTCGCGCCCATAATTTAGCTGGGCCTCGGAAATCGTCAGTCCGGTGACTTTTGCTTCCGTATGCTTGGCGGCGAATTCGGCGAACCCGCCCCAGCCGGCGCCGATCTCAAGAATATGATCGCCCGCCTTGACGTCCATCGCTTGCGCAAGGGTTCGATATTTGTTGGTTTGCGCTTCGGCGAGGTCGGCGTGGTTCTCACTGAACCGCGCCGATGAGTAGGTCATCGTGCGGTCGAGCCATTGCTCGTAGAAACGATTGCCGAGATCGTAATGCGCATGAATGTTGCGCTTCGATCCTGACTTGGTGTTCCGGTTCAGTCCGTGGCGCAGATTGCCGATCCAGCGAATGATCGGCGCCGCCTCAAAAGCTGACTGAATGTAATCGGTGTTACGCGCCAGGACATAAAGGCATTGCGGCAAATCCGGCGTGTCCCACTGGCCGTCGGCGAAGCTTTCAAAAAAGCCCACGTCGCCGTTCAGAACGATCCGCCGCGCAAAATCGAATTGCCTGACATTGATGGTCGCGGTCTCTTCCGGGTCCTCGCAGCCCTCGAACCGGAAAGAGCGCCCGTCGGGCAGGATAAAAACAAGCGATCCGGTGCGGACCTTGAGGGCGATGGCGGCGACGAGATTGAAGAAAAACGGCAGACCGCGCAGCGCCTGATCCTTGTTTTGCGCGGTGACGACTATGGCGCGCTGTTGCATGTTGAATAGAGTCCATTGGCTGATGATCGAAACAACCGCAGAGCGTCATTGGCGTCGGCGCGCACGCAGCCGAACACAGTACCCGATACAGCCATGCTTCTGCGGTTAAGAGGCATGCTTGGACAATACCACAGGCCGTTCAGTTTTTCCTAATGTTTTCAAAAGCGTCGAGCGCAGCCTGGCGGGCCTTCATGTGGTCGACAATTGGCTTTGGATAGGTCTCGCCAAGCTTTACGCCCGCTTTATGGAGTATTGCATCAGGCGCTTCCCACGGTTTTTGCAGGTATTTATTTGGTATGTCTTTGAGTTCAGGCACGAATTTTCGCGTATAGACGCCGTCCGGATCGAATTTTTCGCCCTGTGTCATCGGGTTGAAAATGCGGAAATAGGGCGCGGCGTCGGCGCCGCATCCGGCGACCCATTGCCAGCTCGCCGCATTATTCGCCATATCCGCGTCGACGAGCGTATCCCAGAACCAGCGTTCGCCTTCCTGCCATTCCAGCCGCAAATGCTTCACGAGGAAGCTGCCGACAATCATGCGCACGCGGTTGTGCATCCAGCCTGTTTGCCAAAGCTGGCGCATGCCGGCGTCAACAATCGGATATCCGGTCTCGCCCCTTTGCCAGGCCCGCAGGGCGTTTGCATCATCCTGCCACGGAAAATCTGCGAATTCGGGACGGATCGGCTGATTTTGAATATCGTCGTAGTTGAAAAGCAGCACATGTGCGAAATCGCGCCAGACGACTTCGGAAAGAAACTTGCGGCCCTGATCTTCGGGGATATCGCCGGCGTCGATCTTTTCCATAACTGTGCGCCAGATTTGCAGCGGTCCGATTTCGCCGAAAGCGATATGGGGAGAGAGCCGGGATGTGCTTTCCAAATCTGGCCGGTTCCGGTCATCGCCGTAATTATCGACCGCTCTTTCCAGAAAGTCTTTCAGGCGCTCCTGGGCGCTGTCTTCACCCGGCGTCCACGTCTCGCTGAACGCCGCGGCCCAGTCGGGATCGCGCGGCGTCAATGACCAGCTGTCGAGGTCGTCGCTGGCGGGCGTTGAAGTCGGGCCTTTGATCTTGCGCAGCTTGGCTCGCGGGTCGCGGCGCGCCGGGCCCTGGCTCTGCACCGCCTTCCAGAATGGGGTGAAGACCTTATAGAACGATCCGGAGTTGGTTGTGATTTCCCACGGCTCGCGGATCAGGCCGCCGTTGAAGGAAAAAACTTCGACATCACTTTCTTTCAAGGCGGCTTTCAGGGCTTTGTCGCGGCCGACCAGCGCGGGCGCGTAGCGCCTGTTCCAGTAGACGGCCCTGGCGCCGGTTTCGCCAACCAGGTCCTTGATGATGGAGGGTCCGTCGCCCCGGCGGAGCACCAGCGTCGCGCCGCAGCTGCGCAAATCCTCGGCGAACGCCTTCAAAGAGTGATGGAGCCACCATCGCGCCGCGCCGCCCGGAGCCAGCGCTTCGTCCTCGTCATGGATGTAGACGGGGATCACCGGGGCGCCGCTTTCGCGCGCTGCAAAGAGCGCGGGATTGTCTTCAAGGCGTAAGTCGCGGCGCAACCAGACAATGACAGGTTGTGTGCTCATGCTCCGGCTTTCTGTTGAGGAAGTGGGTCGGCGTGCGTGATCTTGAAACCGTACGCAAGCGAGGCGCAATAAGTTCCATCATCGGTCGCCGTCGCCGGCGAATTCCGCGCCTTGCCGCCGACGGGATGCGCCGAAGCCGCGCAAGGCGGCCCGCAGCGCTGGACCGGCCCGCCTAATCCCGATAGGGTTCATGGGGATAAATTAACATCGGGCAGGGACATGGTGGAGTTAGGGGCGGTCACGGCGCGGTTGAGCAATCTTTCAACGATTAGTCTCAAAGACGTCATCAACGAGGACTTCGTTGCGGCGAATGTTGGCCTTTTCGGGGTCAATATACTGTTTTTTGTTTTGTGTCTGGCGCTGTGCGTGATGGCGTTTCGCGCCGCCTCGATGGCCCGCCGCTCCCATCAATTCGCAGAAGAAGAACGCGCCGCCGCAGCCGATCTCGCCGCGGAAATGCGCCGCCTGACCGCGCAGGTCGAACAAAGCCTTGCAGCGCCGCGCGCGCCATTGCCCGGCGCCGCCGCCGGCATCGAAGCCGCTTCTGTCCCGGCCGCCGTCGTCATGGACGCCCCAACATTGACAGGATCGACATTAACAGGATCGGCGCCCGATGCGGGCGCAACCGAGATCGAAGCTGGAGCGGCGATTGATGAACGCCCACGGGCGGCGGATGATTACGAAACGATCGGACGCGCCGCCGCTCAATCCGCAAGCAGCGAAGGTGGCGGCGAAGGCGCAGCCGCCAGCGAAGAGGTTGCGGCGCAAGCCGCCGCGGCGCTGAGCGACGATGGGCAAGGCGAGGCCAAGCGCAGCAGTAGCAGCGCGCGGAACAACATTGCGGCGCTTTTAAAGCGCAAGTCCTCAAACCACGCCCCTCAGAGCGATGAAGATGCAGATGCGCACGCCAATGACGGTAAGCTCGCCTTTGTCGATCACGACCGCGCGGAAGCATCGATCGTGCGTCCCGAGCGGTCGGAGCGACGGACAATGCGCTCGCTGATGGGCCGGAAGGCGTCTTCGACGCACAATGCGTCCGATCCGATTGAACCGCCCGCTGACGATATGTTCACACCGTCGGTGCCCGACGCCGGCTACCAGCAGACGGACCATGAGCAAGCTCAGGATATGTCGGCGGGCCATGAGGGCGCCCAGCGGCTCGGCGACGATGGTGAGCCGCATGACCTGGCGGCTGCGCGCAGCGAAGTCGCCGGCGAGATGTCCGCCGAGGCGCAGGACGACACACTCCCGTCGCCATTGAGCACGCTCCTCAGCCGGCGCCGACGCCGCTGATCAAAAAAACATCGCTGAGCCAAACCGCTTCAGGGCCGCGCGCCGCGATGGGGTGGACGGCGCGTTATGCGCCGTTGCGCGCGCAAATCCGTCAACAGTGCGGCGATAATTTCCTCTAGCGGCCGTCCCGCCGCGTCGCCGGGATGCGCGTCCGTGCTCCAGACGCTCGCCGCAATATCAATGGAAAAAAGCGCTTCGGCCGCCTCAATCGCATTTTGCCTCTTAAAGCGTGTGCTTTGAAGAACCCCTTCGATGCGTCCCGCGACCCGCTTTGCGTCGGCGCCGGTCGTTGCGGGCAGCGCCAGCGCAAAGGTCTGCGCTGAAAGCCGGTAGAGACTGTCTTCGGCTCGAGTGACCCGGGAGACGATGGCGGAAACCTCGCGCAGTGTTGCGGCGCTGTCGCGCACATCACCGCCCGCAAACGCCGGCGCCTCGATTGAGAACGCCGCAAAGGAAAGCGGTCGCCCTGTCTCAAGCGCACGCGATAAAAGCCGCGCGCCGTGACCTGCAAAGAAAGACGCGGAATAGGCGTTTGCATGGGCGTCAGCCGCGCCGTTATGGCCGGCGGGCGTCAGAAAGCGCTCCATCGCGCACCGGGCGGCCGCTGTCTCGATGCGCTGGGCGAGCAACGCCGCCAAATCATCCTCGACATGATCTTCGCGCAGGAAATCGACCGTATCGGGATCATCGCAGATTGTCATGACGGGCAGTCCCGCCCGCGCAGAGGTCCGTGAAAGACGTTCAGCCAGCGCATGGATCGGATCGCTCGGCGCCGAGGGAACCATAACCGCGGCGGCGAATTTGCACCGCCCGCCGGCGCCATGTTGCGCCTTCAGGGCGGCGACCGCCTGGGACGGGCTTAACACCGCCTCTACTGCATAGCCCGCGCCGCGCAACACCGTCATCACGCGCAGCGATAAAGGCGAGGGCTTTGAACAAATCAGCACCGCGCCCGCGCGCGCCTCTTGCTCTTTAGGCGGTGTTGCCGGGGACGTTGATCGGGGTGCGGATAGCGGCGCTGCTTGCGCAGCAAGGTTTAATGATTTGAAGCGCTCACCGGCCTCCTCGCAGATATTGCGATGGCGGATCGCGCGGCGGCAAAGCGTAATCAGCGGTTCCGGCGAGGGTGTATCCGTTATCACCGCGCCTGAACGTCTGAGATAGGCGCGTTCCTCAGCAGAGATCGTTGGATCACAGAGATAAATGATCGTGTTTTGCGGCGCCGACCAGCGCGCAATCGAGGCCAACCGGCGCGCTTTTTTTAAGTGCACGCGGGCGCCGCGAAAATCGACGATCGCGGCGTCTGCGGTTTGCGGGCGCGCAGGGTCGGGGCGGGCGGCGTCGACGGCAAAGCCAGCCTCGGCGAAGGCGTCGCTCAGCGGCGCGCCCGGCGCATCGCCGCGCGGGCACACCCAGGCGATATGCGCGCGAAGCGGCCCGTGATCGGCTGTCGTGAAGGGAGAATTCTCTTCCATGCGTGCAATCCATTGGGGCGCGCTGCTCGTTCGCGCGCAAGCCCTTTCAACGGAATTGCTATCGCGGCGTTGCGCCTGAAGCAGGATTATTCAATTTCCGCGCCGCTTTGCGGGTGACGTTTGGCAAGTCATCCGAAGTGTCCACCGACGGCTCGCTGGTCGCCGCCGCAACCGTCGGGCCGGGCGAGCCCTCAAGACACAGGTCGCGTTCCGGGCTCAGCGCCAGCCCGCCGGACGCGGCCTTCTCGCGATAACAGGGCAGGGCCGCCAGAAATTCCTGCGGCTTGTTGATCGGGCCGGCCTCGCGATAAAGCTGCGCGGTTTTCACGCCGACATACCGCCAGTGCCAGGGCTCGAAACTGTCCTCGCCGGGCAGATAATTATTCCCCGGCGGATAAGAGAGAATAAAACCGAATTGATAGGCGTTTTCCTCAAAGCACTGATAAGTGCGGTCCGA
The DNA here is from genome assembly GCA_038531315.1 of Pseudomonadota bacterium. Classification (GTDB taxonomy): domain Bacteria; phylum Pseudomonadota; class Alphaproteobacteria; order Caulobacterales; family Parvularculaceae; genus JAJFFW01. The sequence goes on from JBCBBT010000076.1 coordinate 6,507, forward strand.
GCGGCGCATCAGCCGGCCATTGACGTCGATATCGGCGGCGAGGCCCAGTTGATGTTCTGACATGCCGGGCGGGGTCACGGTGCCGCGGTCGCCGTTGCGCGAGAAGAGATCGCGCTGGGTGCGCCATGCTCTGTAACCGGAGCGAAGCGAAATGCGTTCGCGCGACTCAGACCGGCACAACGAAATCAACTGCGCCAGACGCGCCGGCAGGCTGTCTTCGCGCACTGGCGAGCCTGTCGTCAGGTCCGAGGCCAGCCGCAATTTCATCTCGTCGATTGTGTAGTCCTTGCTGACAGGAATCGAGAAGTCAGAAGCGCGGACCAGATCGCGGGGCGCATAGTCCTTATCGAGAACAAAATACTGCGATACGGGCCGGTCAACATCGGTGCGCCGGTCGCGGTCGCGATTGATCGCATATCGCTGCGCGCCGAATGCGTCGCGGAAAAGCCCCTGAAGGTGCTCGGCGAGCGCCTGGGCTTCGGTCTGGCGGCCCTGTTGCTGGTAGATATCAACCAGCAGCTTGATGTAAAGACTGAGGTCGGGGTTGTTGGCGCCTTTTGATTTTTCCTGTGCGTGAAAAGCATCAAGATAAAGCTGTTCAGCCGCGCGCAGCCGGCCCATTTGTCCGTATACGGGACCTAATACCAGCGTGATGCGAACCGTGTCCTGATGATCGGCGCCGAGAAGCTGGCGGCGAATTTGATAGGCCGACGACAAAAGCCCCGCGGCCGCATAAAGTCCTTCATCGCGCATGGCGTAAAACGCGCCGAGCTCGCCCATCTGGCCGGCTGTTGCGAGCAGGATTTCGGCGGGACCAGAAAACTTGTCGGGGCTGCCGGTCGGCTTCAGCGATTCTGCAAACAAATCCGCCGCCGCATCGACCTGTTGCGCGTAGACGGCCTCGATGGTGCCGGAGGCTTCGATTTCGCCGCGCGCGGCTTCATCGCCGGCGCTATTTAAAAACTGCGCATAAATCTCGACGGCTTTATCGATCTGGCCGGCGGCGATGTGCGCCCGGGCGAGATCATTTTCCATGCCGGCGCGTTTACGCTCGTCGATGGCGCGGGCCCATTTTGAGGAAAGCGCCTGTTCGTAAAGCGATGCGGCGCGCGCATAGCGGCGCGAGGCGACCTGCGCGCCGGCGAGGCTTGCCTTCAGCGGGGCGAGCGCTTCTTCCGAGGCCCCATCCGTCCGGCGCATTTTCAGGGCGCGCTCGCCATGGCCGGCGGCCCGGCGCGGCGCGTCGGCGGCGATCAGGGCGTCAAAGCGCTTTTCGGCGGCATGCGCATCGGTGCGCACCTGGACGTTGAACGCGGCGATGAACACCAACGACAAGAAGAGAAAACAGCCGGCAAACATGGCCTGCGGCTGCGCCAATGTCGTTAAAAACGATCCCCTAGTCACACCATACCCAATAGTTTTCGCCCCGGATGCTGTCAGCATATACTGCTCTTTTCGTTGGTGCGAGCCCCTTCGCGTCGCCCGGCCGGTCAAACTTTGTCACTGTTGTGAAACGGCAATGTTGTCTTATTTGGCGGCTGGGCGTCCTTGGCTTGCTTCGCGCGCGGGGCGGTTGCGCTGGCGTTTTCGCCCGACATTGCTTAGAGCCCGGGGCTTAGAGCCCGGAAGGCCCATCCGGAGCGCGCGATCAGGCGCGCAATCCGGTTGACGGGTGGCGGATGCGCGATAGACGGACCCCAAGATGACTGCAAAATCCCCACCAAAAGACGTGATGACCGGACGCCGGCGCATCTTCCTCATGCGCCACGGCCATGTGAATTACTTCGCGCCGGGCCTCACCGATCCGCGCAGCGTGCCCCTGACCGACGAGGGCAGGGAACAGGCCCGCGCGGCCGGTTTGGCGCTGTCGCACCAACGGTTTGATTTCGCCGTTTCCTCGGGCCTGCCGCGCACCCAGGAAACCGCTGAACTTGTCCTTGCCGAACAGGACCTCGGCGCACACCTCAGCGAAAAGGACGCGCCGCCCGCGATTGTCGCAGCGCCGGGCCTTGAAGAACTGAAAAGCGGCTGGATACAGGCGACATCGCGCATGGAGCTGGCCGCAAAGCTGGCGTTCAGTTTCGACGCGGCGGGCGAGGAGGGCGCGCGCTTCCCCCCTGATGGAGAATTCTTCCGGGAAGCCGAGACGCGGATCCTGCAAGAGATTACGGCGCTGATTACGCAAAGACGCTGGCGCACCGCGCTGATCGTCGCCCACGAAGGCGTCAATCGCATTCTGCTCGGATGGGCCTGCGGCGGCGGTCTCGCGACTGCGCGGGCGTTTGAACAGGACCTCGCCTGCATCAATGTGCTCGATGTCGACGTGACCCCGAAGGCCGCCGCGACAACCGGCGATAACGACGATCCCGGCGTGCAGGTCGAGCGCGTCGTCATCAAAGCCCAAAACATCACACCGTACGATTATCTGAAAGCGGGTCTTTCGCGCACCAGTCTGGAACATCTCTTCGACGTGGATTTTGGCGCGTCACAGCCGCTTTCGGCCTGACCGGGCCAGCCTCACGGAAATCGCAAGGCCCCGAAATTGGCCTATCGTCTGCGTCTCAAAACCGTTATGCTGGCGGCTAATCTGTGGTTGGCGGTGAATTCTAGGGGAATAAAAGATGCCATACGGGGTAAAACGCGGGATCCGCACGCCGGGCGAATACGGCATTTCCGATCTCTTTGGGCTAGGGCTGGCCGGGGCCGCCGGCATTATCGCCGCGGTGATCACCGATTACCGATCGCAGGGCGAAGCGTCCGCGATCTATACAATCAACGAGTGGACGGTCGCCGTCTCCACCATGCTGGGGCTGGGCGATATTCCCCTTTATGTTGTGGTGCTCGGTCTGATCACGATCGGGGCGGGCTCGGTTTTCTATTTTCAGCCGCTGACCCGGCAGGGCGCCTTTGCGCAAGGGTTTGGTTTGCTGGCGGTGATGATGACGGCCATTCCCGGCGACCTCGCCGGCGCGCTGCAGCCGATGGAAGCCTCGCTTGAGGAACTCGCGCCGCCGCCGAGCAGCGCGTCAAAAACCGCCAATCCCGCCGGGCCGACGCAAGCCGCCTTCACCGACGGGCAGGTGCGCGCAACGAAGACAGCGTCGGTCAAACAGGAAGCCGCGCGTTACGAAGTGACGCTGATGATCGAGTTTGAAGGCGGCATCCCCGGCGACGTCGCCGATTTGATCCGGCGCGGTAAATTGCGCGGACGGCTCCATAACGCCGACACCGACCGCACGTTCAATCTGTTCAGAAATGGCGGCGCGGTGATCCGGCAAAAAGGCGAAACCCTGATTGTGCGTGCTGGCGTACCGGCGCGCTCTGATGAGGCGACGCTCTGGATCCGGATTGAATGCGAAGGCCACAAGATCGAACAGCAATCGAACACGGCGCGGCTTAGAACGCCGCTTGAGTGGACGGTTACGCTCGAACAGTCCTCAACGCCGATGTTCCTGCAGCGGCTCGGGCAGTCATACTGGTTCTAACGCGCCGCAAAGCTCTTAGCCTTGTTAAAGGAGGGCGCTGGCGAGCCAATAGGTGACGCCGGCGCCGGCATAGGCGAGCAACATCAAATAGGAAAACGCAAACGCGGTCCAACGCCAGGAATTCGTCTCGCGCCTGACGGTGGCGAGCGTTGCAAAACACTGCGGCGCAAAGACATACCACGCCAAAAAGGCAAGGGCGGTCGGCAAGGTCCACGCCGACTGCAATACCGTAGCGAGGCCTTCGGTGTTTTCTTCCGCATTCTGAATGGCGTAGACAGTCCCGAGCGCGCCGACGGCGACTTCGCGCGCCGCCATCCCCGGCACGAGCGCGATGGCGATTTCGAGATTAAAGCCGATCGGCGCCAGCACTGTTTCGAGGACAGACCCGATCCGGCCCGCATAAGTCGATCTCAGATCGCCCGCCGTTGAAGGGTAGCTCGCCAGAAACCAGAGCATCACGGACGTCGCGAGAATGATCGTGCCGGCGCGTTTCAAAAACGCCGAAGCGCGCGTCAAAAGCCCGACGGCGAAGTCCCGGAAATCCGGCAGCTTGTAAGTCGGCAACTCCATCATCAAAGGCTGCGCGGCGCCTTTCGTCACGGTTCTCTTAAGGACAAACGCAACCGTCACCGCACTGATGACGCCAAAGATATAAAGCCCAAACATCACGAGGCCCTGCAAATTGAACGGGCCGACCGCGCTCGGCGGAATGAAAGCCGCGATGATCAGCGTATAGACCGGCAGGCGCGCCGAGCACGTCATCAGGGGCGCAATCATGATTGTCGTCAGCCGATCGCGTTCGCTATCGATGACGCGCGCCGCCATGATGCCTGGGATCGCGCAGGCAAAGCTCGACAACAGCGGAATGAACGCCCGCCCGTTAAGCCCGACGCGCATCATCAATTCGTCCATCAGGAACGCCGCGCGCGCCATATAGCCGGAAGCTTCAAGCAACAAGATGAACGAAAACAGGATCAGAATCTGCGGCAGAAAAACGATGACGCTGCCGACGCCGGCGATCACGCCTTCCGTAATCAGACTTTTAACCCATCCGTCGGGCAGGGATGTCGCAACCGCATCGCCGAGGCCGGCGGCGGCGGCTTCGATCAACGCCATTGGTCCCGCCGACCAGCTGAAAACCGCCTGAAAAATTAAAAAGAGAATAGCGGCGAGAACCAGCGGCCCGGCGATGGGGTGAAGGAAAACGCGATCAAGCGCGCGGGTGGCGCGATTAAACACCGGCTCATGCAGGATCGCTTCGCGGGCGATGGCGCGCGCTTCGCGCTGCAATTCCCTAAGAGACGGGGCGTCTTCCGAGGGTGCGGGCTTGACGGAGGCGGGCAACGCCGCGCCTTCGCTGATCAGCTCATCGAGCCGCGCCAGCAACGCCGCGCGACCGTTTTTTCTTGTAGCGCGCGCCGCCACAACAGGCATCTTGAGGCGCTTTTCCAGCGCAGCGATATCGAGCTTCAGACCGTCGCGTTCGGCGAGATCCATCATATTCAGCACAAGCATCATCGGCCGGCCCAGCGCGCGCAGCTGTAATACCGAATGGAGATGCGTGCGGATATTCGACGCGTCGATCAGCACCAACAACAAGTCCGGCGCCGCGGCGCTATCGGCGCCGGTGACGGCTTCGACCGCCACACGTTCATCCATTGAGCGCGGCGTCAGGCCATAAAATCCCGGTAAATCGACGAGCGTCACTGACGCGCCGCCAGGCGTTACAAAGTCGCCGTGACGCAATTCGACGGTCGCGCCGGGATAATTGGCGACCTTCGCGCGCCCGCCTGTCAATCCGTTGAAAAGAGTGGACTTGCCGCAATTCGGCGCCCCGACTAACGCCAGTTTCATACCCGACTTTCACGCTCCGCGGTCTCACAGGCCGTCGCCGCCAGCGGCGCCACTTCAATCGCCGCGGCCTCGCGCAGCCTGAGCGCGATCACCGTGTGGTTCAACCGCACGCATAAAGGCCGGCGGCCGAGTGGGCCGTAATGGAGAATTTCAACTTCATCATCTTCAGCAAAACCAACCTCGCGCAGCTTGTTTTCAAGCGCGACGCCACCGGGTCCAGCGTTCGATTTCCCAATGGAAACAACGCGCGCCCGGCAATTTTGTTTCAGTTCATGAAGGTGCATGAAGCGGCTCCAAGTAAGGACGCTACATTGCACACATGAAAATGATAAGCAATTTCATCTGGGAGGCGGACGTTTCGTGCTTCGGGGATTGCGCTCAGATTAAAATTGCAGCGCCCTTGAAGAAAAAGAGACTCTGAGATCCCGATTTCATCGAGGGGCAATTTCAGTAAAAGGGGGTCTGATATTGACGGCGTCCCTGACCAAAATGTCCGATAATATTCAATATCGGTATTATTGCGGCGGGCTGCGAATCTCGTGATTTTGGCGGGATGACGGCACTGACATCAATGGCTTGGTCGCGTTTAGCGGCGCGCACTGACGCCGTCTGGCGCGCCAGCGCGCGTTTTCCGCGTGTTACGCGTCACTATATGAGCCGCTGATGGCTGCGCTTCAAAAGCGAAAACCCGATGCGGTTTCCGGCGCGCGCGCTGCGCCGCCGGCGCCGATCCTTGACGTATCCGTTTCAATGGAAAATCCGCATCGCAAGAACGCTTATCAGATCGATCATCTTAGCGACGACATCGACGTCGCTGCGGCGGACTATGATGCTGTCCTGAAGTTTCTGTTCGCCTATACCGGCAGCAGCGCAACGTTCAATGCGTATCGCCGCGACCTTGAGCGCTTCTTACAATGGGCCTGGCGCATCGAAGCCCGCTCGGTTCTGACGCTGACGCGCAACGACATTGAAGATTTCATCCGCTTTTCAAGCGAACCGCCGCTGGCGTGGATCGGTGAGAAACATGCAGCGCGCACCATCAAAGTCGACGGCGCGCGTTGCGCCAATCCCGACTGGCGTCCCTATGTGGCGTCGGTCTCAAAGACCGAGACAAAAACCGGCGCCAAGGCCGATAAACGCCGATATCAAATGTCGCAAAGCACCCTGCGCGCGCTGTTTTCGGTGCTATCGTCGTTTTATGATTTCCTGACGGAGGAAAAACAGGTCGAGTTCAATCCGGTTGCGTTGATCCGCCAAAAGAGCAAATTTCTGCGTAAAGACCATAATGCGCCCGTCGTCCGGCGTATTTCTAATCTGCAATGGGATTATGTGCTGGAAACAGCCGAGCAGCTTGCAGACCAGGCTCCTGCACTTCATGAGCGAACGCTCTTTATCATGAATTGTCTGTTTGCGATGTATTTACGGGTATCCGAACTGGTGGCCGATGAGCGCTCCAACCCGGTAATGGGCGATTTCAGAAAAGATCAGGACGGAAACTGGTGGTTTCACGTCACCGGCAAAGGCAATAAGGACCGCACAATCGTCGTGTCAAACGCCATGATCGCCGCGTTGCGGCGCTATCGCGGCCATCTCGGGTTGTCGCCGTTGCCGGTCATCAATGAGCAAACGCCGCTGATCGCCAAAGCCAAAGGCGTCGGCCCTGTGACGTCGACGCGTCAGATACGCCGGATCGTTCAGGATTGTTTTGATGCCGCCTTTGAGCGCATGAGAAGCGACGGCCTTGAAGACGACGCCCATGATTTGCGGGCCGCGACCGTCCACTGGTTGCGTCACACGGGCATTTCAGAGGATGTAAAAATCCGTCCGCGCGAACATGTCCGCGACGATGCGGGCCATGCGACCATGGCGACAACCGACCGATATATCGAAAGCGATCGGCGCGAGCGTCATCAATCCGGCAAGAAAAAACCGCTCAAAGACCTGTGACGCCGCCGCCTCGTCCGGCGTAACGCTAGTTCAAAAGCGCCCCGCCCAACATCAGCGCACTG
>JBCBBT010000077.1:0-13176 GCA_038531315.1 Pseudomonadota bacterium
CATTTACCGCAGCGGCCAACATTTTTACGAGAATACATACAAAGACTGCGAAATAATCTGTAATCTTCGGGGGAGGAACATTGATGATTATGCTTTTCATCCCCAGGTAAAAGCGTAAGAAAAACAATGACTAATCAGAACAAACCCGAACGCGCCTTTCGCCCGCAGGGCGTCGGCGTCGATATCACCGACAACGCCGCGCGGATGCGCGATTATTTGAAATTACGCAACGAATTGGGCTTACTTTCCGGCAAACCCAGCCTGACGCCGCTCGGGGCCCAGAAGATTAGCGAAGGACTGGACGCGCAATCAGCGCTGATCGCATCCGCCGCCTGCGTGCGCACTTCTGAATTAGAGCAGTTGTCATACAAAGCGGCCCTGTGGCGCTGGGAAACGCAGGAAATCAATAAATATGGCGGCTTTGACAGTGACGCCGCTTTGATCGCGTTCTCCCTTTATTGCGATCTCATTCGCGAAACCAAACTGTACGATATTGTCCCGCAGGCCGACACGGAACGAGGTTTTTTCGACGAGTGATTCGCCTCGAACAATATTAGCGCGGTCCCCACACGAAAACTCCGCACGGGTACGACGCCGATATCCGCCCGGTAAACTCTGTGGTTTCTTGCCGGGCGAGTTTATTCTGTCGGTCCTGCCGGACGCGGCCCTCCTCTTGCCCATCCTACGATTTGTAGGAAACGTTTCCCCCGCCGCCCGGGGAAACGTTTCCGCACGTATTTTTTCTGCTTTATAGTTGCCGCTATTCGTAGGCGCAGCGATCCAGCAAAAGGAGGCTCAATCGATGACAGCGACTTTGACAAGACGTGCGACGCTGAACGCTGTCGCCGGCGGTATGGCGGCGGGCGCGCTGGGCGGCGGGCCCGCAAAGGCGCAGTCTTTCGACGCCGCCGCCGATAAAAACAGCCGAAAGCTCGATCGTCTTTATGATAAATCAATCGTCGTTGATGCGCTTTCATTTGCAAAAGAATGGGACGACGCAGAGTGGGAGGCGGTCAAACAGTCCGGATACGCCGGCATCATCACCAGCCTGCCGCGCCGCAACCTGCAAACCGCCATCGACGCGCTGGTGGAATGGCGCGGCCGCGCCGCGGCATTTCCCGACCGCTACATGATCGCGCTCCGGGCGCGCGATTTTGACCGCGCAAAACGCGCCGGGGCGCTGGCGGTGATGATGAATTTCCAGAACGCCACCATGCTCGAGGGCGATGGCGATAATGTCGAAGCGCTCCATGCGCTCGGCATGCGCTGTTTTCAACTGACGTATAATGCGCGCAATTTGCTGGGCGACGGCTGCACGGAGCGCACTGATGCGGGACTGTCCGATTTCGGCGTCGAGGTCGTCGCGCGGATGAATAAAGTCGGCGTGCTGGTCGATCTTTCTCATTGCGGCAGACAAACGACGCTTGACGGCATTGCGTTTTCGCAAAAACCCGTCGCAATCACCCACACCATGGTTGAAAAATTCCGGCCCGGCCATCCGCGCGCCAAAACCGACGCACAACTGAAAGCGCTCGCCGATAAAGGCGGCGTCGTCGGGATCGCGGCGCTCGGCTATTTCATCGGCGCGGATCCAGGCGGCGAGACAACCATTGAGACCTATGCCGATCATATCGAACACGCTGTCAATGTCGCCGGCGCGGACCATGTCGCGCTGTCCACCGATTTTCCCGTACGCGGGATCAAAAGCTGGGCGACGCGCGAGACCTGGTACGAGCCCCGGCTGAAATCCTTCAAACCGAGTTATGACGTCAAATGGCCGCCCTATATCCCGGCGCTCGACACGCCGGACCGGTTCCGCACCCTTATTGGCGTGCTGTCAGCGCGCGGCTGGAAAGCGCGCCAGCTGGAAGACCTTCTCGGCGCCAACTGGCTGCGGTTATTCCGCGAAGTTTTCGGATCGTGACGCAAAGCGGGGAAATCCTGTTGCGCGCCGGCCCCTGCGCGGCTGGCGTCGCACCCGCATTCGGCGCGGCGACGACGTTCCTGACCGTAGACGATGCGCCAATTTTGCGCGCAGGATCATTGGACGATATCCGAAACGATCCAAGGAACGCCGCTTGTTTCCCCTGCGCGCCCTATTTCGGACGGATCGCCGGCGCGCTCGAATTCGCCGGCTCAAAATATCCGATGGCGACAACGCTGGCCGCCGCGGACCCCGCACATGCACTCCACGGCGAAGGCTGGATCAGCCCCTGGTCGGTTGAGGCGCTTAGCGAAAACGCGCTCACGCTCGCGCTTGAGCACACGCCGGGGGCGGATGGCGCGTTTCCCTTTGCTTACGCCGCCCGTCAAACCGTCTCCCTGTCGCCGTCCGGGGCGACATTTTCACTATCGTTGAAGAATAAAGGCGACAGCGCGATGCCCGCCGGGCTCGGCCTCCATCCCTATTTCCACCGCACCCGCGAGACGCGCGCCAGCTTCACGGGGCGCCATTTCTGGACGCCGCCCGGCCCGGGCGCCCCCGGCCGGTTTTCGCCGCCGCCCGATGCGCTCGGCGGCGGCGCGCCCACGCCCTTGCCCTCCGAAACGCGCGATCATTCCTACGCGGGCTTCGCCGGCGAGGCGATCGTCAGTGACGCTTACGGCGCCGTGCGCCTCACATCCGCCGCGCCGATCCTCCATCTTTTTGCGCCCGCCGGAGAGGATTACTTCTGCCTTGAGCCCGTCAGTCATGCGCCCGGCGCGCTCGTCGATCCGGAAAACCGCTATGGCGGCCGGCGGCTCGGTCCCGGCGAGACGATGTCGATCGCGCTCGCCGTCTCGCGCCAGCAATGACCGCGACAACCCCCAGGATCGCTAACGGCGCATTAAGCAAGAAACGCGAAAACTAAGCCCATGGAGTTTCAATCCAGCCTCAGAAATGCCGGCCGCGCGCTCGCCGACGGCGCCGCGATCGACGCGCCGCGGATCGTCCGCGTTGCCGCGATCATGGCGGCGTTTGCGGCCCTCAACATAACGCTGATCACGGTCTTTTCATCCGGCGGACTTGATTATCAGGGCCGTCCGCTGGGTACGGACTTTTCCAATGTCTGGTCCGCCGGGGCCATGGTCAACGAAGGGCGCGCCGCTGAGGCCTATCAGCCGCCTTTGCAAAACGCCAAACAGGCGGAGATTTTCGGCAGGACCGATGTGCCGTTTTACGCCTGGCACTACCCGCCATTTTTTCTGGTTGCAGCCGCGCTTCTCGCGCTCGCGCCTTATGTCGCCGCGTGGTTTATCTGGATGGCCGCAACGCTGCCGCTTTACCTCGCGGCGGTCTGGAAAATCCTGCCGCATCGCATCGCGCTCATCGCCGCACTTGGATTTCCGGCGGTGCTTGTCAATTTCCTACACGGACAAAACGGGTTCCTGACGGCGGCGCTGCTGGGCGGCGGGCTGGCGCTATTGAACCGGAAACAGGCGCTCGCCGGCGTTTTGATCGGCTTGTTGGCCTATAAGCCGCAATTTGGCGTTCTCATTCCCTTGGCGCTTGCGGCGGGCGGATATTGGCGCGCCTTTGTCGCCGCCGCCGCGACCGTGATCGCTCTTGCCGCGTTCTCAACGGCCATCTTTGGCGTTGAAATCTGGCAGGCGTTTTTTGAAAGCCGTCATTACACGAAGGGCACGATCCTTGAGGCGGGGGCGACGGGCTGGGAAAAAATCCAGAGCGTTTTTTCCGCCCTGCGCATGTGGGGCGCGCCAGTATGGCTCGCCTATGCGGCGCAGGCGGGCGCGGCGCTGGCGCTTGGGGCTTGCGTGATCGCGGTCTGGCGCAGCGGCGTTGATTTCGGCCTGAAAGCCGCAACGCTGATCGTCGCGAGCCTCCTCGCGACGCCGTATTCGCTGGACTACGATCTGATGGCGCTGGGTCCGGCAATCGCCTTTTTCGCCGCATACGGACTGCGCGAGGGTTTTCATCCCTATGAAAAGAGCCTCCTCGCTCTGGCGTGGTTGTGTCCGATCGCGGCGCGCCCGGCGGCGGAATTTTTGATGGTCCCGCTTGGTCTCGCCGCGACGACGCTGTTCTTTCTGGCGATCATGCGACGGGCCGGGATCGGTCTTGATGTCAGGCGCGCGGCGAAACCCGTTGCGCCTGCATAATTGCCTTGCAGCAAATCCGGAAATACTCTCCCCTGATGCAACGCAACAGCCAAGGCCCCTCATGACATACGCTTGTTTCGATCTCGAGATAACCGATCACATCGCGCATATTCGCCTGAACCGTCCGGAAAAGGCCAATTCGATGATCGCCGAATTCTGGCGCGAGTTGCCCGCGGCGGTCAGCGACATTTCCGACGGCGCCAAAGCGCGGGTCATCGTGATCTCGTCGGAAGGCAAACACTTTTCCGCTGGGATGGATATCTCCGTATTCATGGAGGGCGGCATCGACGGCGGCGACTTCAATCCGCATATCAAAGCAGAACGGTTTCTCCATCACGTGAAATCTTTGCAGGATGCGTTTACGGCGCTTGAAAAGGCGCGGACCCCTGTCCTCGTCGCGTGTCAGGGCGGCGTCATCGGCGGGGCCGTCGACCTCGTGACCGCCTGCGATTGTCGGTATGCGGTCAAGGATGCATTCTTCTGCATTCAGGAAACAGCCATTGGCATGACCGCCGATGTCGGCACTTTCCCTCGGCTCGTCAAACTGATCCCGGAAGGCTGGGCGCGGCAGATGTCCTATACGGCCGAACGCGTGCCGGCGGCGAAAGCCAAGGAGATCGGCCTCGTTAACGAGGTCTTTGAGACGCAGGAAGAGATGCTCGACGCGGTCATGAACATCGCCCGCCAGATCGCGGCGCACTCGCCGCTCGCCGTCACTGGCTGCAAGGCGATGATCAATTACGCCCGCGATCATTCCACCGACGAAACGCTCGATTACATCGGGTTGTGGAACGCCGGCATGCTGCGCGGCGATGATATTCGCGAGTCGTTCGTCGCCAAATCGGAAAAACGCATGCCCGAATTCGCCGATCTCGCGCCCGTAAAGAAAGGCCTTTAGGCATTGAATGCACCGGACGCCTGCGACGACACGCATCTTTCCGCATTGCGGAAAAATGGCTAACTTTCCGGTAAATAAAGGGATTGGATGAACCGCAATGGTCGAACTGACGCTTCCTAAGAATTCAAAGATTTCCGGCGCAGGAAAGTCGTTTAAGGCCGACCGTTCAAAAGCGGGCGACGGGGCCCAATATCGCACGTTTAACGTCTATCGTTACGATCCCGATACGCCTGAAAACCCGCGCGTCGACACCTATGAAATCGATGTCAGCGACGTCTCTATGGTTCTCGACGCGCTGATCAAGATCAAATCGGAAACCGACGCTGGCCTCGCCTTCCGCCGCTCGTGCCGGGAAGGTGTTTGCGGGTCCTGCGCGATGAATATCAACGGGTCGAACACCCTCGCCTGCACCAAAGGCATGGACGAGCTTGGCGGCGGCGACATCACGGTCTATCCCCTGCCGCACCAGCCGGTCGTCAAGGACCTCGTGACCGATCTGTCGAAATTCTACGAGCAACACGCTTATATCGAGCCATTCCTGCAAGCGAGCCCCGACAAAGAAGACAGCGAAATTCTGCAGTCTCAGGAAGAACGCGAAAAGCTCGACGGTCTTTACGAATGCGTCTTGTGCGCCTGTTGTTCAACGTCCTGCCCGTCTTACTGGTGGAATGGCGACAAAAAAGGCGAGGAAGAATATCTCGGCCCGGCGGCGCTTTTGCAGGCTTATCGCTGGCTTTCCGACAGCCGCGACGAGAAAACCAATGAACGCCTCGATGCGCTGGAAGATGAGTTCAAGCTCTATCGTTGCCACACCATCATGAACTGCGCGCAGGTTTGCCCTAAGGGTTTGAACCCGGCCAAGGCGATCGTGGAGATCAAGAAAATGATGGTGAACCGGCCCAAACAGGGCGCATAGCCGCCGCTTTCACTCAGTATACTGACGAGTATACCGGCCTCATGATTGTCCCGCCGGGCCCGCGTTGCGGGCAGGCGCGCTTGCGTTCTTTAAGGGCGCTTGCGCGCATCGCCTTCATGCGCCAGGCGACGCCGAGGAAGCCGACGATCATCAACGCCCAGACCGCCGGCTCAGGCGCTGACGAGACAAAGCCGACGCCGATGCCGCCCGGCGTGCCGGCCGGCGCAATGAAAATCAGGCTGTTGCATCCGCCGAATGAATCACACGCCGCAGCGAAACTGCCGCCGGAAATCGTCAGCAAACCGGTTTCGTCAACAATGGCGCTCACCGTGTTCGACACCCCCGTAAACGCCGTTCCCGTGAATTGAGCGAATGCGACCGACAGCGTCGACCCGCCCGGCGTCGCCGTGATGTTGAAAGACGCTGAGTTGTTGGTGATGTCGGCCGCAAAGGTGACAACGGCGCCGACAGAAAAAACGCCAAGCCCGGTATTGATCGGGGTGAATGTCGCAGAGGTGTTGACGTCGGCGTCAGTGAGGGCGGCGATCGAGCCGCCCAGAAAAAACGGGGCCAGCGGCGGCGACACCGCCGGCGGGGTGATGAAGAGCGCATTCACGCTGGTCACAGGCGCATCAAAAGAAGAAGTCATGGCCTGCGCCGAGGCGCCGAGTTGGGCGGTCAAAAACGCCAGCGCAATAACAATCCACCGCGAGAACATGCGATTTTCTCCATAGCGCCAGGAGCCTTCCGGCGCATAATTTCCGATCTGGTAACGCTTGTAGGCGGCCGCGGCTAAGAACTCGTTCATGAAGCTGGTAAAAGTAACCATTAAAATTTTCCACGTTTTCGCATCGGCGTTGCGCACGCACAGGCGTTCCGTCAATCGGGCATGCGCAAAAACTAAGTTTCCGAAAAATCGCTTCTCATCGTGGAATTCCCCCTTGTAAAATTTTGATATTTCAATAATTATAAAATTATGGAAATTAAAAATGCATCGGATGGCTTCGCAGCGATCGCGCAACCGACACGACTGGAGGCGCTCAGACTCCTGGTGCGCGCCGGCCCTCAAGGCGTCACCGCTGGCGCGCTGGCGACGGCGCTGGATGTGGCCGCACCGACGCTTACGTTTCATCTGAAAGAGCTCACGAGAGCGAACCTCGCCAGCGCCCGTAGATCCGGCCGCAGCGTCTACTATGCGGCCAACTATGGCGGGCTCAGGCAATTGATCGATTTTCTGATGGCGGAGTGCTGTCAGGGCGACCCGCGCCTGTGCGGGCCTTATGTTGTCAAGGAGGCGATATGAAACGCTTACACGTCCACCTGAAAGTGAAAGACCTCGACGCCGCCGCATCATTTTACGAAGCGATGTTGGGCGCGCCGCCCGATCTGCGCGCCGATGACTACGCAAAATGGCTTTTGAATGACCCGGCGGCCCATATCTCGCTATCAACCCACGGCTCAGAATTAGATGGCGCAGAGACGGGCGCCGGCCAAAGCCCGAAAAACCCGATCGATCATGCGGGTATATCCTTCGATACGGACGAGATGCTTGAAGAAGCGGCCTCCCGTCTCGCCGACAAGGGCTATAAATTCCGCAAGGAAGACGCCGCGACCTGCTGTTACGCCCGCAGCAACAAGGTCTGGGCGACCAGTCCCGATGGCGCGATTTGGGAGCTATTTCACACATACGACGCCCATCCGACGTATGGCGCCGAGCCGCCGAGGACGGCGGTCGGCGCCATCACGCCGCCTGCGGCGCGCGATAAACCGGCGCCGCTTAAAAATGCGCCGCCCGCGCACCGACCATCGATGAATTGTTGCTGAAAGCCGGGGGCATGAAAAACATCCTTTTCCTTTGCACCGGCAATTCGGCCCGCTCGATCATGGCCGAATGCTATATGAACCACGCTGCGGGCGGCGCTTGGCGCGCCTATTCCGCCGGCTCTAAACCGACAGGCGCGCCCAATCCTTTCGCCCTCGAAACATTGAAGGCCCATGGCATCGACCCAGCCAGCGGCGGCGATGAACCCGCATCGAAAAGCTGGGACGTCTTCGCCGACGACGACGCGCCCGTGATGGATGTGGTGGTCACGGTGTGCGACAACGCGGCCTCTGAGACCTGTCCGGTATGGCCGCGTCGCGGCGACAACGACCCGCGCACGCTGCATTGGAGCTTTCCCGATCCCGCAGCGGCGCGCGGCGACGATGCGGCGGTAAGAGATGCGTTTGAGACCGTCTTCGCCGATATTCGCGCCCGCATTGACGCCTTCCTGAAAGACGCCTGAAGACTGCTTGGGTATGGCCTTTTCCAACACACAAAGATTGGTTGCCGAAGCGATCGGCACAGCCTTGCTTCTCGCCGTCGTCGTTGGCTCCGGAATCATGGGAGAGGCGCTGGCGGCGGGCAATGACGCGGTCGCCCTGCTTGGCAATACCATCGCGACGGGCGCCGGGCTGGTCATACTGATCCTGATTTTCGGCCCTGTATCAGGCGCCCATTTCAACCCGGCCGTCACGCTTGCCTTTGCGCTACGCCGGGAGATTGCGCCCGGTATGGCCGCGCAATATGTGGCGGTGCAAATCGTCGCCGGCCTGCTCGGGGTGTGGCTTGCCCATGCGATGTTCGATCTGGAAATCCTGCAAACCTCGGTCAAGGCCCGCGCCGACGCCGGGCAAGCGCTCGGTGAGGCCGTTGCGACCTTCGGTCTTGTGATCACAATTCTGGGCGCCGTGCGCTTTCGCCCCGAAGCAACGCCGTATGCGGTCGGGCTTTTCATCACGGCGGGATATTGGTTCACCTCATCGACGTCATTCGCCAATCCGGCGGTGACCATTGCGCGTTGTTTTTCAAACACCTTCGCCGGCATCCAGCCGTCGGACGCGCCGGCTTTCATTGTCGCGCAGTTTTCGGCGGCGGCGCTCGCCGTCGGCCTTGCCGCCTGGCTCTTTGAGCCGCGCGGCGGCGTGAAATCGCATCCCGTATAGGCTGGCCGGAAATGCGGCGCGCATTCGACGGCTTGTGAGGGCGTTAGCGCATCGCTACATCTGAGCGCCTTATGAGGGGCCCTCTTGAGCGCTACCGCGCGTTGGTGAAATCCGGCGCGCTGACCGCCGACGCCGCGCAGGAAGCGGCGATGGACAGGTTGCAACGCCTGAGCGAAACACTGCCGGCTTACGAAACGGCGGCGGCGCGCGGGCGGGCGAAGCGCGGGTTCTTTGCGCGCGCCCTGCAACCGCGCAACATGCCGACGCAGCCCGCCGGCCTTTATCTCTGGGGCGGCGTTGGGCGCGGTAAAACGCTCCTGATGGATCTTTTCTTCAATAATACAGACATCAGCGCCAAACGACGGGTGCATTTTCATGAGTTCATGGCCGAGACCCACGACCGCATCGCTGCGTGGCGCGCCGCCGATCTGAAAACCCGCAAACAGCACAGGGCTTTTTCGAAGGCCAATCCGGATGATCCGATCCCTTTCGCTGCGCTTGATATTGCGAACGACGCGCTCCTGCTTTGCTTTGATGAGTTTCAGGTCAGCGACATTACCGATGCGATGATCCTCGGTCGGCTTTTTGAAGGGCTGTTTGCGCAGGGCGTTGTGGTCGTCGCCACGTCCAACAGGCATCCCGATGATCTTTATAAAGACGGCCTCAACCGGCAGTTGTTTCTTCCTTTCATTGAGCTTTTGAAGACGCGTGTCGATGTTCACAATCTCGACGCTGATCGCGATTATCGGCTGTCGCAATTGGGCGGTGACGCGGTTTATCATCACCCGCTTGGTCCCGACGCGAACGCCGCGATGGATGCGGCGTGGTCGCGGCTGATCTGCGGGGCCGCGGAAAAAGCCGAAACGCTTCACGTTAAGGGCCGCAAGCTCGTTGCGCCGCGCACCGCTCGCGGCGCTGCGCGTTTTTCGTTTACTGAACTGTGCGAGAAGCCGCTGGGCGCGAGCGATTACCTGGCCGTCGTCAACCGCTACTCGACGCTTTTTCTCGATGCGATCCCGGCTATGGGCCCCGCCATGCGCAATGAAGCCAAGCGCTTTGTGACGCTGGTCGACGCGGTATACGACGCACGCACCAAATTTGTCTGTTCTGCGGACGCCGAGCCCGATGCGCTTTATCGCGCCGGCGACGGCGCCTTCGAGTTTGAGCGCACGGCCTCGCGGCTGATGGAAATGCGCTCGGCTGATTATCTGTCCGCCGAACATACCCATCTCGATGATGACGCCCGCGCCTGATACGCGCAGAGTGCGGCGCTGACCGCTATCTGAAGAACGCCGAATATGGTTTACTGCGCACATCGTTGGCGAGGCGGGCAATCCACACAGTTTTCTATCTTCAGCGCGCCAGGCGCGCTTTCCAGCGAGAAGGCCGCAACGGAGGAAAAAGCCATGCAGGTTGAGTATCTCGAAATTGTCACCAGTGAGGTTCAAAAAACATGTGACGCCCTGTCGGCGCAGCACGGCGTCGGCTTTAGCGACCCCGACGCCGGGCTTGGCGCGGCGCGCGTCGCACAGCTTAAAGATGGCGGCCGGATCGGCGTGCGCGCGCCGATGGGCGATCATGAGCAACCGCTTGTCCGCCCCTATATGCGGGTCGACGACATTGAAGCGGCCTCGGCGGCGGCTGAAGCGGCGGGCGGCGAATTTGCGATGCGAGCGACCGAAATTCCGGGACAAGGGCAATTCGCTATCTATTTTCTCGGCGGCGTCCAACACGGCCTGTGGCAGATCTGAATTTGCGCGCGCGAGGAAACGGGGTTTCCGGCCCGGACGCGCGCGCCGCAGTGATTGGTCTAACAAACGAGCCTCTCCTTTCCGGTTTGGGGGCCGTGGCAGCCGGCGCACGCCGCATCGACGATCGTCCCTATGCGTATTGCGGTAAGCGTTTTGAAAAAGGCGTTCTTTGACCGGGATTATGCGACGGCGCAGAGTATACGCCGGCGCGGCGCCCCCGGGGAAAAGTTTCCTACACTTTGCACAGTCAACGGATAAAAAGCCCGCCGCCTCAACGCGCTGTATGGTTAACCGCCAGCGGACTTTAAAAGGAATTACAAAATTATGGTCCGGTTATTCGCTTCCGACTGGTCTGAAATTACGCCCTTGCCGGCGCCGTCAGGCGCGCAACTCGCCGTCCGCAGCCTCGCGGCGAGCGCTGACGGCGCCGCCATCCGCGGGGTTATTCAGTTTTGCCATGGCGCCGCTGAACATGCGGGACGCTATGGTGAGTTGGCGTCGGTGCTGAGCGCCGCCGGATTTCATGTCATCGCCCACGATCATCGCGGCCACGGCGAGACGACAACGCCGGGCGTCACCGATCATGTTCTCGCTTCCGACGGCCGTCTGTCTGGACCGGAAAATAAGACAGGTTGGGATTTATTGATCGAGGATGTCGAGCACATCCATACGGCGCTGGACGATGCCTTCCCTGATTTGCCGCGCCTTGTCATGGGCCATTCCATGGGGTCGGTCGCCGCGCTTGAATTCGCACTGCGCCGCCCTGAAAGAGCCGGCGGCTTGTGCCTTCTGGGGCCGGTGCTTGCAAAAAATCCCGCCATGCCGCTGTTGCGGGCGCTCTTGAACGTTGAAGCGCTTTTCAAGTCGCCGGACGCGGTGAGCATTCTGTTTGAAAAACTCGGCTGGGACCCCCTCAACAAAGAATTTCAGCCGGCGCGCACGCCTTATGACTGGTTGTCGCGCGATGACGCCGAAGTGGACGCCTATATCGCAGACCCGATGTGTGGATGGCGGCCGACAATGAACTTCGCCAAAGAGCTGTCGCGCGGCCTCGCCGCCACCTACGATGATGCGCGGCTCAACAATTTGCGCGCCGATATGCCCGTTCTGCTGATGTCTGGCGCGGAGGACCCGTCAACCGAATTTGCAAAGTCTGTACCCGAATTAAAAAGCCGGCTTTCGAGCGCCGGCCTTCGCGATATTGAGACCGAGATTTTTCCCGACATGCGCCACGAATTGCACAATGAAGTGGGCCGGGACGCTGTCTTTGGCCGGTTGACCGCGTGGTGCCGGCGCGCGTCGGCAACTCTGGCGACCCGCTAAGGCCTCGCGGCTAACCGGCGGCGTCGAGCGTCATGTGACGGGCCCGCGCGGCGCGTTCTATCGATTGCGCGCCCTCATCGGACACCGAAAGCGCCTCGCGGATCAGTTCCAGCACCCGGATCTCTGTGGCGTCAAGCATTTCATCGGCGGTGACGACGTCGACCACGGCCGCGTAGGCGGTCTCCGATAAGTGCTTCGGCACTGCAGACCGCGCGGCTTCGAGGACTTTGTGGAGGCCGTCTTCGGACGCCATCAGCTTGCCGCAGGCTTCCGAAGTGGCGACCAGGCCCTGTTCGTCAGCGCCCGAGAACAGAGGAAAAGAGCGCACGACGCGACCGATAGTACGCAGCTCAATTTCCGCTATTTTACCGTCTGAGGCGGATGTCATGACCATCAGATAGATGATTGCTTCTTGCGGTGTCAGCGGCGTTACGCCAGTCGCCATGGGGGTGCCTCCGGTGATGTGCGCCTCAGTAATAGCGGGCGACGGCGAGGCCGGCAAGCGGCATTGACACGCATTTATGTCTCAAAACGTTTCTATACGTATCGAAAACGGATTCGCAAATTTTGAGGTCGCGGGGCTAGAACGCCTGACGAATGCGCGTCAATCGGACGATCAGCCAGATCGCGGTCCAGATGTTCCCGATAAAGAAAACCGGCAGCGCCCAAGCGGCGCCGATGAGAACACGCCGTTCCACCGCCATAATGATCACAGCGGCGATAAAAAAGCCTAGATATAGATCGACCAACGTGACCAGCGTCCAGGGTTGTCCGATCATCGCCGCCAGCACGACAACGAGCCCGCGCGTATCGGCGCCGACAGCCCAGACGATCGCCGCGGTAAGGGCGGCGGCGCCGAGAAACAGGATTACCCTCGTAATCATAGGCGAATTTACGGTGGGATCGCCCCACCGGATCAGGCCAGGGCGTGATGACCGCCCAAACAGCGCGCGCCGGCCGCGCTACTGTGTGGGGCTCGCCCTGAAGACATCTTCGTCAAGTTCGCCTTCCCATTTGGCGATCGTCGTCGCGACAGCCGCGTCGCCGGTCACGTTGACCACGGTGCGCATCATGTCGAGGAGGCGGTCAAACGGGAAGATGAAGCCGACGACGAGCGCCGTATGCTCAGGCGTCACATTGAAGACTTCAAGGACCGTCGCCAGCAGGAATAACGATGCAGAAGGAATGCCGGCCGCACCGAC
>JBCBBT010000078.1:0-4485 GCA_038531315.1 Pseudomonadota bacterium
TTAGTGCCCTGTCATAAAATTTTACCTTTGGGTCAGTGCGCATTGTGCAGTATGGCAGTGATGTGATCTTTTGACCTTAACGAGCCGTTAGTTCGCAGGCCGCACAATTTGCATGAGCGAGTGAGAAATTATGGTTTTACCGTCAAATCGCCTTGATGCAGTCGCTTTGCTGAGCGAGGAGAACGCGGCTGAGATTCTTGCCAAAGTAACGCCATATTCCATGGTGCATGAAAGCGGTATTCGGTTCGCCATGGAGGCGGCGCTTTACGCTATCGAGGAAGGTATTGAAGGCGAGATTGTGGAGTGCGGGTCGTGGCGCGGCGGGTGCGCCTTCGCGATGCTTCTGGCTCAGCGCGCGCGCTACGGGGAAATTCGACGCCGCGTCCACCTCATGGATAGTTTTGAAGGGTTGCCGCCTGTGGAGGAAAAAGACGGCCCGTTGGCCGCCGCTTGGCAGGATGGCGCAGACCCGGAAAAGTTCTTCGACAACTGCCGGGCGGCTCGCCAGGACGTTGCGGAGGCTATTGAGATTTTCGGGTTCAGCGATCGCGACATTTGTGTTTGGGAGGGGTGGTTTAAAGACACCCTGCCTGACGTCGTGCGCGAGGTCGCCGCACAAGGCGTTTGCGTTCTTCGCCTTGACGGCGACTGGTACGAGGCCACGATTGACTGTTTAAATCAGCTCGAACCGCATACGAATGAAAATGGCGTCATCATTGTCGATGATTATTATGCGTGGGATGGGTGCGCGCGCGCAACTCATGACTATCTCTCGGCCAACGCGGCGCCTTATCGCATCAAGTCACTTCCTTATAACTTTGGCGCCTTCATGATTAAGCAAAAGGCGCGAACCAGTTTCGAGGAATTTTAGTGTAAGCCACGAGGGCCTGGCGCGGGCACGCGATCGTATATGGCGATCGTTTCTTCAACCATCCGGTCAAACCCGAAACGGTCTTGTGCAAAAGTCTGAGATGTCAGCGACGCGTTCTGTCGCCAGTCTTCATCCGCCAACGTCATATAAATGCGTTCAGCGAGTTTGGCGCTGTCTCGCTCTTTGACTAACCAGCCTGTTTCCCCGTCAATAATGGCTTCGCCGCTGCCGCCAGCGCGGGTCGTGATCACTGGAACACCCTGTGACTGTGCTTCAATGACGACATTAGGCAAGCCTTCAAAGCGCGACGTTAACAGAAATGCGTCCATGATTGAGAGCGCAAGACCCGGATTTTTCTCCGTACCGGGAAGAAAAAATCGCTCACCGATATCGAGTTTTTTCGCGCGTTGCATAAGTTCTTCACGCAGTGGGCCAACGCCAAAAATAACGAAATCGAGGTCAGGCATTTTATGCGCGACTCTTGCGGCGGTCTCAATCCACAAGAAAGGGTCTTTTTCTTCGTAAAGGCGAAAGATGCTGCCGAGAACTTTTCTCCCGGGCGCAATGCCAATCTGCTTCCGAAATGCCTGTGACTCATCTGGCGACGGCGTCTTCATGTCGGTGAACTCAATTCCGTTGTACAACAACGCAAATTTTTCCGGATCGACGCCAAGCCATGAGCAGTAGTCTTCGATGCCCGCTTTGGAGTTATTGATGATTCTCACATTTGGCTGACGCAGAAGCGCGCGATAGGCCTCAGGCATATGATCTTGATAATAGGCAAAATTAACCGGCGATACGTTGCGCGTCGCCAGCACAATCTTCGGCACACCAACAATCGATGCGGCGATCCCGGCATAAATGCTCGTTTGATCTTGCCATGCATGAAGAACGCCAGGCCGACGTGCCAGCAATTCAAGCGCATAAGGCGCCGTCATTTCTTTCATCGGCGACGGCAACATATTTGTGCGCGCGACCAGCGCCCTATAGAGGTCGGGCGAAACGTCATTTTTGCAAGCGTCATAATGTTTTCGAATTTCCTGCGCCTTCAGGCCGCGTTGATCTAGGCGCCAGCGGAAAAAGTCACTGTCGGGAACATGATTTAAGGCCTCGCAAACGAGATCAACGGTGCGCCCACGCTCGTGTAATCCGATCATTGTGTTCACAAGCTGACGCTCTGCGCCGCCCCAGGCGAGCGCGGAGTTGATCATCAGGACGCTTGTTTCATCGAACGCATCAGGGCCGAGGAGCGGCGGCCCGGAAAGGTCAAGCGGCCGTTTCGCGATTGTGCTGATTTTGGCGAGCGGTTGCTGCGTCGCCGACTGCGGCGCCGTGGTGGTCGCCGGCTCAGACGGTGATTTGGACACGTCCTTGTTGGTGTTTGTCAGGAGAAAAGAGACGAGATTGCGCGAGCCGCTGTATTCGCCAGCGATATTGCGCCCGCCTGCAGCGAGCGCACGCATCGCCATGCGTTTTGAGATCGTCAGATTACCGACCACAAGAAGTTCAGGTGAGAGATGTCGCGGCAACACCCAGCCGCTGGTTTCGGGGAAATAGACGCCAATCCTCAAAATTTCCCGTGCCGGAATGTGACAGCTATCGGCAGGGACGACGACGCTCGCAATGTCGCCCCGATTGAGCAATGCGCTCACTTCTTCCCACGGATAGGGCTCGGTCAGGACGACAGTGCATGTCGTCCACTGCAGTGCAGACTGGCGCGCCGACACGCGCATATTCAGACTTTCGCTGGTCTTATCCGACATAGAAATTCGATCTTTGCATGGTGTCTGTCGCTGTGAGCCCGCCTGGTGTCTTAGTCTTTGTTCGCCGGTTCAACGACATAAATGATGCACGCGCTTCCTAGAATACGCGACCAGAAATTTCGAGACTTGATTGACCAATTCGGGCCGTAAAACATATAGCCGGTGTAAAACAGCCGCATCGGTTTGGCCGATTTCAATCGGTATCCGTTCGTTTTCAGATGGCGCGTCCACCACCATCGGCTGAATGTCCAGATTTCGGTGAAAACATTACCGAATTCTCCATGGCGATTAGGGAAGGTTTGTTCGGGCATATATTTTCGCATGTGCCGAAACGTTCGCCACCCTTCTTTTGCCGTGTCCAGGACAAGCCCCGGAGAAAGGTCGCGTTTTGTTTCCATTTCAACAGCGCCTTTATTCGCTGCGCCTTCATCCCTTGCTTTTTCAAACCGCTTCTGGCGTGCGCGCGCATAAACGTTTTGCAGCGCCGTAAGGTAATGGGTGACGATTGTCCAAAACGTCCAGACGCCCGTCGGCATAGCATGCACGCCAACGCCCCCGGGACGCAAAACCCGCTTCATTTCGCTGTGAAAAGCCTCGATATGCGGAATGTGTTCAAGAACGTTCGATGAGAAAACAATATCAACGCTATTGTCTTCAAGCGGCAATGTGCGTCCGTCATAATCAAGGACGTCGAATACTTTGTCTTCGGAGTAAGTGGAGTTTGCAAGGTCAATGGAAATGATATCGTAGCCGCGTTCGGTCAGAATTTTAGCCTGAACGCCGGTGCCGCCGCCAATTTCAAGGATGCGCGCGCCCGCAGGGAAGTGGTCGAGGTACACTTGAAGCTCGTAGGCGCGGATCCTGTTTAAAAATTCGACATCGAACGGCATCGTCAGGCCACCGCATAAAGAGAAATAGGTCTTGGAAGACACGGCGCTTGTGCGGCGCCGGCATCAACAGCAGTCGCACCGCTGCGCAAAGCGAAGACGCGCCACGCTTTTGGAGCCCCTTGCTGCGGGCGGCGATCGCTGAAGCCAACGCCGGTCACTTTCCAGCGCCTTTCAGTAGCGTCCAGTCAAACTTGCCATTCAAATTGACAACCGACGTCGTGTAGGCGTGTTCCGTACCGGAAGTCTTGAACTCAATGAGATCGAAGCGAAGGTCAATTTTCTCGCTTTCGGCGTCCGACAAGCCCAGCGTGAGAAAATAGTCGCCATCGGCCAGGTGATTCGTTATGCGCAGGCGTATGTCTGCGCGCTCGCCCGCTTTCAGCGGTCCAATATTTTCTATCCGCGCCCAGGACGTATCGTACCCATAAAGATCAACGCCCTTTTTGCTCTTGATTAAAAAGCCCGGAACGATCTCAACCCCATCGCGCTGCGCTTCAACGCGCATCCAGAAAAAATAGTCAGTGTTCGCGTTCAAAATTCGAACGGGCGTTCCGGACGTGTCAAGGATTGCAGCGTCCAAAATCTTTGCGCGGCCGTCCCCGATTCCAGGCTCGCCGAGGGCTGTCGTAACGGATTCATAGTGATCCGACAGTTGTGCGTCCGTTTTCGGCGCAGGCGTGGAAGCGCTGGCGTCAGTGGCGGCGTCATCATCGACATCACCGTCCATATCAGAGCTTTCGGGCGGCGCCAGCGCTTTGTTGTCGATTACGCCATTCTCGCGGATTGCCGCCATTTTTGTCGTCGCGCCCCCGAACAACAATTCATGATACTGACGCACAACCGCTTTGGCGTCGTCGCTGTCGGCGATGATTTTGCCCTGTTCCAGCAAAATTGCGCGATCGCAGAATTCCGCCACGGTGTTGGTGTCGTGCGAGACCAAGAGAATTGTTTTTCCGGCGTT
>JBCBBT010000078.1:4583-12994 GCA_038531315.1 Pseudomonadota bacterium
AAGCGCCTCGTCAACGATCAAGACGTCCGGGTTGACGCTTGTTGCTGTTGCGAATGTGAGCCGCGATTGCATGCCGCTTGAGTAGGTTTTGAAAGGCCGGTCGATATAATCGCCGAGTTCGCTGAAAGCGATAATGCCGTCGATTTGCTCATCGACTTCTGCGCGGGTCAGGCCGAGACACATGCCGCCAATATAAACGTTTTCGCGGCCTGAATAGTCAGGATGAAAACCGGTGCCGAGTTCAAGAATGGCGGCGAGGGTTCCGTTGACTGAAATCTTTCCGTGCGTCGGTTCGAGGTTGCCGGCGATCATTTTCAGAAGCGTGCTTTTTCCTGCGCCGTTGCGCCCGACGATCCCGACGATCTCCCCCTTGCGCGCCGAAAAAGTGGCGTCTTTGACAGCGTAAATATCGTCGTAGCGTTTTTTGCGGCCGACAACGCTGAGCAAAACGTCTGTCGGTCTTTTATACAGGCGGTAACGCTTGGAAACGTTATCGACCGATATCGCCGTCTCGGCGACGGACGGTGCGCCCGTATGAACGCTTCGGCTCGTTGCTGTGGCTGTTGAAGGGGTTGGTTTCATCGAACTAGAGCGCGTCGCCAAAAAGATGTTTGAGTGAGCGAAAAACAAGTTGCCCCATGATGAAAAGCGTAATCGACAGCGCTGCAAAGATGGCCCATGCCGTTGGGTGTTCAACGCGCTGGAAGAAGAGAATGTCCTGGAATACGTAAATCGGATAGCTAAGGGGATTATAGCGTATCACCGACGCAATCGGTTCTTCCACTGCGCCTGGCGGGTAGAAAACCGGCGTTAGGAAAAGTCCCCCCGTCAGGAGTAGTGAAACAAAATCCTTCACATCACGGACAAAAACACCGAGAGCGCTCAAGAGACTGGCCATGCCCGCGCAAAAAATAAACAGGAGCGGGCAAGCAATCATCAACGCAGCCAGCATGGGGCTTGGGCCAATGGTTAGCACACCATAGGCTGACACCAACGCGAGGAACACTAATTGCGTCAGGATAACCGCCAGGGCGCTCTTTATCGGCAGAACTTGCGTTGGAAATACAATCTGCCTGACGAGCGCCGCATTTGTTGATACCAGCGTCGGCGCCCGCGCGAGTACATCAGAGAGCGCCATCCAGCACACAAATCCCGACAGGAAATAAAGTGGATAACCGCCTTCCACATTGGCGGCGTCGGGGATGCGTACTTTAAAGACCAACGTAAAAACGCTGAGATAAATGGCGATTGTCGCCAATGGCTGGATCAATATCCACAACAGGCCGAGACTATTGCCGGCATAGCGGTCCGTCAGGTCGCGCTTGGCGAACTCCCACGTCAGCTGGATCGTCGGCGCAAGTGCCAATGCTTACCCCTCCTTGCGACCGACGAAAATCAGCGTGGAGCCGGCCCCGAACTGGAAGTCGAACGTTGAATCCAGTTTGGCGTGTTTGTCCAAGTCTCGTGAAGCGAGTTCAGAATAGACCGCGGCGAGGGCGGCGCGCAGTTCAGTTTCATCCATTGCGCCGAGCGTTTTCTGCGGCAGCGTCTGGCGATTGCCGGATTGTGCGGTCTTGCCTGTAATGGTGGCGATCGGCACTTTCACGGCGTCAAGGTTGTCGGCGATGCCGGCGAGTTTTTGACGGATCGATGTGAGCGCCTCTGCGATGGGCTGTTCTTTGTGTAGAATGCGCGCAATGCTTGCTTTGGAAATTGCTTTGACGGCGGCGTCGGAAATCAGTTGTGCGGCTGAAATCACACTGGCGAGTTCAGCCGGCTCACCGGTATTCACCAGATGGGAGACGCGCAATAACTCCTGCGCGTGACGCGACACTTCCTCTGCGCTGTCGGCGACCTCGGCGGAA
This sequence comes from Pseudomonadota bacterium, assembly GCA_038531315.1. Classification (GTDB taxonomy): domain Bacteria; phylum Pseudomonadota; class Alphaproteobacteria; order Caulobacterales; family Parvularculaceae; genus JAJFFW01. Next base: position 6,449 of record JBCBBT010000078.1, read on the forward strand.
GGGGGGGCGTCGCCAGCGACGTCGAATTCAACCTTCCGCACCAACTCATTGATTGCAAAGCTCAGGGGCTGGATCGCGCTTTCAATCGAGGCGAGCAATTCAGTGCGATTGCGCGACCATAATTCATCCAGATGGGACATTATCGCGGGATCGATACTACGCTCGTTTGCATCGTTCTTTAGATTGACAAGCGTATTCAGGACATCGTCAGCCTGCGAGCGTAACCGATAGAGTTCTTCGTAGATGTCTCGCGTGTTTGAAAAATCTTCCGTCCCGATCGCCTCGCAATGGATGCCGCGCGGTTTCAGAAATGAGATAAGCGATTCTCGCTCGAAACTTCTAACATGCTGCCAGGGGTGGAAAAACGTATCGGTTTCGACGTCATAGACTTGCGCCAGACGCAGATCTTCATTGTGCGGTGTTGAGATGACGATATGTCCGCCCGGTTTGACGAGGCGATTGATGCGTTCAAAAAACTGATCGAGTTCTTCTTCCAGAATATGCTCAATCGTCTCCAGGCAGAACAACACATCTGCGGGCTCGCCCGGCGCTTCGGGATCAATCCATTCAACATTGTCGCGCGCCAGAACCTCCGGCATCACGATGTCTTTGGCAGGCTCAAAGAGCTGAACGTCGTAGCCGTCGTCTGCGAGAAACTTCGAAAAAAATCCTGCACCCGCACCAAGGTCGATGACCGTTTTCGCGTCAGCAGGGAGATAGGGTTTGACGCGGTCCAGAAGCGCGCGGCCCGCGACACGCGAAAACCCGAGTTCCTCAAGCGGGCTGTCGCCAATCGCCGTCCAGAATTTTCTGACCTTGGTCGGCGTCCACTGTAAAGTCTTCGGCATGTCGTCATCCTGGCGGCTCTGGCGAGCAATGATCCTTAATGTGAGCGTCGCCGCAAAAATCAAGGGTCATCGAGCCTTGATGGTGCGACAGCGATCGTTTTGGGCTTACGCCGTTTCGCCATCGGCGGCCACGGACGCGGGCGATCGAATAGGCCGTAAATCCGGCGCGCGGCGGGCGACCTTGATCGGCGACCAGCAAAGCGCACTGGCGAGCGCGGAAAGCGACGTCTGACGCGTCTCTTGGATGCGCCGTCTGCCCGCATTCTGGCCCGCCAGCCCTTTCAGCGCATCCCGGACGCCCCGCAGATAGGCGCGCGCGCCGCCAGCGAGGGCGAGGCGAAAAAAGAGGTAAATGTTGACGAGGACATGAAACGGCGCCGTCGCGATCAAAAGGGGGGTCGGCATATTGCGGTAATAAGTCCAGAGCCGGTTGCGATGGCCATGATAGATCGTGAAATCGCTGTGGCGGCCGGTAATGCCCGATCCCTCATGGAGGACAACCGCTCCGCGCAGTTGCACGGCCCTTCCGCCTGCCAGCCGGTGGCGAAACCCGAGATCGACATCCTCGCCGTAGCAAAAAAAAGTCTCTTCAAACCCTCCCAATGCTTCAAAGGTTGAGCGCCTGAACAGGGCTGCGGCGGCGCAGGGCGCAAAACATTCGCGGTCGCCGCCGGGAAGCTTCTCCGCCGGCCATCCAAATCCGCCGCGATAGGGAACGCCGAACGCGTGATAAACGTCGCCCGCTCCGTCAATGATATCGGGCGCGTCGGCGTTCAATTGGGTGGAGCCGAAGACCTCAACGCCGGCATGGCGTTCCGCGCCGCTCAGAAGCTGTTCAATCCAGTCCGGGTCGGCGTAAGCGTCAGGGTTCAAAAAGGCGAGCCATTCACCGCTCGCCTCTGTGCTCGCGCGATTATTGCCGGCGGCGAAGCCAATATTGTCTTCAGAGCGCATGAGCCTGACGATGGGCCCGCCGGGCGTATCTGTTTCGGCGGCGCGCTCGGAGCCGTCGCTGGAGGCGTTGTCGAAAACGATCACGTCGAAATTCTTCGAGGTTTGCGCCGCCAGATGGCGCAGGCAACGCGCGAGACGGTCGCCTGAATTGAAGTTGACAATAATGACGGTGACAGCGGGCGACATGGCGCGAGATTTTTCCTTGGCGGTTGCCATACCGCGTTTCCGGCCACCGGCGAAAGCCGCGCGCGCGGTCGCGCGGTCGTTGATCTCGCCGCGTCCTGGCGGCTCGGATCGATTTTGCTCGTGCGCATCTTGTTTTTACCTCCTGCTGCAGCGGTCGTTAGTGTTGTTGGGTCCGGATTGCGGAAAACGCCGCTCACGGTTTGTCGGATGCGAACCGGCGCGCCGCGGCGTCGTCTTTTCAGACAGCGCTATAATAGGTCGGCGCGAATACCCCGGGGAAAGATTTCCTACAATTTGTATAGTCGTTCATTGAAAACTGAGAAAATTCAGAGGCTTACACCGTATTGCACGCCGCGCACCGTCGGCCGCTTCTCGAAAGCGCGAGGTGCTGAAGCGCGGTCGCAACAGAAAATGTCAGAAATCGCAATTTTCACGCATTTTTAGACTTGTCAGCGCAACAATGCCGCGCTTATTGTCCACTTCGCAGATGCAACCGTAAGGACGTTCATCCGATCATGGCTTTGGCCCGCAACAATCAAGCCCCCGTAGGCGCACTGGACATTCTCGTGCTTGTGCTTATCGCGCCCCTTGGACGCGGGGCGGGTGATGTTGGAGATCGATAAGGCTTAGCCAAACTTTCTCACAGTCGTCGCCCGCTGCCTCCGGCCAGCGGGTTTTTCTTTATCCGTCATCCTGAAACCGCCGAAAACCACCACAAAGAACGCCGCCGCCATGACAGACCATCCGTCCAAAAGATCAGACGCCATCACGAAAGGCCCCGCCAGGGCCCCGGCGCGCGCGATGTTGCGGGCGGTCGGCTATGGCGACGCCGAAATGGCGCAGCCGATGATCGCGGTGGTCAACACGTGGACGACGGTGACGCCCTGCAACATGCACCTCGACGCGTTGGCCGAGCCGGTCCGGCGCGGCGTTAGGGCCGGCGGAGGGACGCCGATCGATTTCAACACCATCGTGGTGTCGGACGGGATCACCATGGGGGGCGAGGGCATGCGCGCGTCGCTGATCTCGCGCGAAGTGATCTGCGACTCGATTGAGCTGGCGGTGCGCGGCCATTCGCTTGACGGCGCCGTCATTCTGGTGGGTTGCGATAAAACCCTGCCCGCCGCAGCGATGGCGCTGGCGCGCATGGATGTGCCGGGCGTGATTTTTTATGGTGGCACGATCATGCCGGGCCATTGCAAGGGCCGCGATCTCTCGATTCAGGATGTCTTCGAGGCGGTGGGCGCACACGGGCGCGGCGATATCAGCGACAACGAGCTTGACGAGATCGAACGCGCCGCATGTCCGGGGGCCGGCGCCTGCGGCGGTCAATTCACCGCCAATACGATGGCGACGGCGCTGACATTTCTGGGCCTCGCGCCGATGGGCGCCGCGGACCCGCCGGCTGTCGACGCCGGCAAAGATCGCGAAGCCGAGCGATGCGGGCGGCTGGTCGCCGATCTCGCCAAGCGCGGCGAAAATGCGCGTCAGTTCATCACGGAAACCTCGCTGCGCAATGCAGCGGTCTCGGTGGTCGCCTCCGGCGGGTCGACAAACGCCGTCCTGCATCTGGCGGCGATTGCCGCTGAAGCGGACGTTCCGTTCACGATCGATATTTTCGATGATCTGTCACGGACAACCCCGGTGATCACGGATTTGAAGCCGGGCGGGCGGTTCCTTGCGCGCGACATGCATGAGGCGGGCGGCATGGCGTTGTTTGGCAAGAAACTCGCCGACGCCGCCAAGATCGACGACGCCCCGACGGTAACGGGCCGCAGCTTATTTGCGGAAGTCGGCGAGGCCAAAGAGACGTCGGGTCAGGAAGTGATCCGCGATGTCGCCAACCCGGTGAAGCAAACCGGCGGTTTGCGCATCCTTTATGGCGACGTGACGCCGGAGGGCGCCGTTTTGAAAACTGCGGGCTATGCGGACAGTTCTTTTACCGGACCGGCCCGCGTATTCGAGCGTGAGGATGACGCCTTCGCCGCCGTCCAGGCGGGCGCGGTCAAGGAAGGCGATGTCGTGATTATTCGCTATGAGGGTCCGAAGGGCGGCCCCGGCATGCGCGAGATGTTGGCGGTGACCGCCGCCGTTGCGGGGCGCGGGCTCGCCGGCAAAGTAGCGCTGATCACCGACGGGCGTTTTTCGGGCGCCTCGCACGGTTTTGTCATTGGCCACGCTGCGCCGGAAGCCGCCGCCGGCGGGCCGATTGCTTACCTCAAAGACGGCGACATGATCACCATCGATGCTGAAACGCGCAGGATTGACGCCGATATCGACTGGGCGGCTCGCCGCCGCGAGATCACGCCCCATGCGGGCAATTCAATGGGCGGCGCCTTCGACAAATACGCCCGTCTTGTTTCATCAGCGTCCGCCGGCGCCATCACGACGGGCGCCCCGTCGCCCGTAACCCGATAGATTTGCTCCTTAAACGAATAAACCAGAGAAAGAATAACCCATGAAGGTCTACACCGACGACGACGCCAACCCCGGCGCGATGAAAGAGGGCAAAGTCGCCATCATCGGCTTCGGCAGTCAGGGGCGCGCCCATGCGCTTAATCTTAAAGAGTCCGGCTGCGACGTGATTGTCGGCTGTCGACCCGGCGGGCCCGGCGCAGAGCGCGCCGAGGCGGCGGGTTTGACGGTAATGTCGGTGCGTGAAGCGGCCGAAGCGGCGAGCGTCATCGCCATTTTGACCCCGGATATGAGCCATGAAACGATTTTTGAAAATGAAATCAAACCCGGCCTGAAAGCGGGCGACACGCTGTCATTCGCACACGGATTTACCGTACTCTATGGACGCGTCAAGCCGCCGGAAGATGTTGACGTCATCATGGTCGCGCCGAAAGGGCCGGGCGATCTCGTCCGCCGCGAATATGAACGCGGACGGGGCGTGCCCTGCCTTTTCGCGGTCCATCAGGACGCAACGGGCCGAGCCAAAGAGCGGGCGCTCGCCTATGCAAGCCTCATTGGCGGAACGACGGCCGGCGCGCTTGAGACAACCTTCCGCGAAGAAACCGAAACGGATTTGTTCGGTGAACAAGCGGTCTTGTGCGGCGGGGCGACCGAACTTGTGCTGGCCGGTTTTGAGACGCTGACCGACGCCGGCTATCGGCCTGAAATCGCGTATTATGAATGCCTTCACGAATTAAAGCTCATAGTCGATCTGCTTTATGAGGGCGGCCTTGAGAAAATGCATGAATTCATCTCCGAAACGGCGATTTATGGCGATCTGGTTTCCGGACCGCGCGTAATCAACGATGAAACCCGTGCACGGATGAAAGACGTTTTGAAGGATATTCAGTCGGGCGTTTTCGCGCAGAACTGGATCCTTGAAAATCAGACCGGCAAGGTTCGTTACGAGAAGATGCTTGAAGCCGATCTCGATCATCCTATTGAAAAAACCGGCAAAGATTTGCGTGCGCGCATGGCCTGGCTTCAGGCCGGCGCGAATACATCAGAAGGCTGAAGCCATGACCGTCGCCGCCGAATTTGAAAATCCGAAAACCACGAGCGCCATCAAGGCGGGCGCGGAGCTTTTGCTCGACGCGCTCGAAGAGCAAGGCGTTGAGGTGATTTTCGGCTACCCGGGCGGCGCCGTCCTGCCGATTTATGATGCGCTTTTTCAGCGCTCGTCTATAGAACACATCTTGATGCGGCATGAGCAAGGCGCCGTCCACGCAGCGGAAGGCTATGCGCGCTCGACGGGCAAGCCCGGCGTGGTGCTGGTGACATCAGGGCCGGGCGCGACCAATGCCGTCACCGGATTGGCCGACGCATTGCTTGATTCCATTCCGCTCGTTTGCATCACCGGTCAGGTCGCCCGCGCCCTGATCGGCACGGACGCGTTTCAGGAATGCGATACGATTGGCATTACAAGGGCGTGTACGAAGCATAACTATCTGGTGCAGTCGGCAGAACGCTTGCCGACCATCGTCCATGAAGCGTTTCACGTCGCAAAAAACGGACGCCCGGGCCCCGTCCTCATCGATATCCCGAAAGACGTACAGTTTGAGGAAGCGCCTTACGTAGCCCGCACCGCAGCGCGCAAGCGTAACTGCATCGTTACGCCTGACCCCGATGCGCGAAAGATTCGCGAGGCGGTGGCGCTGATGCGTTCGGCGCGCCGGCCGGTGCTTTATACGGGCGGCGGCGTCATCAATGCGGGTCCGCAAGCCTCGCAAAGCCTGAGGATCTTCGCAGAAGAAACCGGTTTTCCGGTGACATCGACGCTGATGGGCCTCGGCGCTTATCCCGCATCCGGCGCCAACTGGCTTGGCATGCTCGGGATGCATGGCAGTTTCGAGGCCAACAACGCCATGCATGACTGCGATGTGATGGTGGCGATCGGCGCGCGCTTCGATGATCGCGTCACGGGTCGTCTGGATGCGTTTTCGCCGGGGTCGCGTAAGATCCATATCGATATCGACCCGTCGTCGATCAACAAAAACGTCCCTGTTGATCTGGCCATTATTGGCGACGCCGGCGCCGTCACCGATGCGCTGATCGCCGAATGGCGCGCAGCGGATGAACGCGAGGCCTATCAAAAGGATCGAAC
>JBCBBT010000079.1:0-12736 GCA_038531315.1 Pseudomonadota bacterium
TTCAGGAGATGAGCTATGACGAGATCGCATCTTCTCTCAACGTCTCTGTCAGCAGCGTAGAGAAATACATGATCACGGCGCTAAAGGCTTTACGCAAAGCCGTCGGCGACGACACACAGACAACGCAAAATGTTGTGGTCTTTCCAAAACAAAAAACAAAGAGGGCCCAGTGACCTTCACTGGCGTAAAAAAGAAATGACAGAAGAAGAGATCGAGGACGCAGCAGCCCACTGGCTTGCCAGAGAAATGTCTGGCTCAATGACCGCGCAGGAGGAGCGCGAATTTAAAGCCTGGCTCGCCAAAGATTGCCGCCACCGAGACGCCTATCGCATGATGCGTCACGCAAGCGAGGCGGTCTTTGGGGCCGACGAAGCGCTTTTGACAGACGTGTTCGAAGCCGAATTGCATGCGCTTGCAAAAGAAAAGGCGCGATCATCAGCAGTGCGGATAGCCAGCATCGCGGCAAGCTTCGTTGCTGTTGTTATCGCCGGAGCGGTCGCCGTTTCGCTTATTTCCTCGCCGCAGCCGCAAACCTATCTAACCGAACGCGGCGAGCGCCAACGCATCGCGCTCATAGATGGGAGCGCGATCGAGTTGAACAGCGCGACCGAAATCAACGTCGCTTACGCAAGACGAAAACGCATAGCCGAAGTGCGCGCCGGAGAGGCATTTTTTAATGTATCGCGCAATCTTGAGAGACCTTTTTTCGTCAGGACGACCCATGGCGAAGTCAAAGTCACCGGCACGTCATTCGGCGTTAGGCTCGACGGCGACGCAACGATTGTCAGTGTTGTCTCCGGCGCCGTCGAAGTCTCATCCGACGCTCAACGGCTTGTCACGCTATTAGCAGGACAGGAGTTTCGGTTGTCGGCTGCGGGAAGCGGCGCAGGCATTATCAGTTTTGATCCGAATATGGCTTTCGCGTGGAAAAACGGCAAAGCCCGGTTTCGAAACACGCCGCTCGCTGAAGTGACCGAAGCGCTGAACACATATTTTGATCGACCGATCGTTCTTGCGGACGACGCCCTTGGCGCGTTGCCTGTGACCGGAGAATTCGACATTGACGATCAGTCTACTGCAATCGCCGCATTGTCTGTCGTATTCGCCCTTGATGTTGAAGAAGAAACGGATCGTATCGTTCTGAGAAAGAAAGCGGATCAATAACGTGACAATGAAGAGGGCGCTTCATCTTGCTACAGCGTTTCAGATCGCGGCGACCGTCATGGCGCCGGATATTTCGGCGCGTGCGCGCGAAGACGTCTCGACAACAGCAGACAACGCCAATGCGCAGCGATTGAATGCCGCCTCAAAGACGCTCTCTCTTGAAGACTTGTTGCAGAGCTTGTCGGAACAACTCGATATCTCCTTCATTTTTGACAGCCGCCTGCTTAAGGGCGTGAAAGCGCCGCCCTTGAGTGAAACAGACGATCCTGAAATGGCTTTGCGGCGACATCTTGAGGCGGAAAACCTGTCCTTACATCGCGTCAATGATCATACATTTGCCATTGCCCGCGCGGCGCCCGGCGCCATTTCGAGCCCCGTTGCATCGACGTTCGTCACTACCGCAGCCCCCGCGCCTGTCGATACAATCGTTGTAATCGCAACATCGCTTACCGGCCGGGCCGCAAGCGGTTCGCCCAACCTGTTTGTCATTGACGAGAATACCATTGAGACATTTGCGGCCGTTAATCCGTCCGAGGCGATTTTTGATTTACCGCAGATGCTGGCGACGCTGTCATCAGCCAACTCAAGTTTCCGCGGCGCAGCGGCCGGCCTGAACCTCGCCGATCTGCGAGGTTTCGGCTCCCAGCGGACGCAAGCGCTCTTTAACGGGCGCAGGCGCACGTTTGCGACGGGCGGGAGCCAATTCGTCTATGGATTTGATCTCAATGCAGTCGCCACGCCGTTCGTCAAAAGAATTGAAGTCTCCAACCAGTTCAGCGGCGCCAGGATTAGCCCCGAAGCGTTGGGCGGCGCCATCAACTTTGTAACCAAAAACGACTTCGACGGTTTCGAGGCGGGTTTTGACGCCGGTATTTCACAGCGCGGCGACGCTGCGGAGATGTCAGTCCATGTTCTGGCGGGCGGACCAATATTGGATGATCGCGGTCACATTGCAGTGGGCGTCAATCACGCCCGCGAAAACGGCCTCTTTGGCGCCGACCGTGATATTACCGCCATTCCTTTCGGCGTTGCACCAAGGGAATCTGAGGACGACCCATTTGAATTTCTCCCTGGCTTTGGCGGCAGCACAAATACACATAATGGCTTGCTGGAAGGGGTATTTACTGAAGACGGACGTTTTGTCTCTTCTTTCGAAACCGAAATTCCACGTTTTCTCAATGGAGCCGGCGGTCTCGAACCATTTACGGGCGGGCCCGATCAGCGCTTCAACTTCAGCGCACCGACGCAAATCCTGATTCCAATCAATAGAACGCTGGGGTTTCTTGGCGCATCTTTTGATCTGACCGAAGACGTTCGTCTCTTCGCAGATGTGCAGGCGGGCGCCGCTGAAACAAATTCTGAAATTTCACCGTTTCCGCTCGTCCGGTTTGAAGGCGACAATCTCGTGACCGGCAATGCGCTGCTGGTCGATATCGACGACCCGACAGTGCCCGACCCAGTACGCAGCGCAATAACCGATGCGTTCGGCGACGACGCCGAAACAATTGCTATCTCCCGAAGACTGGTCGAATTCGGGCCGCGACTTAACGAAAATGAACGTCGCTACGCAGACGCGACGATCGGATTTGAATGGGGTGATATTGATGACAGCGGGCCGTCGCTGTCGGCGCACTATCGCTATGGGCGCAACAGTCTCCTTTCGCGGACTGGCATCAGACTGAACCGCACCGCCTTACAGGATGCGCTCGACACCACGACATGTGCGCAGACCGAAGGTTGCGCGCCGATCAATCTTTTTGAAGCCGACGGCATTTCCAGAGCTGCGGTCGAAAACATACGCGCTCCCGGTCCCGAACGCATTTTCCGTGTACAGGAACATGAAATCGCAACGCGTTTTCAGGCCAACTTGCCAAGACTGCTCGAGGGGTCCCGCTTGAGCGCCGGCGCTTTGTTCAGGCGGACACGATTTGAGGGGCGCACTACGGATCGCGACGCCAATCTGTTTGGCTCTTTTTCCGATACAGACTTTGACGACACACAGGACGTTGGCGAATTCGACATCGGCATTGATACGCCGCTAAACCCCAAAGATTTTTTTGCAGGCGATTTTAGTCTAACAACCCACTACCGAGCCATCGTTTCATCGCGCTTCGACACCGCCCATAACGTCGAAGCAGATTTGCGATGGTCCCCTTTCGACGGCATGCGCCTTTCAATTGGCGCTGGAATTGGCGAGCGCCCCCCCAATATTACCGAAACGGTGGGGATTAGCAGGACACGGAATAGCTTCTTCATTGATCCCTGCGCATTCGGGGACCCAGCCACTGTCGAAGGATGCAGCAGCGCCGGTCCTCTGGGCGTTCCTGACGGATTTACCCAAACGCTTTTGCTGACGTCTGGCACAGCATTTGGCAATCCCGATCTTGATCTTGAACGAACCCACAGCTGGCGCGCCGGTTTGTCGCTCGAACCCACAAAATTGTGGCATGCGCTTCCGGGCGACATGCGTCTCGCCGCCGTTTGGTCGGACTACTCAATAAAGGACGTGATCAGCGCGCAGGACGCCAATCAAACACTCGTTGATTGCTTTGCTAGCGCCGCACTTTCTGCAGAGGATTGCGGGATCAATCCGTTAACCGGCGCTCCGCTGATAGAGCGCGACCCGGTTACTCGCCAACTCATCCGAAACGATGTCACCTTAACGAATGGCGGCGCGCTGGAATGGCGCGGCGTTGATCTTGAAGCCCAGTATCGCATCGAAACCTCGGCGCTCGCATTCGCAGATTACATCTGGATGAGCGGGCTTCACACCTATCTTGACGGTTATTCAAACACGCTGGGCGACGGGACAATCATCGAAGAAGTCGGCTCGGCCGGATTTCCCCGTCATCGCAGCTTGATGTCGTTTGGCGTCAACAGCGGCGCGCTCGAGCTGTCAACGTTAATCACCCGGCGGGGCAGCGCTCAATCGAGCAGTCTCGATATTCCGGAGGCGCAGATACCCGCGGTGACGACATTTGACGTCGCTGCACGGTTCCGCATTGACAATGTCGGCGTCGCCACAGTGCGCATTGAAAACGCAACAGACAAAGCCGCCCCACTGATCGCATTTGCGGGCGGCTTTAATACGTTTCCCGAGTTTTACGATATTGTTGGAAGACGGTTTTCTGTCGGTTTCGAGACGACATTCTAGAACAGCAGCGCTGCAAGTTTCTGTTTGTGGAAAGCCGCGTCGCCATAAAGAGCCGCGTGCCAGGCTGCGCGGCGGCGATAAAGCTGCGCGTCACAGTCATAGGTAAAGCCAAATCCACCATGGAACTGTATTGATCTGTCTGCGGCATAACTAAGGACCGCGTCACAGGCCGCTTTCGCCATTCGCGTTGCGACCTCGCCCGTCCCCTGATCGCCGAAACTATGCGCGGCTGCATAAAGATGAGAGCGGGCCTGTTCATATTGGACGAAAGCGTCGACGATCGGATGCTTCAGGGATTGATAAGAACCGATCAATTTGCCGAATTGTTTTCGGGTTTTCAGATAATCAACCGTATAATCAATGACTGCCTTCGCACCGCCACAGGTTTCCGCCGCTGACAGGAGCGCCGCAGCCAGATCGACATGAACGAGGGCGGCGCCAACGCGGTCCTGTTCCAGAAACGAAGTTTCTTCAACCTCAATCCCGTCAAGCCGCAATGAGAAACAGCGTTTGGTTTCATCGATAACGGTTTCGCGGCGCAACGCGCCTTCCGGTATTACGTTACGGTTGAGACAAACCAGTGCGGGCGCGTCATCACGAAGAACGGAAACGACAATCCACCGCGCCTCGTCAGCATCGCAAACCAATATCTTTTCCCCACTCAGCCTGGCGGGGCCGCCCCCTGACGCTGTCGCGGTAATCGACGTCAAATCCCAGGCGCCGTCATGTTCCATCAATGCAAGCGTCGCAATTTCACCGCCAACGATGGCCGGTAAAATTTCTTCCTTTTGCGCGGGCGTTCCGGCTTTGAGAATGACTTGTGCGGCGAGCGTCGTCGGCGCAAAGGGCGCCGATAACATGCTGGCGCCCATCTGTTCCATGACAGGCGCGACTTCGGCGAGCGACAGTCCCGCCCCGCCATAGTTTTCTGGTATCGCGATAGAAAGCCAACCCAATTCGGCAATCTCATTCCAGACGTCGCGATCAAAACCGCCCTCTTCCGTCATCAGGGACCGTACTTTTTCGATCGGTGATTTTTCGCGACAGAAATTCGCCGCGACGGCCAGAAGGTCCGCCTGTTCTTCGCTGAACCCCAGACGCCCAAAGTCGTGATCTGGGGCGCGATCGCCGCCGGTAAGGTTCACCATTCGCTATCCTCGATCCTTCAGACGCAGACTTTTCTACAGATACAGACTTTTGCTTATCCCTTGGGAAGCCCCAGCACATGCTCGCCGATGATGTTGCGTTGAATTTGCGACGTGCCGCCGCCGATTGTCGCTGAAAACGCATTAAGATAACCGCGCGCCCATAGACCGTCATCAACGGCATTGTCATCGCCGACGTAATAGGCGCCGCTTGCGCCAAGCATTGCCATGGCGAATTCATTGGCGCGGCGCACAAATTCCGTGCTCATCAGTTTGCCTGACAACGGCAACGCCATCGGATTATCCTCGCATAGCGGCGCAATTTTGCCGCGCTCACCGCAGAGTTTGAGGCTTTGGGCTTCGATCAAAAAATCCACGAGCTTGTCACGGACAATCGGGTCATCAAGGACCGGAGCGCCATTGCGTTTGGCGCGATGCGCAAGATCAAGAACATCCATTGCGTCAAATGGCGTCAGAATATAACCGCCCGCCTGACCGCCGCGCGCGCCGCGTTCATATTCGAGCGTACGCATGGCAATCTTCCAGCCCTCTCCTTCTGCGCCCATGAGCCCGGAGGCCGGAATCCGCGCATCAGCAAAGAACGTCTGTGTAAAGCCGTATTCACCGGTCAGTTTTCGTATTGGCGTCGTCTCAACGCCATCAATTTGCATCGGAGCAAGAAAGAAACTGAGGCCGGCATATTTGTTCGGCGCGTCAGGGTTCGTCCGCGCGAGCAGGATCATGTATTTCGCGTATGCGCCAAGCGTAGTCCAGATTTTTGAACCGTTCAGAACATAATCGTCGCCGTCGCGCACCGCTTTTAACTGAGCGTTTCCGAGGTCCGATCCATTATCCGGTTCTGAAAATCCCTGGCACCAGATATCTTCCGCGGATAATATACCTTTCAGGTATTTCTTCTTGTTTTCCTCCGTACCGATATCGAGCAGCAATGGACCGGTCCAATTGATGCCGATGGCATTGAGCATGATCGGGCCGCCATGGCGGCGCATCGCGGCGGTCGCCGCACGCTGATACGCCTCGGGTAAACCGCCGCCGCCATATTCTTTCGGCCAGGCGGCGCCGAGATACCCGGCTTCATAGACTTTGCGCTGCCAGTCGCGAAGAAAGTCAAACTGGCGATCCGTTCCCACTTCCATAAAAGTGAGCGGCAGCATAAAACCCGGATCGGCGGACGTATTTTCGCGAAACCACGCATCAGCGGCTTCGGAAAATTCGGCCAACTCTTTCTTGTCGATATCAGCCATCTTTGCCCTGCGCTTTCGCCATAAAGTTCGCAATGGGTCCGGATGAATTCTTATAGAATTGCAGATCATCGCGCGAACTGATCGCATCCCAATGGGCGGCGATTTCTTCAGGCGTTTGCCGATCAGGCGGCAGATAAACGCCGTTCGATTCAACGATATGCGCCGCAGCGTAACCGCCGCCGGCGCAGGAGATAATCTGGCGCGAGGGGGCGTCTTCCGAGACCAGGAAGATAGCCGCCGCAGTGATTGCTTCCGGGGTCAGCGCATTCAGCAGCTCTTCGGGCATGCCGAGATCCTCGGTCATTCGCGTGCGCGCCGAGGGCGACAACAAATTGACTTTGATGTCGTATTTGGCCCCTTCGAGCGTCAGCGCATTCATCAAGCCGATCATGCCTGCTTTCGCAGCCCCGTAGTTGGCTTGCCCGAATATCCCATGCAGCCCCGACGGCGACGACGTAAAGACAACGCGCCCATACCCCTGTTCACGCATCAGCGGCCAGACTTTATGCGTACAAAGAGCGGATCCGATAAGATGAACGTCGATCACGGTACGAAAATCGTCCATCCCCATCTTGTGGAAAGTCTTGTCCCGCAGAATACCGGCATTGTTGATCAAGATATCGACGCGGCCCCACTTATCGACGGCTTTGTCGACCATCGCTTGTACTTCATCGTCTTTGGTCACGTTGGCGCCATCGGCGATGGCCTCGCCGCCAGCGTCGTTGATTTCCTTCACCACCTCTTCAGCGGCGGAAATCGACCCGCCGGTGCCGTCGCGGGCCCCGCCCAAATCATTGACCACCACTTTTGCGCCCCGGCTCGCCAGTTCCAGAACATGCGTACGTCCGAGACCGCCGCCGGAGCCGGTGACGATCGCAACTTTATCCTTGAAAGAAATCTCGCTCATTACACAACCTCAAACAGTCCGGCCGCGCCTTGTCCGCCGCCAATACACATCGTACACACAACGTATTTCGCGCCGCGCCGCTTTCCCTCGATGAGCGCATGACCCACCATACGCGCGCCGGACATGCCATAGGGGTGGCCGACGGAAATCGCACCGCCATTTACATTCAGCAGATCGTTCGGGATACCAAGCCTATCACGGCAGTAAAGAACCTGAACCGCGAAAGCCTCGTTCAGCTCCCACAACCCGATATCGTCCATTTTCAAACCGTTCCGCTCAAGGAGTTTCGGCACCGCGAATACGGGGCCGATGCCCATCTCATCGGGATCAGTGCCGGCGACGGCCATGCCGCGATAAACGCCGAGCGGCTCAAGCCCACGCTTTTCAGCCGCTTTCGCCTCCATGACAACGGCGGCGGACGCGCCGTCAGAAAGCTGCGACGCATTACCGGCGGTGATATGTTTGCCTTCCTTGATGACGCGGCCGCCTTTGAATACGGGTTTTAGGCCCTGAAGCGCCTCCAGCGTCGTTTGCGGCCGGTTGCCCTCATCTTTATCGAGCGTCACCTCGACATCGGATGTTTCGCCTGTTTCTTTATTTGTGTACTTCATAACGGACGCAAGCGGAACGATCTCGTCGTCGAATTTTCCGGCTTGCTGGGCTTCGTGCGTGCGTTGCTGCGATTGAAGAGCATAGGCGTCCTGCGCATCGCGCGACACGCCATAGCGCTCCCCGACAACTTCTGCGGTTTCAATCATCTGCATGTAAGTCGCTGGAATGTTCTCAATCAGCCAGGGATCAACATGGAGAAACATGCTGTTGGTCTGGTTCATCGAAATCGATTCAACACCGCCGCCGACAACGATATCCATATTGTCGCAGACGACCTGTTTCGCCGCCGTCGCGATCGCCATCATCCCTGAGGCGCACTGGCGATCAAGCGACATCCCGGCGACTGTGTTGGGCAATCCAGCGCGGAGCGCCGTTAAACGGCCAATATTTGGATAGGCTGTGCCCTGCATAATGGCGCTGCCGATCACGACGTCATCGACGTCGGCCGGATCGACTTTCGCCCGCGCAACGGCGTTGCTGACAGCGTGACCGGCGAGTTCCGGCGACGTCGTGTTGTTGAAGGCGCCGCGATAGGCCTTTCCAATCGGCGTGCGCGCCGTCGAAACGATAACTGCTTCTCTCATCCCTTATTTCCTCACTTTGTGTTTGTAACGTCCGTGTACGTTTTAATACGAAAGTCGCCCGACTGCGCTTGCCGCGTTCCATTGCGCAACGCCCTCATTGTGACTGCGCCGCCGCCTCGAGACGGTCGGCGACCCTTTCGAGCCTTTCGGCAATCGCCGCCGCCTTCTTGTCGGTCCTTTTGTCGGCCTTGTTTGACTTCACCTCAAGTTTTTCCGGCAGCGCCGCCGTGATCATGCGCACCAGTTCCTCGGTGAACTTCGAGGCTTCGGCGCGCCGGTCCGTGATCAGGATCGTTTTCACCGCATAATCGAGCCCGCCGTAGAAAATGTCGCGCAGCACCCACGCCGTGTAGTCGCCGACAATTTCACCGCGCCAGACACCTTCGCGAACAACCGCGTCGAATATCGCAACATATCGCTTGTTCATTTCATAAACCGCCCCGCCAGCGCGGGTTTCCCGGTCGCGATCGACAATCGTCAACAAGTCCAGAATGAGCCGGTCTTCGATGACGCTCGACATGTGATGTTGCGCCAAAAACAAGAGTTTCTCGCGGGTCGTCGCCAGGCGGGAAACACCGTCCCGGGCCTTGTCGGTCAATTCATTATAAAATTTCGCGATGACGCCGCCGGCAAGCGCCTCTTTGTTCGCAAAGTAAAGGTAGACGGTCCCCTCTGCGACGCCGGCGCGTGCAGCGATTTCCGAAATCGGGGATTTCGAAAAGCCTTTCGTTGCAAACATCTGATACGCCGCGTCGACGATAGCGGCTTCTTTTGTTTCAACTTTTTCGCGGCGCGTACCACCGCGGCCGCTTGGCGCCGGCGGCGAAACAAGGCTAGCGCCTGATTTTGATATAGATTTGCCGCCTTTCGGCGGCGGCGCTTTAGCCATGACGCTCTTTCCAGCCCAGCCCGGTCACCACACTTCACGCGGAGCGGTCCACTTGACTTCACCGCAATGAATGATACTCATAATTACTGAGTAGTACTTTATTGCAACCCTGATTTCAAGCGCCGCGCAGGAGGCGACCATGGCGGGAAAAGCCATTCGAATTGGCGGCGCAAGCGGGTATTGGGGTGAAAGCGCGATGGCGACGCCGCAATTGCTGGCGAGCGGACCCCTCGATTATCTGGTGTACGACTATCTGGCCGAGATCACGATGTCGATTTTGGCGCGCCAGAAAGCCAAAGACCCTTCGGCCGGCTACGCGACGGATTTCATCACAGCGGTTTTAAAACCAAATCTTGCAATGATCGCCAACACCGGCGTCAAACTAATTTCCAATGCGGGCGGACTCAATCCGAACGCCTGCGCCGAGGCGGCCCGCACGCTGATCGCCGCCGCCGGGCTCGATCTTAAGGTCGCTGTGGTGACGGGCGACGATATCGTTGATCGAGCGGCCGCGATTGCTGATGCGGGTGCAACGGAGATGTTTACCGGCGCCGCGTTTCCCGATCCTGACAAAATCGCCAGTATCAATGTTTATCTCGGCGCATTTCCAATAGCCCGCGCACTTCAGATGGGTGCCGATATCGTGATCACCGGCAGATGCGTCGATAGCG
Organism: Pseudomonadota bacterium; assembly: GCA_038531315.1. Taxonomy (GTDB): domain Bacteria; phylum Pseudomonadota; class Alphaproteobacteria; order Caulobacterales; family Parvularculaceae; genus JAJFFW01. The sequence goes on from JBCBBT010000079.1 coordinate 10,392, forward strand.
CGGTTACGCTCGGCGCCTGCATCCACGAATTCGGTTGGGGTGACGACGAGTATGACCTCCTCGCGAGCGGATCGTTGGCCGGACATATCATCGAATGCGGGCCTCAGGCGACGGGCGGTAATTTCACCGACTGGCGCCTTGCCGGCGATATCGCCAATATCGGTTATCCGATCGCAACCGTTAATTCCGACGGCTCCTTCTCAATCACCAAGCCGGAAGGGTCCAGCGGCGTCGTATCGATCGGAACGATCAGTGAACAGATGGTCTACGAGATTGGCGATCCGCAATCTTACGAATTACCCGACGTAATTTGTGATTTCTCTGATGTTGAAATCGTCCAACGGAATAAAAATTGCGTCGGCGTCAGTCCCGCCCGCGGCAGGGCGCCGTCGCAGACGTATAAAACGTGTGCAACATTTGCAGACGGCTTTCGCACCGGCGCGACGTTGTCATTTTACGGGTTCGAAGCCGCGGCGCGCGGGCGGGCCTTCGCCGACGCGGCGTTTGCGCGCGCCAGACAAATGCTGCGATTTCTAAACGCCGGCGATTTTACCGAGACCGATGTCGAAGTCATCGGCGCTGAGGATCAGTTCGGCGCCTTCGCACAGGAAACGAACAATGCGCCGCCACGCGAGGCGGTCGTCAAGATCGCCGCGAAACACCCCTCGCCGCTCGAAGGCGGCATCTTATTGCGCGAAATCGCCGGGCTCGGTCTTGCGTCGGCCCCAGGCCTTTCCGGCTTTCAAGCGGGCCGCAGCAAGCCAACCCCCGTAATGCGTCTATTCAGTTTCTTGACGGAAAAGGACGCGATCAGCATTGCGATTGACTGCGATGGCGCGCTTGAAGACTTTACGCCACGGGCAACACAGAACGCCGGCGAAACCGCATCCGCGCCGCTACGACCGCCGGCCCCGGCCCCGCCAGACACGACGCAAGCGATGATCAGCATTCCCCTTGTCAATCTTGCCTGGGCGCGCTCGGGAGACAAAGGCGATAAAGCCAACATTGGCGTCATCGCGCGGCGAGCTGAATATCTGCCCTATATATGGCGAAGTCTTTCTGAAAAAGTCGTAGCGGCGCGATTTGCGCATTTCATCGCTAATGGCGGTGAAGAAAAAGTGCGGCGGTTTTTACTACCCGGTGCGCACGCCATTAATTTCCTGATCGATGACGTGTTGGGCGGCGGCGGCGTCGCCTCTCTGCGCAACGACCCCCAGGGCAAAGGCTATGGACAGCTGTTGCTGCATCAGCCGATCGAAATCCCGGCCGCGATTTATCAAGAACCCGAACGAACGCTATGACTGTATTCCAATCCAAAATTGATCCGCAAACCGATACGTTTCGGGAAAACTATACGCAGATGTCGGCGTTAGTCGAAAAGCTGCACGGACTGAATCAACGAGCCGCAGCGATTTCAGCGCGCAAAAAAGAAAAGTTCGACAAGCGCGGCCAGCTCCTTCCCCGGGAGCGTTTGGCGCGCCTCCTTGATCCCGGCATGCCGTTCATGGAGATCGGCAACATCGCCGGGTATCTCCTCGATACGACCGATGAGGAAAAATCGATCCCGGGATCAACGATCATGAGCGGCATCGGTTTTATCGCCGGCGTGCGCTGCGTCATTGTCAATGACGACAGCGGCATTAAAGCCGGCGCTATGACCGTTGCGGGCGGATATCGGCTACGGCGCGCGCAGGAGATCGCCCTCGAACAGAAGCTTCCCTTTATCCATCTGGTGGAAAGCGCCGGCGGCGATTTGATCAATTACACCGTAGAAGGATTTATCGCTGGCGGAACGCTCTTTGCGAATCTTGCGAGGTTGAGCAAAGCGGGCGTTCCTGTAATCGCAATCCTTCACGGATCGTCGACAGCCGGCGGCGCCTATATGCCGGGCCTATCCGACTATGTGATCGCAGTAAAAGATCGCGGCAAGGCGTTCCTCGCCGGCCCGCCGCTCTTGAAAGCGGCAACCGGCGAAATCGCCACTGACGAAGACCTTGGCGGCGCGGAAATGCACGCCAGCGTGTCCGGTCTTGCCGAATATCTTGCCGAAGACGATGGGGAGGCCGTCCAGATGGCGCGCCAACTCGTCGACCGCTTGGGCTGGAACCGTCATTGCAGCCCAGCGCCGCGCAAAACCTACCGCGATCCGATCTACGACGCGGACGAAATCCTCGGTATTGTCTCTCCAGACTACCGCAAGCCCTATGATGCGCGTGAAGTGATCGCCCGCTATGTCGACGGCTCGGATATAATCGATTTCAAACCGCGCTACGGCGTCTCAACGGTTTGCATTCAAGCGGAGATTTTCGGAACGCCGTGCGGCATTCTCGCCAATAACGGCCCGA
>JBCBBT010000080.1:0-12735 GCA_038531315.1 Pseudomonadota bacterium
GATTTTTCCGCCGACGAAATCGACGGCGCCGCCCGCCTCGTCTTCCGTGACTGGAAAGCCGCCGGGCTCGTCTAATTACGGCACACTCACCACAACCGTATGCTACTGATTAGGAGTCTCGGCCCTAGGACCCGATTGGGGAGGATTAGTTTGATGAGTGCTTCAATAAAGGTATTAAATATATAGTCTTCAGTTTGATATTCTTCGATCGCTCTATTCTTATAGAATAAAGAGCTTTTATTGTATCGCCGTCAGTGTTAGGGCCCAGATACAGTTTTTGCAGTTGGAGGATTCGGCATGGGATTTCGGATTAACTATCTCGGGGCAAAATGCGACCCTGAAGAACTCACCAGGCTCCTGAATTTGAAAATTTCTGGAACGGTAAGAGAGATGCCGTATGACGAGTCGTGGGTAGCACAAATCAGGGAAAGCGGTTGGACGGTTTTGTGGATTGAAGACGACAGTTTCATTCGAAAAAACCGGAACATTATCAGCCAGATATCTGAAAGCCATGATCTATTGGCGTGCGAAGTAAATGAAACATGCATGTGGTCTTCGGCTGAATACCTGCGTGCTGGGAAAACAGTCTGGAAAGTGACGCACGCTGGAGATGGAGGCGATATTTTCAACTTGACTGAGAGCGGCGGCCTTCCAGATGGTTTTGAAGACTTGAAAATTAAACACGTCGCCAATCAAAAAGCCGACGAAGAATGCGATCATATTTTCGAAATTCCGTTGGACGCAGCGAGCATTTTTCTTCGATTCAGACACGACAAGGATCTTGAGCCTGAAGCGGTGAGTGAGTTTCATGTGTTAGAACCCAAACCGAAACGTGGCTTCTTCAGTTTATTTGGAATTTCCAAATAGCGGCAAGAAGGGACGCATACTTGCCGTTAAACGAAGGTAGTAATTGCACATTTAGCAAATGATCGCCTAGCGCATTCGGTATTTCGTAACGCGCCGTCTGAAGATCAATCTGACAACAGGTCAGAGCATTGTCGGCGACGGAATTATCCCGATCCCGCGTCGCCGCCGCCCCGAACTCCCGATAGCGACGCATGCCCCGCTGTGACGCATTCGTGTCCTATTGCTTAGTTGCACCGCGTTGGCGCGCCTTGTTATATTGCGGCGCAACATCGCCGTCATGCGGTGTGTGTAAACGATGTGAAAGGACACCTTATGCCGAGCCCCCTCACCGCAATTGTCACCGGATCAACCAGCGGCATCGGGCTTGGCATTGCAAACGGCTTCGCCGAAGCCGGCATGAACGTCATGCTGAACGGCTTCGGCGACGCGGACGAGATCGAGGCCAACCGGGCGCGCCTTGAAAAGGACCATGGCGTCAAGGCGCTCTACAGCGGCGCGGATATGACCAAACCGGCGGAGATCCGCAATATGGTCGCGGTCGCAACGGAGGCCTTTGGCCAGGTCGATGTTATCGTCAACAACGCCGGCATTCAGTTTGTGACCAAGATCGAAGAATTCCCGGAAGAAAAATGGGATGCGATCATCGCCATTAATCTGTCATCGGCGTTTCACACCACCAAAGCTGTCATGGCCGGTATGAAGGAACGCGGCTTTGGCCGCATTATCAATATCGCCTCCGCCCATGGGCTGGTCGCCTCGCCGTTCAAATCGGCCTACGTCACCGCCAAGCACGGCATGATCGGGCTCACCAAAACGGTCGCGATGGAGGGCGCTGAATATGGCGTCACCGCGAACGCAATTTGTCCGGGCTACGTCAAGACGCCGCTGGTTGAGAAACAAATCCCCAACACGGCGCGCGAGCGCGGCATCACGGAAGAAGAAGTCATCAAAGATGTCATGCTCGGCCCGCAACCGACCAAGAAATTTGTCGGCGTGGAAGAAGTCGCGGCCCTCGCTGTTTTTCTGTGCTCTGACAATGCGGCGTCAATAACGGGCGCGGCGCTGCCGATCGACGGCGGATGGGTTGCGCACTAGATGACGGGCGGCGCGGACGCGAAAAAAGTCAATCTGGCGCTGCAAGGCGGCGGCGCCCACGGCGCGGTCACCTGGGGCGTTGCGGACCGATTGCTTGAAGATGAGCGCATCGCCATCGATTCCATATCCGGGACGAGCGCCGGCGCGATCAACGCCGCCGCCCTCGCCTATGGTTTGCATCTGGCAGGCGCTGACGGGGCGCGCGAAAAACTGCACGAGCTCTGGCAGGCGATCAGCAAAGCCGGTTCGCTCTACAGCCCGGTCTCGCGCTCGCCGTTCGACCTTATGTTCGGCGCGTTCGATTTCACCAACGCCCTGTCATATCAGGCTTTCGATATGTTCACCCGGACACTCTCGCCTTACCAGTTTAATCCATTCGACATTAACCCGCTGCGCGATATTCTCGAAGACTGCATCGATTTTGAAAAATTGCGCGCTTGCACCGCGACGCGGCTTTACCTTTCGGCCACGAATGTCCGCACAGGGAAGGTGCACGTCTTCAAAACCGCAGAGGCCTCATTGGACGCCGTCCTGGCGTCGACATGCCTGCCGTTTCTGTTTAAAGCCGTTGAAATTGACGGCGAGCACTATTGGGACGGCGGCTACATGGGTAACCCGGTGCTGTTTCCGTTTTTCTATGAAGCCGACACAAGCGATGTCGTGATCGTCCACGTCAATCCGCTCGAGCGCGATGAAGTCCCCACGACCGCGCCGGATATTTTCAACCGCATCAACGAAATCAGCTTCAATTCTTCGTTGTTGCGCGAATTGCGCGCCATTAGCTTTGTCCACAAGCTGCTTGACGACGGTTGGTTGCGCGACGAATACCATGACCGGTTGCGCGACGTGCGCATACATTCAATTCGCAGCGACAAATCGTTAAGCGACTATTCCGTCGCCTCGAAATTCAAAACCGACTGGAAATTCATTACCGAATTGCGTGATCGCGGGCGCGAAATCGCTGACCAATGGTTGTCTGAGACTTTTGATCTATTGGGCGAGCGTTCGTCAGTGGATTTGCGCGCCATGTTTGACGGAAGCGCCGGCCTGTAGCCCAAATGCGCGCCGGATTGCAACAAAAAAAGACCGGCGGCTGATCCTTGAAAACACAGGATCATAGGCGCCGCCGGCACAGTTGAGGGCTACTTCCACAGGAAGAACGTTGGCTGGCGCTTCGATCGACAATGGCCAGCACACAAATAGTCTAGCTAGCGGCGTTCGCCGTTTGCGCGGCTTGATATTCGCCGATGAATTGTTTGACGACGTCATAAAGCTCGGCCGTCTTCTGCAGGAAATCGGTCTGATCAACGCCGTTTGCATAAGCCACCGCAGCTGCGATGAAACCCATCAGGCCAATGATCCGGGCCCAGCCTTTTCCGGCGTTCAGGAAGATCGCGGCCGCGCCGACGATCTCAACAACACCTGGCGCGCCGCCGGCCAACATTTTCTGCGTAAACATCTCAAAAGTTGCGATGTCGAAATTGGCGATGCTTGCAAGGCCCGCCGTATCGACATCGACCCCTTCGGTCAGGTGCAATGCGCCCAGCAGGGTAAGAAGGCCAGCGCAGGCGCCCTGCATCATATCTTTGACAAATGCGAACGGCGCCAACAATCCCGACCGCTGCGCGGCGCTGTAGGGGCTGGCGAACCGCTCAGGCGACGCCGGGCGCACGTCAAAAGCAGGTCCGGCTTCGACCGCCCCCGGATAGTTTACCGCAACCAGATTTTTTCTACCGAAAAGCGCCATTGTCTTGTTCCCCGTAACAAACTGTTTCTCTCTCTCAGCGGTTACCGATATGAAGGCGATCGACATCCGCGACAGTGACAGGAAACACAGTCGAAGCGACTTAATCAGGGACAGTTCAGGGAATTTTGGCGCCAGAATTGGACATTACCGCCACAATGTTGCGATTAAAATGAAATATTAGCAGATTATCGCGCAAACAAGTGGCGGCGCGACAGACGCTCAGCCATACTTCTTCTTTGTCTGCTTGTAGGACTTATCAATAATTTTTTCGAGTATTTTCAAATCGATATCGTCAAATTTTGACACATAGAGACAGGCTTTGCCGGTCTTGAATTTGCCCAGCTTCGCAAGGAGCGGATCGTCGTCGTCGATCATGCCCATGACATACATCACCATGTTCGCTTTGCGCGGCGAGAAGCCGACAGCGAGCATGTCGCCCTCCCTGCCGCTTTCATATTTGTAGTGATATTCGCCAAAACCGATGATGGACGGGCCCCACATCTTGGGCTTTTCGCCCGTCACTTTTTTAAATAGCGCGAGCGCGGTCTTTGCATCTTTCTTGCGCGTTTCATGATCGACCGCATTGATGAATGCGGTGACGCTGTTTTGTGTCGGGCGGGTTTTGTTTTCCGATTTGCTCGCCATCTTATGTCCCCTTCGCTGGCTCACCCGTCGCCTTTTCCCAATCCGTGGGCAGACGGTTTCCGGTTTGATAAAACATAAAAGCGCCAATGAGGCCGCCTACGGAGATAATCGTCAGCGCCCATCGCAAGGCAAGCTCCTCACCCATCGCGCCGGTCAGCGCACTTGAAAGAAAACCCGCTGTGGTGGGGCCAAAACCGAGTGCGATCATGTTCAAAATAAAGAACAATATCGCGGTCGATAATGCCCTGATCGAAACCGGGGCCAGCGTTTGCGCAAGAGCAAACATTGGCCCCAGATAAAATCCAAGCGCAATATTGACCGGCGCCTGAAGCACCAAGGACAAAACAGGACTGCCAGTCCAGATTGAACCGAAATAACAGGGGACCATCAAAGCCAACGCTATCCCCGGCACATATCCGTACATGCGCTTGTCATTGGCGGAGAATTTGTCAACGAGATAGCCGCCGAGAAAAGTCCCGGCCACGTAACAGGTGCCCGAGATGACGCCTAGCCAGAAATAAACCTGCAGGATCGGAAAGTCCGCATGGGTGCGCGAGTAAAAATCGACAATCCAGCCGCCCGACGCATAAGAGGTAAATGATATCGCTGTTCCCGCGATAACAACGCCGCGATAAGAAGGGATGCTCAAAAGGTGTTTCGCCGCCTTCCAGACGATCGCGAATTCCTTCTTGAAAACCTCGCCCGCGGAAAGCCCCTTGTTTTCGGTGCTTTTGAAAATATCTTCCGCGCCGCCGTCGAGAGCGCCGCGCGGTTGCTCGCGCACCGTCAGTCTCATGACGATTGCAAGCAGGACGCCGGGCAAGCCTATGACGATGAACGCGACCCGCCAGCTAAACGTTTGCGTGAGCCAGCCGCCGCCGAGATAAGCAAGCGCAATGCCGATGGGAATGCCCATCGCATAAAAAGCGAGCGCGCCGGCGCGCTTTTCCTTCGGAAAATAATCCGAAATCAGTGAATGCGCCGGCGGCGAACCACCCGCTTCGCCAATCCCGACGCCGACGCGCAACAGCGCCAATTGCGCAAAGTTCTGCGCAGCCCCCGAGAGCGCCGTAAATCCAGACCAGAGCGCGAGCGCAATCGAAACAATCGTCACGCGGTTGTAACGATCCGCGAGCCGCGCAATGGGAATCCCGAGCGTTGTATACAAGAGCGCGAACGCAAACCCCTTCAGGATCCCGAGCTGCCAGTCAGCAAGCCCGAGGTCAGCTTTGATTGCCGGGGACAAAATCCCCATGATCTGCCGGTCGATAAAATTGAACGTATAGACCGCCGTCAGAATAATCAGGACGTAGAGGCGGTAAGCGCCCGTTGTTTTTTGTTCATGCGCGGCGCTCGTGGCGTCCATTGTTCCTCCCGATTATTTTTATTGAAGTCTCAGCACCGATGCGCGGCTAGCCCCGCGGCGCAAATGCGCATGAAAGGCCCGACTGGCCAATCGCGACGACAGCGCGCGGATTATCAAACTGCAAGAGCGCATCGAGAACGCCGCCGGGCGACTGCGCACGCGACAGGGTCAGCGTGTACCGCGCAAGGTCCTGCAGATCCTGACTATCGAGGCGTTCATCGAGCTGATCGGCCATGCAGGCGGCCTGACCGCTCGGCAGGCCGAGCGCCGCCAGCCGGTCTTCAAGGGTAAACTTGGCCGCGGTTGCGCATCCGCCGAGCGTCGCGAGAAACAATGACGCACCGGCGACGCCGAGAGCGCGCAGGGCGTTGGGCGAGATCCGCGGTTTGGCGATCGTGATCATAGGAGCAATCCTTCTTTTTGTTTTCCGGTGCGACGCGATATCTTGCGGATGCGAATTTCCGGCCCCCGCTGCCAACCGGCGTTTATCCCTCCCGGAAGCATGCGTAAGATAGTGCGTGAGTGCAAGACAATCCGGCTCGTCAGAGCCGCGAGACAACGAAGGAGCGCGAAGACCCCATGAAAGCCATGATGAGCGTTGAAGTCGGCGGGCCTGAAACATTGAAAATGATGGAAGCCGAAACGCCGGCGCCGGGGCCGGGCCAAATCCGAATCGCGGTGAAGGCGGCGGGCGTCAATTTTCCCGACACGCTGATCATCCGCGACCTCTATCAATTTAAGCCGCCGCGTCCGTTCGCGCCGGGCGGCGAAGTCGCCGGCGTCGTCGAAGCGCTCGGGGACGGCGTCACGACGTTTCAGGAAGGCGACCGCGTTCTCGCGATGACGTTGCATGGCGGTTACGCAACAGACCTTGTGGTTGATGCCCATGCGGCCGCGAAAATTCCCGATGCGATGCCGTTCGACGAGGCGGCCGCGTTTTTGATGACCTACGGCACGTCACATTATGCGCTGAAAGACAGGGCGGCGATGAAACCCGGCGAGTCGCTCTTTATACTGGGCGCCGCAGGCGGGGTCGGCGCGGCCGCCATTGAGCTCGGTCGCGCGATGGGCGCCCGCGTCATCGCCGGCGTTTCCTCAGAAGAAAAAGCGGCGTTCTGCAAAGATCTCGGCGCCGACGAAACGATTGTTTACCCGACGGGCGATCTCGATCGAGGCGTTCAAAAGGAATTGTCCTCCGCGATCAAGGCGAAAGCCGGCGGTGACGGCGTTGACGTCGTCTATGACGCTGTCGGCGGCGACTACGCAGAACCCGCGATCAGGGCGCTTGCGTGGGAGGGGCGGTTCCTGGTCGTCGGCTTCCCGGCCGGCATCCCGCGGATTCCGCTGAACCTGACGCTCTTGAAAAGCTGTCAGATCGTCGGCGTATTCTGGGGAGCGTTCACAATGCGCAACCCCAAACGCCACGGAGAGCATGTCGCGGAACTGTTCAAGTGGTATGCGGAAGGAAAAATCAAACCGCGCGTGACCGGCAGTTTTCCCCTGCAGGACGCGGAAAAAGCGCTCGCGGTGATCGAAACCCGCAAAGCGCGCGGCAAGGTTGTCCTGACGATGGACTAGCCGCGCGAAGGCGGCGTTCGCGTCGCTCGCGCATTGCATCGCTCGTTCACGACGCGGCTTTCGCACCCTGCGTCGGGAGCTCCCGCAATGTCTTCAACAGCAGATCGCGGTCGATCGGTTTTGTTATAATGGCATCCATGCCGGCGTTAAGGCATAGCGCGCGGTCGGATTTCATCACATTCGCGGTGACGGCGACAAGCGGCGTGCGCCCGCCTTTTTCTTTTTCAACGCGCCGAATTTCTTCCGCTGCCTGAATACCGCTCATCACCGGCATCGACATGTCGAGAAGAACAATCTCGGGCGCGAACTCATTAAAGTGGGCCACCGCCAGCGCTCCGTTGTCGACGATCACCGCGTCGAACTCCGATTGCTGCAACATGGTTCGGATGACCATCTGGTTGATGGCGTTGTCTTCTGCAATCAGAATTGAACGCTTATGCGGCAAATCCGGCCTCGAAGCGCGTTCGGCCTGCCTGGCGCGATGGCTCCGCGCGGCTGCGGCGCGAACTTCCTTCAGCTTTCTGACATCATCCTCGAGAAGTCGATCGCTGAGCGCTTCAAAAAGGATCGACGCCCGCAATGGTTTGACAAGCCACCCGGACGCGGCGTCCTGCTCGCGTTCCGCGACAAGCGCCTGCTCTGTCGCTGACGCGATGACAATCGACGGCAAATTCTGGAAGCGCTCGTCATCTTTCAGAGCGGCGACAAACTCTTCGCCGTTCATTTCAGGCATGGCGTATTCGGTCAAAACAAGATCGATGAAGTCGCCGCAGCGGAACCGTTCTTTTAGGATTGCGAGCGCTTGCATTGTTGACGGCGCTTCGACGATCTCGCACCCCCACGCCGCGCACTGGTCCTTCAGAATTTTTCGATTGATCTCTTTTTCCGCCACCACCAGCAGCCGTTTTTGCGGCAGGGTCTGCGGCTTCTCGCCATGATTTTCGCGAGAAGCCGCATCAACGGGCAGTGCGACGGTGAAAGAAAAAATCGAACCGGCGCCGGGCGCACTTTCAACACGAATATCGCCGCCCATCAAAAGGACAATGTTGCGCGCAATCGCGAGGCCAAGACCCGTTCCCTCGAAACGCCGCGCATGCGAGCCTTCCACTTGTTCGAATTGATCGAAGATCCGCTCACGGTTTTCCTTGGAAATGCCGATCCCTGTGTCTTCGATGGTAAATGTGACAAGCGCGGTTTCGTCGTCGCCGTCTGGCGCAGCGCGGCTTTCAACCCGCACGATCACGTAGCCTTCGCTGGTAAACTTTACGGCGTTACCAACAATATTCGTCAACACCTGCCGCAACCGACCGCTGTCGCCGATAACGACTTCCGGACAGTCGGGCGCATAATCGAGAATGACTTCGAGATCCTTTTCGCGCGCCGTCGCCGCGATCATTAAAACAACGTCTTCAACCGCTTTGCGAAGATTGAAATCGTGGGGTGAGAGCGCGATCTTGCCGCTCTCGAACTTTGAAAAGTCGAGGATGTCGTTGATAATATTCAACAAGCTCTTACCCGATGATCGGATAATGCGCGCAAGCTCTTTTTGTTTTTCGCTAAGACCGGCCTCAATCAAAAGATCGCTCATACCGATCACGCCATTCATGGGCGTGCGGATTTCGTGGCTCATATTAGCAAGAAAATTCGCTTTCGCCTCTGCGGCTTGTTCTGCGCGCGCGACGGCGGCGACGAGCCGGTCGATTTTTTGATGATGGCGCCGGCTGAAAAAGTAGGCCGCCGCGACGCCGACAAGGATCAGCAAGCCGCACATGACGCCAAGTGCGGCGCCCGCTATCGGGAGCGCGATGGCGTATGGCGCGCTGGTGAATGCGAGAACATTTCGCGAAGAGCGCTCGTCAACGCTGAGCAGAATGCCGCCGGTCATGCTGGTCAAGATAACCAGCAGCGCCATCAATACCATTTCCGCTTCGCTGGCGTAAATCAAAAGGCCGCAACACCAGACCGAAAAGCATCCCCCCATAAAAGTGGACAGCAGGTTTGCAAGCCGAAACCGTCGTTCAATGGTCGCCGCCGACGGCACGCGCGTCCGGTCGCGGATCCAAACGGGACCGCGCGAAATCAATATGCAGGCGAACAAAATGACCGGCGCAAACAAAAGCCAGCGCGGCGCCGCGCTAGGCAGAAAAGTGACAATGTTGGCAAGTGTCGCAGCCGAACAGGTCCCATATCCAACGAGCGCCAACCGCGCGTAGTCGATATACGGCTCGATGCGATCCTGTTTTGTTTCCGGCACTAGTAAACTTCCCCCTCCACGCTTGCCATATTTACTTCGCTTGAATTTAATCTTGATTAAAAAGTTCCATTTTTGCGTGTAATTGAGTGAATATTGCGCGGCTGGGCGGCGAACTCGCCGTTCGCGCCGATTGACATTAACGATAGCGCGACGCGTCTGTATTTGGGCCGACCCTGTCGCATCGTACTGATTTGCGACAAACAGAGCGCAAAGTGCGGTAAACCGAACAAAACACACGCGCGCGAGCGTGGGCGCCGCGAGGCAAGCCTGCCAGCATCGCGGCCGACGGCTGGGCGCCAACCACATCGGGGTGAAACGATGAACAAAAAACCAAAGCTTCTCGTCTGCATCGCAGTCGGGGCCGCGGCGCTGTCGACCGCCGTCGCCGCAGGCGAAAAAGAAGACGCATTAATTGAAAAAGTTCTGGCGGCCTATGGCGGCGACGCCCTGACGGGCATGAAGTCGATCGCCATCGACGAGACCTACAAGAACGCCTTCCCGGGACAGGGTTATACGCCGGTGCATGTTGAGTTTACCGAACTGAAACAAGAGCATCGCCTTGATCCGGCCAATCAAAGGGCGAGCGTTGAGTCTTGGAGTGCAAACTGGGGTTTCGTCAACCATACCCGCCAGCTGACGGCGGGCGAGGATATTGTTACGATCAACTATCGCACGGGCGATTATCAGACGGCGAGCGCGCCTGATTACTACACTGCGTTTGGGCCGGTCATTCGCACATCTGATACGCTTCTTGCTTTTGAGCTTGCCCGGCAGGCGGAAACCGCAAATTTTGAAGGCGAACGTAATTTTCTTGGTACGCCGCATCAATTGATCAGCTTTGAAATTCCAAATTCGCCGCGGCTGACGCTTTATGTGGAAAATGAGAGCGGGCTCATTTCCAAAATGGTTCGCGATACAGGCCTCGGCCCCCTCACCTATCAGTTCAGAAATCATCTGAAGGCGAAAGGCGTCGCTTACGCATCCGATTTTGAATTTTTCATCAATAACAACGTCAATCTCCTCACCGTCCGCCGAGACGTCGCCATAAACACCGTCCGCGGGGCTGCGTTCCGGATTGATCGCGGCATTACCGAGGAGCCGGCGCGGATCGACACGTCTGAAATGAGCGTCGATGCGCTGGGCGACGGCGTCCATCTTGTCGGAACCGGATTTACCTTCACCGCTTTCATTGATGCCGGCGATCACGTTATCGCGGTCGGCGGGTCAGCAGGGCTCCAGGAGCGGGTTGAAGCCTATCGCGAAGCAACGGGCGCCGATAAACCGCTGCGATATCAAATTGCGACCCATCACCACACAGATCATCTGGACTCGATGCCAGCGGCGTTCGAACTGGGCGCCAATTTTATCGCTCCGGCGGCGGCCGTTGAAAATCTCAAGGCTGCAGTCGGCGACGCCTTGTCAGACGAGAGGATCACCGTTCTGGACAAAAAACTATCGCTCGGGCCTGTCGACATTCATGAGATCACGACAAGCCACGCACAAAGCTACGCGCTTGTTTATGTTCCGGCGATCAAGGCGGTTTTTCAGGCTGATCATTATAATGGCGTCTATCAAGACGCGGTGTCGCCCGCCAATGTGGGCTCGGTTTCCCTGAAAGACGCGGTCGATGCGCTTGGGCTCGATGTTGCGATTGTCCTGTCCGCGCATGGACGCGAAGCGACGCCGTGGGCTGACTTTGTGGAAGCCGTCGAGGCTTTCGACCCCCAACCCTGCATCCGTCAACGCGCTATTTGCGGCTAACACACCACTATCGCTCGCCTGCGTCCGCTCAGGCGGGCGCGGGCGTTCAGGAATTTTGTAAACGCCGCTCGCGCCGGATCACCCAGGCAAGCCGCGCGCTGAGGAGTATGGACGCCGTCACAAGACTGCACAGGAGACCCCACCAGACGCCAATGGCCCCAAGGGACGTATACAGCCCCAGCCAATAGGCGACGGGAAACCCGATGATCCAATAGCTTATGCCGGTCAGGACCATCGGCGCGTCGACGTCTTTCAACCCGCGCAGGCACTGATTGGCGGCGACCTGAACGGCATCGAAGAACATGAAGGCTGCGGCGACCGGCAGAAACGTTGCGACGAGCTGAATAACGGTCCGGTTTTCAGGATCAGCATTTTCGAGATAGAGCCCGGCGATAAAACCCGGATTAAGCGCGATCGGGATCGCAAACGCCATAATCGCCGCGACGCAAACGCCAATCGTCACAACCGCCGCCCGGATGACCCCATCATTGTCGCGCGCGCCTGCCGCAAGACCCACCCGCGTCGCGCCGGCGATTGAAAAGCCGAGCGGCGTCATGAAGGCGAGCGCGGCGACATTCAACGCGATTTGATAGGCCGCCACTTCGGCGACGCCGATACGGCCCACAATGAAGACGCTCGCGTTAAAAAGGAGCGCCTCAAAGCCCGTTGTGACCGATATCGGCCAACCAAGCCGCATCACTTCTTTCAGGCGCTCCCAGTCGGGTTGGAGAAATTTTGAGAAAAGATCAAATTGTCGGCCGCGCTTGTCCCACTGAATGTAGGCGACAAGCGCAAAAAATCCGATCATATGCGCGAGCGACGACGCAATGCCTGCGCCGACAAGCTCAAGCCGCGGAAACCCCCATGATCCGTAGATCAAAAGATAGTTCAAAAACGCATTGATCACTGTCGTGACAATAACGAAAAGGAGCGGCGCCCGGGTTCGATCAATAGCCGCCAGGAAATTACGCAGCAAAATAACGCCAAGCATAAAAGGCCAGCCCGGCGCCAGCGCGAGAACATAGGGCCCCGCCAAACGCGCAAGCTCTTCGGGCTGTCCAAGCGCGCGCGCAATATCGGCGGCGAACAGATAAAACACCGCCATCGCTGGAAAATAGAACGCAATCGCCCATAGTCCCATGCGAACTGAACGGCGCGCGTCGCGCGTGTTGTCTGCGTCGGCGCCGAGCGCCTGGCTCACCATCGGGCTCACCGCCATCGCCGGCCCGAAGCCAACGAGAAATGTGAAGTAGAAAAAGACGAGCCCCAGCGAGGACGCCGCCAGCTCTGCGGCGCCAAGACGCCCAATCATCAGGACGTCAATCGTATTGACCGAAAACTGGACAAGCTGCGTCAGGCCGAAGGGCAATCCTAATGCGACAAGCGCCTTCGTCTCTGCTTTCCAGGCGGGCAAGGGCCGGA
>JBCBBT010000081.1:0-11090 GCA_038531315.1 Pseudomonadota bacterium
CATCGTGCGCGCCAAGAACCTCCACACTGTGTGCGAGGAGGCTGCTTGCCCCAATATCGGCGAGTGCTGGGATAAAAAGCACGCGACCATGATGATCATGGGCGACACCTGCACGCGGGCCTGTGCGTTTTGCAATGTCAAAACCGGCCAGCCCTCCGCGCTCGATCCAAGCGAGCCCGATAACGTTGCGACGGCTGTTGCGGAAATGGGGCTCAATCACGTCGTCATTACGTCGGTTGACCGCGACGACCTTGACGATGGCGGCGCGCGTCACTTTGCGCAGGTGATCAACGCTATTCGCGAAAAAGCGCCCGAGGCGACAATCGAAATTTTGACGCCGGATTTTCTGCGCAAGGACGGGGCGGCCGAAATCGTTATCGACGCACGGCCTGACGTCTTCAACCACAACCTCGAAACCGTGCCGCGGCTCTATCTTTCGATCAGGCCGGGCGCGCGATACTATCACTCGATGCGCCTGCTTGAGCGTGTGAAGGAGCGCGACCCGCAGATGTTCACCAAGTCCGGCATCATGGTCGGGCTTGGCGAGTCCCGCGAAGAGGTCATGCAGGTCATGGACGACATGCGCTCTGCGGGCGTTGATTTCATCACAATCGGTCAGTACCTGCAGCCGACGCGCCGGCACGCGCCGGTCGATCGCTTTGTAACGCCGGATGAGTTTCAGTCCTATGAAGCGCTTGCGCGCGCCAAAGGTTTCCTGATGGTCTCCGCAAGCCCGCTCACCCGTTCATCCCATCATGCGGGCGAGGATTTTGCGCGCCTGAGAGCCGCGCGCGACGCGCAGGGAAGGTGACCGCGCCATGACACGCAAACTATACGATCTTTGTGCGGAAGACGCCGGCGTCCGGTTCAGTCCATTTTGCTGGATCGCCAAATTCGCGTTACTTCATAAAGGGCTCGAGTTTGAAGCGCCGCCCTTGCGCTTTACGGAAAAGCAGAACTACCCCGATCCGGATTATGGCAAGCTCCCGATGCTGGAAGATGGCGGCGCGCTGATTAAAGACAGCGCTGAAATCATCGCCTATCTCGAAAAGACGTATCCTGAAAAACCGTTCTTTCGGTCCGACGGCGAGCGCGCCATGCACCAGTTTCTGGGGGCCTTTCTGGGCGCTCACTTGTTCCCGTCGCTTGGCCCTTTGTTGTTTGCGCGGGTTCATGGCGCGATCAGCCCTGAAGATCAGGCGTATTTCCGGCAGACCCGCGAGGAACGGTTTGGCGTGACCCTTGAGGCGCTGGCCGCCAAGCCGGGGCTTCGGGACGGCGTCGAAGCTGCGCTCGCCACGCTTGCCGCGCCGCTGAGCGAAAACCAATTCTACGGAGGCGCGGCGGCGAACCTGTCGGACTATCAGCTGGCGAGCATCTTAATGTGGCGCCGGTCTGTCGCCGGCGATGATCTTTACGAAACGCCCAAGCCGGTCGAAGCCTGGTTTGAGCGCATGCTTGACCTGTTTGACGGCTATGCCCGTTCGGCGCCGCGCGCAGTCTGACAAACAAGACGTGACCGCGAAACCGTGACCACGAAAACCGTCCGCCGCGCCGTTCCCTATACGGCAGATCAGATGTATGCGCTCGTCGCCGACGTAGAGCGCTACCCGGATTTTTTACCTTATTGCCAGGCGCTGCGCGTCGTCCGCCGGCAGGGCGATCTGACCCGCGGCGCCATTACAGCCGACATGCTTGTCGCCTTCCGCCACTTCCGCGAAAAGTTTCGCAGCGATGTATCACTGGACGGTTCCCAACGCCTGATCGAGACGCGCTATGCCCACGGTCCCTTCAGAAGTCTTGAAAATTCCTGGCGGTTTATTCCCAATCCCGATGGCGGCTGTTTCGTCGATTTTCACATCGATTTCGAGTTTCGCGGTGTGATCTTGCAAACGACGGCGCGCGCCGTGTTCGAGCCCGCATTTTCAACCATCATGAACGCCTTTGAAGAACGCGCGGCGACGCTTTACGAAGTCGCAACAGCGCAAGAGCCCGTCACCTGAGCGGCCAGCGAAAAAAAGCAGTACCCTGATTGCTATTTTATTCGCGGCGGTCGGCGCGTCTTCTGAGATCAAGCGCAGCGTCGATCACATGAAAGATATAGTTTTGTTCAACCGTGCCGTCGAACAGATAAGCGTGCGGTCCGTCTGCATAGATTGTGACGTCCTGTCCGCCATGGCTTTCAGAGCGCGCGGGGATAATCGCCTGTTGTTTAAAATCAAGGTCGGCGACCGCATCCGGCGTCAGGGCCGGGCGGCCCCCTCCGCCGGCGCTATCCTCATCGGCGAAGGGCGAGCCCGGACCATTAGCGTAGCCAAGCGTCGTGTAGGGTTTGCCGTCGCCGGCGAGGACGGCGCCGTCGTCATTCGTCGGCGCATCTTCGTAAAGCGTGTCGGCGAGCCCCAGAATGTCGTTTCCTTTGGTCGGGTAGCCTGCAAAAGTCAGGGTGTGGCCGTGATCAGCGGTTGCGATGATCAACGTATCGCGGCTTTTAGTCATGGTGCGTGCGATCTCAACGGCTTGTGCAAACGCCTGCGCATCCTTCAAGGCGCGCGCCGCATTGCCGGCGTGATGGGCGTGATCGACCCTGCCAGCCTCAACAACAAGCAGGTAGCCGGCTTTGTCCTTCGACAGGATTTTGATCGCCGCTTCGGTCATTTCCGCAAGCGACGGCTCGCCGCCGGCGTCTGACGGGCGGTCCGCTTCATATTCCATGTGCGAACGTTCAAACAGACCCAGGACACGCGGCGCCGCGTCAAGGTCGAGCCGATCAAAGCTCTCCTTGTCGAAGACCACGCGGTGATTGTTCGACTTTGCGGTCCACTCTTCCGCAAGATTGCGTCCGTCCGGCCGTCCGCCGGTGCGCCCTTCGTCTTCGGGATCCGCCATGGCGGTGGGCAAGAAGTTGGCGCGGCCGCCGCCCATCGCCACATCGATGCCGTCGCCGTAAGGGAATTCAATCAATTGACGCGCGATATCGATACAGCCGGCCGCGCGGTCTTCCTCGGACATCAAGCGGTCGGCTTCCCACTCGCGGTCCGCCGCATGCGCGAACACCGCCGCGGGGGTCGCGTGGGTGAGGCGCGCCGTCGAAATGACGCCGGTCGCCATGCCCGCCTGTTCGGCCAGCTCGCCTATTGTCGGCGCAACGGCTGCGAGGCCCGACGCACAGTCGCCCCGCACGACGGCGTCAGTGACCGACAGGACGCCCGATTTCGTTTTAACGCCGGTCGCCATGGCGCTCATCGTGCCGGCGCTATCCGGCGTTTGCGCATCGGTCGTATAGGTTTTGGCCATCGCCAGGTGAGGGAAGCGTTCAAAGGAGAGCAGGTTTTCCTCGCCGTCCTCGCCGCGTGATTGACCATCAAAGATTCGCGCTGCAGCGACAGTGGTCGGATCCATGCCGTCCGCAACAAACAAAATGACGTTCCTTGCTTTGCGCGTGTTGGGCTTGATCGCCATGCGCGCCGCCAGTGCGGCCTGTCCTGCGTCAAACCAGGGGTCGCTAAAGGCTTTTTTGTCAGCGCGCTGGTTGCCGGCCTCTGCAACCGGACCGCGCGCGCCGTCGGGCTGATTGGCGGCGCATGCCGATTGCAGGAGAAGGCCGCCGACGGCTGTCGTCACTATGAGAATCCGGTGCATCAAGAATAATCCCCTTATCTGGCCAGCGTCGCGCGAGTGCTGAGCCTTGTTGAGCGTGTCCGGTTTACGCGGCCCACCCCGGTCTGACGTCACTTTCGGTCGGTGATAACGATACTTTGTGACGGTTTTCGCCGCTCGCCAATAATGAAACGCCATGGACGGCGATGAACAAAACAGCATTCGCGCCGCGGCCTCAACATGAAATTCACTTTGCGAACGGGGCGGGGCCGGCGGCGCCCGCCGTTAATTGTCGTCGTCTTCCCCGCGCTCGTCGATGATCGGTTTGGTCGTCGGATCGCCGTCATAGGCTTCTTCAAGCGGGTCGAATTTGCCGTCTTTTTCACTGATCTCGTCAGCCACGACGGCCCCGGCGGCGACGCCTGCCGCCAGGACGCATCCTTGCAGGCTCAGCGGCGTTGCGATCAGACAGATCGTCAAAAGGAACTTTCTCATCGTGCCCTCCTTCAGGGTATTGTGTGCGGCGCAAAATCGAAAATATCGCCAATCACACGCGCGCGCGAGTTAATTTGCGCAAGGAAATCGTGTCCCGTGAAGGCCCAGTCGCAGGCCCGGCGCCCGGGTGCAAAATCGGGATGCGCGGCGCATCGCATGCGTGTAGCCTGAGCGGGCAAGACCGAGACAAGAGAAGGGACGAAATATGCGGCGTTGGGGAACGATCATTGGCGGCACGATGTTCATTCTCGCCGTCGCCGGTTTCTTCTGGCTATGGACGCCGTCGCCCACGCCATTCGACCGATCCGCCGCACGCGAGGCGGGCGCGGCCTATGAGGCGCGCCTCATCCGCGACCGATACGGCGTGCCGCATATTTATGCTGAACGCGATGCAGACGTCGCATTCGGGCTCGCCTATGCACACGCCGAAGACGACTGGCCGACCATGAAAGAGGTCCTGCTGTTCTCCCGCGGCGCCCTTGCGCAAAGCATTGGCCCGGACGGCGCGATCACTGATTTTCTCGTTGGCGCTCTGGGCGCGCGCGCCGCCATTGAGGAACACTATGAGACAGCCCTTCCAGCTGACGTGCGCGCCATCGTCGAGGGGTATGCGGCGGGCCTCAATTATTGGTGCGCCGAGAAAAAGTCGCGCTGCGCCGCCGCCGCGCCCATTCACCCGCACGACATTGTCGCAGGATTTGCGACGCGTACGCCGTTTTTTTACGGCCTCGATGATGAACTCAAAAAGCTGTTTGAAGGGGATCCGGACGCTCAGGCGCAGGGCGAGGCGGCGCGCGCAGCGTTTTTGAATTTGCCGCCCGGCGCTGAGTTGGGGTCAAACGCCATGGCCGTCGCGCCGTCGCGGTCCGCCGACGGCCATACCCGCCTGATGGTCAATTCGCACCAGCCATACACCGGTCCTGTTGCGTGGTATGAAGCCCGCGTCAAATCGGAAGAGGGCTGGGATATGATTGGCGGCCTGTTCCCGGGTGCGCCGCTCATTCTTCACGGCGCCGGGCCGCGCCTTGGCTGGGCGTTCACGGTGAACAAGCCCGATCTTGTCGACATCTATAAGCTGGAGACCGATCGCGCAAAGAATCCGAAGCGCTATCGCTTTGACGGCGACTGGCGGCCGCTTGAAAAAACCGATGTCACATTTCGCGTCAAACTGTTTGGTCCTTTCAGCCTGCCGGTGCGGCGACGCGCATGGCGGTCCGTACACGGTCCGGTTCTCAAAACGCCGTCCGGGTTTTATGCTGTCGCTTTTGCAGGAGATCGCGATATCCGCGCGGTGGCGCAGTGGTTCGCCATGAACAAAGCCCGCTCGTTTGATGACTGGCGGGCGGCCATGGCGATGCAGGCGATACCGAGTTTTCACGTTCTCTATGGCGATCGCGAGGGCAATATCGGTTATTTTTACAACGCCGCGATCCCCGATCGGACGCCGGAACAGGACTGGCGCGTCACCGCTGAGGGCGCCAGAAGCGATCTTGTCTGGAACGGCGTTCGCGCCTTTGGCGCCGCGCCGCAGATCATCAATCCACAAAGCGGTTACGTCGTAAACGCCAACAATGGCCCCTTCGAAGCCTCCGCGCCGCAGGACACGCCGGACCCGGATGACTTTGCCCCGCACCTTGGCGTTGACCGAAAGTCTACTAATCGCGGGTTACGCATAACTGCGCTTTTTGGCGACGATGCATCGATTACTGAGGAAGAGTTTCTGGCGTACAAAATGGACAATCGGTACGCGCCGAATTCGCGCCTGATGCGCTACATCGCGTCGGCGCTCGCAAATCCCGACATCGAGGGCGATCCGTCTCTGGAGGCGGCGCGCGCCTTGCTCGCCGGTTGGGACGGCGCAACCGATACGGCCTCGCCTGCCGCTGGTCTCGCGATACGCTTCGGTCAGCTTGGTCTCGGGATTTTGCTGAATGGCGAGAATGCGCAAGTCGGCGATCCCCACGACGCGTTGCGGCAGGCTGTGCGTGAGTTTGAAGCAGGTTTTGGCCGGATTGATCCTGAATGGGGCGCTGTTAATCGCTTGAAACGCGGCGTCGTCGACTTGCCGCTTAATGGCGCACCCGATGTTTTGCGGGCCGTTTATGCGCTCGATAATCCGGAAGACGGCGCCTATACCGGTTATGCCGGAGACACTTATATTCTTTACGCGGATTGGGCGCGGGATGGTGAGGTCAGCATCGAAACCATTCACCAGTTTGGCGCCGCAACCGTCGATGCGTCGTCGCCGCATTATGCCGATCAGGCCCCGATATTTGCGCAAGAAGCCTTCCGCACGCCGCCCATGGCTCTTGATGATCTGATTGCGGAGGCGACGACTGACAAGCGCATCGGCGGACGTTTTCAGGAACCCGCCGGCTAGGGTGCAGCGCTACAGAAGACCGAGGCTTTTAAAACTGACTTCGCTCGCGTGGCCTACCACGATGTGATCATGGACACGGATTGAAAGCGCTTTCGCGGCGGCGACGATCTGGTTGGTCATCTCAATGTCGGCGCGCGACGGCGTGGGGTCGCCTGACGGGTGATTATGGACCAGGATGATCGCGGATGCGCCCAATTCGAGGGCGCGCTTGACGACCTCCCGCGGGTAGACGGGCGTGTGGTCAATGGTGCCGCGTTGCTGGACTTCGTCAGCAATAAGAATATTCTTCTTGTCCAGGAAGAGTATCCGAAAGAGTTCGATTTTTTCATCGGCCTGCGCAGCCCGGCAATAGGCGACAAGCGCCTCCCATGAGGAGATGACCGATCGGTTCAAAACCCGCTCTTGTGAGAGCTTTACGGCCGCCGACTGAATAATTTTCAATTCTGTCGCAACTCCTTCGGAGACGCCCTTGACTTCCGTCAGGCGGTCGATCGGCGCAGCAATCACTTCTGCAAAGCCGCCGAATTTTTTGATCAGTTCTTTCGCCAGCGGTTTTACGTCCCGGCGCGGGATGGCGCGAAACAGCACCAATTCCATGAGTTCATAATCATGAAGACTGTCGGCGCCGGCTTTGCGGAACCGCGCGCGTAGCCTGTCACGGTGGCCGCGCGCGTGATGTTCCGGCCGCGCGTCCGCATCAGGCAGGAGATCGGATGGCCCATCCCTCACGGGCGGCTACGCGTGCGCGGTATAGGGCGGCCGGTCAAGTCCCTTGGGCGACGCGGTGAAGATTTCGACGCCTTTTGTTGTGACGGCCACGGAATGTTCGAATTGCGCCGAAAGCGACTTGTCGCGTGAGACCGCCGTCCAGCCGTCCTTGAGGAATTTCACGTCGGGTTTGCCGTCATTGATCATCGGCTCGACGGTGAAAAACATGCCTGGTTCCAGAATGGTGTCCGGCGCGCGATGCGATCCGCGGAAGCGGTCGTGATATTCCGCATAATGCACGACGTTGGGCGCATCGTGAAACACGCGGCCGAGCCCGTGTCCGCAGAAGTCTCGGACGACAGAAAAGCCAGCGGCTTCCGCGTGCGTTTGAATGGCGAGGCCGATATCGTAAAGCGTCGCACCGGGCTTGATCGCATTGATGCCGAGCATCATCGCTTCGTAGGTGGTGTCGACAAGACGGCGCGCTTTGACCTTCGGCTCGCCGGCAAAATACATGCGGCTGGTATCGCCATGCCAGCCGTCAACAATGACTGTGACGTCGATATTCATGATATCGCCGTTCTTGATCGGCTTCGGTCCCGGGATGCCGTGACAGATGACGTGATTCAGCGAAATGCAGGACGAATGGCGATAGCCGCGATAACCGACCGTCGCGGGGACAGCGCCGTGGTCGAAGACGAATTCGCGAATCCGGTCGTCGATCGATTGCGTCGTCACCCCGGGCTCGACCAGCGTCGTCACCATATCAAGACAGGAAGCGGCCAGCCGCCCGGCGGCGCGCATGCCCTCGAAATCTTCTGGCCTGTGGACTTTGATGCGGCCGGTTCTCAGTGTTTCGGTATCCAAAACATCACCTGTGGCGGTAAGCGGCTACGCAAGCTCAACGGACAGCGCGCGCCGCAGAACGATCTCTGACGTCGTTATTTCGCAATCATAGCATAAGGTTTCAACACCTGCAGCAACCGCCTTTTCCAGAGCCGCCGCGTAGCCGGGATCGAGGTCGGCGGCCGGCCGCAGCCGGCGACAGTCGCCGCGCTGGACAATGTAGAGCATGACGGCGCGCGCGCCCGCGGCGGCCATGGCCGAGAGCTCGCCAAGGTGTTTTGCGCCGCGCGTGGTGACTGAATCCGGGAATTCAGCCAGCCCGGAAGACCGCATTAAATGGACATTTTTCACCTCGACGTAACACGGCGCCTTGCGGCCGTGGGCGCCGCCTTTCGGATCGTCGAGATAGATGTCGATGCGGCTGTTCTCGCCATATTTGACCTCGCGCCGGAGCGTCTCATAGCCCGCAAGCTCCGGGATCGCGCCATTCGCGATGGCGTCCGCCGCAATCTTGTTTGGATTGCCGGTGTTGATGGCGACAAGCGTGTCGTCGACTTCCACGAGTTCCCACGAATAGGGGAGCTTGCGGGCCTTGTTTGCGCTCGTTGAAACCCAGACGCGCGCCCCGGCGGGCGCGACGCCCATCATGGAGCCGGGATTGGCGCAGTGCGCCGTAATTGCTTCGCCGCTGTCGAGCTCGATGTCAGCGAGGAACCTTTTGTAACGTTTGACAAGCGTGCCGGGCTGGAGGGGGGAGGGAAACTGCATGCGCTCCGGCTAAGTCGCCGTCGGGGCGTCGTCAAGCCGTGATCTCGTCGGTCTCGACTTGGATCATCGCGCGCTCCCGCTATTGCGGGCGCGTACGAATGAAAGGCGCCCCTTGCTGTCGCCGGCTGGCGCCGCAGGCGATATTTTTCTAGTATCAGTGCGACCGGAACCGCGCCTCTCGGAGATATGTGATGGATGCCGACGCCCCCAGTGAAAAGCCCGACCTGACGCTGTCAAAACTTGGCAAGGACGACCTATACGAGCTGTCGGTCGGCGACCTTGAGGATCGCATCGCATCACTCAAAGCTGAAATTGCGCGTTGTGAAAAAGCCATGGCGGACCGGGGCGGCGCCCGTTCCGAGGCGGAGGCGCTCTTCAAGTCGTAACTATTTTTTGCGACCGTCCGCCTATCCCCATATTTCCATTAAAAGACCGCGCGCATCGCGTGCGCCGTCCGTGAGCTGAATAGCGTTTCCTTGAAGGCGCGCCTTCGCGGTGAGCGCGAGGACGCAGGCGTCGATCACGTCATCATCGGCGAGCGAAACATGATCGAGCGCGCGTGCGGCGCGCCGGGCCTTTTCAAAAAGAGCCGGCGCTGAGCGCATGCCATGGGCCGCGAGAAGGGCGATCCTTTCCGCCTTGCCGGCCTCTGTCTTTTTCGGATGTTGGCAGGGCGTATCGTTGTTCAGTCGTGCGAAGGCGACCTCGGGGTGTGCTTCGCTCAGCACCGCCTGATGCTGCGGCATGATCAGCGCGTCGATTTCCCGGATCTTCGGCGCGATCATCCAGGCTTGTTTGGAAAGGCCGCCGTGGCCCGTGCTTTTTCCCCAGGCGTTGGCGGCGGCGTAGTCGGCGAAATCGAGCATCGGCCGCGCCGGCGAGGGAAAGACGCTGCTGGTGCGATGCGGCGAGAGCCGTTGGCGCGCCATCGCTTCGCAACCGCGTTTGCCGAAATCGGCGAGCCCGATAGGCATATCGACCATGATGGCGCCGGCGTTAGCGCCAATTTCCGCCAGCAGTGCGTCAAAACGATGCCACACAGAGACGCGCGCGCGCCCGTTCGAAAGTGCGCGCCCGACGGCCACCCAACCGCCCCGGCAGCCGTCGACGCCGAGCACATAAGCGGCTTTTGCCCCCAATAGCGGTTTTCGCGGGCCCGCGGCGCCCCTCGTGGTTGCTGGCATAGGCGTTGCTGTCTTTTCACGTGAAGCAAGGCGCGCCAACCCGGCGTCCTTCTAAAAGAATTGGTTGTCAGAGGCCGCATGCGCGGTCATTTTACACCACTAATAAAGCGAAAGCGCTCATGAATCTCGCGGGTGACAAAAAATTGTCTGAAGTGACGGCCGGGGCCCGGTCATTTTCGCAATCGGAGGTGTTTACGCGCACCTTCAGCGAAGGGATGACCCTGGTCGAGGACACCGCCAATTATCTGGATACGGAGGGGCGCAAGGCGTCGAAATTATTGTCGCGCGATGGTGCGCTCGCTTATGCCAGCGCGTCGATGAAACTGACGACGGAACTGATGCAGATTGCGTCCTGGCTCCTCGTTTTGCGCGCCGTTCGCGAAGGCGACATGGAAGCGGAAGAAGCGCGTGATGATAAATATCGACTGAAGCCGAGGGACGGGGCCATCGGCAATTATCTGGAACAGGGTCTGCCTGAAAAACTGATCGGTTTGATCGAGGACTCACGCCAGCTTTATGAGCGGATCGCGCGCCTCGACGGCGATCTGTTCACCGGCGTGAAGGCCGACATATCCGAGCGCGACGCTGCGGCCCAGCAACAAGCGCTGCGCGACGCGTTTGGCGACCTCTAAGAGACGCGGCGACCCTCTAAGGGCTTAGGTTTTCTTCAGGCCGAAAGCGCCGAATTTCTTGTTGAATTTCGAGACGCGGCCGCGATCCAGCGCCTGCGAAGGACCGCCGGTCCATGCGGGGTGGCTGGAAGGGTCAATGTCGAGATTTAACACCGCGCCGGGCTCGCCGTAAGTCGAGCGGGTTTCGAACGACGAGCCGTCAGTCATCACGACCTTGATCGTGTGATAATCCGGATGAATATCTTTTTTCATCGCTTCAATCCTTTGTCGCCGTCACTCTCACGTCGTCGGGCGCTTTGGGGGCGGCGCGCCAGCGTCAGACCTGCGCGACCAGCCGAAAACAAGACGCGGGACATACGCGCGCATCGCCCGCATTGCAACCCTGAAGGCGCGATCAATCGCGGCCCAGCCAAAAAAAATCAATACCGGCAAGCGCCTTTCATGAGCGAACTTGCCGCGGCGTTGCTTTAGCTTGAT
>JBCBBT010000082.1:0-10826 GCA_038531315.1 Pseudomonadota bacterium
AAGGCCGAGCGCGCCCACCGGCGCCCAGACCTTGGCCGCCTCGCCCGCCGCCATGCCGATCAGATGAAAGAGCGCGAAAATCGCGCCGATATAGCCGAGCGCCGTGACCACGATCCAGAACGCAAAGCGCGCAAATGGCGCGGCGAAATAGCCCGCCGCGATATAAAGAGCGATCCGCGCGCCCGGCAAAAAGCGGGCCGTCGCGATCGCCGCGCCAAGCCGCTGCGAGACGACTTTTTCAGCACGCTGAACACGCGGGCGCGCCGCAAACCGCCGGGCCCAGTCCCGTGAACGCGCCGCGCGCCCGATCGCATATTTCCATAAATCGCTGGCGCACAGGCCCGCCGCGATCGCAGCGAAGATGAGCGCGTGCTCGCCCATCCCGTTCAGCGACAAGGACGCCGCGCCGATCACCGCCGCATCCTCCTGAACGAAGGGCGCGATGAACAAACACAGATATACCCCAGCCATATTCGCCGCCATGAGCGCGACCATTGGCTCCATAAAGTCAGGCATCGGACGGTCTCAACGGGTTGTTCATGAGCCGCATCCGCAGCGTGCGCATGCTATACATCGTTGAAGCGGGACAAAAGCCAGGTCATCCAGTTGCGATAGCCCTCCTCCTCGAAGGTGACGTCGCAGGCGGCCATGACGATGGCGCGCACTTCCTCCTCATCCGGATTTTCGGAAAGAATTTTGACGATCTCGCGCGCCACTTCCTCCGAGCGGCCGCGCCAGTCCGCGATCATTTCCTCAACGGCGGCTTCAACCGAGCCGTCCTCGCGCACCGTATGGTCATTGAGATAGCCGCCCAGCATGGCGAAGACCGCAGGATACCGCGCGCGCAGATCGGCGCGGACATTTTCAAGGTCGCGCAGCGCCGCGGCCGCCTCGCCCGCCGGCGACGTTGAGGACGGCAGCGACTTGCGCGGCTCATGGGCGAGCCGCCCATTACCGCGTCCCGCGTTAAAGAGCTGCATGCCGATCAGGATAAAAACGCCAAGCGCGATAATCTGAAGAAGTATGATCATAGCGCGCCAGTCTACCGCGCTGCGCCGCGCGCGCCAACGCTCACGGCTTTAAAAATCGTTTTCAAGAACAATCCGGTAGCGCGCTTTGCCCTCATGCAGGCGGGCCATCGCCTCGTTAATGCGCGACATCGCCGTCACCTCGATTTTGGGCGCAATCTGATGGCGCGCGCAGAAATCCAGCATATCGGCGATCACCGCCGGCGCGCCCACCGGCGAGGCGGAAAAGGACAGTTGATCGCCCATCATCTGGCTGGCGCGCAAGGCGACGGGGCTTGGCGTGACGCCGACAAGGTGAAGCCGCCCGCGCGGCGCCAACAGGCGCATGAGCCGGCCCCAGTCGAGATCGACCGCCACCGTCGACAAGACGAGATCATATGTTCCGTAGGCCGACTTCCAGCTGTCGGTGTCGCGCGAATTGAGCGTTTTATGGGCGCCCATAGCGATTGCTTCGGCTTCCTTTTCCGGCGTTGAGGTAAACGCCGTCACCTCGCAGCCCCATTTGTTGAGGAATTGCAGCGCCAGATGGCCAAGCCCGCCGATCCCGACGACGGCGGCCCTGTGGGTCGGGCGGATATCGAACTGGACAAGTGGATTAAAAACCGTGATCCCGCCGCAAAAGAGCGGCCCGGCGGCTTGCGCGTCGAGCCCATCGGGAAGCCGGCTCGCCCAGACCGCCTGACAGCGCACAATGTCGGCGAAGCCGCCATGGCGGCCGACGATCGTCGCCTGATTGCCGGGCGAGAGATTATGGTCGCCAGCAAGGCACTGACGCGTCGTCAGATCGCTGCGCGCAACCCAGCCGAGCCCCACCCGGTCGCCGATTTCCAGCCCGTCAACGCCGTCGCCCCTCGCGCGGACGCGGCCAATCGCTTCATGGCCGCCGACAAACGGGTAGACCGCATTGCCCCACTCATTTTTCCAGACCGAATAGTCGGAGTGGCAAATGCCGCAATATTCAACGTCGATATCGATTTCGTCGGCCTTCAGGGCGCTGAGCGTGTAATCAAATCGCTCAAAGGGCGCGCCGGCGTCGGCGGCGGCGTAGGCGCGGACTTTTGTCATGCGGCTCACTTTCTCTTTTGGCTGTCTGGTTTACGTCACGGCGCGCGCCAGTCAATTGCGCCGGGCGCGAAATGAGCGGTCGCACTCGGCGCAGCGATTTTGTTTGCTGGATCTCGGCCTGTGCGGAGAAACACGGGCGAAGGGCGCAGTGATTGTGCGCCTTGTTCTTTTCCCGCCTCCCCCCGCGAAGCCGAAGGCCTCGCTCAGAGCCAGACTTATCCCATCGTCGGAATGACAAACTCCGAGCCCTGAACGTCTTCCGGCCAGCGCTGGGTGATGGTTTTGATCTTGGTCCAGAATTTGACGCCTTCGGGGCCGTGCTGGTTGGTGTCGCCGAAGCCTGAGCGCTTCCAGCCGCCGAACGTGTGATAGGCGACGGGGACCGGGATCGGGACATTGACGCCGACCATGCCGACATTGACCTTCTGGGCGAATTCGCGCGCCGCCGCGCCGTTGCGCGTGAAAATCGCAACGCCATTGCCATATTGATGTTGCGAGGGGAGCGCCGTCGCCGCTTCAAAATTGTCGGCTCTGACAATCTGGAGCACCGGTCCGAAGATTTCGTCCTGATACGACTGATGATCGGGGCGCGCCTTGTCGAGCAGCGTGCCGCCCATGAAATAGCCGTGCTCGTAGCCTTGCAGGGAAAAATCGCGCCCGTCGACGATCAGCTCCTGGCCTTCGTCGACCGCCATCTGAATGTAGTGCGCGACGCGGTCGCGATGGGCGGCGGTGACCAGCGGGCCAAGATCGGAATCCTCCGACAGCGACGGGCCGATGCGCAGCCCTTCGACCTTCGGCCGCAACATCTCGATCAGCATATCGGCGGTTTTCTCTCCAACCGGCACGGCCACAGGCGTCGCCATGCAGCGCTCGCCGGCTGACCCGTAAGCCGAGCCGATCAGCTGGTTGACGACATTGTCCATGTCCGCATCGGGCAGGATGACCATATGGTTTTTCGCGCCGCCAAAGGCTTGCACACGTTTGCCGTGCGCAGCGCCATTTTGATAAATATACTGAGCAATATCCGATGAACCGACAAAAGACAGCGCCTTGACGCGCGGGTCTTCGATCAACGCGTCCACCGCTTCCT
Organism: Pseudomonadota bacterium; assembly: GCA_038531315.1. Classification (GTDB taxonomy): domain Bacteria; phylum Pseudomonadota; class Alphaproteobacteria; order Caulobacterales; family Parvularculaceae; genus JAJFFW01. Next base: position 3,187 of record JBCBBT010000082.1, read on the forward strand.
TGTCGCCATTGACGACATTGAGGACGCCCTCCGGCGCGCCGGCTTCCATCATCAGCTCGGCGAGGCGCAACGGCACGGAGGGGTCTTTTTCCGATGGCTTGTTGACGAAGGTGTTGCCGCAGGCGATGGCGACGCCGAACATCCACATCGGGATCATTGCGGGGAAGTTAAACGGCGTGATGCCGGCGCACACGCCAAGCGGCTGGCGCATCGAATAAACATCGATGCCGGGCCCGGCGGCTTCGGTGTATTCGCCTTTTTGCAGATGCGGGATGCCGCAGGCGAATTCGATCACCTCCAGCCCGCGCTGAACGTCGCCGCGCGCATCCGGGAGCGTCTTTCCGTGCTCGGAGGAGAGCATTTTCGCAAGGTGGCCCATGTCCTTTTCAACAAGCTCTTTAAACTTGAACAGAACCCGCGCGCGCCGCTGGGGATTGGTCGCCGCCCAGTCGGGAAAGGCGGCCTCCGCCGCGTCGACGGCTTTGGTCACCTCATCGCGCGCGGCCAGCGCAACGCGCGACTGCACCTCGCCGAGGGTCGGGTTGAAGACGTCGTGAAAACGCCCCGATTGACCGTCGACTTTTTTGCCGTTGATAAAATGTCCGTGCGTCGCGCTCATGCCATCGCTCCCTGAAGAATATCGATCAAGGGGCCGCGCGATGCGGCCCGTCTTTTTGCGGCGACACTAGTCGGCCCGCGCACCCGCCGCAAGCAAGGCCCGGCGAGGCCGGGCGCGGCGTCCTGGGCGCGCATGATCGGCGAAAACCGAGACCACAGACAGCGTGACCGTCGGTACAGGGAGCGCCTGACGCGGCGCCGTGCGCCTTACCGCTTAACGCCCGGGTCGGGCGGCGTTTCGGCGCGCTCCTGCGCGCCTTCGCCCGCGGTTTCTTGCGGGCGTTCTTTCGCCCGTTCCGTGCGCGTCCACGATTGCGTGGAGCGGCGCGCCTTTTCGTCATAGACCGCGTTCTTGCCGGCGACATAGCCGGCGACATCGCCGAGCCGGCGGACCGGCAGAACGCTCTGGCCAAAGCGCGCCCACGCGGCGAGCACCGCCGCGGCGAACAGGCCCGCCGCCGTGACCGCGAGGATCAGGGGCGCCGTCGTCCCGAGAAAGAGCGCCGCGAGGCCGAGCGCGAGGCCGCCCGCCAGCACCATCGCAAAAACTGTCAGCGGCGGGATCGCAAAATCAAGCGCCAGCGCCGCCAGCGCCAGATTGCCCGTGCGTATCGCCGTCGCGGCCATGCCGGCGACATGGCGGGCGGCGAACCGCAATGACCCATGTTCCCAGCGCGCATGCTGTATCGCAGCGGCGGCGTCCGCGTCCGGGAACTCACTCGTCACCAGCGCATCGCTGACGAGGATCGGCGCCGTGCGGTCTTTGACCATGCGCAGGGTCAGATACTGGTCCTCAACGATTTCGCCAGATCCGAGATCAAGCTGCGCCGCCAGCGTCCACGGCAACGCCATACCGGCCCCGGTGATGCGCGTCGCGCCAAAGATTGCGTAAAGGCCCGCCATCCGCACACGGTTCATCATCAGCCAGGCAAACTCTGCGACGCGGCGGCCGAGCGGCGCGCCCTCGGGCGCGTGCATCAGATAAAGCGCCTGCGCCGGGCGCTGTTCGGCCACCGCAATCGAGGCCACGCGGTCAAGAACGCCCGCGCCAAGACGGCAATCGGCGTCCACAAAGACGACCGCCGCCGGCGGGCGTTCGCGGATCGCATCGAGACCGAACTGCAACGCAAACCCTTTGCCGATGTCGTCGCGATTGGTCCGTTCGATAACGCGTGCGCCGGCGCGCCGGGCCGCCTCTGCGGTCGCATCGCTGCAATTGTCGGCGACGACCAGCGCTTCATCATCGGCGGTGAGCTGCGCCATGACGTCGCCAAGGGTCGCCGCGATCACGGCTTCTTCGTTGTGCGCGGGGATAATGACCGCAAGGCGCGCCGGCCGCGCCGCCCTGTTGCGCGGTTTCACGGGCGCAAACGCCCCCGCCACCTCAAGCGCCAGAAACGCAGCAAGCGCGCACATTATGGCGAGCGCCGCCGTAATCGCGAATACAAGTACGCCCGTCATGACCCCGTATCCGCACCCTTATCCACACCCGTATCCGCACCCTTATCCAAACTGGCGGCGGCGAGCGACTGCGCGAAATGGGATTTCAGTTTCGCCGCCTCGCGGTCAATCGTAAAACCGGCGGCGGTCTTTTCCTTGCCGCGCGCCGCCATGGCGAGGATCGTCGCATCGTCGGCGTCGAGCGCCTCGCCCATAACATCGGCCAGCGCTGCGGCGTCCCCCGCCGGCGCAAGCCATCCATTGACGCCCGGCTCGACAAGTTCGGGAATGCCCGCGACGTAAGTTGAAATCACCGGCCGGTTCAGCATGAAAGCTTCCATGATCGAGACCGGCAGGCCCTCGGCGTAGCTCGGCAAGACAAAAACCCGCGCCTCTTCAATGGCCGCGCGCACGCCGTCGGGCGTGCGCCAGCCGACGAAGTCAAACCGTTCATAAACGCCCCGCGCGCGCGCCGCGTCCTCGATTTCGGCCCGCATCTCGCCGTCGCCGACGAGCGTGACTTTAAAATCGTCGCGCGCGCCCGCCAGGATCGCAGCCGCCTCAATCAGCGTGATATGGCCTTTCTGCTCACTTAAACGACCCACACAGACGAATGTGCGCGCCGCCTGCAACGGAGCCGGCTCGCCGGCGTGGAAGGCGTCTTCGATGCCGCAATGAACGATCTTGATCTTGTCCCAGTGAACGCTTGAGACAAGCCGGCGCAATTGCGTCATGCCGTAGGATGAAACGCCGACGACAAAGGCGCTTTCTTCGATTTTCTGCTTCAGCCCGATAAGGCCCGGCTTGTCGAATTCCTCCGGACCATGAACAGTAACGCTAAAGGTCCCGCCATTGATCCGCGCGGCCATGAGCGCAACGCTTGCCGAATTGGTCCCGAAATGGGCGTGTACGTGCGTGAGTTGATCGCGGCGCATCCACGCGGCGAGCACGAGCGCTTCAAGAAAATAGAGCCCGTGGCGCACGAGCCCGGGCTCGCCGCGCCATCCGAGACGCACCATCGCCGCAAAAGCCGATGCGACCCCGAAAGGCCGGCGCACGAGCGAGGAAAGCATGGCCGCGATGAGACCGGCCGCCGGCGCGCCGACGATCGTGCGGGTCTTTTTCGCTTCGGCTTTGTCTTCCTCGGAGATAAGCCCCGCCTTGGAGGCGCGGATCGCATATCGCGCGACAGTGACGCCGAGCCGCTCCAGCGCCTGGATCTCACGGCGCACGAAGGAGTGGCTGGTGCCGGGATATTGATTAATGAGATAGGCGACTTTCATCGCACAGCCCTTTTTGTGCCGGGCGCGCGCTCGCGCGATCCCGCCCCTGATCCGATCTTTCGCGCGCCCGCTTCATAAGCCCGCTCGCCGCCGCTGGCCAGCGCGCGCCGCCATAAAGCGGCGCGGCGCTGAATTCGCGGTTAACGCCTTGCCGCCTGTTGCCGGGTTGCAAAAAAGACGCCTCTGAAAGAGGGCGAGCAACAGCAACGAAAAACGGCGCACCGGAAAACCGGTACGCCGCCATAATTCATGTGAGCAAGGCCGCGGTTAAGCGTTCGCCGCGGTCGGTTCGATCTTGAGCCCCGGCCCCATGGTGGACGAGACGGCGATCTTCTTGATGAAGGTGCCTTTTGCGCCTGACGGCTTGGCTTTCGCCACCGCATCGATGAAGGCTTTCATGTTTTGCGCAATCGCGTCTTCGGAAAAGCTCGCCTTGCCGACGCCGGCGTGAACGATACCGGCTTTTTCAACACGGAACTGAACGGCGCCGCCCTTGGCGTCCTTGATCGCCTGGCCGACATTCGGCGTCACGGTGCCGACCTTGGGATTCGGCATCAGGCCGCGCGGGCCCAGCACCTTACCGAGACGGCCGACGACCGCCATCATGTCCGGCGTCGCGATGACGCGGTCGAAATCCATGAAGCCGCCCTGAATTTTTTCCATCAGGTCCTCAGCGCCGATAATGTCGGCGCCGGCTTCCTTGGCTTCGTCGGCTTTTGCGTCTTTTGCAAACACCGCAACCCGCACGGACTTGCCGGTGCCGTTCGGCAGCGAGACAACGCCGCGCACCATTTGATCCGCATGCCGCGGATCGACGCCAAGATTCATCGAGACTTCGATGGTTTCGTCGAACTTGGCTTTGGCGTTCTCTTTGACGAGCTTGGCCGCTTCTTCAACGGTATAGAACTTTTCGCGGTCGACGCCCTCGCGGGCCGCTGTGATTCTTTTGCCTGTTTTCGCCATGACTAGCCTTGAACCTCCAGACCCATCGCCCGCGCCGAGCCTTCAATGATCTTTGTCGCGGCGTCGAGATCGTTCGCGTTCAGATCTTTCATTTTCATTTCAGCGATTTCGCGGCATTGCGCGCTCGTCACTTTGCCGGCGACAGCGCGTCCCGGTTCAGAGCCGCCTTTTGGCAGCTTGGCGGCTTTTTTCAACAGGAAGGACGCCGGCGGCGTCTTGGTCACGAAGGTGAAGGATTTGTCCTGGAAAATCGTGATGATGGTGGGAATGGGCATTCCCTTTTCCATCTCCTGCGTCTTGGCGTTAAACGCCTTGCAGAATTCCATGATGTTCAGACCGCGCTGGCCGAGCGCCGGGCCGATGGGCGGCGACGGCGTCGCAGAGCCCGCCGGCACCTGAAGTTTCAGGTAGCCGTCTATTTTTTTCGCCATGATGGCCTCCAGTTTCGGAAAAATCCGGCGGTCCGCCGGATGGTCCGGTTGTCAAAGGCCCGTCGCGGTGCGGCCCGGCATGGTCTTGGCGCCGGCGACCTCCCGCAACGGAGCGCGGTTGCTAGCCCAACAAAGCGCCGACTGCAAGGCGTTTGGGTCTTTAATAGCGTGGGCGGCAATGAGGCGTCGCAGCCGGGCGCGCGGTCATGCGTCAATCATCATCGCTGGCATGATCGCCGGGACTATTCCTGTTGGGGGGGAAAAGGCGCATGCGGGGTGCGGGTCGCTCCTATGGGGGACTCAGAACGACCCGCCCCTGCTACGCAACTAAACTCATGTGTCATTGCGACAGCAACTTGTTCGGGAAGAGAGCGCCAAAATGCGCTGCGTACGCCTTCCCGATGTCGACCGCAGCGCAGATACGCAGCGCTGCGGTGATGTTATAAAATTCAATTCAAACTATGGCGCTTTTGAGACATGCTCCGTGAAAATGCCCGTAAAGCGCGAATATCATCCTTGAAATGTCGTAATATGGAACGCCCGCCGGCAATGGGAGAGAGAAACCCGGCGGGCGTTTACGCCTGATACGCAACTTACTCGATGGAAGCGGGCCCTTCGCAGGGAGAGAGAGAAAGCCGAAACACCCACTAAACTTTGAAGACGAGACGGTAAGCGTTGGGGGAGAGAGTTGCCGCCCGCCTCGTCTGCCGTCAGGTCTCCCCGTCGACAATGCTCATATTGAGAACAATTCGTTCCCTCAGGCGGCACAAATGCGGCTGAATTGTGATACTGTATCACGAAATATGCGAAAAAGTTGCGGAAATGTTGCAACGAAGTGCGACGCTTCTGAGTAAGCTATTGAAATATAAAAGCTTTACCGGCGCACGCCATTGCAAGCGAATGTAACACAATCGGAAATATTGCAAATGATTGCATCTGAAAAGCTTACGACACCCCGCCGCTAATGGATTTGCAGTCCGTCGACGGCGCAATTGACTTCGCCGCGCGCGCGCCTTTACGTGCCTTCAGGCGGTCCTTTCTAGCGAAGGGATAATAGGGAACCCGGTGAAAATCCGGGACTGTGCCCGCAACTGTAAGCCGCGAGCGACCGGCCACAACGCCACTGACGGAAAAGGTCTTTTTGGACCCTGCGCCGTCGGGAAGGCGGCCGAAAGCACCGACCGGCGAGTCAGGAGACCTGCCGCCGCGTCGTTCGCCCGGGACCGGGACCAGTCCGTCAGGCGGGAAAGGCTCTTTCCTTTGTAACGACACTGTTGATTGTCCGTATGGGATGTTCCTTGCGGACGCATGTCGTCATGGCGCAAACGCGCCGTATAAGGAGAACCTTTTGACCCACCCAATCTGCCCCCTCTTGATCGCGGGGCTCGCCGCTTTGGCCGCGGCCCCTGCGGCAAGCCAGGAACCCTATCGTGAAGCACCATCACGTCAGGAAGTCGACATCCAGGAAGACGACATCATCGTCACCGGCACGCGCTTTGAAACGCCGCTCGATCAGATCGGGCGCTCGGTTGACGTGATCGGGGCGGCGGACATTGCGCGCCGTCAGCAACGCTTCCTGATTGACGCCCTACAGGCGGCGCCCGGCATTCAGCCGATCCGCTCAGGCAGCTTCGGCGCACAATCCTCCCTGTCGGTGCGCGGCCTGCCGAGCGCGCAGACGCTGGTCGTTCAGGACGGGATCGTCCTCAACAACCCCTCCTCGTTCGGCAATGCGTTCAACTTCGCGACTTTCGACGCCAGCGACATCGAACGCATCGAAGTCCTGCGCGGCGCCCAGTCAACGCTTTACGGCTCCAGCGCCATCGGCGGGGTGATCAATATCGTCACCCGCGACGGCGCTGACGGGTTTGGCGGCTCGGCCTTCGTCGAGGGCGGCTCGTTCGGGACCTTTCGGGGCGCAGCGAGCCTGCGCGGCGGCACGGCGCGCGCCTCGGCCCGCGCAACGATCTCCGGCGTGACGACCGGCGGTTTTTCATCCGCAGACGAAGCAAACGGCGCCACCGAAGAAGACGGCTTTAACAACCTTACTGTCTCAACGCGCGCCCGCGCGGCGCTGAGCGATGTATTCAGCGTCGAGGGCGTCATCCGCTATCAGGACAGCCGGACCGAATTTGACGGATTTGATTTTTCAACGGGCTTGCCGACCGATGCGAACAACATCGCGGACATGGAAGAACTCGCCGTCGCGGGCGTCGCCGCGGCGCGCCTTTTCGGCGGCGCATGGGAGAACCGCCTCACCGTTGCTTATCTGACCAATGATCAGTTCAACAGCGGCGATGCGTTCCCGTTCGATGCGACCGGCGAGCGGCTTTCCTATGAATATCAGGGCGCCGTTAAGGCCTTCGAGCGCGCCGCCTTTATCTATGGCGTCGAATATGAAGAACAGACCTCCGACGTGCGCGCCGGGTTCGGCGCCAGCGCCGCAATCGATACGATCAGCGGCTATGGGCTTTTACAGCTGAAACCCGTTGACGGCGTCACCCTCAACGCCGGCATTCGTCACGACGCCAATGACGGCCTCGACGGCGTCGCGATTACCCGCGACACCACCCTCAACGGCGCCGGCGCGATTGCGATCCCCAATACCGGGGTCACGCTGCGCGGGTCCTATTCGGAAGGCTTCCGGGCCCCGTCAGTCGGCGAATTATCGCTCAACCCGGCCCTTCAATCAGAGCTCAGCCGCGGCTGGGACATCGGCCTTGAGCGTCGCGTCTTCGCAGGCCGCGCGCTCCTCAAAGCGACCTGGTTCCGCCAGAATATCAGTGATCTAATCGCCTTTGACCCCAATATGTTCACGCCGGTCAACATCGAGGCCTTTGAGACGCAAGGCGTTGAAGCAAGCGCGGAAGCCACACTGACCCCGAGCCTGAGCGCCGGCGTTTCC
>JBCBBT010000083.1:0-10719 GCA_038531315.1 Pseudomonadota bacterium
AGAAATGACAAAACAGTCTCTGAAAAGTATGGCTCGTGCTCCGTTGCGGCACAGCGCACGAGAGCCAAATCAGATTTCTTGTTGAGCTTACAGAGATTGTCTAATGCAGCCGACGTGAGATTTTGTCGTATGGAATCACTAAAATTGCGGGTTTTTTCAATCTGGGCAGCAGCATCTTGGCCAAGCTGTTTTTCAAATTCTTCGAGCTTCCCATTAAAGTAGGATTTGAATCCGTCCTTAATGTACTTGCGCAACTCGTCTCCGTGTCGTTTTCCGAAACGGTTGAAAAAGACATCGACCTCCAATTCGTCGAAAATCGATGCCTTTTTAAAACGCTCAAGCAGTTCGCTATACTCTAAGCTTTCCAACTCATACCTTTTATAAAGTTCGTACTCACTTTCATCTGGTTGTCTTGCGCCTAGACTGAGGCTAAAAAAGCTTCCTAGCCCTGTATCCCTTTTTACAAGCGCCTGACGAATGGTTTCTTTCGGGAAATCAGGATCGATTGCTACTAATCGCTGAATCGCTATTCTGCGTATTGAAAAGTCATTATCTGAAATAAAATCGCGAAGCGACCGCGTGTCCAGAGCCTCACGTTCTATTAGTTCTGCAACGGAAGCCTTGCGAAGCAGATCGGCCTTCAACTCAACGCACTTCTTCAAAATTTCGGTAGATAGAGCCTCGGGCTCGTCAAAGAGTATGTTAGCTAAGCTTTCGTTGATACTGTTAGGATCAAGCCGAATAAGTAACTTAAGCGCTACTTCTCGCCCTTTTCTTAGGGCCAAATACGTAGCTGCTTCGGTTGCAGCTTCTTTGTGTTGGTCGGAAAAATTGCCGAAGTGCTCTATAAGAAATTCAATGTCATCGTCGATACCGTTCGTTTTGAGGTAACTTAACCCAGCTTTACATACATCAGGATTGTCTTCATCCAGAAGCCACTGCTTGAGTGTTTCATTTCTATCGGTATCACCTGGAGTTGGCACGGGTGCATTCATTAATTGTAGTAGTCGAATTGCATTTCTTTTGAGTGCTCCGTCCCCGAACCACGAAAGCGCCTCAGCTCGCGATAGAAGATCATTCGGTCGTTCATATTCGACTAGCCAATGCCAAAGTGGTACGTTTTGATGGCCATATCCGTTAATCCCAGTATCCAACAGCGCCCTACATTCTTTGATTGAAAGCGCAGTATCTTTGCGCGCGCCATACAATAGGTTGGCGTCATGATTTCCAAGAAAAACTTCATCGTTCCCGTGTCGGCTATTGGCGACGCCCAGTAGCCGCAGCCTTGCGATCTCGACCGGCGATATCGCATCCCAATTGTTTGGTTTTTGAATTAGGCCAGTCAGAAAATCGCATGCAGAATTCTCAATCAAGCCGTTTTGGTTCGCTGTTTCACTTTGGACCTGATGATCGTCGTCTGGCTGAATCGAACGGGAATCCCGCGAATTCAACTCCTCCAATAGCTGCGATTCCTTCCAGCCAATATCTTCGAGATAACGACGTAGAAGCTCGCCAAATGTGTCGAGACTCGAAAATTCAACGAAAAGCGGCTTTCTCTCTCCAATAATCGTTTCTCGAAATTCCAGCACTTTTTTCAGCGACTGACCGGGATCGCGTACCTTGTCACTAGGAATTTCCTTAAAGTACAGAGCAATGTCTTTGATTGCCCCCGACGTTTTATGACGCTTGGCTCTTTCAAACTCTTCTTCGAAGCCCGATGTATAATTGCCTTCGGAGCCCGCTGGTGGGGAACCCCAATGGTCCCATATAAGGCCGATAAAATACTGACACTTGTCTAAATCCCGGTTTATCACCGATTGTGCTCTGTCATAATTGGGAAGCGTATGTTCCCAACCAATAAGTTCTAGCTCGGATCCCCATTTGTCCGCATGACTTTTGTTGATTTGCCCAACAATGCGATTCGCAAGCTGTCGCTCGTCATCAAGTCCGCCCGGCGAGGCGAGGAAGATGCGAATGACTTTTCTCGTATCAAAGTTCATGAATTATTCATGCTTCTTTGTTCCTGAATGGATTAAGCATAATAGATTCAAGTTCTGTGTAGCGACACATTAATTCTTATTGTACTGAAAAAGGTAGCCAATTCTTCCTAGAACACTGGAATAATGGCTGTTTCAATCCCATAAAGCTCGTTTGTCCTGCGTCAATTTTCGGACGTTAATTAGATCGACAAATTTCGCAACCGAACCAATCCCGCTAAGTCGGCCATACAAAATCTATTGTCCGCTTCTGCGCGCAAGAGCCACACAACATCGTCGCCGCAAGCAAAGACAAACAAAACACCGCAATCCTTTGGCTCACTTTTCCACAATCCCGCCAAAATGCGCATTCCCGTTATCGCCTCTTAAAGAACCCGAAGCTTTAACGGAATTTTTCGGCATGCGCCCTTGGGTATCGCGCCGAATTAAGGCTTTATCGGCGGTCGATATTCATAGTGCGCGATTGCAATTCATATGTTCCAGGTCAGATGACGCATCTTGCGGGCGCTTTTCGGGTGGTTGTTTTGGTGGGCTGTGTCCTCGCGTCGCTGGCCGCTCTCGGCGGGGCGTCCGGGGCCCGGGCCGCTAATCCTTGGGAGATTGAAGCCGGGGAAGGCGCGACGTCGCCTGCTGCGTTCGTGACGGTCAGTTTTGCGACCGCCTTTGCGCAGACGCCGGTGGTGGTCGTCCTGCCGACGGATGAAAACCCCGATCCGGCCGCCTTGCGCATCCGCAATGTCACCGCGACCGGATTTGAGGTCGCGCTGGTCGAGCCGTCGGGCAATGACGGCGCCGTCGCCGCCAGCGGGTTTCACTATATCGCCGCGACCCCGGGCCTCCACGTCATGCCGTCCGGCGAGCCGGTCTTTGTCGGGACCCTCACGACCTCGGCGGTGCAGCTCGGCGCCGGCGTCGCCGGGACGGCAAGCTGGGAAACGGTGACGTTTCCAACGACGTTCCCGTCCGCCGCTGCTGTGCTCGCGACCATACAGTCTGACAATAGCGAGGTTAATGCGCCGCCTGCGGAGGTTTCCGTCCCGTGGCTGGCGGTGGCCATGCGCAATCCAACGACGACGACGGTGCAGCTGGCGCTTGAGCGCGCCGAGGCGGCGCCGGGCGCGGTCGCCGCTGAAGTGATCGGCTATATCGCCTTGCCGGGCGGGTCGGGCGGCAGCTTTCTCGACGATGGCGGCGCGCCTGTTGACTGGCGCGCGGTGATTTCCGGCGACACCATACGCGGCTTTAACAATGGCTGCTTCACAACGACGTTTTCTCCCGCTGCGTTCGCGGCCCCGCGCGTTGTGGCGTCGCAAACAAGGAGAGACGGCAATAATGGCGGCTGGGCGCGCCGCTGTTCGTTGTCCGGAACCGCCATCGGACTCACGATTGACGAAGACCAGTTCCGCGACCCTGAGCGAAACCACACCACGGAAGCGGCGAGTATCGTGGCGTTTTCGCGCGGGTTTCATGCCGTTCTGGAAGGCCGGCTGGCGGCGATAAAGTCCGTAGACGTCGTAGAGGATCCCGTTAACGGCCCCGGCGGCCCTTACGCCATACCGGGCGCGCGCGTGCGCTATACGGTTGATGTCCAGAGTATCGGGCAAATCCCGATTGATGGTGATACGGTTGATTTTGTCGACGCCTTGCCGGCGGAAATTTCGCTTGTGGTGAGCGATTTTGGAGGGCCTGGGTCAGGACCGGTTGAGTTTATCGACGGCACGACGACCAGCGCGCTGACCTACACATTTATCAGTCTCGCGAGCACGGCCGACGATCTGTCGTTTTCAAATGACGGCGGCCTGACCTTCACCTACACGCCCAGTCCGGGCGCCGACGGCGCCGATCCCGGCGTCACCCATATCCGCGTCCAGCCAAAGGGCCAGTTCGCCGGCGAGGCGGCCGCCGCCGTCACGCCGGGTTTCTCGCTGCGCTTCGACGCCGTCGTTAAGTAGCCCGCCATAATTTTGCGCTGAGCCGGGCGCCGAGCGCTCACTGCCAGCGCTTGGCGGTTTTTTGGGCGGTCTCGTCAGCGGCGGATGTCGCGGCGCCGCCATAGCCGGTGACGCTGTCGGCGACGAACGGATTTGTCTGTCGCTCGCGCCCGAAGGTTGACGTCGGCCCGTGACCGGGCACGAACTGCATGTCGTCGCCGAGCGGCCAGAGTTTGTCCGTAATCGACTTGATCAGCGTCTGGTGGTCGCCGCGCGGAAAGTCCGTGCGCCCGATAGAGCCGGCGAAGATCACATCGCCCACAAAGGCGAGGCGCGCGTCTTTATGATAGATTACGACATGGCCGGGCGTGTGGCCGGGGCAGTGGAAGACCTGCAGCGTGCGGCCGGCCGCTTCCACCGTGTCGCCGTCGTCCAGCCAGCGGTCGGGCGTGCAGTTTTCGCCGTCCTCGACGCCGAAGCGCTTCCATTGCTCGGCGATCTGATCGAGCCAGAAGGTTTCTTCTTTTTGTGGGCCCTCGATGGGGGCGCCGGTGCGGCGTTTGATTTCCTCCGCGGCGCCCGCGTGGTCGAGATGGCCGTGGGTGAGCCAGATCTTGACGATGTCGGCGTCCATCGCGGCGGCGGCCTGCATGATCTTGTCCGGTTCGCCGCCGGGATCGACGACGGCGGCCTTGCCGCTCGGCGCGCGAATGATGGAACAGTTTTGTTGAAACGGCGTGACCGGAACGATCTGGACCGTGAAGGGCGGTTGCTCAGCGCTAGACATGGCGCGCACTCTAGCGCCGCCGTTTCGGGTGTAAAGAAAGCAGAACGCCCGCGGTTACGGGCGCGCCCGCGCGCATGCCGGCGCATCTTGCGCGGGGTTGAGCGCTGGCGGCGACGCATCACGGGGGCGCGAGCGCGGTCTTTTTGCGGGGCCGCCCGACAGCGGTCTTTTGAACGTGACTGCGCGCGCGGGCCCCGTGATTTGTCGCCGGGGGCGCGTCGCTCTAGATTGGCGTGAAAATCATGCAACGAAGGGCCGGGATATGAAGCTGACGTCAATCAAACACGGAGCCATCGCTTTCGCCGCCGCCGCAAGTGCGCTCGCAGGCGCGCTTGCCGGTGCGCATGCCCAGGACGCCGACGGATCGCAAGGCGACGCCGCCGCGCCCAGCGCCGCGGAAATCGCCGCCGGCATCAGTCATTATGGGCAGAACAAAGGCGCAGCGCTCGTCCTGCCGGTGGCCGCGCTCGCGGTTCCGGAAGTCCGCGACGCCGTGACCCCGATCGTCATCAATCCGGAAACCGGCGTCGCCATGGAGGGCTATGATCCGGTCGGCTTCTTTACCGAAGGCAAGGCGATGAAAGGCGACGCCGCCTTCATGGTTGAATATCAGGGCGCGATGTTCCTGTTCGCAACGGCCGAAAACCGCGATCTCTTCGCCGCCGATCCGGAAAAATACGCGCCCGCCCATGGCGGCTATTGCTCGCAGACGCTGGCGCAGGGATCGCTCACGCCGGCAAGCCCGCTGAACTGGACAATTCATGGCGACCGGCTTTTCTTTACGCGCTCGCCGGAAGCCAATGAGGCCTTCCGCGCGGAGCGCACCCGCGTGATTACCGCGTCCGACAAATACTACGCCGACGTGACGGCGCTTTTCCTGACCGGGCCGGGCACGGCAGACGTTCAGTAAGCGGAGCAAACTCCTCGCTGCAATGCCCCATTATCGGGCGCAGGAAGTCAGGTGCAGTCAATCAGGCGTCGGCAGCGCGGCGTGAGCCGGCGATCCTCAGGCCTTTTCTTTCAGACTCTCGACGAATTCTTCAAAGACGCCAAAAGAGTCTTGTGGGCCGGGGGAGGCCTCGGGGTGGTGTTGCACCGACCATGCGGGCGCGTCCTTGAGGCGTATGCCGCTATTGGTGCCGTCGAAAAGCGATTTGAAGATCGGCTCGACATTGTCCGGCAGGCTGTCGGGGTCGACTGTAAACCCGTGGTTCATGGAGACGATTTCGACCTTGCCGGTTTTCAGGTCCTGGATGGGGTGATTGGCGCCGTGGTGGCCCTGCGCCATCTTCAGGGTTCTCGCGCCGACCGCGAGCGCCAGCAACTGGTGGCCGAGACAGACGCCAAACAGCGGCACTTTGTTTTCGATCAGCTTGCGAATGACCGGCAGCGCATAAACGCCGGTCGCTGACGGGTCGCCCGGACCGTTGGACAAGACGACGCCGTCGGGGTTTTTGGCCATGATGGTCTCATAGCTCGCCGGCGCAGGGACGACGCTGACCCGCGCGTTGGTCTTGGCGAGAAGCCGCAGAATGTTGCGCTTGGCGCCGAAATCAATAACCACGATTTGCGGACCGTCGCCGGACGATTGTCCGTATCCGTCTTGCCATTTCCAGGCGGTCTCCTCGTGGGAAAATTCGGCCGGCGCCGTCACCGCTTCGGCGAGATCGCGCCCTTCGATGCCGTCCCAGCTGCGCGCTTGCGCGATCAGCGCGTCTTCGTCGAAATTGCCGTTCGGCGCGTGCGCGATGACGGCGTGGGGCATGCCTTCGTCGCGAATGAGCGCGGTGAGGGCGCGCGTGTCGATCCCCGAGACGCCGATGATCCCCCTACGGCGCATCCAGCCGCTGAGGTCCATCTGCGCGCGGTAGTTCGACGGATTTGTCACCTCTTCGCGCACGATCGCGCCGCGCGCCGCGCGCGCGCCCGCTGAGGACGCGTTTTCGACATCTTCAGCGTTGACGCCGACATTGCCGATATGGGGAAAAGTGAAGGTGATAATTTGTCCGGCGTAGGACGGATCGGTCAGAATTTCCTGATAGCCGGTTATCGCCGTGTTGAAACAAACCTCGCCGGGGGCTGCGCCCGCAGCGCCAAACCCTTGTCCGCGCAGGATTTTTCCCGACGCCAAGACGACGAGGCCAGTGTGCGGTTGTGATTGAGCTTGACTTAATCGCATGGGTGAATATCTCTTCGGTCTCTTGAATGAACGTCAGGGTTGCGGGCCGGCGCTATGCGGTTCCAATCTTGCAAAATCGACGGTTGAACCCGCGTGTGCGGCTCCGGCTCGCGCGCAAATTGACGGGAAGCTAAGGGAATCCCCTGTGGCGGTCAACAAACGAAACGTTTTAATTTAACGAACAAAATCAAGGCTCTAACACAATGTTCATGACGCCCGCCGGCGCGCGCCGGCCTATGGCGCTTATGGGAGACGCTTTCATGCTGAGACAACAAATCACTGATGCGCTGAAAGCCGCCATGAAGGCCCGCGACGACAAGACGAGGGTCTCGACCCTGCGCCTGATCAATGCGGCCATCAAAGACCGCGATATCGCTGCGCGCGGGGAAGACCGCTGCGACGGCGTCAGCGATGATGAAATCCTTGCGATCCTCACCAAGATGGTGAAACAGCGCGAGGAAAGCTCGGCCACCTATGAGCAGGCCTGCCGGCCGGAGCTGGCCGAACAGGAACGGGCCGAGATCGAGGTCATTCGCGAGTTCATGCCGCGCCAGCTTTCCGACGAGGAAATCGAGGCGGAAGTTTCAGGCGTCATCGCAGAACTCGAAGCGGAAGGCCTGAAAGATATGGGTAAATGCATGGCCGCTCTGAAGGAACGTCATCAGGGCGCGATGGATTTCGGCCGCGCCGGCGCGCTGATGAAAAAGGCATTAGGTTAAAACCGACAAAGGCTAAAGCTGGCAAAGGCTAACGCTGACAAGGCTCGTAATGGGCCGCCGCTCAGCTGCGCGGTCCGTCGGCGAGATCGGGGCGCGGCGCCGGGATGAGACGCGTCAAGGCGGGGCGCACCGTCAAAAAGGCGTCGTAGCCGCGCTCGGCGAGCCATGCGATCCCCGGCAGGCTGATCAAGATGCCGAGCCATCGCAAGGCGGGCAGACGTTTCAAAAGCGCCGCAAACGCGCCCGCGCCGTCGCGCAGCTCGCCGTTTTCAAGCCGAACATGAAACCGCGCCAGCGCCGCCGCGCAGCTTAGGTCGCCGCCCGGCGCCGCGCCGCTTTGCGTCAGGTCCACCCAGTCGACGGCGCCGGCGCCGCGCCGGCGTTTGTAAAACGCGATCTCGCGCGCACACAGCGGACACGCGCCGTCGTAATAAACTGTCAGTTTCGCGGTCATAAATCGTATACGCCGTTTTTCGCCGCCGAGATTAGCCGGCGGGCGCCGGGGCGTTCAAAGCGGCGTGGCCGTGCGCCGGGCGGGCGCGCATGGCCTAGGCCAAGTGTGACAATGAGCGCGCCGCCTGTTTGACGATCTTGGCTTCCTTACGCGTTCGCGCAATCGCCATTGCGCCCTCGAGGCTCGACAGGATCAGTTCGGCGTCGGCGCGGGGACGCTCGGCGCCGAGACGCTTGAGGTGGATGGCGATCTTATCGATCCAAAGATCAAAGCCGCGTCGGCAGGCGGCGCTCAGCCGTTCGTCGTTCGGCGCCGTTTCGAGCGCAATGGTGGCGAGCGGACAGCCGGCCTGAAACTTCGTTTTCCGAAGATCCTCGATTGTCAGATCGCCGAGCGCCTCAATGAACCGGGCGCGCGAGCGGCATTTGCGCCCGGCTTCATCAATTTGCCGGGCGAAGACATCCGCGGAAAGCGCAATCGCCGCTTCGGCAAGCTCAGTCTTGCCGCCCGGAAAATGATGATAAAGGACGCCTTTTGGGGCCTTTGCCAATGTCAGAATTTCACTGAGACCAACGCCGTGATAGCCGCGCCGATGGAAAAGAAAGGCGGCTGTCTCAATCAGCGCGTCGCGGGTGGTTTTTTCCTCGGTCATTTATTTTCGCAGCTCAAAAGACATGCGTTTGCTTGACTCGAATCGTTCTATTGGTCAAATAGACCGACCGGTCTAACGAATTGCTAATGGAGGAAGCTGTGTTGAGACTTTGTTATTCGGCTCTGAGCCCATATTGTCGGAAGACCCGCATGGCGCTTGACCATATGCAGATCGCGTATGAGATTTTCGACAGCTGCGATATCCGGAAATATCCGGTTTGGAACCCGCGTGCTGAGATACCCATTCTCGATGACGATGGCGTCATTGTCCGCAATTCTTCGACCATCCTCGATTATTTGCATCGACGTTTCCCGTCGGCGCCGTCGCTGATGCCAGATGAGCCGCGTGCATTTGCAAAAGCCAAGGAATGGGAAATTATCGCCGACACGATGGTCGATCCCATCGTTACAAACTGTGGTATTTTCGCATGGGCTGAACTTCCTCCGCAGCCGGACGGCCTAATTGAGGCTGGGCGACGCGACATGGCGGCCATTTATGACCAGCTCGAGCACGCTCTCGGCGAGGAAGACTATGTGGCGGGCGATCTTTCGATCGCCGATATAGCGCTTTATCCCCAAATACACGGCGCCCAACATGTTGGCCTCGCGGTGTCGCCGCAGACCCATCCGCGGGTTTCGCAATGGTTCCACCGGCTGCAGCAGTCGCCGATCGGCAAGGCGGACAAATCCGAAGTCGTCAAATGGTGGAAAACGCGAGAGCAGCAAGATGTTGAAACCGACAAAATCAATTGGGGCGCTTATCGCCTCGAATGGTTCCTGGCGCACGGTTTTACCGACTGGTTTTACACAGAAATCGAGCGCGGCGCTGTTTTGTGGTCTGTCGGTCCTGACAACAATGCGAAAAACAGCCCCCACTTCGCCGCTGGCTAGGCGCTGACGCCCGCATCGCCTTTGCATCGCCTTTGCGTCGCCGGGGCGCGGTTAGGAATGGCCGCGGGGCGGGCGACAAATGGCTCCCCTCCGGGTATGGTGTGCGATCGATAGTGCGACCATATTCAATTCATGCCCCGTTTTACGCCCGAATTTCTTGATGAGCTGAAGTCGCGCCTGCGGCCGTCGGACGTTATCGGGCGCTATGTGAAGCTGAAAAAACAGGGCAATGAATATGCCGGCCTGTCGCCCTTCACCAAGGAGAAGACGCCGTCTTTCTTCGTCAATGACCAAAAGGCGTTCTATCACTGCTTTTCGTCGGGCAAGTCAGGCGACGTCATCAAGTTCCTGCAGGAAACGCAAAACCTGAGTTTCCACGAAGCGGTGGAGCGGCTCGCGGAGGAGGCGGGGCTCGAATTGCCCCGCGACAATCCGCGTGAGGCGGAACAGGCGAAGGTGCGCGCCGGGCTCGCCGAGGCGTGTGAGGCGGCGGCGGCGTTTTTCGAGGCGATGCTCCGCCGCAATCAGGGGCAGGGCGCGGCGGACTATCTCGACCGGCGCGGCGTCAGCCCTGAACAGATCGATGTCTTCCGGATCGGCTATGCGCCGGGCGAGCGCACGGCGCTGAAAGACTACCTCATCAATAAGGGGTTTACGGAGGAAACGCTGGTCGAGGCGGGGCTTGTCATCAAGCCGGAAGACGGCGGGCCGGGCTATGATCGTTTCCGTAACCGGATCATGTTTCCGATCATCGGCGCGCGCGATCGCGTAATCGCTTTCGGCGGCAGGGCGCTCGACCCGAATGCGCGCGCGAAATACCTGAACTCGCCCGAAACGCCGCTCTTTCACAAAGGCGGCGTCCTTTACAATCTTGGTCCGGCGCGCGCCGCGGCGACAAGCGACAAGGCGGGCGTCATCGTCTGCGAGGGCTATATGGACGTGATCGCGCTGTGGGGCGCGGGCGTCAAACGCGCCGTCGCCCCGCTCGGCACGGCGCTCACCGAACAACAACTGGCGCTCTTGTGGCGGGTCAGCGACGAGCCGGTGCTTTGTTTTGACGGCGACCGGGCCGGTCTCGGCGCCGCCTATCGCGCGATCGACCGGGCGCTG
>JBCBBT010000084.1:0-10648 GCA_038531315.1 Pseudomonadota bacterium
CGGGTGTGTGATGTTCATGCCGGACCGAATTCACTATTCGTGGGATGACAATCAGCAATCTCTGCCATCCGCGGGCGGCGGCGTCCCGCAAAACACGCTCGCCTTCGCTGACATTGCACCAGCGCCAGATGTTGAGGACGCGCCGCAGCGGCAGGCGCCCTTTGTCGGTCTTGCATTTTCCGGCGGCGGCAGCCGCGCGGCGACATTTGCAGCGGCGGGCGCGGAAGCGCTCGCAGAATACGGTCTTCTCGATCAGGTGACGCATATTTCGTCTGTTTCCGGCGGAAGCTTCGCAGCCAGCTACCTTGCTGTGCGCCGGCCACATGAGGCCCGTTGTGAGAGCGACCCTGAAGTCTGCCGTAGGCGGAGTTTTGCAGAATACAAAAAGGTGATGCGCCACAACTACCTTGTTCCGATGGAGCTTCGACAGATTGTCAATGTCAATCGACATTTGAGCCCGACACGCCGGATCACCTCGTTACAGGAAGTCCTCGACAATCAGTTTCTGGACGACGCAACGTTTGGTTCTCTTGATACGGCGCCGGCCCTGTTCATCAACGCCGCGAGCTACGATGACGCCCGCCGGTTCGTATTCTCCAATACGCCGATTGCCGATACGCCATTGAAAACCCCGCCGTTCGACGAAGATATCTTACGCACCAGCAGTTTTTCCCGCGGTGAATGCTTGCGCCGCACACCAGATGATTTTCCGCTCTCGTTGGCGGTTGCCGCCTCCGCCGGGTTTCCGCCCGCCCTCGGCCCGGTTGCGATTGAGGCGCCGCCGGGGTGCGGCGTTGCGACCACGACCTACTGGCATCTTGGCGATGGCGGCATTCTTGAAAACACAGGCGTCGAAACACTGCAGGAAATATTTTTGCGCGCCGCGGAAAAGGACAACGCATTTGGAAAAGGCGTAGTTTTTTCATTTGACTCCGGAACGCCGCGCCCGGCGGAAGAATCGCTCGCGGCGAGAAATCTGAACCTCTGGACCAACGATCCGGGCCGCGTTGTCTCTATACTTTACGATCGCGCACAGGCGCTCCGTGATATTGTCTGGCGCGGCGTCAATGAAAATCTCGACGAACCGTTGCGGATCGTTTCCATGCGCTATGATTCTGGCGATTTGATGCGTGAGCTGAATGGCGCATGGCCGGAAAGCTGCGACGTCGGCAAGCGCCGCGGCGACACCTTCCAGGCGCATCTTGCCCGCGTGCCGTTATCCTTGAAGATATCGGATTGCGACGCTGATCTTGTGGAAGCGAGCGCCCGGGCGCTGGTGCGCGATATGGTAACGCGCGAAAAATCGTATTTGTCGGAACTCGGTCTTTTACGGGGGCCGCTCCAGCCGTCAACTCACAGTCCGCAACACTAGGCCTGCAATCTTGGGCCCGCAAACCTGGGTCCGAATTCCTTCAAGCAGCCCTCCGGCGTGTTTCCTCTCTGATATCGACATATTGCGACAATAGCGCATTGAAATGCTCGTCAGGCGTTGAAATTCTGCGCGCGCCGGCGCGCGCCGCGATGGTGAGCTCCTGACGGTCGCGCGCCACCATCCGCTCGAGCGCGTCAACGAAACCCTTGATATCGCCGGGTGCATAGGTTTCCGCATACGTCGGATGGGCGAGATCGGCCGCGCCGCCGATGTTTGGCGCAACAATCGGAAGACCGGCGCATAACGCCTCGGCAACCACAAGACCAAACGTTTCGGCCGCGCCCGCATGGATCATATAATCGGCGCTGGCGAGCGTTTCCGCCATCTCCCGCTGATCATTGATGTGACCCGCCACGTGCGCGCCATGGACGCGCGCTGCTTTGCGTTCGATTTTCGTGCGTGCAGGTCCATCGCCGACAATATAAAGACCGGCGGGACGCCGAGCCGAAAATTGCTCAAAAGCGTCAATCATCGCCGGCAACCGCTTTTCCATGTGATGGCGGCTTACCGCGATAAAAAGAGGCGCTTTCGGATCTTCCACACGGCAACTGTCCAGCATGCGTTGGCGCAATTGATCGTTACGCAGATGATGTGAAAAGCGCGTCTTATCGGTGCCAAATGAAGAGACGATCGGACGCTTGACGCCGAAGGACGACAGACGTTGCGCAAACCAGTCGCCGCTGACCGCTGTCGCGTCGAAATGCGACGATAGCCTGCGCAAATAGCCCCAAAACCAGAAACAGAACTGATCGACCCGCTCTCGCGACAGCGGCGGGCTCAATATGGAATGGGGATAAACGGCGACCGGGTCCTGATGGAGAAAAAGCGACTTCATGGCGTCGCCGCGCCATTTGGCGGCGATCCACCCGCCGCGCCAGGTCGACGAGCCCTCGACAACATCGGGCCGGATTTCCGATAAAAGACTGTGAATGGGACCGGCGCGCCAGAACATGTGATACCGGGAATCAACCGGCAACACCGGCGAGCGCACCCAGATGATCTCGCCGCCCAGTCTTTTTTCGCGCCGGTCAGCCGGACCCGGGGCGATGATGGTCGTTTCCCAGCCAACCTTGGCGCAAGTTTCCAGCTTCTGGTGGACATAGGTCCGGACGCCGCCGCCAAAGTCAGAGAAGAATTCGCAAACATCAACGAGTTTCATCTAATCGTCCTGCTCCCGAAGCCCGCGCGGCCTATCGCAGAGATATGGATCGCCTCAATTCGGCTTCAAAATCAAACACCGTTTCAGGAAATTTTCGACTGATCGAAAACCTCCATTGCCTCTTTGTAATTTTCAATAAGTTCATCGAGAATTGCAGCCCAATCGAATTCAAGGCTGCGTGAGCGCGCAGCTTCGCCCATGCGCGATCTGGCGGACGGCTTTCCGGCGAGGGTGACCAGAGCCTCTGCGAATCCGTCGGCGCCCCTGGCGGGGTCCGCCAGGAGCCCTGTGATATTATCTTCCACCAAGGACAGACTGCCCGAAGCGCGCGCGGCGATGGTTGGCAGGCCGCACGCCATCGCTTCGAGAGTCACATTGCCGAAGGTTTCCGTGATCGAGGGATTGAAGAAAATATCTGCACTGGCATAGGCGCGAGCAAGGCCTTCGCCTTGTTGATAGCCGGTGAAATGTCCCCACGGCGCACGCTTTTCGAAATAGTCCCGTTCAGGACCTTCCCCGACGATAATGGCGCAAATTTTCGGATTTGACTGGCGTGCCTTTGAAATAGCGTTCGCAAAAACATCGATGCCTTTTTCCAGCACCAGCCTGCCGACAAAGGCGACAGCAACCGCTTCGTCGTCGATACCTGCGGCCCGCCGCCACGCCATATCGCGTTTCCCGGGGTTAAAAAGATCGGCCTCAACGCCGCGCGACCACAAGCGGATATCTTTCCCGATCCCATCCGCACGCAATTCATCCGCCATCGACTGCGACGGCGGATAGACGTGAATGCAGCGGCTGTAGAACCACCGCATGTAATCGG
Organism: Pseudomonadota bacterium; assembly: GCA_038531315.1. GTDB lineage: Bacteria > Pseudomonadota > Alphaproteobacteria > Caulobacterales > Parvularculaceae > JAJFFW01. The sequence goes on from JBCBBT010000084.1 coordinate 3,415, forward strand.
TGAGATATTTTTCCGCCCATCCGGCCCCATAATATCGCGGATAGGTGTCAAAACGCGTGTGAAACGAGGCGACTACAGGAACATTGTTCTTCATGGCGTAGCGAAGCGCCGTGTACCCCGTAAAATCAGGGGCGGAAATGTGAATAAGCGTCGGCGCAAAAGCGTCGAGACGCCTGCGCGCGCTTCCGCGGGCGCCAAACCCCAGGCGATACTCGGACCGCGATCCCGGCAGGGCGATTGACGGCACGGAAACGAGCGTGCCGGCATGTTCAAATGCGGGTTCTTTCACCGTTGGGGCGAACACCAACACCTCATGCCCGCGCTTTTCAAGATGAGCGACAAGCTTGTTCAGCGCCCGGACGGGGCCGTCCATAACATAATTATAGTTCCCGGAAAAAAGGGCGACGCGAAGCGGTTCGTCACGCATCATCGCGCCCGCCCGACAGGAAGTCTTCGAGGCGTTCCATGAAAAGCTCAAATTGTTCATGATGAAGCCAGTGACCGGCGTCCTGAAATTCCGTCACTTTCAGCATCGCCGCGGACTTGAAAAAGTCGATGCGCCCATCCTTTTCTGGATTGGACGCCCAACTCTGCGCGCCATAAACGAGCCAGACCGGGCATGCGATTTTCGCGATCAGGAATTTGAAATCCTCATGGGAAATGTCGGACCCCGTCGGCGCGATGACCCCTTTGTCGTAGGCCCAACGCACGCCGCCGCCCTCCATCGCACGCACGCCGGTTTGTGTTAAATGCGCAACCTGCTCGGGCGATAGTTTCGGATGGGCGCGCGCCATTCTTTCTTTCGCCGCGTCGGCATCGGCCATCACGCGCGGCTCTTTTCCGGCTCTTGCGCGACGATTTTCAATCCACTGACGAATGCGCGCGTCAGGCGCCTGCTCGGCGCGATCGGCCAACATTTTTGGTGATGGTCCCAGGCCTTCGATGCAAACCAGTTTTTCAACCCGCTCCGGGAAAAGGCCGGCGTAGCGCAAAACGATATTGCCGCCGAGCGAATGCCCGATCAACGTTATGCGATCTCTACCAAGATGATCGATGAGCTGGGCCAGATCGTACACCATGTCCATGATCGCATAATCGCCGTCGCTCACCCAGTCGCTGAGGCCATGCCCGCGCAAATCAGGCGCCGCAACGCGATAGCGGTCGCTGAGGCGGCGCGCGGTCCAGTCCCAGCTGCGCGCCTGATCAAGCGCGCCATGAACGAGAACCGCAAGGGGCCGCCTGTCATCCGCGGCGTTCCAGAGCGCGCAGGAAAGCGTCAGCCGTTGCGAACCGAACGTCACTCTCCGCGGCGATGTGTCGGTATTTGCGAGTGCTCCGTGCATACCGCTCAAGGGCCTTTCAGGCGGCGACTTTGCGTTCGACCCAGTCCCAGAAAAGGCCCGAGATGTCGGCGCCGCCAAATCTTCGCACCTCCTGAACGCCGGTCGGCGATGTCACGTTGATTTCGGTGAGCATGTCCCCAATCACATCGATGCCGGCGAATACAAGGCCGCGACGCGACAATACTGGTCCGATTGCAGCGCAAATCTCGTGATCGCGCGGCGTCAACTCAATGGCCTCCGCCCGCCCGCCGACATGCATGTTGGATCGCGTTTCGCCTTTTGCCGGCACCCTGTTAATGGCCCCCACGGGCTCGCCGTCCAAAAGGATGATCCGTTTATCTCCCGCCGTAACCGAAGGAAGGAACTTTTGAACAATAGACGGCTCTTCATAAAACTCCTCAAACATTTCAAGGAGCGCATTAAAATTGCCGTCGTCGGGTTTGACCCTAAATACGCCAGCGCCGCCATTGCCATAAAGCGGCTTCAAAACAACATCGCCGTGGCGCTCGCGAAACGCGCGCATCGCCTGCATATCGCGCGTAATCAATGTCGGCGGCGTCAGGTCGGCAAAATCGGTGACGAAGAGCTTTTCCGGCGCATCGCGAATAGCGCGCGGGTCGTTCAGCACAAGGACGTCTGGCTGCAAGCGCTCAAGAATCTGCGCAGCGGTAATGTAAGCCATATTAAATGGCGGGTCCTGACGGATCAGAACAACATCGACGGCATGCAAATCCGTTTGCCGGGGCGGCTCCAAAGTGACGTGCTCGCCCTGGACCCGCTTCAGCTTAGAGACGCTCTGCGCGGCGGCGAGGACGCGTCCCTCGTCAAAGGAAAGCGCGCCGGGCTGAAAAACCAGAATTTTGTGGCCGCGCTGGTGGGCTTCGAAAGCCATGTCGAAAGTGGTGTCGGCGTTGACGTCGACGGCCTCGATGGGGTCCATCTGGATCGCGATTGTGAGCGCCACGGGCAGGTCTTTCCTGAGGCCAATCGGCCCCATCCAGCTTCATCTCATGAAGCAGTGATAGTGCCCTTAGCGCCCGCCGCCAATCCTTCCTCGCAGGCGCGACGGCCCGGCCCTAGCGCCTGCTGTATTGACCGGGATTGCGCGAGGGATCGTCCTTGTAGATCACGTGGCTGACGACTTTTTTGACGCCCGCCGTTGAGCGCGCATGGTTGAGCGCGCGCGTCAGCGCGAGTTCGTCGCGGGCAACGCCGATCATGTAGACGACGCCGCCAGAAACAGCGATTTCATAGTCATTGCTGGTCACGCCGCGATCCGTCAGGAGTTTAGTACCGATCGCAGCGTCTATACGGCCGTCCTCAATGCCTTGTGCGATGGATGTTTTGTCGCCGACAAAAATCTCGTCGATCACTTGTTTGACATTTTGCGCTTTCCAGGCGTTTGCGACGAGTTGCTGGCGGCCGTCTTCCGAACGCATCGTTCCCGTCAGCAACAAGCGGCCTTCGAACATCGTGATGTCGATATCGGAATAGTCGCGGCTGCGATCCGTGATCAGCGACCGTCTCACGGTCTGCGCCGCGTTGAAGTCGTCGATCCCGTCGCCGAGCGTTTTTGAGGATGCGCAGCCCTGAAGCATCGGCGCAGCCGCCAACACAATAATGGCGACGCCAGCCTTAACGGCGGTGCTGATGGAACAACCGAATGAAAATGACATAGCGAGCCCTCCTCAAAGGCGCGAACGAAGCCCACGCCGCCGAAACGGCAGCGAATTCACTCATATTTGAGGTGCTTCGTTCGATATTCAAAGCGCTTCAGAGCACGCGAGCCGGCTAGTCGCCTTCGCGCCAAGCGTCTGTGATCCGCCGGACTCGCCACCCCGTGACCGCGATGATGTCATAGCGGAGATCAGCACGCGCAAATTGCGGGTTTTTCGCAATGTACGCTTTTCCGGCGCTCTCAATACGCCGGCGGGCGCGCCAGGTCACCGCCTCCAGCGCGGCGTCGACTGTCGGGCGCGCTTTTACTTCTGCAAAAACAACAAGCTTGCCGCGCTTTGCAATGAGGTCAATTTCACCGCCCTTGGTCTTGAAACGTCTGCAAAGGAGCTGAAAGCCGCAGAGCATCATCGCCGCCGTTGCAAGCCATTCTGCGCGCCGCCCGCGGCGCTCCGCCGCCTTTCGTCTATCCGTCGGCGCCTTTTGAGAGCCCGGCGTACTCACGTCGCGGCGCTGCTCTTTAAGACCAGCGCCCGCGCATAGAGTTCTTTTTTAGGGCGCCCAAAACGCTCAGCCGCCATCGCGGCTGCGTCTTTTACAGACAGATCGACAAGCGCCGTCAGCAAATAGGCGTCAATGTCGGCGTCCGCAGCAGCAATCGCGACCGGGGGATGAACCATCACAACAATTTCGCCCTTTGGCGTTTCAGCGGCGTAGCGCGCCGACAGGTCATCGAGGTCCCCTTCAACCACCTCTTCGTGAAGCTTCGTCAACTCACGGGCAACCGCGGCGCGGCGCGGCCCAAAAATCTCCGACATCGACGCAAGACACGACGCAAGCCGGTTGCCCGTCTCATAAAAAATCAGGGTCGCGCGAATATCTGCGAGCCTCGACAAGAACCGCTTGCGCGCTTCGACTTTGGCGGGGGCAAAGCCCGCGAAAAAAAACTGATCAGAAGGCGCCCCGGCGATTGAAAGCGCCGCGACAAAGGCAGACGCGCCCGGCACGGTGTAGATGTCAATCCCTTCATCCCGCGCCTCGCGCACCAGTTTGTACCCCGGATCGGAAATCAGCGGCGTGCCGGCGTCGGAGACGAGGCAAATCGAAGCCCCTTGCCTGAGCTCTTGCAGAATACCGGGACGGACCGCCTCGCCGTTATGTTCATGGTAGGGCGCCATGGGCGTGTTGATCGACAGGGCGGACAGGAGTTTGCCCGTATGGCGCGTGTCCTCACACAAGATCCGATCGGCCTCTCGCAACGTGTCGATTGCCCGCAGCGTGACGTCTTTCAGATTGCCGATTGGCGTCGCCGTCACATAAAGGCCGGGTTTCAGCGTCATTTGCCGTACATGACGCAATTGGGGCCGGGGCTCAATGCGGTCACGGCCCAAGGACGCTAAGGCGGCGCTGGGGCGGCGGCCTCAGCTGGCGAGGTTGTTGTGGGCGGCCGCGGGTGACTGTAGGATTTTCAGACATGGCCGCTGGGGCGCGCGGCCGAAGAATAGCGAAGGATCGCGGAGCATGACGTCGACAACACTTGAGGGCAAATTTGGTAGGGCGCTGTCGGCGCTGACAACGCAAACGCGCGCTGGCTTGATTGGCCTTTGCGTTCTCGCCGCGGCGGGCTGCGAGACCGGATCGTCGGGCGGCGGACCGGTTATTGCAGACCGGCAGGCCCCGATCAGCGAAGCCCCGCAAGCCCCGCCATCGGGCGATCCCCGTTTTGACGATGCGATTGAAGCCGAACGTCGCCGTTACGATCGGCGCGGCTTTATCGAACCTCTCCATATGGATCGCGACAAACCGGTGCGCGTCGCCTTGTTGTTGCCGTTCACGGCCGAAGCCAAGGGCGTTCAGTCGGTTGCGTCGGCGATGTTTGACGCCGCCCAAATGGCCGCTTTCGAAGCCGGCGACGATACCTTTCTGCTGATCCCAAAGGACACCCGAGGCACGCCGGAAGGCGCCGCGTCCGCCGCACGCTCAGCGCTGGCGGATGGTGCAGAAATCATTCTGGGGCCGTTATTTTCTGAATCCGTTGAAGCCGTAAAGCCGGTCGCTCAAGCGGTGGGCGCGCCCGTCATCGCGTTTTCATCGGATGTGAAAGCCGGCGGCGACGGCGTTTTCCTGTTGAGCTTTCCGCCTGAAATCGAAATCGCGCGGGTTACGGACTACGCCGTCCTGAACGGGCTATCCCGCTTTGGTCTACTCGCACCGGCAAACGACTATGGCGAGCGCATTTCTTCCTCATTCGCAGAAGAGATTTACGTGCGCGGCGGCACGCTTGTGCATGAAGAGCGCTATATTCAGGAGCCGGATAAAATGTTGGCGCCGGCGAAGCGCCTCGCGCGGTACTCACGCGAAGTTATTCCCCTTGAGATGCGGCACGATTTTGATCCAGCCAATCCGGGCCCTGAAGGTTCCGATCAGGGGGCCGTACAGGGCTACCAGGCAGTGATGATGCCGGAACAGGGAACGCTATTGCGCGCATTGGCGCCGCTGCTTCCTTATTACAATGTTGATATCAACAGGATTAAAATTCTTGGCGTTTCCGCGTGGAATAACCCCCGGCTTACCCGTGAGCCGGCTTTGCGCGGCGGCTGGTTCGCAGCCCCCGATCCGGCGATTACCGACGCATTCAAAACCCGTTACAAAGCCGCCTTCGGCGCCGAACCGCCGCGCCTTGCGTCCTTGAGTTACGACGCAACGTTGCTCGCCGCCAATCTTGCAAAGAGCCCGGAGCGAAATCGCTTCAGCGTTCGTGCAATTACCAATTCGAATGGATATTTTGGCGCCGACGGTCTGTTCCGGTTGCGCCCTGACGGCTCCGTCGAACGCGGCCTGGCGATTTTGGAAATTCAGCCGGGCGGCATTCAGGTCATCGACCCTGCCCCGCGCAGTTTCGCTGTTTCCTTCTAGAAGGCGCCATTCGCCCGTCTCGCGTCCCCGAGAGGTCTTTCATCGCCAAGATAAGCGCATCCCAACGTGACGCCGTGCGGACTTTCATTGCGCTCATTACCGGCTTCGCCATATGTGCGACCGGCGGTGGCGCAGCGGCGCAGATAACGGCAGGACCGCCGCCGCTCCCTTCTGTGACGCCGCAGACAGCCGCAACCGGCGACGAAATCGTCGTTGTCGGACGCCGCACCGGGCCGCGTCTTTGGCGCGTGACAAAGCCCGACGCCTCAGGCGAGATATTCATACTGGTCAGCGTTGAGACAGTGCCGGAAGACCTTGAATGGGAATCGAGCGGCATCGCATTGCTCCTGGAAGACGCACAAGAAGTCTTGCTATCGCCGTCAGCGGCATTCGGCGCCGGCAATCGCGCGCGAATGGCGGGTGCTGTGATCCGCACCCTGATTTTCAACCCGGGCCGCATTCGCATGAAGCGGGGCGAAACGCTCGCCGATAAGGTGGGGCCCGATCTGGCGGCGCAATTTGATCGGGCGCGCGCGCGGGTCGATGCGCGCGCCCGGCTGCGAAAAGACCGAAAAAAAGAAACCCGCGAGAAGGACGATCCAGACGCCGCATTTGAAGGCCTTGATGAAGCCTCGCAGGAACGCATTGAAAAACGGTTGCAGGATTTGAAGCCCGAACGACTGCATCCCTTCCTACAGGCCGGGACTCTCCAGGGCGATGCGCTGGAAAGCGCGGGCCTTGAGTACTTTGAGACCATCGAAAAGGACGTCGCAAAACTCGCCCGCAAAGCGAAAGTGAAGTCTCGCCCTATATCTGAAATCGACGTCGCGTTTCGCGATATCAAACAGGCGTTGAAGTCGATCCAAAACTTCTCGGAAAATACAAATCGCCTGTGCATTGTCGATGCGATTGACTTTGCGGAAAACCAACTGGAAATCGAGGCGGCGCGCGCCGACGCTTGGGCGCGGGGCAATGTCGCCTATCTGCGACAGACCGCTCGTCCGGAACGCCTTTCTCCCTGCGGCAAAGCGTTATCTGACGAACTCCAGGGCCTGAAGACCTTTGGCGGCGCCAAACTCGAAGACGTCGATACGGTCGCGTTGTGGACCGATGAAATCGACCGGCTTCTCCGCGAAGACGGCATTCGCCTTGCGATTATACCGGATAATGTTTGGCTGCGCCCGGACGGCGCAATGGATCGCTTACGTCAAAATGGCGCCATCGTGAGATCGCCCGACTAGCCGCTTTACGCCAGCCCCTAGTCAACAATCGATGGTTTTCGCCGCAACGACTTGATC
>JBCBBT010000085.1:0-10215 GCA_038531315.1 Pseudomonadota bacterium
GGTTTCGCGTCGATTGCGTCCATTGTCGGGCCGCCCGCGGGCCTTGCGGTTTCCGGCTTGAGCGATGCGCCGACGCAGGCGACGATCGCGCTACCCCTTAGCGACATTTCAGAGGGCCGGCTTGGGGGATTGGTGCAGTTGCGCAGCAATGATCTTCAGACGCTCGGCGGGGCTTTGGATACGGTCGCCAGTGATATCGCCAGCGCGCTGAACGCGGCTTATGCGCAAAATGTCGCCGTCGGCGACGCAGCGCCGACCACGACGCCGCTCGTTGTTCAGGCAGCGGATGGTTTGTTTGCGGTCAATCCGTCGTTGATCGCCGATCCTTCATTGCTTGCTTTAGCGCGCCCGTCATCCGGTCAGACAGGCGGCGCCAATGATGGGCTGGGTGCGGCGGCGCTCGCCGCAGTCAGCGAGACGACCAGCGCCGGCAACGTGCGCGATGCTGTCGCTCAGATCGGAGAGGTGGCGCGAACCGCAACACTGGCCTCGAACACTAACACGCTGATCGCCGATGATTTCAGTGCGCGCATCGCCGGCGAAGGCGGCGTCAATCTGGATGAAGAACTCTCTAACCTGATTTTGTACCAGAATGCGTTCAACGCAAACGCGCGCGTAATCGCCGCCGTTGACGAACTCTGGCAATCAATCCTGTCGATCCTTTAAGGAGCGCTCCGCATGACGACGATATCGACACTCGGCCTTCAACAGGCTCTGCTTTCGGGATTTCAGGCTGCGCAAGGCAGCGCTGAAGAACGCCAGATTCAGCTTTCAACCGGCAAGCGCGCCGACACTTACGGCGATATCGGCATTCGCGCGCCGCAATTGTTGACCGCTGAGAATGTTCTGGTGCGGGCGTCGGCTTTTGAAAATGCGGCCTCTGCCGCTGCGTCGCGTCTTGAAATACAGGAAAGCGCGCTGAACGCCGTCGGCGCCGTCGCCGCCGATTTGCGGCAGTCTTTTATTGCGGTTCTCGCCAACGGCTCCAGCGAAGTTCTCGACCCGCAAGTGCAATCGGCCGCCAGTCAGGCGTTAGGCGCGCTCAACATTCAGTCGGGCGGCGTTTTTCTTTTTGACGGCAGAGATGGATCGACACCGCCGGTGAATGCGACATCGCTGGACGATCTTGCGGCGAGCCCGGACGTTGATGCTCTTTTTCGCGGCGGCGAGCGCGCGCAGTTGACAGTTGAGCCGGGCCTCGCCGTTGATGGCGGTGCGCTCGCGTCGGACATTGGCCGCGAGTTGGTGTCGATTTTGCGCGATGTCGCCAACGCGCCCTCGACCATCGGCGCTTTTGGCGGTTCGCTCAACGACGCCCAGCGGCAGTTTCTCGTAGATGCGGTTGCGCGCCTCGATACGGTCTCGGAGACGATCAATAGCGAACTTGGGCTGAACGGCGTCGCGCAAGCCGAAACGGCGGCGGCGCGCGAGCGCCAGACCGGTGCGCGCGACCTTGCTGAATTGACAGTCTCAGAGATTGAAGACGCCGACCTCGCGGAAGTGGTCGCCCAGCTCAATCAGGACCAGCTGGCGATCCAGGCGTCGGCGCGGGCGCTGGCGACTGCGACGCAGCTCTCGCTCCTGAATTTCATTTAGGCCGCGCCGAGCCCCAGCCTCATGGCGCTTTCCTTATGGCGCCCCCGTGCCGGCGTTCCCCTTTAAGTGTTGAAACAGGGACGCTACATAGCGGCCCATGACCGTTCTCGCCGACATCACCGCCGCCAGCCTGCCGAAGATCGACCTCGGCGCGCCGGCGGGCGCGCGCGTTGTGGTGGCGATGTCCGGCGGGGTCGATTCCTCGGTGACAGCCGCGCTCGTCAAGCTTTCCGGATATGACGCCGTCGGGGTGACGCTTCAGCTTTATGACCACGGCGCGGCGATCCAGAAGAAAGGCGCGTGCTGCGCCGGACAGGACATTTATGACGCCCGGCGCGTCTGCGAAGCGCTTTCGATCCCGCATTATGTCCTCGACTATGAGGACCGCTTTTCGCAAAGCGTCATGGAAGACTTCGCCGACACATATCTCGCCGGGGCGACGCCGATCCCGTGCGTACGCTGTAATGAGCGCGTCAAATTTCGCGACCTCCTCGAAACGGCGCGCGATCTCGGCGGCGCGGCGATGGCGACAGGTCATTATATTCGCCGCGTTGAGGGCCCGCACGGACCCGAGATGCGGCGCGCCGTCGACGCCGGCAAAGACCAAAGCTACTTCCTGTTCTCGACAACCAGAGAGCAGCTCGACTATTTGCGCTTTCCGCTTGGCGAGATGCCGAAGGATCAGGTCCGCGCAATCGCCGGCGAGCTGGGGCTGACGGTGGCCGACAAGCCCGATAGTCAGGACATCTGTTTTGTGCCGGAAGGCAAATATGCGAGCGTTGTTGAAAAGCTGCGCCCCGGCGCGGCCGACGCCGGTGAGATCGTCCACATCGACGGCCGCGTCATGGGCCGCCATGCGGGCGTAATCCACTACACTGTCGGTCAGCGCCGCGGCCTTGGCGTCGCGACCGGCGAGCCGCTTTATGTCGTACGCCTCGATCCGCAGGCGCGCCACGTTTATGTCGGCCCGCGTGAGGCGTTGATGGTCTCGCGCATCCGGCTGAAGGATGTTTCCTGGCTTGGCGACGGCGCCATTGGCGAGGCGGCTGATGCAGGGCGCGCCCTCGCGGTCAAAGTCCGCTCGACGCGCCCGCCCAAGCCGGCGCATCTTTGCCGCGACGGCGGCGATCTCTGCGTCGATCTCATCGAAGCGGAGGAGGGCGTGGCGCCGGGTCAGGCGTGCGTCTTCTATTCGCCCGAGCCCGGTCACGACCGCGTGCTTGGCGGCGGCTGGATCGCGTCAGCCTCGTAAGCGGCGGCGATCTGGCTGCGGCGAATTGAAATCCTCGCCCTTAAGGACTTTATCAACCGCGGAATGCGAGGCAATCTGCGCGCAGCGAATCAAGCCGCGCTGTCAGTATCGTTCCGGCCAGCGGCGCCGGGACGCCAACAGGGAAATTCCATGGCGAAGAATAAGTATGATTGTTTGAAGTGCACCGCGTATTGTTGTTCGTACACACATATTCCAACGACAAAAACCGACATCAAGCGGCTCGCCAAATATTTTGAGATCGACGAGGAAAAGGCGCGTCGTCGCTACACCAAAAAGGGCGACAGCGAAAATCCGCGCGTTTTACGGCACACCGATGACGAACACTATGTGACGAGCTGTATGTTTCTCGACAAGGATACGCGCAATTGCACGATTTATGACGCGCGGCCGAAGATTTGTCGTGAGTTTCCGACCCAGTCGCGGTGTGGGTATTATGATTTTCTGATGTTTGAACGCGAAGTCCAGGACGATCCGGACTGGGTCGCAACGACGGACTGACCGGGAACTCCGGGGCGGCATGGAGCGCGTTGACACCATCGTAATCGGCGCCGGGGTTGTCGGCCTTGCGGTGGCGCGCGCGCTGGGCGAGGACGGCCGCGAGGTGATGGTGCTCGAACAGCACGCCCACTTCGGGTCCGAAACATCGTCGCGCAATTCCGAAGTAATCCACGCCGGTATTTATTATCGCCCCGGCGGTCTGCGCGCGCAACTTTGTCATCCGGGTAAGGAGCTTCTCTACGCGTATTGCGAAGAGCGCCATGTGCCCTATGAGCGTTGCGGCAAGCTTGTGGTGGCGCATAATGACGAAGAAATCGAAAAACTTCGCGCCATCATCGACAATGCCCGTCAGTGCGGCGTCGTTGATCTTGAGATCATCTCCAGAGCTGAAGCGCAAAAGCTGGAGCCGGCGCTTGAATGCCACGCGGCGCTGGTGTCGCCTTCCTCCGGCATCATTGACAGTCATACCTTGATGCTCACATTGATCGGCGACATTGAAAACGCCGGCGGCGCATTGGTGACCAATGCGCCGGTCACCGCCGGCGCTGTGACGGACAACGGCGTCGCCTTGTCGATCGGCGGCGATGAGGCGATTGACCTTGAGGCGACGCTCGTCGTGAATTGCGCTGGCCTCCATGCTGACAAGACGGCGCGGTCGATCACCGGGCTCGATGCGGCGCATATCTTCGATCAGCGACCGGCAAAAGGTCAGTACTTCACTTATTCCGGCGCCGCGCCGTTTTCCCGGCTGATATATCCTCTGCATACGAAGGATAGTCAGGGCGTTCATTATTCCCGCGACCTTGGCGGGCAGGCGCGGCTCGGCCCGGACATCACCTGGGACGCAGCGCTGGGCGATTATGAGGTGGATCGCGCCCGCCGTGACTATTTCGCAACGGCGGCGCAACGCTTCTGGCCGGACCTCGATCGCGAAAAACTGCATCCCGGTTATGCGGGTCAGCGCCCGAAAACCGCCGGACCGGGCGAGGAGGGCGATTTTCGCATTGTCGGTCCCGAGCACCACGGCGCAAAAGGCTATATCGGCCTTTATGGGATCGAATCTCCCGGTTTGACGTCCTGTCTTGCGATCGGCCGGTATGTGTCGGCGATGGCGCGCGGCGCCTGATATCGCGCGCGGTCGCATAATCTGTCATAATCGCGCCGAGGGAATGTGATTGCACACAACCAAGGGGCGCAAAAAAATGACAGCCTTTGAAAATTCCATGGCGGGACCGGAAGATCGTACGGGCGGGCGCGCGTCCAACGGTGAGGAAGAGCTTCGGTTTATCCGCAACTTTCATGATGTGTTTCTCAGCATCGGCCTCGGCATGTTTCTGGTGGGCCTGGCGCTCGCCTCCTCGCTTGTCGGCGGCAATGTTCTGATCGGTTCCTTCGGCGAGGTGCTGACCGGCGAGACGCGCGCTGCGGCGTGGACAGCGGCGATCATCTGCTTTGTCGACGCCGCCATCGTCTGGGGGCTTGCGGAAGTGTTCGCGCGGACGCGCCGCCTGTTCCTGCCGGCGATTGTGATCCTGATCGGTTTTGTACTCTTCATGGTGTCCGGCGCGGCCTGGGCTTACGTCGCCAATATCGGGATCGGCGATATCGACAATGTCACCTCGGCCTCGCTGCAGGTGCGGATGTTGTTCCTGACCTTGGCGGTGGTCGCGACGGTGTCGATCTTTGCCTATTATGTCCGTATGCGGTTGCCCTTCGCGATGGGGTTGGGCGGCGCGGCTCTGGCGGCGACGGCTGTTGCGACGCTCGCGATTTTCGCGCCCGGCGTCATTGTGGGCAATTTCCTGAGCGTTCAATTGCTGGCGGGCGTCTTTTTGTTCGTGCTGGGCGTCTACTTCGATGCGCGCGATCCTGAGCGGCGGACACGCTACTCCGACAATGGGTTCTGGCTGCATTTCTTCGCGGCGCCAGTGATCTTCGGCGCGGTCATCAACATGGCGACGGGGGCCGGCGGTTTCCGGATCATGCCGACGCTGCAGGGCGGCGCTTCGCCGGTGTTCGCCGCCGTGGTGACGCTCCTCGTTGTGATTACGTTCGCTATTGTCTCGCTTCTGATTAATCGCCGCGCGCTCCTCGTCGCGGGATTGTTGTCGGCGGCGGCGGCGATCGGCATTCTTGTGAACGAATCCGGCGTTGGCGGCGCCTGGACCGCGGCGACAACGCTGTTGGTGCTCGGCGGCGCCATGGTTCTCCTCGGCGGCGGCTGGCATTCGGTGCGGCGGGTTCTCGTGGCGCCCTTCCCGAAGGAGGGGCTGATCGCCCGCATCGTGCCGCCCGAGACCGGTCCCAATCCGCGCGATCAGGTGGTCGGCTAAACCGTCCGGTCGCCGGCTTGCGAATTCCGCGACGGACCGCTTGCGCGCCATCGCGCGCGCCTTTATAGGACGCGGTCTTGGCGCAGCGCACAACCGCGCTCGCAGCCCGGCGGGGTAGCTCAGCTGGTTAGAGCGCAGGATTCATAACCCTGAGGTCGGGAGTTCAAGTCTCCCCCCCGCCACCACGTTTTTCGTCGAAAGATAATGCGCCGAAACGCTTGCCGGGCTGAATGCCGGGCCGCGGCGCCCGTCGTGATTGCTGGTGAATTTCCTTTCTCTTCCGGGTTCAACCGTGAGGCGAACACCTCCAGTAATGATCGCAGTTCGCTAAGCAGCCTGCCATGCGGCCTGCGATGCCGCTCGGCATGCGCACCGCATGATGCGCCGCATGACGCTTCGCATGGTGCTTCGTTGGGCGCTCGCTTGACGCTGTTAACCAACACAGTGTTATATAAGATATAAAAGCTAAAACACTGAGGGCGACCGCCCGCATTCCGCGGGCCACAAGCTGCGTAGTGAATTTCAAGGTCCAACGGGTCAAATCCTGACAGGGAGGGATTAAAATGAAACGGACATCCACGCGCATCAGCGCAAAAGCATGTATGTCGGCGAGCGCATTTGCTCTGGCCGCCGTCGCCAGCGGGGGCGCGCTGGCGCAACTGGACGAGATTACCGTTACTGCTCAGAAGACGGAGCAATCGCTTCAGGAAGTGCCGCTGGCCGTCAGCGTTTTGAACTCGGAAGCGGTCGAGAACGCTTATGCAATCGATTTTGAAGGTCTTCAGACGCTGGTCCCGTCTGTGAGCTTCAGGAAGGGCTCCACCAACGCAAACTCCGCCATCACGATCCGCGGCATCGGCACGATTTCGTTTTCGGATGCGGCTGAGCCCAGCGTTTCGACGGTTGTCGACGGCGTCGTTCTCGGCCGGTCGGGGCAGGCGTTCGGCGATCTCTTTGACATTGAGCGGATCGAAGTCCTGCGCGGCCCGCAAGGAACGCTCTTTGGTAAAAACGCATCCGCCGGCGTCGTCAATATCATCACGCGGCGTCCGTCGACGGAAGAATATGAGGGCTATGTCAGCGCCTCTTATTTCGAAGACGAGGAATATCGCGTTAAGGCGCGGGTTTCCGGTCCGATCAATGACGACGTTGCGTTCAGCCTTGTGGTCAATCGCAGCGAGTTTGACGGCTTCCTGCGCAATGTTTTCAACAACCGCGATGTCAACGGTTATGACCGCTGGGGCGGTCGCGCGCAGGTCCTTTGGACGCCGTTCGACGACGGGGAGGTGCTGTTCACCTATGAGCATTCCGAAGGCGACGATGATTGCTGTACGGATATCGAAGCCTTGCCGAGCGGGCGCAACCCCGCGTCGCCCGCGGCGCCGAACAGTCAGGGCATCATCGATCAGGGCCCGGGCAACCGCCCGTTCGCCGACATCGATCTCGACCAGCGCCTCATCGACCATGATTTCGAAACGCGCACGATCAACAACACCGACGCATTTTCGGTTGAAATCAACAAAGACATCTGGAGCGGCATCACCTTCACCTCGATCACCGCATTTCGCGAATGGTCGAACACCGAATTGCGCGAAGGCGATTTCACGTCGATCGGCGGCACTTTCGATGAGCCGGTCTTCGGCGTTCCGTTCCAGCTTCACGATGTCGGCACGCGCGACCACAGCCAGTTCACGCAGGAGTTCCGCTTCAAGTCGCCGGACGACTCGCCGCTCAACTGGCAGCTCGGCGCGTACTATTTCGCGCTGGACATTGAATCTGACTTCACCCGCGAAGCGAGCTGTCAGAATAATGGCGGGCAGAACCAGCCTATTCTGGACGCCAATCCGGGTCTGACCTGTAACTCCAACGACATTGTGTCGGCGACAAGCTTTTCCAATACGAGCTTTGATAACTTCGCGCTCTTCGGACAGGCCGATTACGACATTCTTGAGGGGCTGAACGTTCTGTTCGGTTTCCGCTTCACCAATGACAATGTCAGCTTTGTGCACACCCGGCGCAACAATGACGAGTTCGGCCGGCAAGGCGTGGGCGTGCGTCCGCGCGAGCCCAACAGCCAGTTCGGACCGGCGTCCGGCGGGTTCGATACGGTCAACCAGGGCGAGACGGAAGTCGACGATTTCTCCATCAAGGCCGGCGTTAACGCGGACCTTGGCGCGCTGATCGGCAATGACCGCAATCTCGGCAACGCCTATTTCGTCTACTCGCAAGGCTACAAGGGCCCGGCCTTCAACGTCTTCTTCAATCAGGGTTTCAACGACATCGTGCCGATCGCCGAGGAAACGTCCGATCACTTTGAAATCGGCTACAAGCTCGCCTTGCCGTCGTTCCTCCTCAATGTTGCGCTCTACAACACCGATATCGAAGGGTTCCAGGCGAACGCCTTTGACAACTCGACCGGGGTCACCATCACGCGCCTGACCAATGCGGGCGACGTGCGCACCCGGGGTGTTGAGGTCGATGCGGTCTGGTCGCCGATTGAAAATCTGCAACTGACGGCGGCGTTCGCCTACAACGATGCAGAGATTGTCGCGTTTAATTCGCCGATTGATCCGACGACGGGCCTGCCGGAATCGGCCGGCATTTTCGAGGGCGTCGATCTTCTGTTCTCGCCGGACTTTAACTACACGCTCGGCGCGAATTACCAGTTCCCGATCAGCGAAACGATGGACTTCTTCATCAACACGACGTTCTCGCATGTGGACGAACAAGAATCGCTGCTGCCGTCCGGTGACGGAACAAATCCGTTCCCGATCCCGCCGCAGTCGCTTCTGCCGTCCTACAATCTCTGGGATCTCGCGGTCGGCTTGTCGATCCTTGACGACAAATATCGTGTCACGGGGATCGTCAATAACCTGCTCGATGAGTCCTTCGTGACGACGAATTCCGGCGACGGTTTCCGTTTCCAAACGTCGCGCGATGCGGAGCGGTATTTCGGTGTGAACTTCCGCGCGAATTTCTGACACCATCCTCTCTCTGCCACAGGCCGCCCGTTCTCTACCGAGGACGGGCGGTTTGCTATTTGGGGGGCGGGTTAAGGCCGCCGTGAGCGCGCCACTATAAGCGCGCGCCAGGGGGCGGGGATAAATTTCCCACAAATCGTAGGAGAGGCGGCGTTAGCGCACGGGATTATGCGCGCCCGATCAGTACTTTTTATGGTTAATGAAACTGCGACAGGCGCCTCAGGCGAGGCTGAGCATGTCTTTTAATGCCGCGATGGCAGGCGTCACATCGCCGAAGGGGACCTTGATGGTCCGCATGCCCATTGCTTTGGCCGGTTTCAGATTGATCCCGAGATCGTCAAGGAAGATGCATGTCGCGGGCGCGACGCCGAGCGCGTCGCACATCATTTCATAAATGCGCGGCTCCGGCTTTCTGACGCCGGCTTTTGAGCTTTCGATGATGTGGTCGAAATGCGCGAGAATATCGGCGGCGGCGTCCGGCGCTTCGCCGTCGGCCAGCATGTCCTGGCTGTCGGCCTCCGGCAGATTATTCGTGATGCAGCCGGTCTTGTAGCCCGCCGCCTTGACGGTTTTGAGGGCGTCAACCATCTCCGGGTACACCTGAAGGCGCAGGAGCGAGATGAGGGTGCGGCCGGATATCTCAAATCCCGCCGCGCGCGTTTCCGCCGCAAAGGCCCCGTCGAACGCATCGAGATCGATTTCGGCGCGCTCAAATTGCGCCCAGGCGTTGGTGTGGTGATTGTTCTTGATCACCGCGCCGATGAAGCGCTCCGGCAGCCCGTTTTCTTTTTCAAACACCGCAAATTGCGTAACCGGCGAGGTCGTAAAGACGCCGCCGAAATCAAAGATAACCGCTTCAATCGACATAGGGTGCGCCTGTCAGGAAGATTTCTTCGGGAAACCGAACCGGTCGGCGATCGCCTTGTCGAGGAGGCGCGTCGGCATCAGGCGCGGCAACGTCCACATGGCCAACTTATTGTTCAGGAGCGCGTGCCGCACCGCTTTATTGCGTCCCGTCAGGACATCGCGCGCCCGCGCGCCCACGGCCTCCGGCGGCAAACCGCTATCGCCCAGCTCTTTATACTTTTCGCGCATTTCCATCATCACGTCGAAATATTCCGTTTCCTGATATCGATCCGTGTCGATATCGTCGGCTTTGTCCCAAATCGGCGTCTTGATGGCGCCCGGCGCGATGATCACGACATCGATGCCGTGCATCAACAATTCCCGGCGCAGGCTGTCGGAATACGCCTCCAGCGCGTGCTTCGACATCGAATAGGGGCCCATGATCGGCGAGGCGATTTTGCCGGCGACGGAGCTCATATTGAGGATCTTGCCGGGCTTGCCGCGCTGCGATTTGTCCGCCCCAAGAAGACCGACAAATGCCTGCGTCACGCGGAAGGCCCCGTAGAGATTGATATTCATCTGGCGTTCGATATCTTCAAGCGGGATGTAGCGCAACGGCCCGGCGACGGCGACCCCGGCGTTGTTGACAAGACCGCCAAGCGTGCGGCCCTCCAGCATGTCGGCGACA
>JBCBBT010000086.1:0-9029 GCA_038531315.1 Pseudomonadota bacterium
CGGGCGGTGCGGCGGGAATAGGGCGCAAGCGGGGCGTCTCAGCGCCGCTTTTCAAGCGCCAGTTGCAGCGCGCGACGGCTCGGAACTTGAGAGCGCGGCGATTTTAACGACCGGGGCCGGTCCTGATTTGCGTCCGATCCATCATCGCGAGCCGGTGGTCATTGCGCCCGGCCAGTTTGCACTTTGGCTTGACGCCGATGAACGCGATCTTGACCGGATTGCGCCCTTGCTGGCGCCGCGTGGGACGGGGTGGTGGATCGCCGATCCGGTGTCGCCGGACGTCAACAGTCCCGCCAATGACGGCGCGGGGTTGATCGCGCCGCTGGGCGGGCCGGTTTTTAAAACCGATCTTTTTGAATGAACGCATGGCGCGCCAAAAACGCGCGATAACGCCGACGGATAGGCAGTAAGGCCGCTCGATCAGGCGGCTTTTTTCTTCCTGGACGCGGCCCCTTTCGGCTTCGGCTGGGGCCTCGTGAAGAGCCAGTTCTCCTCGTCCGAACCGTCGGGCCGGAATTTATATCCGTCTACAGAAAAATCCTTCAGGCCGTCGCGCCGATCGATGCGGTTTTCGATGATCCAGCGCGCCATCGCGCCGCGCGCCCGCTTGGCGTAGAACATGAGGCTTTTCAGCCGTCCGTCTTTTTCTTCCTTGAAGGCCGGCGTGACGACGGGGAACTTCAACACCGAACGGTCGACGGCGGAAAAATATTCATTGGATGCAAGATTAATGACCGTCTGATCGTCGTGGGCCTTCAGCGCTTTGTTGACTTCCTTCGCGATCAGGTCGCCCCAGAACGCATGCAGGTCGCCGCCGCGCCCCGTCTTCAGTTTCGAGCCCATCTCCAGGCGATAGGGCTGAATGGCGTCCAGCGGACGCAACACGCCATAAAGCCCGGACAACATCCGCAAAGTATCCTGCGCATAAACAAGATCGTCTTCGCCGAGGCTGGCGGCGTCGAGCCCCCAATAAACATCGCCGTTGAACGCAAGCACGGCCTGTTTGGCGCCTGGCGCTTTGCCGCTTGTCTTGAACGCCTGAAAGCGCTCGAAATTTAGGTCGGCGAGCGTGTCGGAAATCCCCATCAGGGATTTGATTTTCGCCCGGGTCAGCTTGCGCGCAACATCGGCGAGCTCGGCGGTGTGTTTGGCGAGCGCCGGTTTCGTCGCCGCCGGCGCATCCGGCGCAGGATCGAAATTTAGGTTCTTGGCGGGCGACAGCAAAACAAGCATAAATAGTCCGTATTAAGAAAGAATTAGAGCATCTTGCCGGGGTTCATGATGCCGTGCGGGTCGAGCGCTTCCTTTACCGCGCGCATCATCGCCATTTCAACCGGGCTTTTGCGCACGGCGATTTCATCGCGGCGATGGCGCCCGACGCCATGCTCAGCTGAGATTGATCCGTCATAGGCGGCGATCACGTCATAGACGCTTTTCTCAATCGCCGCGCGCTGATGATCGAGCCCATGGGGACCTGCGCCGAGCGGCGGCGCCACGTCATAGTGAATGTTGCCGTCGCCGATATGGCCGAACGCGACGACGCGTGCGCCGGGCGCCATGCGCTCAACGGCGGCGTCGGCGTCCTTTAAAAAAGCCGGGATCTGCGCCGTCGGCACCGAGACGTCGTGGCGCGCGCCAAGCCCCTCATGGTTGATCGCCTCCGAGGCGGCGTGGCGCATATGCCAGAAAGCGTGCGCCTGGCGTTCGTTCTCGGCGATCGCGGCGTCGCTGACGAGGCCGTCCTCAAACGCCTCGGCGAGGAGAGCCTCAACCGGTTCGCGCAAGCGCCCTGCGCCGCTTGATGAGAACTCGGCCAGCACATACCAGGGATGGGGCGTCCTCAGGGGATCGCGCGCGCCCTCGATATGGGCGGTGATGAACGCAAGACACTGGCGCGACATCAGCTCAAAACTTGAAACGAGGCCGCCGCTTGCGTCCTGCGCGGCCGCCAGAAGCGCAACCGCCGCGTCGGTTGAGGAAACGCCGATAAACGCCGTCACCACGTCGCGCGGATGCGGATGTAGCTTGACGACGGCGCCGGTGACGACGCCAAGCGTGCCTTCGCCGCCGATGAACAAATGTTTGAGGTCGTAGCCGGTATTGTCCTTGCGCAGCGTTTTAAGGCCGTCCCAGACGTCGCCGGCGGGCGTGACGACCTCAAGACCGAGCACCTGATCGCGCATATTGCCGTAGCGCACGACATTGACGCCGCCGGCGTTCGTCGAAATCGCGCCGCCAATCTGACAGCTGCCTTCAGACCCGATCGATAAGGCGAACAGGCGATCATGGCGTTTGGCGGCTTCCTGCGCTTCGCTGAGCGTGACGCCGGCGTCAACGGTCATGGCGTTGTCAAGAGGTGAGACGTCGCGAATAGTGCGCATACGTCGTAATGACAAAAGGATTTCCGGCCCGAACGGCAACTGGCCGCCGACAAGGCCGGTATTGCCGCCCTGGGGCGTGACGGCGATGCGCTCGCGGGCGCATAATTTGATGACTGCGGCGACGTCCCGGGTGGAGGCGGGCGCGACGATCAGCGACGCTGCGCCGGCCCAGCGTCCGCGCCATTCGGTGAGAAAGGGCGCTGCATCCTCGCCCTCGAATACGCCTTTGGGCCCGACAATGGCGCGAATGGCGTCCAGTGTTTCCGGCGCAGGCGGCGGTGATAAGGGCGGGGCGTTCATGGCGCTGCTTTGTCCATCGCTCTACATTGTCCATCGCTCTCGGGGCGTCAAGATTGCGGATCGACGCTCTTATGTGTGCTGTCTGCGCCCGCCGCGAAACCGTGACGCGGCGCGGCGGCGCGGGTGAGGCGGTCATTGATCGCTTCGCCGAGGCCGGTGTTTGGAATGGGCGCAACGGCGATACCGCTGAGAGTCTCACTGGCGCATAGGGCGTCCGCCTCACGCATCGCGGCGAAGAGCCTCGCCGCCGCTTCACGCAGATCGCCGGCGGCGCTCAATTGTATCGCATACGGATGAGCGTCATGCGCCGGAGACGGCGCGCCAAACAGGAGCGCAACTTCGCTTTTGCGCGCCTCTTCAACGTCAAGGCGCAGCGCCGCCGCCGGCGCATAATGGCTTTTGAGCATGCCGGGCGCTGAGGGGCGCGACTGGTTTTCCGCGTTCTTTTGATCCTGAACCCGATCAAGAGGGGCGCCGATGACCGCTTCAATATCCGCGCGCGCAAGCCCGCCCGGCCGCAACAATGTCGCCGCATCGCCCTCGACATAAACGATCGCCGACTCCAGCCCGATGACGCAGGCCCCCCCGTCCAGCACAAGATCGACCCTGTCGCCGAGCCCGCCTGCGACATGCGCGGCTGTCGTTGGGCTCACCATGCCCGACCGGTTGGCGCTCGGCGCGGCGAGCGGCCTGCCGACGGCGGCGATCACCGCCTGCGCCAGCGGATGGGCCGGCGCTCTGACGGCGGCGGTCTCAAGGCCCGCGGTGGTGAGATGCGAAAGCGGGCTCGTCGTCCGGCGCGGCAGGACCAGCGTCAGCGGTCCTGGCCAGAAAGCCGCTGCGAGTTTTTCCGCAAGCGGAGAGAAAACGACGAGGCCGCGCGCCATCTCGGCGTCGGCGACATGAGAAATCAGCGGGTTAAAACTTGGCCGGCCTTTGGCTTCAAAAATCTTCGCCACGGCCGCGTCGTCGCAAGCGTCCGCGGCGAGCCCGTAAACCGTCTCGGTCGGAATCGCCACGAGCCCGCCCGATCGCAAGATCGCGGCCGCTTCCTCGATGGCTGACTTGGTCTGACCCCTACAGCGCATGTCGCTTCAAGACATCGATGGGCACAACCGCCAGCGTTTCTTCGTGGGTCGCTTCAAGCCGGATCGGCGGCGCGACGCCGGCGTCGAGCGCCTCTTTCCACCGGGTCAGGCAAACGCACCACTTGTCGCCGGGCGTCAAGCCGGGAAAGCCGTATTCGGGGCGCGGCGTGACCAGATCGTTGCCGGCGCGCCGCTGGTGGTCGAGGAAAGCGGCGGTGACCTCTGCGCACACCACATGCATGCCGCTGTCATGGCCGTCGGTGTCGCAGCAGCCGTCGCGGAACCACCCCGTGATCGGGTCCGTCGAGCAAATTTCGAGCGGGCCGCCGAGAACGTTTCGCGACGCGGAACGTCTGGCGCGCGCGGCGGCGCTGTCGGACGACTGGGTCATTTTGAAACTCCTGACGGCGGCGGTGAATGAATGCTGGAAAAAGAGGTAAGCGCCTGCGGGCTGCGCTGCAACGCCATATCGATTTCGCGCAGCAATGGCGGCATAAGGAGGCGACAGACAGGAGCTTGACCGATGACCTATGCGACGCCGGTGCGCGACATGCGCTTTGCTTTGGACCGGATGGCGGGATTTCACGCCGTCCATGAAAGCGGCGCGTTCGAGGACCTTTCCGACGATCTCGTCTCGGCGATCCTGGAGGAGATGGCGCGCTATTGCGACAACGTGTTGGCGCCCCTCAACTGGCAGAGCGATCAGAACCCCGCGCGCCTTGAAAACGGCGTCGTCCGGTCGAGCCCGGGCTTTAAGGAAGCCTATGAACAATTTTCAGAAGGCGGCTGGCTGGGGCTCGCCTTCCCCGAGGCCTATGGCGGGCAGGGCATGCCGTCGACGCTCGCGGTGGTGTTGATGGATGCGCTCAATGCATCGTCGATGTCATTTGGATTATGTCCTATGCTGACGACCGGTGCGATCAAGGCGATCATGCATGCGGGAACGGACGAACAGAAAAAGCTGTATCTGGAAAAGATGGTGTCCGGCGCGTGGACGGGGGCGATGAACCTGACGGAACCGCAGGCCGGGTCCGATCTCAGCGGCATACGGACGAAAGCCGAGCCGGTCGGCGACGGACGCTACAAGATCACCGGCCAGAAGATTTACATCACATGGGGCGACCACGATATGGCCGACAATGTCGCCCATCTGGTGTTGGCGCGCCTGCCCGATGCGCCTGAGGGCACCGCCGGCATTTCAATGTTTCTGGTGCCGAAAGTGCACGTCAACGACGACGGCTCTCTCGGCGCGCGCAACGACGTTCAGTGCGTTGGTCTTGAAGAAAAGCTCGGCATCCACGGCAGCCCGACATGCGTGATGTCCTACGGCGAAAACGGCGAATGTTACGGCACGTTGCTGGGCGAGGAAAATCGCGGGCTGCGCAACATGTTCGTGATGATGAATTCCGCGCGCCTCGATGTCGGGATGCAGGCGGTGGGCGTATCGGAGCGCGCCTATCAGCATGCGCTCGCCTATGCGCTCGATCGCCGTCAGGGCCGCCCGGCGGGCGTCAAGACCGGCGACACGGTTGCAATTTTCGAGCACGCTGATGTCCGGCGCATGCTCTATTCGATGAAGGCGCTGACGGAAGGCGCACGCGGGCTTTGTTACGCGAACGCCGTCGCCTACGACCTTGCGCGCTCGGCGCCAAGCGAGGAAGAACGCGCGGCGGCGCGGGCGCGCGAAGAATTGCTGACGCCGCTTTCCAAGGCGTGGGCGTCCGACCGCGCCAATGAGATCACGTCCATCGGCGTTCAAATTCATGGCGGCATGGGTTTTGTTGAAGAAACCGGCGCCGCGCAATTCATGCGCGATGCGCGCATCGCCGCGATCTATGAAGGCACCAACGGCATTCAGGCGATGGACCTTGTCGGCCGCAAGCTGCAAGGCGACGGCGGCGCCGCGGCGCGCGATTTCATCGCCGAGGTCAAAGATCAAGCAGCGGCCCTGCGCGATATCGACGAACTTCAGTCCGTAGGCGAACAGCTTGACGGTGCGGCTGATGCGCTTGCCCGCTCAACGGACTGGTTGCTGGATGTCGCCGGTCATGACCCGGAAGCCGTGCTCGCCGGCGCGTCGCCTTATTTGAAGCAATTCGGCAATATCGCCGCGGGGTACTTCCTCGCCAAAGGCGCGGCCAGCGAACTCGCCGCCAGCGAAGGCGAAGACGGCGACGCGCCGTTCGCCCGATCAAAGGCCGCGCTGGCGCGTTTCTTCGCCGACAATTATCTCGTCGAGGCGCGCGGCATGACCGCCACCGTCACAGCGGGCGCGCAAACGGTGGCGCGGATCGACCCGGCGCTCCTTCGCGCGTAAAGCGGCTTTTCTATACCGCCAAATCAGCGCTTTTGTGTGCCTCGCAACAGCGTTGCCGCCGCGATCTGTGGTGATTAGTCCGGCGCGGCGGTAGGGAGCTAACAGCGGGGAGCGCATGACCGGGCTTGGCGCGTATGAGTATTTGAAGCTTGCAGTTTTTTACGGCAGCTATCTCAGCATGCCGCTCGGGCTCTACGCCCTCGCGACGTTGCGAGGCGCCGGGCCGGTCGGCGGTCTCGTCAGGCTCTGCGTCGTTATCGGCGTCATCGTCTTTGCCTATGCGCGCTTTGTTGAGCCGCGCATTCTCCTGACGCGACACCACGATGCGCCGCTGGAGAGATGTTTCGCCCATGAAGGCGCTCTGCGGATCGCGGTTTTTTCCGACACCCATATTGGGCTTTTCAAAAACGCCATGCCAATCGACCGCATCGTCGCGGCGGTCGCCCGCGAAAAGCCCGACGCGGTGATGATCGCGGGCGATTTTACGTATTATCTCCACCCGACCCGGTTTTCGGAAACCTACCAATCGTTATCAGCGCTTGAAGCGCCGGTGATCGGCGTTCTCGGCAATCACGATATCGGGTTTCCGGGCCCCGATCTCACCGGCCCCCTCGCGGCGAGTCTTGAAGGCGCCGGCGTCTCGGTGATCGACAATGAACGCATCGGCCTCCTCAAGGGCGACCGCAGGATCGAGGTTGTCGGGCTATCGGAACTGATGGGCGACCAACAGCAATTGTCGCTGATCCTTGAGCCGGCTCCTGATCCGCGCATTGTCTTAACACATAATCCGGGTACGGCGGACGTGATGCCTTATAAGGGCGTTTTCGACCTGATGATTGCGGGCCACACCCATGGCGGCCAAATCTATATTCCGTTTGTCACTTGCCGAATTTTTGAATTTGTCTGTCGGGTCACGCGCTACGGGCTGGCGCGCCACCGGCGCGGCATTGTGTTTGTGACGTCCGGCACCGGTATGGTCGACCTGCCGCTGCGCTTCGCCGCGCCGCCGCGGATTGATATTCTGACGGTCCGCTATCAACGCTGCGCGCAGACGGGCGGCTAAACCGGCGCGTCAGCAGAGCCCAAACAGCGTCGGGACGGCATTGCTTTTTCCGCGCCGGTCACCAACACTCGGCGCACTCATTACTCTGCGCATTCATTCCAAAGGAGAGAAATTTATGGCGTCGCTTGCGGGTAAAACGCTTTTCATCACCGGCGCATCGCGGGGGATCGGCCTTGCGATTGCAAAACGTGCGGCGAAAGACGGCGCCAATATCGCCATCGCCGCCAAGACCGCCGAACCGCACAAGCACCTGCCCGGCACGATCTATACCGCAGCCGAAGAAATCGAAGCCGCCGGCGGTAAAGCCCTGCCGCTGATCGTCGATATTCGCTCCGAGGAGCTGGTCAAGGAAGCGGTTGAAAAAACCGTCGAAACCTTCGGCGGCGTTGATATCTGCATCAACAACGCCTCCGCGATCAGTCTCACGGGTACGCAAGCAACCGAAATGAAACGCTGGGATCTGATGCATTCGATTAATGCGCGCGGCACGTTTCTCGTTTCAAAAACCTGTATCCCGCATCTGAAGAAAGCCGAAAACCCGCATGTCCTGATGCTGTCGCCGCCGCTTGATATGCGGCCGAAATGGTTTGCGCCCCATGTCGCTTATACGATGGCCAAATACGGGATGTCGCTGTGCGTGCTCGGTATGGCCGAGGAGTTCAAAAGTGACGGCGTCGCCTTCAACGCGCTCTGGCCGCGCACCGCGATCGCGACCGCTGCGGTCGAGTTTGCGCTTGGCGGCGATGAGATGATCAAGGGCTCGCGGACGGTTGATATCCTCGCTGACGCCGCGCATGTCATCCTGACCCGACCGTCGCGGGAATTTACCGGCCAATTTATCATCGACGACAGTTTGTTACATGAGCACGGCGTCACCGATTTCGATCAGTACCGGGTTGACCCCTCGCGGCCCTTGTTTCCCGATTTCTTTGTCCCCGATACGCCGCCGGCGCCGCCCGGCGTTGCGGAGACGATTGTCAAGGTGGGCTGATGGCGGGGAAGGCCGGCGTTGTATCGCAAATTTCAATTTATCCGCTGAAAGGCGCGCGCGCGATCGATCTGACCCATGGTGCGGCGCGCGCGCGCGGTCTCGTCCATGACCGGCGTTTTATCGCAACTGACGCGGACGGCGGATTTTTGACGCAGCGCAATTGTCCAGCGCTCGCAACGCTTGACGTGACGCTTACCGCCGATGGCGTCCGCCTGTCGCGGGAGGGCGCCGGCGCCATCGACGCGGCCGCGCCCGGCAATGGTGCGCGGCGGACGGTGACGGTCTGGAAACACCGCGTTGACGCACTTTCTGTCGGCGGCGCGGCGGACCGCTGGCTGAGCGCGGCGCTTGGCGTTGAGGCGCGGCTTTTTTTCATGGACGCCGCCGCCGAGCGCCGGACCTCCGATACCTGGACCGAGCCGGCGCCGGTAAGCTTCGCCGACGGTTACCCTTATCTGATCGCGACAACGGCTTCCCTGAAAGCGCTGAACGAGGCGATTGCGGCCAGCGGCGGCGCGCCGGTCCCAATGAACCGGTTCCGCCCGAATATTGTCATCGATACAGATGAGCCGTGGGCGGAGGATCATTGGAGAACGATCACCATCGGCGGCGCGCAATTTGAATTGGTCAAGCCCTGCGACCGGTGCGTGGTGACGACGCTTGACCAAAAAACCGGGGCCGCAGCGAGTAAGGAACCGCTGGCGAGCCTCGCCCGGCTGCGCCGCTCCGCCGATCCGCGCATTAACGGCGTCCTCTTCGGGTGGAATGCGACGTTGCGAAAACAGGGCGATGTATCGGTTGGCGACGCTGTTTCGGTTACAGACCGCCGCGAGGAAGGCTGGCCGATTGCCTGAAGCATAGGCGCAAGCGATCGCCGCGCGACCTCATT
>JBCBBT010000087.1:0-8919 GCA_038531315.1 Pseudomonadota bacterium
CGCCGCCGGATTTGTCGCGTTTTTGCTGATCGGCGTCGGCGTCGGGGCCGCCGGCACGAATTTGCTGGCGCTTCTGGCGACGCGTACGCCGCCGGCGCGAAAATCAGCCGCCGCCGCGATTGTCTGGATCATGATGATTGTCGGTTTTGTCATCACCGCCGCCATCGCCGGCCAGATGCTCGATCCTTTTTCGATGCGCCGTCTCTTCACCGTCACTGTTGCGGTTTCGTTGGGCGCTTTTGCGCTTGCCGCGCTCGCGGTCCTCGGCGTTGAAAAAACGCAGATCGCCAAACCGCAGGATCGCCCCGCGCCGACGCCTTTCTGGGACGCCATGCGCGAGATCTGGCGCGAACAACAAGCGCGCCGCTTCACGATTTTTGTTTTTGTTTCAATGCTCGCCTACAGCGCGCAGGACCTCATTCTGGAGCCTTTCGCCGGGCTGATCTATGGCTACACGCCGGGCGAATCGACGACGCTCGCCGGCGTCCAGAATGGCGGCGTTCTCCTCGGCATGATTGCGACCGCCATAATCGGCACGACAATCGGAAAATCCCGCGCCGGGTTCATGCGACTGTGGACCATATGCGGCTGCATCGCGTCGGCCTTTTCGTTGATGGCGCTCGCGCTTGGCGCATCGCTCAGCGCAACCTGGCCTCTGTCGCTCAATGTTTTTGCGCTCGGTCTTTCGAACGGCGCATTCGCCGTCGCAGCGATCGGGTCGATGATGACGCTGGCGAGCGCCGGCCGCGAAGGCAGCGAAGGCGCCCGGATGGGCGTCTGGGGCGCATCGCAGGCGATTGCTTTTGGGCTCGGCGGTTTTATCGGCGCTGCAGCGATCGACCTGACACGGATGATCTTCGCTGATGTCGGGTCAGCCTTTGCGTTTGTCTTCGGATTTGAAGGGCTCATGTTTGTCGCCGCTGCGGTTCTGGCGGCGCGGGTCGGGCGGTCCGCCGCCGATGAAATCAGACTTCCGGTGATGCCGGCTGGCGATCAGTTGCCAGCGGAGTGAGGAGCAGGTCATGGCTTTTGATGAACTAACGATTACGGAAACTTATGACGCTGTTGTGGTCGGCGGCGGGCCCGCCGGCGCGACGGCCGCGTTCGATCTTGCCTGCGCGGGCAAAAAAGTCATGCTGCTCGACAAGGCGGGCCGGATAAAGCCGTGCGGCGGGGCGATTCCGCCGCGGCTGATCCGCGATTTTGAAATTCCCGACAGCCAGATCGTGGCGCGCGCGACATCGGCCCAGATGATTTCGCCCTCGAACAAAAAAGTCGATATGCCGATTGACGGCGGCTCGGTCGGGATGGTCGACAGAGAACATTTCGATGAGTTCCTGCGCGAGCGCGCGGCGATCGCAGGCGCAGTGCGCGTTGACGGCTCATTTGTCCGTATAGAACGCGACGAGCGGGACTGCGCGATCGTGTGTTACCGCCCGAAGGGCGCGGAGAAAAAAGCGCCCCTGACGCGCGTGCGCGCGAGCGCTATCGTCGGCGCCGACGGCGCAAAATCGCAGGTCGCGCTGCAAACGGTGAAAAACGCCGACAAGAAAAAATGTGTCTTCGCCTATCATGAAATCATCAAGTCTCCGACGGAAGGCTTTGATGGGGCGCGGTGCGACATCTATTATCAGGGAAAATTATCGCCGGATTCCTATGCGTGGGTGTTTCCCCATGGCGACACCACAAGCGTCGGCGTCGGCAGCGCGCACAAGGGCTTTTCGCTGCGCGGGGCCGTGGCGGCGCTCAGACAAGACACCAGGCTCGACGACGCGCGAACCATCCGCACCGAAGGCGCGCCGATCCCGTTGAAACCCTTGCGCAAGTGGGACAACGGCAAAGACGTGATCCTCGCCGGCGACGCCGCCGGGTGCGTCGCGCCAGCCTCAGGCGAGGGCATCTATTACGCGATGCTTGGCGGGCGAACCGCTTCTGAGGCTGTATGCGAGCTTCTCGAAACGGGCGATGCGCGCGCATTATCGCGTGCGCGTAAGAGTTATCTGAAAGAACACGGCAAGGTCTTTTTCATTCTCGGAATCATGCAGCACTTTTGGTACCGCAATGACAAGCGCCGTGAGCGGTTCGTCGATATCTGCCGCGACAAGGACGTACAAAGACTGACGTGGGACGCTTACATGAACAAGCGGCTCGTGAAGGCGGACCACGCCGCCCACGCCAAGATTTTCTTCAAAGACCTCGGCCATCTGTTCGGGTTCATTTCCCCGCAGCGGTGACCACGGCATGGAGGGCGGCGTTCGCAAGCCTCTGGCGGTCGCAATTGCGGCGGCGCTGGTTGTGTCATTTGCCGGCGGCGGGCTGACCGATGTCGGGCCGTGGTACGAAAATCTCAAAAAACCCTCTTTTAATCCGCCGAACTGGGTTTTCGCGCCCGCATGGACGACGATCTACAGCCTTTGCGTCGTTGCGGCGGTGGTCGGCTGGCGCGCCGCGCGGACGGGCGCGGAGCGAACGCAGCTGATTGCGCTTTTCAGTCTCAACGCATTTTTCAATGTATTTTGGAGCGCGCTATTTTTTGCCGTCAAGCGGCCGGATTGGGCGCTCTTCGAGATTGTTTTTCTATGGCTGTCGGTGCTGGCGCTTGTTTTGTTCTTTGTGCGGTTTTCAAAAATCTCAGCGCTCGCGCTGACGCCTTACCTGTTGTGGGTCGGTTTCGCATCGGTTCTCAATTTGACGATCGTTCAACTGAATGCGCCATTTGGATAGCATGATGAGCAACGTTCCTGTCTGGATGATCGATGCGATCCTGGTCGGCGTGGTGATCGAATTTATTGTCCTGCGCGCTTTATTGATCCGCAACGGCGCCGCTGGTTTCATCGGGCCGCTATTTTTGTTTCTGATATCAGGCGCTTTTTTGCTCGCCGCCGTGCGATTGTCGCTTTCGGGCGTCAACGGGGGGGCAATCGCCTTGATCTTGTTCGCCGCCTTTATCTCCCACGGTTTAATGCTTTTTGTGTCCTACGACCGTCTTCAGCCGAAACGATAAATTCTATTTCTTTTCCGACAAGGAAAAGGCCTCCCGAAGGAGGCCTTTGGCGTTGAGCAGGGCGCAAGCGTTATCCCTGACACAAGCTGACAAAGTCTTGCGGCAACATAATCAGGGGGCCGCCTTTTAAGTCAGCACAGGCGCGTGCGCGCTCGATTTTCGCCGCCTCTTCAGCGCTCACTTTTTGAGCTTTGGCGCCGAAGAATTCTTCAAACGGCGACTTTTTCTCACTCGGCGGCGCAACGAGCTTCCAGTTGTCGCCCGTTGCGCCGATTTTCTCGGCGATATAGGCGAGTGTTTCCTGGTAGGTCTTGGTGTCGTCGATATAGCCGTAACCCTCAGCAAGGTCGTTGCCGTAAATCATCGCGCCATGCTGATTGACGAGCGCCGTGCGGTCCATGCCGCGATTGGCGACCACGTGATCGAGGAATTTCTCGTAGAATTCCTCCGCGGTGGCTTGCAAAAGCGCGACCTCGCGCTCGCTCATGGGGCGAAACGGATTGCCGATGTCCTTACCGAGCCCTGCGCCGATGAATGTCGTTTTAATCCCGCCGCGGGTCGCGACGCCGCTCTGGAAGAGCGTGCCCTCGAAGCCCACCGGGTCGTCGTAGTAGAACCAGTTGCCGAAATTGACGCCCACCGATCCAATAAGCGAGCCGTGATCGGCGAAGATTTTGTCGGCGCCAGCCGTCGACCAGACACCGCCCGATGCAGAAATCGTATCGACATAGGCGACAACCGGCTTGCCGGCTGCTTTGACCGCCTCGACGCCGTCATGGATGGCTTGCGATCCGACGATCGAGCCGCCCGGCGTCGTTACAAACATCATGACGGCCTTGATGTCGTCATTCTTTGCGGCGGCTAGGAGCTGTTCCTTCACCTCATAGCCATAGGTGACGCCGATGATCTGGCTGAAGAAGCCGCCGTCGGCATCTTCCGGCTTATGGGTCAGGATCGGCCCCTTCACATCGACCTGAAGGATGGCGTTGTTGCTGTCTTTTTCGCCATAGAGCACATCGGACGACAGCTCTGCGGCGGCGCCTTTGCTTGCGCTCGCGCCGGCGCCGGCGAGCGAAGCGACGCCGCAGGAAACGAGTGCGATTACGACAATCCCGCCGACGATCATTTTGATGACCATCCGGACGAGGTCCCAGAGAAGTGGTGGTCTTTCGGACATGAAGCCCCTCCTTGCTTGCTTCCAGAAAAAAATTGCTCTTCGAATGTAAGGGGGGGCGTCGTGCGCTAAAATGCCATTTTACAACTGTAAAATGGCGTCTGGTCTGCTCTGAGGCACCGTTGATCGCATTGTCGGCGCCTATTTAGAGGAGCCGCGCAGTCTTGACATTCAAGAGAGGTCGGGCTCACTCCCGCAGGGCTGATTTCCCGCTATTTTATCCGACACGAAAGAACGCTGACCATGCACGCCTACCGCACGCACCATTGCAACGAATTGCGCAAATCCGCCGTCGGCGAGACGGTGCGGCTTTCGGGCTGGGTCCACCGCAAGCGCGACCATGGCGGCCTGCTGTTCATCGATTTGCGCGACCATTACGGGCTGACGCAGCTGGTTGTGGAGCCTGAGGCGCCTTTCTTTGCAGATGTTGAAAAAGTCCGCCAGGAAAGTGTCATCAGGATCGAAGGCAAGGTCGTGGCGCGCGACAGCGCCGTCATCAATCCGAACCTGCCGACGGGCGAAATTGAAATTCGTCTGACGGCTTTTGAAGTGATGTCGGCGGCCGAGGAGCTGCCCTTGCCGGTCTTTGGCGAGCCGGATTATCCCGAAGACATCCGGATGACCTACCGTTATCTCGACCTGCGCCGTGAAGGTCTCCACGCCAATATCATGCTGCGCTCAAAAGTGATCAAAGCGATCCGCGACGGCATGGAGGCGATCGGCTTTACTGACTTTCAAACGCCGATACTGACGGCCTCATCGCCGGAAGGCGCGCGCGATTTTCTCGTCCCGTCGCGGCTGCATCCGGGCAAGTTCTACGCGCTGCCGCAGGCGCCGCAAATCTTCAAACAGCTGATCATGGTCTCAGGCTTTGACCGCTATTATCAGATCGCGCCGTGTTTCCGCGATGAAGATGCGCGGGCCGACCGTTCCGCGGGCGAATTTTATCAGCTCGATCTTGAGATGAGTTTCGTCGAGCGCCAGGACGTCTTTGATGCGGTAGCGCCCGTCGTTCACGACGTTTTCAAGAAGTTCGCCGGCGAGCGCGCCGTCACATCCTTGCCGTTCCCGATGATCGCCTATGACGAGGCGATGTTAAAATATGGCTCCGACAAGCCGGACCTGCGCAACCCGATCGAGATGCAGATCGTTTCGGAACATTTCCGTGGATCGGGCTTTAAGATTTTTGCGCAAATCCTCGACGCGGACCCGGCGCATGAAATCCGTGCGATCCCGGCGCCGACCGGGGGCAGTCGCGCCTTTTGCGACCGCATGAATGCGTGGGCGCAAAAAGAAGGCTTGCCCGGCATGGGCTACATCATGTGGGGCGACAACGACGAAGCCAAAGGCCCGCTCGCCAAGAACATCGGGCCGGAGCGCGCCGACGCCGTACGGGCGCAACTCGGCCTGAAAGCCGGCGACGCCGCCTTCTTTCTGGCCGGCAAGGCCTCAGAGTTTGTCACGGTCGCCGGCAAGGCGCGCAACGTCATCGCCGACGAGCTTGGGCTCGCCGACAAGGACCGCTTCGAATTCGCCTGGATTGTCGATTTCCCGATGTATGAATGGGATGAGGAACACAAGAAAGTCGAGTTCGGCCATAACCCGTTCTCGATGCCGCAGGGCGGGCTTGAAGCGCTGGAAGCAGCGTCTACGGATGAAGAGTATCTGGCCATCAAAGCCTATCAATACGATATCGTTTGCAACGGCTATGAACTTGGCTCAGGCGCGATCAGAAACCATCGCCCGGATCTTATGTACAAGGCCTTCGACATTGCGGGTTACGGTCCGGAAGTTGTCGAGGAAAAATTCGGCGGCATGCTGAACGCCTTCAAATATGGCGCGCCGCCCCATGGCGGTTGCGCGCTCGGGTTGGAGCGCATCGTGATGTTGCTTTCCGACGAAGACAATATTCGTGAAGTGACGATGTTCCCGATGAACCAGCAGGCTGAAGACTTGTTGCTGGGCGCGCCGGCTGAACCCGATCATGCGCAGCTCAATGACGTGCATATCAAAGTCGCCAAACCGATTGAAGAAAAGCGCGACTGAAAGAGCGCACGTCCGCGGGGCGCTTTTTTCTTATCGCGGATAGCGTCTTTGCAGCCAGTCGAGGATCAGCGCGTTCACCGCGCCGGGCTGCTCCCACATGATCCAGTGTCCTGAGTCGCTGACCACATGTTTTTCAAGATCACCCACATGGCGATCCATGTGGTTGGCGTATTCGACGGGCAGGAAAACATCGTCTTCGGCCCCGATCCACAAACACGGCGCGGCGATCTTCGGATCGACCTTGCTGAGGATTTCATTGTCGCGATCGACATTGCGGTAAAGATTGACGCCGCCTCGAAAGCCCGACTTTTTGTAAGCGTTGATAAAGACCTCAAGGTCGTCTTTTCCCATCACGAGCTGATCGAGTTCCGGGGTCGGTCCGTGTTTGAAGCGGCCGGGCAGGTCAAACAGGCGGTTGCCGAGTTTTTCGATGACGGCGCGTTTCGGCGCCTTTTGCATCATGATCCGGAAGAATTTTTCCGGGTCGGCTTCAAAGAGCGTCTCGATTGTCGGATTGTCGTTGAACTGAACGATATAATGAGCGTCGCCGCGGCCGGCCCTGATTTTCTCAATCGGGGGAACCGCGAGGGGCGGGTTGTGCGCCGTGCACAATCCTATAACGCCGGCGACCCGCGCCGGCTTTAATTGCGCCATTGGCCAAACAATGATCCCGCCCCAGTCATGGCCGCAAAAGATCGCATCTTTCGCGCCGTAAGCATCGAGGACGGCGGCGAGATCGTTGCAAAGATGATTGATGTCGTAGTCTTCGACGGGTTCCGGCGCCTGCGAGGCGCCAAACCCCCGCAAGTCGAGCGCAATGGCGTGGTAGCCGGCGTCGCCGACGGCCCGCATCTGTTCCTTCCAGGAATAGGCGATCTCCGGCCAGCCGTGGACGAATACGACAGGCCGTCCGTCATCGGGCCCGTAAGAGTAAGTGGCGATCGAAACGCCGGCGGCGTCGATCATCTGCGGCGTGAAATCCGGTTCTGCGATATCGGTCATACGCCGACCATGACGCCGAAGGCCGCCGCTCGCAAGACTGCGCCGCGCCCTTTGATGGGGAGGCGAGATCGGCTAGGCGTCGAGGATGAGCGAAATCGACAAAAAACGCGCGCCAATCGCCCGTGACGGCTGGCTCCTGCAGAGCCACCTTGAAACCTTCAGCGGTCACGCCGGGCCCTATCTTTTTCGCAAGGACCCGGCCCAATCCGGCGTTGGTTTTTTTGCCGAGCCCCATCACGCCAATCTCAACGGCGTCGTCCATGGCGGGGCGCTCCTGACCTTGGCGGATATGGCTCTGTGGGATATTTGCCGCCGTGAGATCGGTATTTTTCGCGGTGCAACGGTGACCCTCAACGCCGAGTTCGTCGGTCCCGGCGCGGTCGGCCAGTTTATTGAAGCGAGCGGCGAGATGGTGCGGGCCGGCGGGCGGTTATTATTCGCCCGGGGCCTTGTGACCAGCGGCGGCGAGACGTTGTTGAGTTTTTCCGGCGCCCTCAAACGCTTGCGCGAAAAGTCGGCATGACGGCTCAACCGGATTTTCGCCGATGTTCGGCCCAGGCGTCAGCGCTGAAGACGATCAGCGCCAGCCAGATGAGCGTGAAGCAGATCGCGTGATAGAGCGTGAACGGCTCTCCGTAATAGAGCCCCAGCACAAATTGCAGCGTTGGCCCGATATACTGGATGAAGCCGAGCATGATCAGCGAAAGCCGGCGCGCCGCGACCGCGAACATCACGAGCGGAATGACGGTGACCGGTCCGGCCAGAACAAGAAGCCCGTCAAGCGCGCCGTCACCGCCGAGAAACGCGCCGTCGCCGCTTTGCGTGATCCAGAAAAGGTAAAGCAACGCGAACGGCGCGAGCAGGCTGACTTCGATAAAAAGGCCCGGCATGGCGCCGACCGGCGCAACCTTCCGGATATAGCCATAAGCCGTGAAAAGAATAGCCAGCGAGAACGACACCCACGGGAACACGCCGACGCCAAGCGTCAGTGCGAGGACGCCCGCCGACGCCATCAAAACAGAGATGATCTGCAGTTTACGGAGCTTTTCGCCAAGGATGAAGACGCCGGCGGCGACATACATGAGCGGATTGATGTAATAGCCGAGACTTGCTTCCAGGATCCGGTCATGGGTCACCGACCAGACATAAATGAGCCAATTCAATGCAATCGCCAGCGCGGCGATGGAAAGCGCGCCCACAATACGCGGCGAGCGGAGTGCGGCGAACACATCCTTCCACTGATGGCGCGCCGTCAATATAAGGGCGCCGAACGGCGCCGACCATAAGATGCGGTGGGCGAGAATTTCAACCGCCGGCACGGATGACAGCGCCTTCAGATAAAGCGGGAACATGCCCCACAGCGTATAGGCCGTGAGCGCCGCCAGGAGGCCGGTGCGCGCCGCTGATTTTTGAGACGCAGCGTCAGGGGCGCCGGCGTCGGCGCTCATGCTGACTTATTGATGAGGCCGCGATTGATGACGAGTTCGGCGATCTGTACGGCGTTAAGCGCCGCGCCTTTGCGTAAATTGTCGGAGACACACCAGAACGCAAGACCGTTTTCCGTTGTCGGATCGACGCGCAAACGGCTTACAAATGTTGCAAAATCGCCAACGCATTCGACCGGCGTCACATAGCCGCCGTCCTCGCGCTTGTCGACAACAAGGAGCCCCGGCGCTTCGCGCAGAATATTGCG
>JBCBBT010000088.1:0-7835 GCA_038531315.1 Pseudomonadota bacterium
GCGGAGGATTTGGGGGCCTTGCGTGTTTCTGGGTGGGTGATGGTTGAGCGCCGCCGCCGGGTTTTTTGGCGCCGTCTTGCATTTGCCCGGACCCGTCTTTGTCAGCCGCCGCATCCCCGTCCCACCGCCTCCATCCGTCTCCCCCGCCTGCGCGGGGGATGCGGGTTCGGATCGTTAGAACGGGTCAGGCGAGGACGGGTTTTAGCAATTGCGACAGTTCGGCGTATTGGTCGGCGGCGCCGGCCTCGTCGGCGGGGGTGATCTCGGCCATTGCGGCGCGCGCGCGGGCGGCGGCGGCGGCGCTGAGGGCGGGAATGTCGCCTGCGGCGGCGATTTTATCGTCGAGCGTCATGTTGCACATCAAAGCGACGTCGCAGCCAGCCGCGAGGCTCGCTTTGGCGCGCGCGCCATAGGTCCCGGTGAGCGCTTCCATTTTGAGATCGTCCGTCAACAGAAGACCGTCAAATCCGATTTCGCCCCGGATCACCTCCTGCACAATGGTCGGCGACAGCGTCGCCGGACGGTCAGGATCGAGGGCGTCAAACAACACATGACAGGTCATGCCGATTTTTGCGTCGTTAAGCGCTTTAAATGGCGCAAAGTCTTCACGCTCAAGGTCCTCGCGGCGCGCGATGACGCGCGGCAGCTCCTTATGGCTGTCGGTGAGCGCGCGGCCGAGCCCCGGCATGTGCTTGATCACCGGCGCCACGCCGCCGGCGACAAAGCCCTCAAGCGCAGCGCGGGCGAGCGCGGCGATCGTCTCGGGGTGTTTGGCGAGCGCCCGGTCGCCGACAGTCGCGGGGTCGGCGTCGATCTGCGGCACATCGAGCGACGGCGCACAATTCACGTTGACCCCGAGACTGGACAGCATGCGCGCGATGAGCGCCGCATTGAGCCGGACAGCGGCCTGCGCTTTCGCCGGGTCAAGCCGCCAAAGCTCTCCAAATGCGGCGGGCGGCGCGTGGCCGGGAAAAGTCGGCGGCTTGAGGCGCGCAACGCGTCCCCCTTCCTGATCGATCAGGATCGGCGCGTCGCGGCCGACGCACGCGCGCAATTCATCGCAGTGCGCCCGGATGTTTTCCGCGCTCTCGCAATGGCGGCCAAAGAGAATAAAGCCCCACGGATTGACGTCGCGAAAGAACGCGCGCTCGTCGTCCGACAAGCGCGCGCCTTCGGTATCATAAACGGCGGCGGTGAGCGGCGTGGCCATTACACAGTACGCTGACCGTTCCTACTTCGCCCGGGGGATACAATCCTGACCGCGCTCCTTCAACCCGGCGCAATAGCTCGACGCATCGCCGGAAGACGCGAACGGTCCGATCCGCAAGCGATAGTAAATACCGCGATCGCCAAGGTCGGCGACCTCGATATTCTTCGCCTTGCCGTCGAGATAGCCGCCAAGTTTGCCGGACATGCCCCGCCAGAAGGCGTCGGCTTCTTCCTCGGAGCGAAACGCGGCGACCTGAACGAGGTGTGATCCCGCCAGCGGATCGGCGCCGAGAGCGGAAATCGCATCGGAGACCGCCGCTTCGCGGGGCGATGGTCGCCCCGTTGATGATGACCCTGTTGATGATGATCCTGTTGATGAGGCGCTGTCGGACGCGGCAGGCCGCGACGCAGCGGCGCGCGTCGGCGCGGTGACGCGATCGCCGATTGTCGAGACCGCGCCCGCCGCGGCCCCGCGCGCCGCGTCGGCGACATCATCGCCCGCATCCTGCAGCGCCTGATCGGCCGCCTCAAGCTGTGCGATACGGTCCGCGACCGCATCGTCCGTAATCGCATCATCGACCGCGCCGGCGATCGCGCCGACAGTGTCTTCTGCGGCGTCTTCCGCCGCCCCCGTCACGGCCCCGGCGATCGCGCCGATCGTGTCATCGGCGTTGCGCGCCACGGGCTCTTCCGGCCCATCGGCGATCACTTCAACAGGCGTCGTCTCGCCGCCCGAGATGCTGTCATAGACCGCGCGATCTTCCGTCTGCTGAGCGCTGGCGTCCGCGGCCCGTTCGATGCGGACCGGCTCCGGGTCGGCGGCGATGACGGGCGCGGCGTCATTGCTGCGCGCGCCCTGCTGATAGGCAATCCAGACGACCGACGCGAAAGCGCCGAGCATCACAACGCCCATCAAAAGAACGACAAGGCCGGAAAGCCCGCCCTCTTCCTCGTCTTCGAACTCGTCGTACTCGTCTTCGTATTCGTCGATATCGTCGCGGTCGCTCGCCATTGTCCTCGTCTCCTTCGCGGTCCTTGTCGCCCGCGGTCCCTGGTGTCCGGCGCGGCCGACACGGATATCTGTCGGAACCGTCGCGGACGGGGCGCTTTTTCAGCCGGCCCGGCGCCTCTGTCAGCACGGCGGCGAATCGCCTGATCCCCACGATCATAGCATTTCCCGAGCGGTGTGGTGAAATTACGGCGCGCCAGAACGCGTCCTGTGCAAAAGTTAAAGGACGCCGCGCCCTATATCGCCGGACCGGCGCCAAACAGGCGCTCGTGCTCGCGAATCGCATAGCGGTCCGTCATGCCGGCGATATAATCGCAAACAATGCGCGCAAGGCGCAGTCTCGCGTCATCTTTGCCGGCGTCACCATTACCA
Organism: Pseudomonadota bacterium; assembly: GCA_038531315.1. Taxonomy (GTDB): domain Bacteria; phylum Pseudomonadota; class Alphaproteobacteria; order Caulobacterales; family Parvularculaceae; genus JAJFFW01. Next base: position 2,591 of record JBCBBT010000088.1, read on the forward strand.
CTGCGACCTGGGCCACTGGAAACTGGGCCGGTCTCGTAGCGCGCGCGCCACTCCGGCGGCAGGGTCTCCGGCTCGGTGAAAAACAGCTCAAAGAGGGCGCGGACGATGCGTTTGGCCTGACTGCGGGCGCGATTGACCTTGTAATGACGATACATGTTCTCATGCAGGAAGGCGCGCAGCCCCGCCAGCTGCGGGCGCATGGCGTCGGAGAAGTCGACGGTCGGCTGACCGGCCCGGCGCACCGCATCGGCGTCCGCCGGCGCAAGCGCGGCCAGCGCCTCGCGCGTTTCCGCAACAACATCGCCGACCATCGCCCCAATCAGGTCGGAGACCGCTTCGGCGATTAAAATGTCGCGCGGCGCATCGGGAAAACGCTTGCGCGCGTTATGGAGCGCGGGGCCGACCAGCGGCACGTCGGCGGCTTCTTCCAGCGAGAACAGCCCGGCGCGCAAGCCGTCATCCACATCATGATTGTTGTAGGCGATATCGTCGGCGAGCGCGGCGACCTGGGCTTCCAGCGACGCATAGGTGTCGAGCCAGAGATCGTGCGCGGCGGCGTATTCGGTGATCGCCGCCGGGAGCGGCTTGCACCCCTCGCCGATCAGCGGGCCATTGTGTTTGACGACGCCTTCGAGCGTCTCCCAGGTCAGGTTCAGCCCGTCAAAGCGCGCATGGCGGCGCTCCAGCTTCGTCAGGAGGCGGAGCGTCTGGGCGTTGTGGTCGAAGCCGGCATAGTCGTGCATGCACGCGATCAGGACGTCTTCGCCGGTATGGCCGAATGGCGGATGGCCGAGATCATGGGCCAGCGCGACGCATTCGGCGAGGTCTTCATCAAGGCGCAGCGTGCGCGCGATCGAGCGCGAGATTTGCGCAACTTCGAGCGAATGCGTCAGACGCGTCCGGAAATGATCGCCCTCATGGTAAATAAAGACCTGGGTCTTGTGCTTCAGGCGACGGAAGGCGACCGAATGGATGACGCGGTCGCGGTCGCGCTGAAACGGCGTGCGCGACGCGCTTTCCGGCTCTGCGTGGAGCCGCCCGCGCGTCGCCTCCGCCTTGCACGCATAGGGCGCAAGCGGGGCCGGAAAAGCCAGCGGCGCGGTCGTCACAGTCGTCAAGGGTACGGTCATAACGGTTCGGTCATTAGGCGCGCAGGCGTGATCGGGACAGGCCTCCGCTACGCCTTACGCCGCGTCGCGGATGCGGCAAAGGGAAAATGCGCCGGGAGGGCTGACCGCCCCGATTGCCGGTATGATGGCCGGTATAGTGACGGCCCAATCCCGCATGGGACCTGCATTTTTCGCCGGCTTTCGCGCGCGCCGCTTTGCAATCGCCGCAAGGAGGCTTATTTAGCCCTTGTAGAGTTTTTCACGGCAGAGTGACGACCCATGACCACCGCGACCGACACATCTTCAACCGCCGCCGCCGAGAGCGGGCCGGCCGGCATCACCGTTTCCGCCCGCGCCGCTGTGCGTATCGCGGCGATCCTCGCCAAGGAGCCGGACGGGGCCATGTTGCGCGTCGCGGTCAATGGCGGGGGCTGTTCCGGCTTTCAATATGAGTTCGATATTGTCGCGGCGCGCAATGAGGACGATCTCGCCATCGAAAGAGACGGCGTCACCGTGCTCGTCGATGAGATCTCCGCCGACTATATGAAAGACTCAGAGATCGATTTCGCCGACGACCTCATCGGGGCCGCGTTCAAGATCAACAATCCGAACGCGACCGCAAGCTGCGGCTGCGGCACAAGCTTTTCCCTTTAGGATTGGGCCTGCGCCTTTAAGATCGGGCCTGCAAAAGAGGCGCATGATTTCGGGCGGCCTTTTCACGGCGGTCTATTCGCGGCGGCCTGTTCGCGGCGACGCTTTATTTGTCCGCGCGCCTCGCAAATAAATTGCCGACTGCATAGACGGCCACATTGACAACCGCATGGACAGGGGGCCTGCGTTCCGGCGCGGCTGATTACTTCAGGATTGTCCGCAATTCTTCGCGGTAGGCTTTGATATCGCGCGACGCCCAGGGCGTCGGCGTCGCCAGGTCGCGCAAGATCGCATCCCTGACCGGACGGGCGGCGGCGCTCGTCATTGCGCCGCCCGCGCCGTCGGCGGCGCTGTCAGCATAAGGATCACGGCTCGATGTGATCAGCGCCGAGAGGTTTATCGCAAAGCTGAGTTGTAACTGACGCCGTGCATAATTCGGCGCGCCGAGCGGTTTCAGGTCCCGGCCAAAGACTGCCTCCTTCAACCGGAACAGAAGATCGCTCTGGCTCAGCGTCCCGTCGGGTCCGCCGGCGCCGTCCAATCGCCGGAGAAACACCGGGTCCATCATTTCGCCGATTGCATAATACCGGACCGACGCCAGCATGCGATCCGCCGGGGCGAAGGACGACGGCGCTGTCCGCGACCCCGCGCCCGCGCCATTGGCCGACACCCCATCAGCGGCGAAAATCGTGTCCGACAACATCGCAATCGCCGCGTCCTGTCGCGCTCTGATCTGTCGCCGGGACCGCGCCGCGCGCGCGCCGGCCGCCTTTGCGTCATCGGATTTAACGGTCTCATCGGCGATCGGAAATGGCAAAAGATGCGCCACCATGACGTCGACGGCGCTGATCGCAACCTCCGTCAATTCCGCAAGTAGATAGACAGTGCGGCGCGTCGATGCGTCGTCCGTGCGTTTGGCGGACGCGGCGATCGCCGCTGCGGCGAGTTCAAGCCGCGCGCGCGCATACCCCATCGGGTCGCTGGTCAGGTCATCCGTCAACACCTCGGGGTCGCGCAGAAAAGAGGCCCGAGAAAAAGCATGTTGCGGTTGTTTCGCTTTTTCGAGGAGCGCTTTGCGGCTTTGCGCTGTTTGTTGTGGGCGGTAGCCAAATTCGATCGCCCATTTATCGTAAGGACCGATGCGCGTATTGCTGAAATCGCCCTGCGGCGTTCCGAGGGGCGCCAGGTTCACGGGCGTGTAATCCATCACCGAGGCGCTGATCACGCCCTGTGTGACCGCCGGATCGAAAACCTCTTTCAGCGAACGCCAGCGGCTGCCCTTGAAATTGTGCGCGAGGCCGAGCGCGTGTCCGACTTCGTGCATGGTCAGCTCGGTGATCACTTCGTCGATCATGCGCGCAACGAGCGCAGCGCTCGCGTCCTCAGGCGAGGCCTCGCCGTCCTCTTGCGCCGCCTCAGCGGGTTGCGCCGTTTCGGAGGATTGCGGCGCATCGGCGGGCTCGGCCGAGACCGGCGTCTTTTCCACCGCCTCGCCCGTCAGCGTCCGCCGCGCCGCCGCCAGAATTTTCGCGCCGAAGTCCATGGGTTGCGCATGCGCGCCGCCGCCGCCGCCGGATGGCGCGTCAGTGGCCGCCCGCTTCGGCGCCTGATCCGATACGGTGCGCGATACCGCCATCATCAGCGCCGCCGCTTCGATCTCCGCGAGGCTGTCGCTGTGCGGCGCACGGGCGGCGAAAGCGCCCGTCTCGACCGGCAAGGCATGCGCAAAACCGTCTGTATACTGATTCGTATACTGGTGCGCATATTCAGGCGCAGTCTGATGCCCAGTCTGATGCGCGAGATCGCGTCGCGCCCCCTGCCCCCGCCGCGACGCGCGCGCGGTCTGCGCTGGGATCGCAGGCGGGTCGAAGGATTGAATGAGGCGCTTTTTCGGCGTTAAAAATCCGCCAATACCCGCAAAATTCAACACGATGTCCGAGCCCAGAATTTCACCGGTGGTCGGGTCGTACATCGCCGGCGCAAATCCCAGCGTGTCGACCTCGGCCAGAGCGCTTTGCCAGCGGATGACATTTTTGGAGATATCGCCCGCGTCCCAGTCCGCATCCACGGGCTGGTCGTAGACTTCAATCGCGTCGATGAACCCCGCCGCCTCGAACGCCTCATTCCAGGCGAGAACGCCGCGCCTGATCGCGGTCCTGAAAGCGGCCGGCGTCGTGTTTTCAATCCAGAAGGTGATCGGTTTGACGGGCTTGGAAAGCGCCGCCTCTGGGTCTTGTTTCTCCAGGCGCCAGCGCGTCATGTAGACTTCGCGATTGAGCAAATCGAGATCGCCCAGATTGCGCCTTGCAACCGAAAAATAACCAATCCGGCCGTCGCTTTCGCGCCTTACAAATCCACGATCCGGCTTGGCCGCCAGAATATAGCGCACACGGATCGTATAATTTCTCCGTTCGGACTCATCGAACAGGGCCGCCAGGCCGCCTTCAAACCGAAACTCCGACAGAAAATTGATATTGTCGGAAAACGACCGCCACCCCTTCATTTCGCCATCGGACGGAAAGCCGCCCCGCCGGATTTCCGCAAAAAGGTTGGCGGCCAGTTCCGATAAGGCGCTTTCGTCGATTTCCGCAAAATAGGAACCGGCCGGCCGGCAGTCGCTGAGCGACAGCGTCGTGAGCAGGCCATCGCTCATGGTCAGCGCGCGCGTGCGCGCCAACGCATCGCCCTGTTTGAAATAACCGACATTGTCCTTGTGGATAATCTCGAGCTCGTCGTCGTCCACGGCAAAGGAAATAAGCTGCGGGGTTGAGTAAACGCCGACAAAAGGCGCAACGCCCCTGTCGACATATTGTGCGAGAATAAAATCCTTACCGAGATCGGCCTGTTTGACTTCCATGAGAACGTCGCCGTCTTCGTTCTCATAAAGCGCGAAAAGCCCGCCGGTGTCGATTTTCTCGTAAGCCTCGATTTCGGCGCGACAGTCTTCGCTATCCTCGGCGTCCTCGCTTTCGTCTGAGCTAAGCTGCACGACGGCCTGCGCGCGCACCGCAACAGGCGCGAGGCTCGTCGCCGCGATGGTCAGCGCCAGCGCCCAAATCCGAAAGCGACGCCCCGTCGCCAGATTACCCATGATCGCCCCTGTGGCTCCCCATGCCGCTCCCCTTGTCGCTCCCCTTGTCGCTCCCCGGGACGCAGCCTGTTCCGCACCCTGTTCCACAGCCTGCGCCGCATCCCCAAACTCAAATAAGGTTCGCCCGCTTCAAATCGGGATTATTATTGCTTTACTGGAAAGTCTCGCCCTCGGGGCCAGTAAAATCAAGTCTGCCTGAGGAAAGGTAGTAAGAAAGCAAAGCTCAGGCGGTCATTGGCGGCGCTAATATTGATGCGCTGCACGCCAGGCGCGCGGGCCTCGTCCCGGCTTTGCCGGGACTTGTCACATCGAGGCCCGTCACATCGAGGCTTTTCATATCGAGACTGGTCGCCCTGAAACTTGTCGCCCTGAAGCTCGTCACTTTGGGACTTGT
>JBCBBT010000089.1:0-7390 GCA_038531315.1 Pseudomonadota bacterium
TCAACCGGACCAGCGACACGCTCATATATCCAGGAAATCGTCGATGCTTCCGGCTGGCCGGCAATCGGGCTGCCGAGCGTGATTACCTGCCGGACCTGGTCCGGCATCTGTTTGGTAAGCTCACGCGCCATCACGCCGCCGAGGCTCCAGCCGACGAGCGACACCTTGCGGCGAGTCTGGCGGTAAACGCTGACAACCCAGTCGGCCAGAAGGTCGATTTTGTCTCCGTTTGTGCCCGGCCCGAGATTGCGCCCCAGGTTCCAGCCGAAGACCGCGTAACCTTTACTGCGCAAAAACCGGCGTAAAAGCCCGGTTGCTCTGTCGCTTGTCAAGAAACCTGGACACACGATTACCGGGTGGCCATCGCCCGCCGGTGCCATCGAAAGCGGTAATTCGGCCGCCGGCAACATCGACATTTCACCAAGCGCACGCGCTGCTTCCATAAACGCATAAGGCAGCGGCGGGCGACGTAGAACAATCGGCGGGGTTTGAGACATGTATTCTTTACTCGTGCAAGCGCGTGGGCCGGCACTCACGCTATCGCCATGAATCTGGCACTGATTGCGGCAGATTTAAAGCGTCAATTCTCACAAAAGCAGTAAAAATCAGCGTTCACGACGCCGATTTTCCGCACCGCAACATTAATGATTTTTCTTGACTATGCCCGCGAAAGCGCGTTCGCAGCAGCAATATTCGTTAACGCCGCCGCCGATAGCGTCAGACGGCTTCATCCATTCCGCATAAAGAATGTTGCGCGCTGATCCGTTCCATGTCGCACGACAAAACGACAATATCGTGGGTCTCGCCATGTCGGTCCATGACGTGATCCTTCAATAACGCCTCGCCGCGAAATCCGAGCTCTTCAAAAATTGAGACGGCGCCTTTTTGATCAACGGTCATTTGCGCAATCAGCTTCTTGATCGAATCGGCGATCGCGATCCGGAAACATTCCTGAATTAAGACCCGTCCGAGCCCCTTGCCGCGCATCGTCTCACTGACGAGAACGCGCACTTCGCCGACATGCGGGGACCACGACAACGGATCGCGGATCAACGCGACGCAACCGACGATCGCGCCGCTGTCATCCGTCGCCAGAACGGTCTTGATGGAGCCTTCATCAATGGCGTCGCCCCAGGCTTTGACGACTTTCGCATTGGTGATGTCCCGGCGCACATAAAGGAGGTCGTGCGCCGGCAACGCCTTTGCAAAAGCGAGAATGGCCGCATCATCAGCGGGCGTCATCGGGCGCAGCGTCAGGGCGCCCGCCTCGCCCGCGGCCCCCTCCGCCGCATCCAGCGTTATCTGCAGCGGATAGCGTTCCTTCAAAATGTTCATCAAACCGATCGCTCCGATAGCCAGTCGTCGAGTTTCGGCCACAGACGCGTCACCGCGTTCGGCCCTGCAACAAGAGAAATATGTCCGCCCTTCAAGACAAGCTCTTCCTTGTCCTGCGAGCGCGCAAGCTTGACCAAGGGCTCGCTCGCTTTTCGCGGTATGATATGATCGTGTTCGGCCACAGCGTGCAAAAGCGGCGCAGTGATATTGGAGATATCCGCACGCTTGCCGCCGACAACAAGCTCGCCCTTGGCCAGCTTGTTCCCCCACATCAGCTCCTTGGTGGTTTGCCGAAAATACTCCCCGGCCAGCGGCAGCGTTTCGTTCGCCCACCGATCAAATTTGCGGTAGGATTCAACAAACTGATCATTCCACATGTTGTCATACAACTGAATGCGCGCCGCCGGTTTCCCGACCGGCCGCAACATATCGAACGATGTCATAATGAGATCGGGCGGCACATTGCCGACCATATCGACGAGCCGGTCGACATCGAAATATTTGGGATCGGAAAATGCGTTGAACAGCCCCATTTCGTGCCAGTCTATCGGCGTTGTAAAACAAACGAGATTTTTCATCGGGCCGTCGGCGTGGGTCGCTGCGTAGATCACCGACAGGACCCCGCCCATGCAGTAACCGATAATCGTCACCTCATCGACGCCGGTGCGCTCGGCAATCTTGTCGATACAGGCCGGGATGAAATCCTGGGTGTAATCCTCCAGCTTCAGCTTTTTTTCCTCGGGACGCGGCGGGTCCCAGTCGATGACGAATACATCATAGCCATGTTTCAACAGGAATTGCACAAAGCTGGCGTTCTTCGCGATATCGAGCACGTAAGAGCGATTGGTGGTCGCCATCACGATCAGGATCGGCACGCGATAAAGTTCATCCGCCTGGTGATGATAATGATAAAGATTTAGGGTGCCGCGCTTGTAGATTGTCTCTTTCGCCGACAGGCCGACCGGCGGCGCGGTCGAGGCGAAATACTCAACGCCCTTTATGTTGCGCTGGATCGTCCGGTCGACAAGCGTGCGCATGCGTTGACCGAGCTTGGCGCGGTTTTGTGATGAAGGCTCGCTCGACGCCACGGCGCTCACGCGCCCTTAGATGACGACGCCTTGCGGGCGGCGGATTTTTTGGCGGCTTTCTTTTTCGGCTTTTTGGTGCGCGGCGGCTGGCCGGCGCGCGCGGCGGCGGCTTCCGGCGGCGCGATTTTGCGCAGCATGTCCTCAATCCGCACGAGGCGCTCATCAACGCTCATCAGGCGTTCGCCGAGGGCCGTAATGTCATCACGGCTCGGCATATTAAACATCGCCAGCTGGCGCGCCATATGGGTGTTCATACCCTTTTGCATCCGCATCTGAACGTTGGAGGCTATGTTGGCGGTGCGGGCGAATTCCTCGGTCCCCATCAGCGTCGTTGCGATGGCGTCCATTCGCTCTTCAAGATTGGCGATCGCTTCGCGGACCGGATCGCCCGCGTCCATGGATTTGCTTTTGGCGATGATCGTCTCCATCGTTACCGGGCGTATATTTGTCAGGCGGATCAGGCTTTGGCAAGCCGGCCGCCAGACGGCGACATATGCGTTAGTGCTTTGCAATCGTTCAAAAAAAGTTAGTTTGCTCTTGCGCAGCGCGCAGCGGGCGAGAACAATCGCGACAAGCCGCCGTTTGGGATAAAAGGCGCGCCTGGCCTGCTCTGGAAAGGCCGACAGGGAGAAGATGATGACCACCGTCCATGATTTTTCCGCCGACCGTCTCGGCGGCGACGCGCAGCCGCTTTCCGATTACGCCGGCAAGGTGATTGTGATCGTCAATGTAGCGAGCAAATGCGGTTTCACCCCGCAATATGAGGGTCTCGAAGCGCTCTATCAGAAATACAAGGACGCCGGGCTCGAAATCCTGGGCTTTCCCTGTAATCAGTTCGGCGCACAGGAGCCGGGCGACGCGGACGAAATCGCCAATTTCTGCTCGAACACCTTCGACGTCACCTTCCCGATGTTCGCGAAGATCGACGTCAATGGCCCGGGCGCCCACCCCCTTTACGATCACATCAAAGGCGAAAAGCCGGGCCTTGCCGGATCGAAATCGGTGAAATGGAATTTCACAAAGTTTCTTGTCGACAAGGACGGCAAGACCGTGCGCCGGTACGCGCCGCAGGAAAGCCCGGCGGCGATGGAACGCGAAATTAAAAAACTTCTGGACGCTTAAAGTCTCGAAGAACTGGGAGGCCTAAAACCCCGTGGCGACAAAAAACCCCCTGCACCCGATCCCGAACCCATCCGGCCAGCCGGTCATCGGCAATATGCTGACCGTCGACGCCGACGCGCCGCTGCAGAGCCTGATGAAGATCACGCGCGAACAGGGGCCGATCTTCTGGCTCGATATGATGGGCAAACCGATGATCATCGTCTCGGGCGCGGAACTCGTCAAAGAGCTTTGCGACGAAACCAGGTTTGACAAGGCGGTCCGTGGACCACTACGCCGCGTCAGGGTGATCGGCGGCGACGGGCTTTTCACCGGCGACACGCAGGACCCGAACTGGTCAAAGGCGCACAATATCCTGCTGCCCACATTCAGCCAGCAGGCGATGAAAGATTATCTGCCGATGATGATCGATATCGCCAGTCAGATGATGCTGAAATGGGAGCGGCTGAACGCAGACGACGAAATCGACGTCGTTCGAGACATGACGGGTCTCGCCCTCGACACCATCGGTGTTTGCGGTTTCGATTATCGGTTCAATTCTTTCTACCGGAAAGACTTTCACCCCTTTATCGACGCCATGGGGCGCACGCTCGAAACATCGATGATACAGCGTGGCCTGCCCTTCGAGGAAGTGGCCCTGCGCGGACGTCTGTCGCAACTCAAAAAAGACGTCCATTATATGAACAATCTCGTCGATGACATTATTCGTGAACGGCGGCGTCACGGTGCGCTCAACGGCGCTGCAAACGGCGAGTCGCGGGCGCAAAAAGACCTCCTGAACTATATGCTGGCGGGCGTCGACAAGGTCACCGGCGAAAGTCTTTCCGATGAAAACATCCGCTATCAGATCAATACATTTTTGATCGCCGGGCATGAAACCACATCGGGACTGTTGTCGTTCACGCTGTATTTCCTGTTGAACAATCCCGATGTCCTGGCCAAAGCCTACGAAGAGGTTGATCGTGTTCTGGGTTCCGACATCGCTGCTGCGCCCACCTACGCACAGGTCAATCAACTGGATTATGTACGCGCGATCCTCTCTGAGTCATTGCGTCTTTGGCCGACGGCGCCGGCATTTGGTGTTTATCCCTACAAGGATGAAATAATCGGCGGCCAGTATAATCTGAAAGCCGGCTCCTTCATCACCGTCCTGACGCTGATGCTTCACCGTGACAAGGCGGTCTGGGGCGACGATCCGGATACTTTCAATCCCGATCATTTCAGCAAGGAAGCGGAAGCCGCGCGCCCGTCAGCGGCGTACAAGCCGTTCGGCAACGGCCAGCGCGCCTGCATCGGGCGCCAGTTCGCCATGCAGGAAGCGGTGTTGGTTATCGGCATGATCCTGCAACGCTTCCAGCTGATCGATCACACCAATTACGATCTGAAGATCAAAGAGACGCTATCCATCAAGCCGGAAGGCTTCATGATGAAAGTCAGGATGCGCGACAGCGTCACCCGCGGGACGGTAATCCCGGCAGGCGACATCGCGGGAGATGCGGCCGGCGCCGCCGCCGAGGCGGCGCGGCGCCCTAAACACGGCACGCCATTATGCGTCCTTTATGGTTCCAATCTCGGCGCGACAGAATCCTTCGCCCGCGAAATCGCCGAGGCCGGCGAATTGAACGGGTTTGAAACAACGCTGGCGCCGCTTGACGACCACGTCGGCAAGCTACCCGACAAGGGCGCCGTGATTATCGCGAGCGCATCCTACAACGGCGCGCCGCCGGATAACGCGGCGAAATTCGTTGCGTGGCTCGAACAGGCGGACGCAAGCGCCGTCGCCGGCGTTTCCTACAGCGTTTTCGGTTGCGGCAATCGCGATTGGGCCTCCACCTTCCAGGAAATTCCGCGCAAGATCGACGACCGCCTCGAAGCGCTGGGGGCGTCGCGGATTGCACCCCGCGGTGAAGCCGACGCCCGCGAGGATCTGGATGGTCAGTTCAGGGAATGGTTTGACGCATTGTGGCCGGCGCTTGGCGACGCGCTGGACATCGACGTCGATTTCACCAAGGCCCCTGATGCGGCCCCGCTTTACGAGGTGGAACCGGCCGAAAGCGTCACGGCAAATCCCGTCGCCAACCAGACCGGCGCCATCCCGATGACGGTGCTGGCGAATCGGGAATTGCAATCTACCGACCCGTCCAACCCGTCGCCGCGCTCAACCCGCCATATTGAGATCGCCATGCCGGACGGCGCGTCTTACGCGCCGGGCGATCACCTTTGCGTCGTGCCGGTAAACCATCCGGACCTCGTTGCGCGCGTTCTCGCCCGTTTTGGTTTCGATCACGAATCCCACGTTCGCATTCACGTCACCGGCGGCCGGCGCAGCCCGTTCCCGAACAATTCGACCTTTTCAGTCAAACGCCTCGCTGACGTATGCGGAGAACTTCAGGCGACAGCGAGCCGTAAGGATGTCGGCGTTCTTGCCTCCCACACGCGATGCCCCGACACCAAAGCCAAGCTCGAGGCGCTCGCCAAACGCGCCGATAATGGGTCCGACCTTTATCGCTCTGAAGTCTTTTTGAAGCACAAATCCGTTTTTGATCTGCTTGAGGAGTTTCCGGCCTGCGAATTGCCGTTTGCGGTCTTTCTTGAACTGATCCCGTGGATTTCGCCGCGGTATTATTCAATCTCATCATCGCCCAAAGCCGATCCGAAGCGATGTTCGATCACCGTCGGCGTCGTCGAGGGCGAGGCCCGTTCAGGCAACGGGACATATCGCGGGGTCTGTTCGAATTATCTCGCCGCGGCGCGCGTCGGCGACGTCATTCAAGCAGTCGTTAAAGAACCTTCGGGCGAATTCCGTTTCCCCGATGACCCGTCAAAACCCTTGATTATGGTCGGCCCAGGCACCGGTCTCGCGCCGTTTCGCGGCTTCATTCAGGAACGCCGCGCGCGGCGCGCCGACGGCGCCGCCCTCGGGCCGGCGCTCTTGTTCTTTGGTTGCCGGCGGCCCGATGAGGATTTCCTCTACGAACAGGAATTGAAACAGGCCGCAGAAGACGGGCTGATCACGCTCTACACGGCGTTTTCGCGCGCCGGCGCCGAGCGTGTCTATGTGCAGGACCTCATCCGCCGCGAGCGCGCCGCCGTCTGGCCGCTGATCGAACAAGGCGCCTCGATTTTCGTATGCGGCGACGGCGCGGCCATGGAGCCCGACGTCAAGCGCACCCTGACGACGCTCTATGCGGAAGAAAAAGACGTGCCGTTCGATGACGCCGAAGCATGGATGGACGCGCTCGCCCGCGACGGTCGCTATAACCTCGATGTCTGGGCGGGGGGCTGATCAGAACCTTCACGGCCGGCCGCTTCATAACGTCCGCCTTGCCATGCAGGGTTCGGGCGCCCTATGAAAGGCGACGGCCTAGGGGTGTAGCTCAGTTGGTAGAGCATCGGTCTCCAAAACCGAGGGCCGGGGGTTCGAGTCCCTCCGCCCCTGCCACTTTAAACGAAGAAAAACAGCTAGATTTGGTTAAGTGCAATGTATATTGAAATTTGCGAAGAGCCCATGCGTTTGTAAACTTCTTGTTATTGAAACCTATACACTTCCGACCTTGCCAGAGTAATTATCTGTTATGAATTGGGCTCGTGGATTCTTTCGTTTATGGATTGTGCTTTCAATTCTTTGGGTGGGAAGTGTGTTGATTAATCGGGCGTTTGACGTCATTGGAGCTCGGCAACAAGCATCAGCAGCGCAGGAATACTTTGCTAGCGACCCCAATTGCGCAAAAACTGAGTGGCAAGACCTTAAAGAGGATCGTTGCATGTTGAATCGCCTTAGGGCTAAGGCTGCCAACAAAAGAATGACATATAGTTTTGCTAAATCTGCTAAATGGGTTGCATTGGCA
>JBCBBT010000090.1:0-7310 GCA_038531315.1 Pseudomonadota bacterium
CAACACAGGGCCCGCGGGCGATGGCGGCTCGCGAGACTTGCTGCTAAGGGACGGCGATGACCACGCAACATGCACAAACGCTGATCATTGGCGCGGGGCAGGCCGCGTTGCAGGCTGCACTCTCCTTGCGCCAGTTCGGCCATGAGGGCGCTATCGCCATGGTGGGCGAAGAGCCGTTTCCCCCGTATCAGCGCCCGCCGCTCTCCAAGGCGTATCTGAAAGGAGCGCTGGCGCGCGAGCGGCTCTATTTGCGCCCGGACGATTGGTATCAGGACCAAAATGTCGATCTGATCACGGGCGTGCGCGCAGAGGCGATCGACCGTAACGCCAGGCAGGTGCGTTTTGATGATCGCTCAAGCCGGTCTTACGGTGCGCTGATCATCGCCACAGGCGCGCGGCCGCGCATGCCGGCGATTGACGGCGCAACGCTTAAGGGAGTTTTCCTGTTGCGCGGGCTCGCCGATATCGACGCCATCAAAGCGCATATGGAAACGCCGCGGCGCATCGTGATTATTGGCGGCGGTTATATTGGGCTTGAAGCGGCGGCGGCGGCGCGCCAGCTCGGCCACGCCGTGACCCTCGTCGAGACCGCCGCGCGCGTCCTTCAACGCGTCGCAGGCGCGCCGATCAGTCAGTTCTTCGAAGACGCGCATAAGCGCGAGGGCGTCGAGATTCACACTGGCGCCAGCGTCAGTGAAATTACCGGTGAGGGGGGCGCCGTCTCCGGCGTCCGGCTCGCAGGGGGCGAGGTTATCGATGCGGATATGGTCTTGATTGGTGTCGGGATCATTCCGAACGCCGAGATTGCGGCGCAAGCCGGAGTTGCGCTTGCGGGCGGCGGCATTTTGACGGACCGTGATGCGCGCACATCCGATCCCGCGATCTTTGCGGTCGGCGATTGCGCCGCCCGCCCGCTCGTCAATGACGGCGCGCTAGTGCGGCTTGAAAGCGTTCACAACGCCATCGAACAGGGCAAGCTGGCGGCGGCGGCGATCGCCGGCAAACCGCGCCCGCGCGAGGATTGTCCGTGGTTCTGGTCCGATCAGTATGATCTCAAGTTACAGATCGCCGGCGTTTCCAGCGGCTATGATGAAACCGTCGTGCGCGGCGCGCCGGACGATCGCCAATTCGCCGTTTTTTATCTGAAAGAGCGGCGGCTGATCGCCGTCGATGCGATCAACGCGCCGGCGGAATTCATTGTCTCGAAAAAGCTCATCATGGACAAAGCGTCGCCCGATCCCGCTTTGCTCGCCGATGCAACGGTTCCCATGAAGACGATTGCAGAACGCTGCAGCGGCTGAGACCTTACCGGAACAGGTTCAAGGCGTTCGCTGACCGTTAAATTTCTTTTCAAGACCCGCCCAGCAGTCTGCGTAGTCCCGCTGGCGGGCGGGGCTGTCATAGGCGAAGCGGGTGACGTGTTGCGGCAGGCGCGTTTCGAACATGAAGGCCATCGTGTCGTCGAGTTTGACCGGCGCGAGGTCTGCGTTCGAGGCCGCTTCGAACGCGTCGCTGTCGGGCCCGTGCGGCAGCATCATATTGTGAAGGCTGGACCCGCCGGGGATGAAGCCTTTTTCCTTCGCATCATAAGCGCCGCAGATCAGCCCCATGAATTCACTCATGATATTGCGATGAAACCACGGCGGCCTGAACGTATTTTCGGCGACCATCCAGCGCGGCGGAAAAATCACGAAATCGACATTGGCCGCGCCCGGCTCGGTGAGCGGCGCAGTGAGCACCGTAAAGATTGACGGGTCCGGATGATCGAACGCAATCGCGCCGACCGGCGAAAAGGTCGAAAGGTCGTATTTATAGGGTGCGTAATTGCCATGCCAGGCGACGACGTCGAGCGGCGACTGGGCGATGCTGGTCTTATAAAACCGGCCGCACCATTTGATCGTCAGCGTCGCCGGTTCCTCGCGGTCTTCAAACCATGCGACAGGGATTTTGAAATCGCGCGCATTGGCGAGGCCGTTGGCGCCGATGGGGCCGCGCTCGGGCAGCGTGAATTTGGCGCCGTAGTTTTCGCAGATATAGCCGCGGGCGCATTCAGGCGCGCCCTGATCGCCGGCGGCGCGGTCGACGGAAAAAATTACACCGCGCGGGACAACCGCGATTTCGCCGGGCGCGACGCTCAGAAGACCAAATTCGGTCTTTAACAACAGCGCGCCGCGTTCGGGCACGATCAGCAATTCGCCGTCGGCGTTTTTGAAAAAATCGTCGCCCATATCCGCGCTCGCCGCATAAAGATGCGCGGCCATCCCGGTTTGTCCGGCTGCATCGCCGGCGGTCGTCATGGTTGCGATCCCCTCGACGAACGTCGTGGGCGTTGTCGGGACGGGGAGCGGATCCCAACGCATCTGGGTCAGCGAGGCGACATCGTCGATAACATGCGGCGCCGATTTCCAATGCTCGAAGCTCGCGGGCGCAAATGTCGTGACGTGTTTCACCGAAGGGCGAATGCGGTAGAGCCAGGAGCGCTGATTGGCGCTGCGCGGCGCGGTAAAAGGCGAGCCGGACAATTGTTCCGCATAAAGTCCATAAGCGCATTTTTGCGGATTGTTCATGCCGACGGGCAGGGCGCCGGGCAACGCTTCGGTTTCAAAATCATTGCCGAAGCCGGACATGTAGCGCAGCGCCGCGATGTCGGCTTTTGCGGCGCGGGCGGTGTCGGAATTTTCGTTCATTGATTTTTCCCTGTGCTCTGGCGCGAAGTTTAATAGTTGTAAATGTAACTATCAAGCGATAGCCTCGTCCCATGGCGCAGGCGCAAGAATTCGATCTCGAACAGTTTCTTCCCTACCGGATCGTTCAGACGGGCGAGGCGGTCAGCCGCGATTTTTACGCCTATTACCGTCGCGAATATGCGCTGACGCGGCCCGAATGGCGCGTGATGGCCCATCTTGGCCAATATGGCGCGCTGACGGCGCGCGATATTTGCGGGCGTGCGGCGATGCACAAAACCAAAGTCTCGCGCGCGGTGGCGGCGCTTGAGCGGCGCAAATGGCTGAAACGGCGGCCCGACGACGCTGACAATCGCGTGGAATGGCTGTCCCTGACGCCCGCCGGGGAGAAAGCTCATCGCCGGATTTGCGGCGAGGCGGCGCGCTTTAATGATGCGCTATTGCGCCGGCTGGGGGCGAAAGAGGCCCGCACATTCATCGATCTTCTGGACAAGCTGGCCGCGCGGTGAGGCCGGCGCGCTTTCGTTTGCGGCGGGCGATGGTAAAACCGGCCTATGACGGAAGTGCTTTTCTATCACCTCGAACGGGCGCGGCTTGACGCGGTCTTGCCCGATCTTCTCGAAAAGACGTTGGCCAAAGGCTGGAAGGCGCTGGTGCGCACGCGCGAGGCGAGCGAGGTGAAGGCGCTCGACGAGATGCTCTGGACCTGGCGCGACGATTCCTTTTTGCCGCACGGCGCTGGCGATCCCGAAGACGCAAGCGCCGCGCGCCAGCCGATCTGGCTGACCGACGGCGACGACCATCCAAACGCCGGCAATATCGTTTTTTTCGTGAACGGCGCGCGTGCGCCGGTGGAGGCGTTAGCCGGCTTTGACCGTGTCGTGACGATTTTCAACGGTCGCAATGACAATGACGTCGCCGACGCGCGCGATTTCTGGAAAGCAGTGAAGGCGGCGGGGCTCGATGCGACCTACTGGAAGCAATCGGACGGCGGGCGCTGGGAAAAACAGGGATAACGCTCAGACGATGTCGCTCATATTCACGGTCAATCTGGGATTATCGATGCTCGCCTCGGCGTTGCGTCTCGGCGCGGGCGCGGCGGGCCGCGACGGCGTTCCGGGCGAGACCGCGCAAAAGCCGCTTGAACTGTTTGAATTCGAAGGCTGTCCGTTTTGCCGGGTGGCGCGCGAGGCGATTTCGCAGGCCGGCGTCGCGACCATCGTCTATCCGTGTCCGAAATCGGGCGCGCGGTTCCGCCCGGAAGTCAAGGCGCGCGGCGGTAAGGCGCAGTTTCCTTATCTAATCGATCCCAATACGGACGAAGCGCTTTATGAAAGCGGCGATATTGCGCGTTATATCCGCAATACCTATGGCGGCGCGCAGCCGCTGGTTCACTGGCTGGGGCCGTTAAATCATCTGTCGTCGCAGCTGGCGACGCTGGCGCGGGGGCTGCGCGGGACGTTCGCGGCAAAAAGCCGTCAGCCGGAAAAGCGGCTCGAATTGAGTGCGGGCGAGCGCGACCCCGGCGCCCGCCTCGTCAAGGAAATCCTGTGCGAACGTGAGATCGCGTATCTGTGGTCGCCGCTTCGCGAACCAGACGCAGTGGCGGCGGGGCCAGTGTTGAAAGACCCCAATACGGGTGACGCGATCGCCGGCGCGGCGCGCATTCGCCGTCATCTTCTCGATGTCTACGCCGCATGACCCCTGAAATGCTGGATCGCTTCCGCTTGCGCCTGGAGGCGCGTAAGCGCGAGCTGACGGCGTTGTCGCAAAACGCCGAAGAGGCGCGCCGGCCCGTGACGCTCGATCAGCAATCCGTCGGCAGGTTGTCGCGTCAGGACGCGCTACAACAACAGGCGATGGCGAACGCCCAGGAGCAACGCCGCCTCAGCGAAGCGCGCCGGATCGACGCGGCGCTGGCGCGCATCGACGCGGGCGATTTTGGCTATTGCGACGCATGCGGAGAAGATATCGCGGTAAAGCGCCTTGAGATCGACCCAACGGTTGTGCGGTGCATTGACTGCGCCTGAACCGGCGTTGACGCGCGCGCCGCAGCGCGGCGCCTAAATCGGCCAGGACTGTTCCAGCTTAACGGTCGACAAGACAAAGGTCGATTGCGAGTCCTTCACGCCGGGAAGGCGCGAGAGTTTCTTCAGCGACACCGCCGCATAGGCGTCCATGTCTTCTGCGACCACTTTCAACAGATAGTCGCCGCCGCCTGAAATCGCATAGCAGGCGACGATTTCATCAATCGCCTCGACGCCGCGCACGAAAGCGCCGAGCGTCTCCTCATCGTGGCGTTCCATCTTGACCGAGACATAGCCGAGAACAGTGAGCCCCACGCGCTTGCGGTCGACAAATGCGCCGTAGCCGGAGATAACCCCGGTCTCCTCCAGCCGCTTGACCCGCCGGTGGCAAGCCGATTGCGACAGGCCGACAGCGTCGGCAAGCTCGGCGTTTGTAAGCCGCCCGTCTTCCTGCAACAGGCCAATGAGTTTGCGATCGATGTGGTCGAGCATTCTGGAAAATTTCCTATAAATTCGCGATATTCGCAAGGATTTCCTGTTTTATGTCCGCTTAGTGCAGAATTTGATAAGATTTTGTCTGCAATGCCGGTTAATCTCGCGGCATGGAAACCGCCGCCCCCAACCCCGCCAATCCGTTTGACGCCAACACAAATCATGCGCTGCGCGGCGATTACGACGCTGCGCGGGACGATTACACCATCGATCAACCCTATGATCGCTACACGCCGGAAGACCATGCGCGCTGGCGGTTTTTGTACCAGCGCCAGGAGGCGTTGTTGCCGGGCTACGCGGATGAGGCATTCCTGCGCGGGCTCAATGCGCTCAATGCGCGCGAGGCGATCCCGCGGCTTGACGACGCCAACGAGATTTTGGGCAAGGCGACCGGGTGGTCGCTGATTGCGGTGCCGGGTCTGATCCCCGACGATGTCTTTTTCGATCATCTGGCGAACAAACGTTTTCCGGTCAGCTGGTGGATGCGCAAACCGGAGGAAATCGACTACCTCGTCGAGCCGGATATCTTTCACGATTTCTTTGGCCATGTGCCGCTTTTGTCGAACCCGGTGTTCGCCGATTACATGCGCCAATATGGCGAAGCGGGCCCCAAAGCGATCGCCCATGGCGGTCAGAAAATGCTGGCGCGGCTTTACTGGTATATTGTAGAGTTTGGCCTGATCAAAACCGAAGACGGCTTGCGCGCCTTCGGCGCGGGCATGCTCTCATCGAAGGATGAAACAATTTATTCCGTCGAAAGCCCGATCCCGCACAGGGTGGCGTTCGATCTGGAGCGTATTCTGCAGACGGATTATATGGTCGACGATTTCCAGAAGACCTATTTCGTCATCGAATCCTTTGAGCATTTGTTCAGGGAAACAGCGCGGGACTTCACCGGGCTTTATCAGGCGCTTTCGAAAAAACCGGGGATCGATCCGGCGATGCTTCTTGCGGGCGATGACGTGATCAATCGCGGCGCGGTCAAACCCGGGTCCTAGTCGCCGCCGCCGCGCACCAGCCCGTTCAGGATCAGATCGAGAATCTGGCGGTTGTCGCGCCGGGCTTTGTCGTCGTCGCCGGTGACGGCCCA
Organism: Pseudomonadota bacterium; assembly: GCA_038531315.1. Taxonomy (GTDB): domain Bacteria; phylum Pseudomonadota; class Alphaproteobacteria; order Caulobacterales; family Parvularculaceae; genus JAJFFW01. The sequence continues at coordinate 6,294 of JBCBBT010000090.1, forward strand.
AGAGACGGTTGACGCGCGCCAGCCTGCGGTGAGCGTGCTGGCGACAAGCGCCGGGTCGTAATCGGCCGCGAATTCGCCCGCCTCCTGACCGTCGCGGACAATTTGCTCGGCAAGCGCGGCGAGGCTGTCGCTTGAAGCGATCAACGCGTTGCCGTCATTCGCGGCGTCGACGACGAACTGGCGCAACAGCGCGCCGTGGCGGCTCCATTCGTCGAGAACCAGCGCGCGCAACAATTCCAGTTGATCGGCGGCGGGCAGCGAGAACTCTTTCAGCCGTTCGGCGATCTTTTCCGACACCTGCTCATTGAAGGCGGCGATCAGCGAGGCCTTGTTCGGAAAATGCAAAAAGAATGTCGCATTGGCGATATCGGCCTTGCGCGCAATGTCCTCGATTTTGACCGCGTCATAGCTCGCCGCGCTCATCAGTGAAATCGCCGCATCGAGGATGCGCCGCCGCGTTTCGAGCTTTTTGCGTTCGCGCCGCGACATCATCGGTTGGGCGGCCGGCGATGCGGCGGACGAGGCGGTCTTGTCGGTCATTTACGGGTCGCCTTCTGGTCGCGGGGCGATTTATCTGATCGTCGGGCCATTCGGTTCCAATTGCAAAAATCAAGGAGCGGTCCTTCGCATAGCCGGATGCAAAGCGCAATTGAGACGCCGTTCGCCGCTGCGCTTCCCGCATCGGGGCGATTAGTTGGACGCGCCTGCAATCGCGCGCGCCGGCGCTTCGACGGCGAGCGTTGTTCCGTCCTCGAAGGATAAAGTGAAGGGCGCGACGGCCCCCGGCGCAAGCGGCGCGGCGAGGCCAATCAACATGACGTGCGGGCCGCCCGGCGACAGCCTGAGACCGTCGCCGGGCGCAATCGTCAGCGGCGGGGCCTGCGTCATGCGCGCAACGCCGTCGGCGTCGGTGGTTGTTTGATGAATTTCCGCGGCGACGGCGATCGGGCTCGCCGCGCCGGTCAGAACAATCGGCGCTGTTCCGGAATTGCAGATCGTCAAATAGGCCGCCGTGAC
>JBCBBT010000091.1:0-6989 GCA_038531315.1 Pseudomonadota bacterium
CAGTCGTCATAGCGCGCCATGTCGCGAAAATGCCCGATCAGAATAAAGTCCTCGTCTCCGGTGACGGTGTAGCACTGAACAATTTCGTCCGTTGCGCGCATTTCTGATTTGAATGCGCTGTAGGTCTTCTGACTTTCTTTTTCAAAACGCACGGCGATGATCACGGTAATGCCGATTTTTGCCGGATCGACGAGACTGACGTCGGCGACAATATAGCCCTCGCGCCGAAGCCGCGCCGTCCTGCGCCGGGCCGAGGGTTCCGATAGCCCGACAGACGCGCCGATCTCGGCCATGGAAAGGCGATTGTTGCGCTGAAGCGCGGCGAGGATGGCTTTGTCAAACGCATCGAGCATTGGCGCACCTTACCCTAATTCGATCACGATCTCCGTGATTTTGATCGTTTTTCGTCATCATACTTTCGTTTTCGATCAGACAGGTCAAGGCGTTCTGCGCTAGCTCTATCCCATGACCTCAACGATCATGCCCCTCGCCGCCGCCCTTTTCTTGTCGTCAACAGCGCTCGCCGCCTGCGCCCCGCCGGGCGGCGCCCGTCAGCCAGCCATTTCAACGCCGCACGCATCCGGGCAGGAAGCGGCACAGCCCGGCGCGCCGACCCGGTTTTTCCCGGCGGTTTTCAAACCCGAAGGCCGCATAACGCTGACCCCGGGCTTCAGTCCGGACGGGACCGTCATGTATTTTGCACAAACAGAATGCGCGCCGATCTGGGAGTGCCCGCAGCGGCTGAAACGTTCCGTACGCACCGAAACGGGCTGGTCGGCGCCGGACCGTGTCGCGTTGCCCGCCGATCCGCGGATTGAAGCGCGCGTTGACTATCCGAGCGTGACGCCGGACGGCGCAGCCTTGTTGTTTTCCTGGTCTGCGCCGCGTCCTGATCAAACCGGGCCGTCGGTTTCGGAAAACTTTGACCTGTGGCGGCTCGACCTGACCGATCGCCAGGCGACGCCGACACTCCTGATGGGCCCGGATCTTAACCGCATCCGTGAGGGCGCGGTGAAATCGCTGCGCTTTGTCAATAACGAAACAGCGCCCAACCTCACGGTGGACGGCGATCTTTATTTCTGGAGCGAGCGGCTCGACGCGACGGGCGAGCGCGATGTTTTCCTGGCGCGCGCCGACGGCGCAGGCGGCTTTTTAAAACCGGAACCCCTGCCTGCGCCGATTAACTCACCCGACCGCGACGACGGCGCCTGGGTCTCGCCCGACGGCGCCCTGATGCTGATCACCTACGCCAATCGCGGCGGCTGCGGCGGCAACGATCTTTTTATTGCAAGGCGCATCAACGGCGCCTGGAGTGCGCCCAAAAACCTCGGGTGCAAGATTAATTCGCCCTATGACGAATACGCCGCAAGCATCATCCCCGGAACGACGACCATCGTCTTCCCCTCGGACCGGCCAACGCCCGAAAACGGGGACCGCTCGGTCCAGCTATGGCAGGCGGAGCTCACCCTCAGCGAAAATTTCTGACCCAACCGGTGCGCGTCGCCCTGCCGCGAAAAACCGCAACACAGCCGCTGAAGGTCGCGGCGTTGATTGACAAGATCGCCTCCACACATCGGGTCACCGGTCAGCGGGCGCGGGTGATGCGGCTTTCGAGCATGTCGTCGTCGATCGCTTCTTCAGGGACGAGATCGGCGGCGACGGCGACGCCGGCGTTGACGACACTGTCGCGATCACCGGTCAGCAAGGGGTGCCAGTCCGGCAGCGACTGGCCGCGGGCGAGACGGCGATAGGCGCAAGTCTCCGGCATCCAGTCGAGGGCGGCGGCGTTTTCAGGGGTCAGGCGCACACAGTCGGGCACGCGCGCCGCGCGATTTTGATAATCCGTACACCGCCGTTGCGCCGGATCAAACAAACGGCACGCGACATCGGTCTCGAAGACGTCGCCGGTTTCTTCGTTGTGGAGGATATAAAGACAGCACCGACCGCACCCGTCGCACAGCGCTTCCCATTCGGCGTCGTTCATGGCGGAGAGTTTTTTTGTCTCCCAATAGCGCGGGGCGAGCGCCGCGCCGCGCGCGCCGTCGCGGTGTCGTCCGGATTTCTTTTCGCTCACGCCAGATTTCTTATCGGTCATCATCGACCCCCATCCCGCCCGCTTGTTCGCACCATGTGGCGGCGTCGCGCCGCGCCCTGATCGCGCCGCCGCATCACCGCCGCCGCGCCAATGACGGGCGCAAACCCGGATTTCGCGCCCTGATTGCGGCCCTTTCGCGTCTTGAATGCGCCATGCTTGCCCCGCAAGACTAGGCCGGTTGGGCCATTTGCGCCACTGATTGCACACTCATTGGCGGCGCCAACGCCCGGGCGGGCGGGCGCCGGCGCGGTGCGATCCTTGCTGCGCAGGGCATTGGACCCGTATTATAAGACACCGAAAAGGGCGCCCGCCAACCGCCCGATTGGGGTCCGTGAAGAAGGCGTCAGGAACAGGTAGCGCGCGTTGTCGACTGAGAAGCGAAAAACCAACCGAAAAAGCCGGGCGAACGGCGGCGCCTCGCGCACCCCGCTGGCGCTCGTCGGCGCCGGCCTGGCGCGCATCGGCGCGGGCGTCAAAGATGTCGGCGGCGACTTCGCCACCGCCTGGCGGCTCTTCCGCGAGGACCTCGCGCGCCGCAGCCGCGTCGCGGGCCGGTTAAAGAAATCAACGAAAAAAGCGAGCGCCAAATCCAGTCGGAGAAAAAACCGAAAAAAAACACATAAGCGCCGCCGGACGACATCCCAACGTCGCTTTCAAGGACCCATTGAGGCCTTCTTCAAGGGCCGCCCCATGCGGCTTGCCGCCCTTGGCGCGTCCCTTGGCTCGCTGGCGCTCGGGGCCGGGCTTGCGGCGGCGTTTTTGTATTTCGCCCCGCGCGATCAGATCGGCGCCGACTTATGGGCGGTCAATCGCCTGCCGTCGGTGATCGTGCTTGATCGGTATGGGGATGAAGTCGCCGCCCGGGGCGCGCGCTACGGCGAGGCGGTGCGTATCGAAGACCTGCCCGATCATCTCGTGAACGCTTTTCTCGCCACGGAGGACCGGCGGTTTTACAACCACATGGGCGTCGATATCCGCGGCACCATGCGGGCGGCGTTTTCAAACATCAAATCCGGCGGCGTCGTCGAAGGCGGCTCGACGATCACACAGCAGCTCGCCAAGGTTCTCTTTCTGTCGCCGGAACAAACCTATGAGCGCAAGATCCGCGAGGCGTTGCTCGCGCTCTGGCTCGAAGGCCATTACGAGAAAAATGAAATCCTGTCGCTTTATCTGAACCGGATTTATCTGGGCGCCGGCGCCTACGGGATTGAAAGCGCCTCGAAGACCTATTTCAACAAATCCGCGTCTGACGTGACGCTCGCCGAGGCGGTGTTGCTGGCGGGCCTGCCCAAGGCGCCGTCGTCGCTGGCGCCGACGCAAAATCCGTTCGGCGCGGAGAGCCGCGCCCGCGAAGTGCTCGACAATCTTCTGGAAACCGGCGCCGTGACGCCGTTTGAAGCGCGCACGGCGAGGGAAAACCCGCCGGTCATCACGTCTTCCAATGTCGATGCGGGCCTTGGATATTTCTTCGATTATGTCGCCGCCAAAGCGCAGGAATACGCGATCGCGCGAGCCAATGACGCCAGCAATAACAGCGCCAGTAACAATAGCGCCAGTGACAATAGCGCAGGTGACGGTAGCGCCGGCGAAAAAAACAGCGGCGCGGCGCGCGCTCAGGCGACCATCAGAAACGATCTGATCGTCTCAACGACGCTTGACTTGCGCATGCAAAAAGCCGCCGAAGCCGCCATCGCCAAAGCGATCACGACAGAAGCAAAACTCGCCGGCGCCGAACAGGCCGCCCTCGTCGCCTATGATGCGGACGGGGCCCTGCGCGCGCTTGTCGGCGGGGTTTCCTATGTCGAAAGCCAGTTTAACCGCGCGACGCAGGCCAAACGCCAACCGGGCTCGGCCTTTAAACCGTTCGTCTACGTCGCAGCGCTCGAAAACGGCGTCACCACGCAAACAAAATTCATCGACCAGCCGGTCGATATCGACGGGTGGCGGCCGGAAAACTATTCAGGCCGCTTCGACGGGCCCATGCGGCTCACTGAAGCGCTCGCCAAATCCGTCAACACCATCGCTGTACAGATCACCGAACAGGTCGGGCGCAAGAAAGTCGCCGAAGCCGCCAAGCGCCTTGGCGTCAAGGCCGACGTGCCGGCCCATCCCTCGATCGCGCTCGGGGCCTCGAACATGACGCTGGAGGATTTGACCGCGGCGTATCTGCCGCTGGCGCGCGGCGGGCTTTCCGCCGATCCTTATGCGATCACCAAGATCGTCGACCAGAGCGGCAATATCGTCTTTGAGCGCGACGCCGCGCCGGCCAAACGCGTCTTGTCCGCCAAAGTCTCGCGCGACATGAACCACCTTCTCTACCAGGTGATGCATAATGGGACCGGCGGGCGCGCCCAGCTTGGCCGGCGGGCCGCCGTCGGCAAGACCGGCACCACGAATGACTGGCGCGACGCCTGGTTTATGGGGTACACGGCGCAAATGACCGCCGGCGTCTGGGTCGGCAATGATAATTTCCGCGGCATGGAAAAGATCACCGGCGGGAAAATCCCGGCGGAAATCTGGCGCGACTTCATGCTCGCCGCCCATCAGGACCTGCCGCGCCGCCCGATCAACGGCGCAACGCCCGCGGTCATCCACGCCGATGAAGACGCGCTCTTGTCGTTCTATGACGACGTCGCGCGCGGCCTGCGCACCGTCCGCCGCGACGGCGGCGACGGCGGCGGACGGCGCGTCTTCAGACGACGGTAAGCCGCCCGCCCGGTTTTGGCGTGAATACTCAATTAGAAGGGTGGAAACTCGCCAATTTCAGACAAAGGCGCAGCGTCATGCTCCTCCCCCGCTCGCGGGGGAGGTGTCGAGCGCAGCGAGACGGAGGGGGTTCTAACGCTCGTCATTGAAGAAGACGTTTCAACAGTTTTCATTGCTGGTCGTCCGTGAACCCCCATCGGCCCTTCGGGCCACTTCCCCCGCAAGCGGGGGAAGAAGAGACCCTACGCAACGTCGCCTTCGGGCCAAATCCGGTCATGCTGGCCAGGTGTCGAACCTATTCCCTGACTTTTGTGACGGAAGCGGCGTTCGAACTTTCCTCATGGAGACCGCTCAGTGCACTGATGATCTGGACGACTTCCGCCGGCGTCGGATTGCGCCTTCGGACGCATCAAAAACAGGCAAGAAAGCCCGTCTCGATTTAGTATAGCCGCACGGGCGCGCCTTCTTCCGGGCGGCGCAGGCGCCAGCCGTCGCCCCCGTCGCTGGACTTGTCGCCGGCCTTATCGCAGGCGACGCCGGACCAGCGGTCGCTGCGGCCGGCGACGCGGATCGTTTGTTCGAACGCGCGGCACAGATGCGGGCGGCGCGTCGGCCCGCCGGCGAGATCAAGCTCGAGGCCGGGGCGGCGCACCATCAGCTTTTCATAAACAAAGCCGCGGATCTCGCCGTCGATGGCAATCAGCATCCAGGGCTCGCCGACGACGCGGCCGATCACCTCAACGCCTGTGCCTGAGTCCAGTTGCTCGGCGATCCTGGTTTCCGTCGACGGCCCGAAACGGACATTGGAATTGCGCGTCACGACATATTCGCCAAGTTCGGTCTCATAGGCGTGGGACAAAAACAGGCCGGGGCGGAAATCGATCAGCGCGCTCGGATCGGCCAGAAGATTGCCGACCTGACGCGGGCCCGGCGTCACGGCGCCGCTTGCGGAAGCGCCGGTCCAGCGCGCGGCGTCGCCGGCCGCGCCCTGTTCCATCGCCTCAAGGAAAGTATCGTAAAGCGCCTCGACGTCGCGGCCCGACATTTCGGCGCTGAGGGCTGAACCTTCCGCATAGTTAATCTTGCCGCCGATGCCGGCGAAGCCGCCGCTGGTCCCGCAGCCCGCGATAAGGGCGAGGCCCGCCGCCGCCGCGAGCGCGCGCGCCAGACGCGTCGGCGCCGTCGCCGTCCGCCCGGTTGCGACCTTTGGTTGTCCTGCGCCCTTAATTTTTGCTGTCATCGCACCCATCGCCCGCTTTTGATGAAACCCGAATGAACACCGCGCGGCGCGCGGCGCACTTGTTAATGTGCGCGCATTTCTATCGGCTCGTTAACCACCCTGCAACTCGCTGCGTCACCGCGAATAGGGAGCGGACGGCCCGCGCCGCGCGCGCCCGCGCGCCCACAAGACCGCCTTCGCGGAGACACAATTTTTACGATTTCGGGTCATCATGGGTGCGAAGGTCTTAATGAAGGTGCTCTGACATGGCGGGCGAGCAGTCTCGGCTCAAACAACTCATTGCGGTTGCAAAGGAGGATTCCAGCGCCAAGCGCCGCGATCTCCTACGCGAGATTACGGACGTCTTCATGGCGTCGCCCGACCGGTACACCTCATCGGAGATGCAGCATTTCGACGTGATCATGTCGAAAGTGACCCAATCGGTCGAAACCTCGCTGCGCCGGGAGATCGCCGAAAAGCTTGCTGACGTCGCCGAAGCGCCCCGCGGCCTCGTGCGCCAGCTCGCCCATGATGAAATCTCCGTCGCCGAACCGATTTTGACGCGCTCGGCGGCGCTAACCGAAGACGACCTCATCCGCATCGTCCGCCAGCGCGGCCAGGGTCACATGAAAGCGATCACCAAGCGGCGCGAGGTGACCGAGGCGGTCTCGGCAGAGCTTGTCGAGCGCGGCGACAAGGAAGTGCTCGTCTCGCTGGCGGAAAACCGCGGCGCCAAGCTGAACAGCGATTCCATGGAAAAGCTGGTCGAACATTCGCGCACCATCTCCGAGCTGCAGGCGCCGATGACCAAGCGCTACGACCTGCCGCCGCAATTATTGACGCAGATGTATTTCTTCGTCTCCTCGGCGCTGAAGAAGGAAATCCTGCGCCGCTCCGACATGCTCGATCCGTCGATTATCGACGAGGCGGTCAATTCCAACCGCGTCAAGATCCTGAAGGAAGCGGTCC
>JBCBBT010000092.1:0-6634 GCA_038531315.1 Pseudomonadota bacterium
GCGTTCGCCGCCGCGGGATGGGTCCTCGTCCGCGTCGCGCGGAGCGGCGGCGTCAGTGCGCGTGACGGGGCCAACGAAACGCTCTTTAAAGGGGTCGCATTTCTCGCCATCATTGCGGTGCTCGGCGCAGCCAAGCTCTGGCCGCTTGCCTTTATGGTGTTGCTCGCTTCGGCTGCTATTCTCGGTACGGAGTTGTGGCGCGCACGGGCCATTGCCGCGGATAATGCAGCGGACAGCGAGCGCGCCTCAGCGCCGCAAGTGTCTCAAAGCAGCGACATGGAGCCAGATGAAGCGTTCTCCGTGCTTGGGGTCTCAAAAGGCGCAAGCGCTGACGAGATCAAGGCGGCCTATAAGAAACTGATCAGCAAGCTCCACCCCGACATCGGCGGCACCGATTTTCTGGCGACACAGATCAATCGGGCCCGCGAAACCGCGCTCGCCGCCCTCGAGACGCGTGTCGATACAGCCCCCGTCGCGAACAGCGAAAGCGCAGGAGAAGTCAAAGCCGATACTGAGGAAAAAAATGACTGACGGCGCGCGGACGTCGCGCGACGCCGGGCCGGCCGTGCTGCGGGGGCGGGCGGCGATCATCGCCGTGTTGATTTTCGCGGGCGTTCCGGCCGGCACGGCGTTTGGCGGCGAGAACCCGGAAGAAGAAAGCGCTTCGCGAGAACAGTTTGTCGCCGGCGACGCCGAAGCTGGGGCCCGCGTCTTTCGACGCTGCGCCGGCTGCCATGCCCTAACCGCCGGCGCGCAAGGAAAGGGGCCGCATCTTTACGGCCTTTTTGGCAGACCCGCCGGGTCGCTTGCGGCTTTTGACTATTCGGACGCAATGAAAAAAACCGACATTGTCTGGACTGAAGAGACGCTATCGGCTTTTCTTGCTCATCCTCGCCGCTTCGCGCCGGGTACGCGCATGGCGACCCGCGTGAGGGACCGGGAAAAGCGCGCCGATTTGATTGCGTATCTGAAACACGCCACAAAGGAATCGGTCGAATAAAGATTCACACCGGCAATGCTCTGGTTTAATCTGAGCCCCTTGCAGAGGATTTTGACGCCCGACGATGGACCAGCCCGTCACAACCCGATCAGCCGGCGCGGCTGATACATCCGCGATGAAATCGGCCGCCCAACTGGTGCCGGTGACGCCATTCGATATTATCGTTTTCGGGGCGGCTGGCGATTTGTCCTTACGCAAACTGATTCCGTCGTTGTTTCACCGTTGGCGCGATGGCCAGATTCCGACCGCGTCACGGATTATCGGCGTCTCGCGTTCGGAAATGGCGGCGGAGGCGTTTCGGGATCTGGCCATCGACGCATTCAAAAAATTTCATCCGAGCGAGCCCATCAATGACGACGAGTGGGCGGCCTTTTCGGCGATGATCGACTATTGCAAAATCGATGCGACCAGCGCCGACGCTGACTGGTCGGGCCTGAAAGACATCCTCGCGGAAAGCGGCGATAAACAGCGCGTCTTTTATCTGGCCTTGCCGCCGTCGATTTATGGTGCGGTCGCTGACAACATCGTCGCTGCGGGGCTAAAATCACCCGGCGCGCGTATTGTTCTTGAAAAGCCGATTGGGCGAGATCTGCAGTCTGCGCGAGCGGTCAACGACGCCGTCGGCGCGGCCTTCGATGAAGATGCAATCTTCCGTATCGACCATTATCTCGGTAAGGAAACTGTCCAGAACCTGATTGTTTTGCGGTTCATGAACTCGCTATTTGAGCCGGTCTGGAACTGCAACGCTATTGACCACGTAGAGATCACGGTCGCCGAGTCCATCGGCGCGGGCAATCGCGCCAGTTATTACGACACCGCCGGGGCTTTGCGTGATATGGTGCAGAACCACTTGCTCCAGCTTTTGTGTCTCGTGGCGATGGAGCCGCCTTTTGACTTGTCGCCCGACACGGTGCGCGATGAGAAAATAAAAGTGTTGCGCGCCCTGCGTCCGATCGGGCCCGACAATATTCGGCAGGCGACAGTCAGAGGGCAGTATTCCGCCGGCGCCGCGGATGGGGACGTTGCGGCGAGTTATGCCGAGGAATTGGGTGACAAGTCGGATACCGAAACCTTTGTTGCGCTTAAAGCAAACATCGACAACTGGCGCTGGAAAGGTGTTCCTTTCTATCTGCGCACCGGCAAGCGCATGCGGGCGCGCTATTCTGAGATTATCGTCCAGTTTAAGAATGTCGCACATGCGCTCGTTGATGATGCGTCATTGCAGCCGACGCGTATGGTGATCCGCCTGCAGCCTGATGAAGGCGTTAAGTTGTTGCTTGTCACGAAAGATCCGGGACCTGGCGGCATGCGCCTGCGTTATGTGCCGCTTAATCTTTCCTATGCAGAGCAATTTGAGGCGCGATATCCGGATGCGTATGAGCGCTTGTTGATGGCTGTTGTCCGCGGCGATCTCGCATTATTCATGCGTCGCGATGAAGTCGAGGCGGCCTGGAAATGGGTTGACGGCATTTTGAGCGCCTGGGCGTCTGACGAAACGCCGGTGCACGCCTATCCCGCCGGTACGGACGGGCCGGTCCAGGCGGCGATGATGCTGGATCGCGACGGACGGGCGTGGTTCGATGGGGCCTGATTGCGCAAGCATTGATTTTCCATCGCGGAGCATGATGGCCGCGCGGCTTGGCGACCTCTTAGCGATGATCGCGGGGGACGCGATCGCCGCCCGAGGGCGCTTTGAAATGGCGGTCTCCGGCGGCTCAACGCCGGAAGCGCTGTATCGATATTTCGCCGGTAAGACCCTTCCGTGGTCCAGCGTCCATTTGACCCTCGTTGACGAGCGATGGGTCAGCGCGGATCATCCGCGTTCTAACGAAACCTTTGTCAAAAATGCTTTCTCCCATGCCGAAGGTGTTCAAATTCACGGCCTCTATCGCGACAGGACGAAACCAAGCCGTGCGGCGGCGGCCGTCGAAAACGACCTCGCAGATCGCGGAGAATTCGATTGCGTTATTCTTGGCATGGGCGATGACGGGCACACCGCGAGCTGGTTTCCCCACGCCGACGGCCTTAACGAGGCGTTGTCCGGCGAAGCGAAGGCGTTCGCCGTCACAGCGCAAAAAAGCGCCGTCACCGGCGACGAGACCGAGCGCATGACGTTGGGATTACGGGCGGTAGAAAAAGCCCGCCTGATCATTCTTCTGCTGGCGGGCGACGGCAAGCGTGCGGCGTTTGTGAAAGCGTTGGAAGACGGTCCGGTCGAAGCGATGCCCGTGCGGGCGATTTTGAGAGCGCGGCCCGATCTCTGGGTTTGTTGGGCGCCGTAAAATTTGCACCGGAAAGTCGCTGGTCCGGCGCGCCGCTTTCTTGAATTTTTGGGCGCCGACGCAGCGCCTGACCGGTTTGTAGGGAGTATATCGTGGCACAACTTAATGAGACCGTCCGTGCCGTGACGGATCGTATTCGCGAGCGCAGCCGACCTTTGCGCGAGGCCTATCTGCGCCAGATGCGCGCCGCCGCCTCCAAAGGGCCGCACAGGGCGTCTGTTTCCTGCGGCAACCTCGCCCATGCCGCGGCGGCCTGCTCCGTGGACGACAAGAAAAAACTCGCAAGAGGCGACGGTCCGAATATCGGCATTGTAACCGCCTACAATGATATGCTATCGGCACACCAACCATTAGGCGCCTATCCTGAGATCATCAAGGATGCGCTCGCCGGTGAAGGTGCGACCGCACAGATCGCCGGCGGCGTCCCGGCCATGTGCGACGGCGTTACGCAAGGCCAGCCCGGCATGGATTTGTCGCTCTTCTCGCGCGATGTCATCGCCATGGCGACCGCCGTATCGCTATCCCATAATGTCTTTGACGGCGCCGTTATGCTCGGCGTTTGCGATAAAATCGTGCCCGGACTTTTTATCGGCGCCGCCCGTTTTGGTCATTTGCCGATTATGTTCCTGCCGGCCGGGCCTATGCGCTCGGGATTGACGAATGATGAGAAGGCGCGGGTGCGCCAGCTCTACGCGGAAGGCAAGGTCGGCCGCGACGAGCTGTTGAAAGCCGAAAGCGAAAGCTATCACTCGCCCGGCACGTGCACTTTTTACGGCACGGCGAATTCCAACCAAATGATGATGGAGGCGATGGGGCTTCATGTCCCGGGATCGGCGTTTATCAATCCGGGAACGCCGCTTCGGCGCGCCATTGTTGAGGAGACGGCGCTTCAGGTCTCGCGCACTACAGCGCTTGGCGATGACTACCGCCCATTTTGCGACGTCATTGATGAACGCTCGATCGTGAATGCGATTGTCGGCCTGCATGCGACGGGCGGATCGACCAATCATCTGATCCATGTTGTTGCGATGGCGCGCGCCTGCGGGATCGTGATCGACTGGGATGACTTTTCCGCATTATCCGACGTAACGCCGCTCCTCGCGCGCGTTTATCCAAACGGGCGCGCCGACGTCAATCACTTCCATGATGCAGGCGGCCTCGCCTTTATCATCAGGGAGCTGATTGATGCGGGCGTCATGCACGGCGATGTGAAGACGGCGATGGGCGATGATTTGGGCGCATTCGCCGCGGAGCCTTTTCTCGATGGCCAAGCGCTGCAATGGCGCGCAGCGCCGGATGCGTCACGCGACCTGGATATTTTGCGCCCGATTTGCGATCCCTTCTCACAAACCGGCGGTCTTTCGCTATTGACGGGCGCGCTTGGGCGCGCCTGCATCAAAGTCTCAGCCGTGAAGCCGGAAAACCGCGTCATCGAAGCGCCGGCGATCGTATTCAAAAGCCAACAGGAATTGATGGACCGCTTTAAAGCAGGCGAACTCAATCGCGACTTCATCGCGGTGGCCGCTTTCCAGGGGCCCAAAGCCAACGGCATGCCTGAGCTTCACAAACTGACGCCGCCGCTTGGCGTTTTGCAGGACAAGGGATTTAAGGTAGCGCTGGTGACGGACGGTCGTATGTCCGGCGCGTCGGGCAAGGTGCCCGCCGCCATCCACGTGACGCCGGAGGCGCTGGACGGCGGCCCGATCGGCAAAGTCCGCGATGGCGATATCATCCGTCTGGATACGGAACAAGGCATCTTGACAACCGAGGCCGATCTTTCCGCGCGCGCGTCCGAAACGCCCGCCCTCATCGACGATCGCTGGGGCTCGGGCCGGGAACTCTTCGCCGGGATGCGCGCCCTTGTGGGGAGCGCGGAGGAGGGGGCTGCGACGTTCCTGTTGCAAGAGCAAGTCTCACCAGCGTCGTGATCCGCATGGGCGACGCGCAACGCGCGCTTTGCGCTTGACCGGGCCGCGCGCCCCGCGCCCCGCGCCCCGCCGCCTCTGGTCTGAGTGCAGGGGAAGGGGGCGCCCGCCCGCGTTTGTGGCTTTGATGGCGCAACAATGTTGACAGCGGCGTCGGTGACAGTCATATACCCCTCATGGGTATAAATTCAATTATAGCCTACGCGCAAAACCTGGATAGCGATGCGCCGGCGGTAGCGGCGCGCCAGGCGGTTCTCTACCGAATGGTGATGGACAACCATGTCTGTCCGTACGGCCTGAAATCGAAATGGCTATTGATCCGACAGGGCTATGACGTCGATGACCGGCGCTTAACCAGCCGCGACCAAGTCGACGCGCTTAAGCAAAAATATAGCGTTACAACGACCCCCCAGACCTTTATCGATGGCGAGCGCGTCGGCGGCTATGACGCACTGCGCGCGCGCTTTACCGACTTCGTTAAAGACAGCGATAGGAAAACCTATACGCCGGTCTTGATGCTATTTGCGGTGAGCTTCCTGACCGCCATCGCCGTTTCGTGGGGCGCGCTGGGTGATGTCTTCTCGATACGAACGATTGAGCTCTTTGCTGCGTTCTCAATGACGGCGCTCGCCTTACAGAAACTGAAGGACGTCGAGGGGTTTTCGACGATGTTTCTCAATTACGACCTCCTCGCGGCGCGACATGTTTCCTACGCCTATGTCTATCCCTTCGCGGAGGCCGCAGCCGGGATACTGATGATCGCCGGCGGCGTTCTCGGGCTTGTCGCCGCTCCGATCGCGTTGTTCATCGGCGCCATCGGCGCTGCCTCCGTCTACAAAGCCGTTTACATTGACAAGCGCGACCTCAAATGCGCATGCGTCGGCGGCGACACAAACGTCCCTCTCGGGTTTGTTTCGCTAACCGAAAATCTCGTCATGATCGCGATGGGCATTTGGATGCCCGTCAAGGCGCTCATCGGTTGAGAATTTCCGGGTACGAAGCGTAAGTCAGTTATTTTGTGCGTCGACGAAGTTATTGCCCGAGCCCGATGAGCGCGAAGTCATGAGTTCAGCCCGGAGGTGGGCGCCGCGCCGTTTGGTCAGCATCTATGACTCACATAGCGGGTTCGACCGCTGCGAGCCGAGAGAGGCATAAAGTCGCCTTCAGAGTGATCTTCGATTAGGTCAACAAGTTTTCTGTTTGTCGGTCTTGCCGACGGTGAAACGGTCCCACGACTCCCGAAACACTCTTCAGCCACAAACGCTTCGTGGGAGCGATGTGCATACCATGTAGACTTCGCGACCTGTTGCGCGACGTCCAAATATTCGGTCCCCAGTGGATCGGTTTTAATCAGAGGAGGCCCCGCAGGGCCAGACTAGGGATAGTGCAGCCAAAACGATTTGCGGACTGGTCTACGGCGTCTCGTG
>JBCBBT010000093.1:0-6459 GCA_038531315.1 Pseudomonadota bacterium
CGGCGTCGCCCATCAGACGTCTTGCGAGTCCCGCCTCATCGCTGAGCGTGTGAGCGCGGATCGCTGCGCGCTGATCGGGGAGGGTCGAAGTGGCTGTCATTTCGCAGATCGCTCCAGTGGCGGGCGGCAACGGTCTCAGTAACGATCTCAATACAGCGCTCCGGGCCGTATGTCATGGCGTCTGCGGTCCCTGCGAGAACCAAAATCATGGCGTCAGCGCGCGGCGCCGTGTGACGACGCGAGGTGGGGCGGCTGAATGTGTTCTACAGTCGATGCGACGGTCGATGGGGCCTCGGTGAGCTTTAGGTTGCGATGGTTTCTCAGAAACGCTCATTCGCGTAGGCGATCAGTACGTGTCGTAACAAAGTGCGATACTCCATCGCTAACGTGACCTAAATCACAACGGCTCAGTTGTTCTGCGTCTATATCTGATCTTGCAAGAGGCAGACTTCGCATTCGCGCATTTCCCCGTCTGCCCTGCACCTAGCTGCCCATATACCCTTAGAAAGGAGGCTCTGTCATGAGTCCGAAGAAGGCTGCGAAGCCGAAGCGCCTTGCGCGCAAAATCCACGGTTGCGACGTCGTCATCGTTACGGATGGCGATAAGGAACGCTTGCTGATCGATAGCAAGCCCTTTGAATTCGCCAAAGTGAATGGCGGATATGTCCTTAAAGCAAACGTTTATACGGACGCAAAAGATACGCTGGTCGACGCCGTCGAAGCCTATCTTGCGCAGGAAACATCTGAAAACTGATTTTATTGATTGGGGGAGACAATCATGCATTGCAGAATTGATTTTGTGGATATGGCTGCTGATACGGCGGCCCTCGACCGGTTGGCCAACGGTTTCAACCATCTTTGGGATACCGGCGTTATTCAGGCGAACGCTCAACTGCACGACGTCAACTTTTTCAACGGTATCCATCACGTGCCGCAGTTTATGCCCTGGCACCGTTGGCTCCTGCTGACGGTTGAGCAAGCACTGCAAGCCTTCGATAGCCGTATCGTCCTGCCCTATTGGGACTGGACGCGCGCTGATAGCCGAAATCTCGATGTCGAGCCGTGGAAATCGTTCTTTGGTGGTCGGAACAATACCGACGGCCGTTTCGATCATTGGACGTATACGCGCAGGGCCAATGACGGCGGAAACACGTTGCCGTCAATCGGCGACATCAGACAGGAAGTAGACGGACCGTCGACTTACAGGGACTTCCGCGCTTTGGAATGCGGCAGCCATTTTCCGGGCCACACCTGGACAGGCGGCACAATGCAAAGTGGTGAGAGCCCGCTCGATCCATTGTTCTACCTCCATCACAACAATCTCGATCGATTATGGGCGATCTGGCAGCTGAATAACCCAACCGCCGTTCAATATACGACGGATGCGATCGGCTGCGATAACAACTCGCCGGCGGGGCCGGTTTCGCTCAACGATCCAATGATTGGCGGCGCGACGCCGGCGTCGATGCTTGATCATCGCGCGCTCGGATATCGCTATCCGCGGGATATTCCGCTGGAAGTCGAAGTGGCGACAAACGGATCGACGCCGAATTTCATATCAGGCGACGCGCCGGAACTGGATCTGGTGACGGCCACAGTCGACTTTAACGACGTGCCGAGCGGCGATACCGTCATGCGCGCGGCCCTATTCGAGGTTGTCAGCTGTGAACCGTTGGTCTTTGAGATCGAGAACGGCCCCACGGGATCGTTTACGGCGCTTGAGCCCGGACCGTTTCCGTTCCCCGTGGCGGATAGCGAAATGACAACAGCGTTTCGGATCTGGGTCCTGTTTACTGGCGGCGCAGCCGGCTCAATCGACCCTGGCGGCGTCATGACCGTGGTTGCGCGCAATGCAGATGGCGACGAAGTTGGGCGGTGGAATAATATTCCGCTTACGGCAAATTCTGTGGAAAGGCCAACCGCTGCGGTCGCGCTAGTGCTTGATGAATCAGGTTCCATGTTGTCGGACGCTGGGAACGGTCGCATTCGGATCGACGTTTTGCGTGATGCCGCAAAGACGATCGTTGATCATTTTTACGATGATAACGCTCTGGCGCTGATTTCGTTCGCCGATGCGGCCGACACGCCCTCGGGTCTTGCAATTGCGGGCCCGATTGGCTCGATGGCGCGTCAGGCTGTGCGCGATGAGATTGATCTGCATGGGCCTGCAAGCAACGCTCCGCTGACATCAATTGGAGCGGGCTTACAGGAAGCCGCCGGCGAGTTTTCGACCTCGCCGATCGCCGGAGACTTCGCTGTCCACGCTACAGTCGTGTTCACCGACGGCATAGAGACGCGCGCGCCCTTCATCGCCGACGTCGATGAGCTGCTCAATGAACGCGTTTACGCGGTCGGCATCGCGGATGCGGCCAATGTTAACAACGACACGTTAGTGACGCTCGCCAGCGGCAGCGACGGTTTCATGTTGGTCGAAGGCGCGCTTGATGCGGATGATGATTTTCTTCTGGAGAAATTCTTCATCCAGATTCTTGCCGGCGTCACCAACCAGGACATGGTGCGTGATCCGTCGGGCGTCCTGACCCTTGGCGAGATCGCTCGTGTGCCGTTTTCGATTGCGCAATCGGATATCGGCTTTGACACGGTTACGCTGACGCGCGCGCCGCACTTCGTCCTGAGCGCGCTTCAGGCGCCGGACGGCACAATTATCCTGCCGCAGGATTTGCCGCCGGGCGGACACCGCATCGGGCACCATCTGAACGGCTATCGCGTGACATTGCCAATCGTGAAGGACGGCGTCGCCCATTGGGAAGGGGAATGGACCTTGTTGATGACGCTTGGTCTGAAACACCGCAATCCGAATGTCACCCATGCGCATGGCTTGTCGCACGACACCGCCGCGTTCGGCGAGCAACAATCCTTACCCTATGAAGCGCTGGTGCATGCGCGCTCAAATCTGAATATGCGCGTGCGGCTTGAACAGGAAGATGTCACGCCCGGCTCGTTGATTGCGCTTCATGCGACCTTAACGGAGTACGGTCAGCCCTTGCGCGGGCCCGCCGTGATAACCGCGATTGCGACCGATCCCGATGGCAATGTCTCAACGGTCAGCTTTGAACCCGACGGCGACGGCAGTTATGTCGCCTATATTGTGGGCGCGAAGACCGGCGCATATCGCTTCCGCGTCATCGCAAGCGGCCGCAGCTTCCGCGGTGCGCCGTTCACCCGCGAGCATCTCGCAACCGCGTTGATTGGGCGCAAACGGCAAGGACCGTCCAGCGGAGGGTCATCCGGCGATCCCTCCGGCGGTCAGCCCGGTGGGCAATCAGGCGTTTCTCTCGACGATCTTTGCCGCTTGCTCGCCTGCTTTGAAAAACGCGGCGTCTTCGACGATCGTTTCCGGGAAATCCTCAAAGAGCTGGGGATTGACGGCGACGCCGCGAAGCGATGCATCGATGAGTTATGCCGTAAGCGCGATCCGGCGCGCATTCGCGACATTCTCGCGCGGCGTACGCGATAGCGCGCTTGCGCCGCAACCTCGGAAGTGGCTCCGTGAAGGCCAAGCGCCTTGCGGGGCCATTTCCTGTTCTGACGCCTGTTTTGGTCCCTTTGTTCGCGTCCTCTTTCTGGACGGCAAAATCCAGCAAACAGACGCCAGGCGGCGATGGCCCGCTCGTGATGTTCGCCACTGCAGCGAGGCGTTGCGCAGGGCTCGGCGGGGCTATACCTATGGCGCGCGAATTCCGCGCCGCGAGCGCACCCGGCTGTTCGATCTTTGAAAAGGACCCCGCCCATGACCGAAGCATATATTTACGACGCCGTGCGGACGCCGCGCGGCAAAGGCAAATCAGACGGTTCCCTGCATGAAGTCACGCCTGTCGCGCTGGCGACCCAGGTGCTGGAAGCTGTCCGCGACCGAAATGAGGGCCTCGATCCCGTTGATATCGAAGATGTGGCGCTCGGCTGCGTCTCTCCGGTCGGCGAGCAGGGCGCGGTGATAACGCGCACGGCCATTTTGAACGCCGGCCTGCCCGAGACGACGTCCGGCATCCAGGTAAACCGGTTTTGCGCTTCCGGCCTCGAAGCCATCAATATCGCGGCGGCGAAGGTCAAATCGGGCGAAGCTGACATGACCGTCGGCGGCGGCGTTGAACAGATGTCGCGCGTGCCGATGGGGTCCGACGGCGGCGCCTGGCCGGTCGATCCCGAGACCGCTTTCAAGACCTATTTTATCCCGCAAGGGATTTCGGCCGATCTGATCGCGACAAAGTATGGGTTCTCGCGCGACGACGTTGACGCCTATGCGGTGGAAAGCCAGAAGCGCGCCGCCAAATCCTGGGATGAAAAGCGCTTTGAGAAATCGATCTTGCCGGTCAAGGATGTCATCGGGCAGGAAATTCTGAGCCACGATGAAACCGTCCGTCCGAATACGGACATGCAGTCGCTCGGCGGCTTGCCGCCCTCATTTGCGGCGCTCGGCGCGTTTCCGGGTTTCGACGATATTGCATTGCAGAAATACGCCGAGCTTGAAAAAATCGAGCACGTCCATCACGCCGGCAACTCGTCGGGCATCGTAGACGGCGCCGCTGCTGTTCTTATCGGCAACGAAGAGGCCGGTAAAAAAGCGGGCCTGAAGCCCCGCGCGCGCATTCGCTCCATGGCTTCGATCGGCTCGGAGCCGACGATCATGCTGACCGGCCCGGAATTCGCCGCTGAAAAAGCGCTGAAGCGCGCCGGCATGACCAAGGACGATATTGACTTGTGGGAGCTGAACGAGGCGTTCGCATCGGTCGTCTTGCGCTTCATGCAAGCGCTCGACATCGATCACTCGGATATCAACGTCAATGGCGGCGCTATCGCCATGGGCCACCCGCTCGGCGCAACGGGCGCCATGATTATGGGCACAATGGTCGACGAGCTTGAACGCTCCGGCAAGGAAACCGCGCTCGTGACGCTTTGCATCGGCGCCGGCATGGGCACCGCCACAATTATCGAGCGCGTAAACTAATTCAGATACGGACGAAATCGTTATGTCATATGAGAACCTTACAGTAGACGTCGACAGCGACGGCATTGCGCTTGTCACCATTGATTTGCCCGGCCAGTCGATGAATGTCTGGAACGAAGGCCTGATGCGCGAGTTTGCCGAGTGGGTGGACGCATTCGTCGCCGATGATGCTGTCAAAGGCGCCGTTATTACGTCGGGAAAGAAATCCGGCTTTCTGGCCGGCGCCGATTTGCGCATGCTCGGCTCGTCAGACCGCGGTCCGGGCAAGGGCGCGGATCCTTTTGAAAGCGCTTTTGCGCTGAACGGGGTTTTGCGTAAGCTGGAGACCAGCGGTCATCCCGCGAAGGCCTTGCTCAAAGGTGAAGCGCACGCAAAGCCGGTCGCGGCGGCGGTCGAGGGGCTGGCGCTTGGCGGTGGTCTTGAGCTGGTGCTCGCTTGTCATCACCGCGTTGTCGGCGACAATCCGAAGATTCAATTGGGCGTGCCGGAGAGCCAAGTTGGCCTGTTGCCGGGCGCGGGCGGCACGCAGCGCATTCCGCGTCTTGCGGGTCTGCAAAAAGCCGCCGAGATGGCGACGACCGGCAAACCGATTGATCCGCAAGCGGCTAAGGCGGCGGGCATCATCCAGGACGTTGTTCCCGCTGGCGAGACTGTCGCCAAAGCGAAGGAATGGGTGAAAGCCAATCCAAAAGTGACACAACCGTGGGACAAAAAAGGCTTCAAGTTTCCCGGCGGCGGCGGGGCTATGGACCCGCGGGCGGTTCAGTTTTTCATGGGCGCCAACGCAATGGCCCAGAAACAAACCAACCATAATTATCCGGCGATCCAGGCCATCCTTTCATGTCTCTATGAAGGCTCGATTGTGCCGTTCGACACGGCGATCAAGATCGAGACCAAGTACTTCATGAAGCTTCTTTCTGGGCCGGTCGCCAAAAGCATGATCCGTACCCTGTTCATCAATAAACAGGCGGCGGAGAAAGGCGAGCAACGGCCGAAAGACGTTGCGCCGACAGAACTCAAGAAAGTCGGCGTCCTCGGCGCCGGCATGATGGGCGCCGGTATCGCCTATGTCACCGCAAAAGGCGGCATGGACGTCGTCCTCCTCGATCGCGATATTGAATATGCGAAAAAGGGAAAAGGCTATTCGGAGAAAATAGTCGAAAAGGGCGTTTCTCGCGGCAAGGTGTCCAAGGAAAAAGGCGAGGCATTGCTGGCCCGAATTCAACCGACAACGGACTATAACGATCTCAAAGATGTTGACATGATTATTGAGGCGGTTTTTGAAGATCCCGACGTGAAGTCGGATGTGATCAGGAAAACCGAAGCGGTTATCGGTGAGGACGTCATTTTCGCGTCGAACACGTCGACCCTGCCGATTACGGGCCTTGCCAAAAACTCGGAGCGCCCCGATCAGTTTATTGGCATTCATTTTTTCTCACCGGTCGACAAGATGCCGCTTGTGGAAATCATCCCGGGTGAGAAATCCGGCGATC
>JBCBBT010000094.1:0-6308 GCA_038531315.1 Pseudomonadota bacterium
CCGTCTTCTTCCGCGTCGCTGTCTTCGCCGGATTTGGTCTCCACCATGCCGACGGAAAACACCGAGACCTCGTAAAGCGTTGCGCCCGTCTCGCGCGCGGCGCTTTCCAGAAGGCGCAGCGCCGTAGTCCCGACCGCGACGCAGCGGCCGCCGGCGCGGCGCGCCGCATTGATCGCGTCCGCCGTCTCGGGCGTTATCTCGCCCCATTCCGCATGCATGCGATGGTCTTCGGTGTCGTCGACCGCGACGGGTAAAAACGTGCCGGCGCCGACATGGAGCGTGACGCGCGCAATCGCCGCGCCCCGCGCCGTCACGGCCGATAAGAGATCGTCGGTAAAGTGAAGGCCCGCCGTCGGCGCCGCCACCGACCCTGCGCGGTCCGCGTAGACGGTCTGGTAACGCGCCGCGTCGTCCGCATGGAGCGCGCGCTTGCGCGCAATGTAAGGCGGTAATGGCGGGGCGCCGTAGCGCGCCAGCGCGGCGTCAAAGGCGGGGCCCCCATGGGAAAATTTTAGCCGCGCTTCGCCCCCGTCCCGCGCCATGACGTCCGCGGTAAAAGCGGCTTGCGCCTCAACCGAGCCCCCGCCTCCTTGCGTGAAATCGATCACATCGCCGACGCGCAGGCGCTTGGCGGGACGCACAAACGCGTCCCACAGCGCGCTGTTATCGTCCGTATCAAGACGCTTATGCAAGGTGACATCGACGCTGACCGGCCCGCCGCCGCCTTGCGCGCGCGCGGCGCGAAGCCCCGAAAGCTGCGCCGGGATCACGCGGGTGTCGTTGAGGACGAGGATGTCGCCGGGGCCCAGCAATGAGGGTAGATCGACAATCGCGCGGTCGGCGAATGGGCCCGACGGCGGCGCATGCAACAGCCGCGCGCCGTCGCGGTTTTCAGGAGGCTCAAGCGCGATCCGGTCTTCCGGCAATTCGAAATCGAAATCGTCAACGCGCATTGCTCTGCCGTCCCGTCGCGCCCGGCGCTAGATGGGCGCGCGTTCGCCGCCGGATTTCTTGGCGCCGTCTTCTTCCGCGTCGCTGTCTTCGCCGGATTTGGTCTCCACCATGCCGACGGAAAACACCGAGACCTCGTAAAGAAGGAAGATCGACAGACCGAGCGCGATCTGGCTGAAGGGGTCCGGCGGCGTCAGGAAGGCGGCGACGACGAAAATTCCCACAAGCGCGATCTTGCGGTTATTCTTCAATGTCTGCGCTTTCAAGAGCCCGGCGCGCGCCAGCAGCGTCAGGAATACCGGCAGCTGAAACGCAAAACCGAACGCCATCATCAGCGTGGTGATCAGCGACAGATAATCGCCGACCCGCGTCAATAGCTCAAAATCGGCGGGCGCGCCGCCGCCGGCTTCGGCTTCAAAGCCGACCGCAAAGCGCATCACAAAGGGCATCATCACGAAGTAAACAAGGCTCGCCCCGAGCGTGAACAACACCGGCATCGCCGCCAAAAACGGCAGCGCCGCGCGTTTTTCCTGGGCGTAAAGGCCCGGCGCCACGAATTTGTAGGCCTCATAGGCGAGCACCGGAAACGACAAGGAGATCGCCGCGAAAACCGACAGGCGCACGCGCGTGAAGAAAAACTCTAGCGGCGCAAAGTAAAGCGTCGGGTCGCCCTCCGGGGAGGCCGCACCCACCGCATCGACAAACGGGATAATCAGGAAATTGAAAAGCTGTTTTGAAAAGATGAAACAGATGACGAACGTCACCGCGATCGCCGCTACGGAAATGATCAGCCGCTCGCGCAATTCCGCAATATGATCGAGCAAGGGCGCGGCGGAGCTTTCAACCGCGGCGCGATCGGCCGCCTTGTCGGCTTTTTTGATGTCAGTCGACTTGCCGGGGAGCGCCATCGTCTATCCCGCGCTCGTCTTATCGGCGGCGGCGGCGCTCGCATCGCCGGCGCTCTTTCCGTGCACGTCCTTTTTGGCGGCGGCGGCTTCGGCTTTTTCTTCCGCCGCTGCGGCGCTGTCGGCGACGGCCTTGTTGACGTCGGCGGCCTCGCGCTTGACCTCGTCTTCAAGCGGCTTCATCGCTTCGTCGATTGAGTTTTTGGTTTCTGCAAAGACGTTGTCTTTCTTGAGCGCTTCGATTTCTGCGCGCATTTCCTCGACCTCGGCCTCGCGCGCCATTTCGCGCACGGCGCTCTGGAAATCGCCGGCGAGATTTTGCGCCTGGTTCATCACCCTGCCGGCCATGCGCATGACGCGCGGCAGGTCTTTGGGGCCGACGATCACAAGGAGCAGCACCGCGATGGTGATCAGCTCAAAGAACCCGAACTGCGGAAGAAGGCTCATGGGCGGCCTTTACAGATGCCGGGGCGCGACAGAGGCCAGAGCGCGCGGGCCCCGGCGAGCGCGGCGAGACGGCGCGCGATTAACGGCGCAACGCCCCGCCCCGGCGTTTGACTTACTCGGCGGGCTTGCTCGCCTTGGCCGCATCTTTTTCAGCGACCGGCGTCACATCAACGGCGGTGTCGGCGCGGTCTTCCAGAGCGTCATCGTCTTCCTGAAGACCTTTGCGGAAGCTTTTGATGCCTTTTGCAAAATCTCCCATTACCGATGAAATCTTGCCGCCGCCGCCAAACAGCAACAGCGCCAGCAGGATAATCAGCACAATCTGCCACGGTCCAAGAGCCATAACGCCCGTCTCTCCTCACAAAACTTGAGCCCCGTATTTAGTCACTCGCGGGGCCGGACGCAAACACCCTATCGAAGAAGCGTTACTGCAGGTTTACGCCGCGAACGGCCCTTCTGGCGCGCATTTGGGGCTGGGTTTATTCCTCGCGCAGCCCGTCTGCGTCATCATGGGCCGCCCTGGCGGCGAGATCATCGCCGTCGGCCATGAAATCCTGAGCAAAATCGGGGCCATCGCCGTCCTCGTCCTCGCCCTCATCCTCGCCGTCGCCGGCCGACGGCGTCGGCACCGAAAAGCCGGGCGGCAGGCGCGCATCAAGGAGGCCGGCGGCCTTCAGATCGGCGAGCCCCGGCAGGTCGTCGGCGCCGGCGAGGCCGAAATGCTCCAGAAAGCTCTGCGTCGTGCCATAGAGCACCGGCCGGCCCGGCGCGTCCTTGCGCCGTCCGCGCAGCCGCACCCAGCCAATTTCAAGCAGCTGGTCGAGCGAGCCCTTCGAAACCGCGACACCGCGCACATCCTCGATATCGGCGCGCGTGCAAGGCTGGTGGTAGGCGATGATCGCGAGCGTCTCGAGCGCTGCGCGCGAGAGCCGGCGCGGCTCGATACGCTCCGTTTCAAGAATATGCGAGACATCGGGCGCGGTCGCAAAACGCCACTTGCCCGCGACCTCGCTGACATGGACGCCGCGATTTTCATAATGCGCCGCCAACACGTCGAGCAAGGCGCGGACATCGACGCCCTGCGGCAGGCGCGCGGCGATGGTCTTGATATCGAGCGGCTCGGAGGCGGCGAACAGGATCGCCTCGATCATCCGCAAATGCTCCGCCTCCTGAGCAGCGGTCCAGACAAGATCGGCGGCGTCTTCGCCGTCATCTTTTTCTGCATCGTCTTCTGAATTCTCGGCGGCCTCAACGGCGCCGCTATCGCCGTCATGCGGGGCGTCATTGACGAGGGCGATGGTGTCGTCCGCCGCCGCGCCCCCATCATCGCCGCCTTCTTCCTCGTCGCTTTCTTGCTCTTCGACGGCGAGTTCGGTCGCGAGCGCGGCCTGCGCCTCGCGCGCATCGAGCGCTTCAAAATCACGCGCCGCGCCGTCCTCGAGACTGTCATCCAGCATGGTCATGTCCGTTACTTCCTCGCAAAAAGCCGCCGGCGCAGCGCCGCCGCGCCGTCCTATTCCGCCGCCGCCATCGCCGCACCGCGCCCGGCGGCGGGACCAAGCCGGTCATCCGCAGGCTGATCGCTTACCGCAGCCATATCGCCCGCATCCGCTTTGCGCTTGATATAGATCGGCTCGAAATGCGCCGTCTGACGCAGATCGATCTTGCCGTGCTTGGCGAATTCGAGCGCCGCATTAAACGCGCTCGCAACAACCGAGGCCGCCGGCGCGTCAACATCGTCGATCGGCGCCAGCGCGCGCAGTTCCACCCAGTCCGGGATCGCGCCCAGAATGCGGGCAAGCCGCTGGCGCGCTTGTTCAATCTGAAAAACCTTCGGCGGGTCAGGCTTATAGGTCCGCTCAACCGTGGCGACGCGCTGGCGCGTATAGGCCTGCAACAGATCGTAAAGGCTCGCCTGCCATTCCGGCGTACGTTTGACGCGCACGCCCTCCGGCGCGCCGCGCGGGAAAATATCGCGGTGCAGGCGCGGCCGCTTCAACAACGCCTCCGCCGCATTACGCATGGCCTCAAGGCGCTGCAACTGAAACGCCAGCTGCGCGGCCATTTCGTCCGCCGTCGGCTCTTCGCCCGCCTCTTCCGGGACCGGCAGCAACAGCTTCGACTTCAGGAACGCAAGCCACGACGCCATCACCAGATAATCGGCGGCGAGCTCGAGGCGCTGGCGCTTGGCGGCCTCGACAAAGATCAGATATTGCTCAACCAGCGCCAGGATGGAGATCTTCCGCAGATCGACCTTTTGCGTGCGCGCCAGCTCCAGAAGAACATCGAGCGGGCCTTCATAGCCCTCAATATTGACGACAAGCGCGTCGATATCAGCGTCGTCAGCGGGCGCGCTGCGCACCGGGGCGTCAAACGGCGCGTCATCGCCATCCCCCGCCTCAGGCGTCGTGTCGCCCGCCTCAGGCGTAATGTCGCCGTCACGGTCGCTCGCAGGGCTATCCGCAAGGCCGTCAGCAAATTCATCAGCGCGCGCCTGCGCGCTGCGCCCGGATGCCGTCTCGTCTGTCATGGGCCCACTCTAGGCCCGATTCTGACCGCGAACCATGGCTTTTTTATCCGCACATGCTATGGCTGTTGCGCTGGCTTTTTGGTCTGCTTTTCACGCTTTTTCACCGCCTCGCGGCCTCGCCCTCTTTCCGTGTCCCCCGCGCAGGCGGGGGATGCGGAGGGGGAGGCTTTTTGTGGGTCTTCGTATTTTCCGGCTTTCGCTGGACCCCACCGTCAAGCGATGGGGAATTGGAGGATGGTTTAAAATTTCTACCGGGGCGCCTTCCGCGTCCCCCGCGCATTGAGCGACTTGCAACAAGAAGTGTGTTAACGCCGCGCCAGTGTTGAATCTCGACGACCATAAAAACGAGCTTGATGCGCGCGGCATCACGCGCATTGAGGGTTTGATCCCCGAACCCGGAACGCGCGCAGCACTGGAGTTAATCTGCGCACTGGGATCGGATTGCGGGCTTTTGACGCCGCAGGGCTGGCGCCAATCAGATGGCCGTTTCGCGCTTGATAAGACCTTTCGCGGCGCGATTAGAACACTTGTGGCCTCAAAGCGCTTTCCGAATTTTCTCACACACGCGGTCCTTCAGTTGACAGAAAATCTTGTCGGAGAGCCCGTCACGCCAATGCCCCCCGGCCAGCAAATCCTGTTTACCCTGCCCGGCGCTCCCAACTGGTTCGCACCGCATGACGCCTGGCATGTGGACGTCGCGCGGCTCGGACCGCTTGGCGCCCCAGGACTGCAGATGTTTGCGCTTCTTGACGATGTTCCGCCACAAGGCGGCGGCACGCTGGTCGTCGCCGGCTCACACCGCCTTTTCAACACATCAGACGTCATTCGATCGAAAGACCTGAAACGACGGCTTGAAAAAGAGGCTTACTTTGCGTGGCTGTTTGATGCGAAGCGGGAACCACTAACGACGCTTGCGGACACGGCTGGCGCGGTAGGCGATGTTGAGCTGTCAATTGTCGAACTCACGGGGCGGCGCGGCGACGTATTTTTCATGGATTTGCGCACTCTGCACACGCCGGCGCCGAATACATCTAATTCTGCGAGGGTCATGCTTACATGTCGCTTGCCACGCACCGCTGTCGCCTCCAAAATATTTTCGCTATAGGCTACGTTACGTATTTACCGACGATCCAGATATTGATCGCAGAAAACGAATTTTCCTTATTGATCAGTGTCCCTCTTTCCGTCTCCCCCGCGAAGGCGGGGGTCCAGTCCACGAGATAAAGACGCGCCCGCGCGGCATTTTTGTTTTGACTGGGCCCCCGCCTGCGAGGGGGAGACGGAGGTGTGGGCTTTTTGTGGGTCTTCGTATTTTCCGGCTTTCGCTGGACCCCACGGTCAAGCGATGGGGAATTGGAGGATGGTTTAAAATTTCTACCGGGCGCCATCCGCGTCCCACGCGCATTGAGCGACTTGCAACAAGAAGTGTGTTAACGCCGCGCCAGTGTTGAATCTCGACGACCATAAAAACGAGC
>JBCBBT010000095.1:0-5639 GCA_038531315.1 Pseudomonadota bacterium
TAAAGAAAGAGACGCGCGTTGCGCGACTTTAGCCTTCACTGGATGCCCGCCTGCGCAGGCAACACGGAGATGGAGCGCGGTCAGAGCGTTTCGGCAGTGTACCGAATGTATAAGCGCCGCCATTGGCGTGTCGCGACGTCTTACTCGAAGACACCCACCTCGCGTTCCCGGCGGAAGTCGCCGCCCAATCCATTCACGACCCGTGTCCCCGTCAATAGTTGAATCCAAGCCCCTTCCCCTCAGCCGCATCCTCCGGCAACGACGGGGGCCAGCCCGTCCGCCTCACCCGCATCCCCCGCGAAGGCGGGGGTCCAGTTCAAAGAGAAAGAGACGCGCTACGCGGCGGCCCGCATTCATGTCATAAGAATAAAACTGCGCTCACGGGGAGCGACAGGCAGACCAGGAGGCGAGTCCATGTTCCGCTTTTCATTTGAACATTTCCAGCGGCCGCGATTGGTCGGCGTCGTATCGGCTATTGCGGCGGTCGCGCTTGGCCTCGCCTACATGGCGGCGGCAGGGGCGCCAATGAATTTTCTTGTGATGAATGCCGCCACGCTGATCGCCGGCCTGATGATCCTGGCCGTCATCGTCCGCATTGAGACACGCGCGCCATGGCGACCGGGGGCAGCGGGTCTTGCGCTTTCGCTCGCCCTGCTCGCCACGTCGCTGTTCGGCAACTCAGTGGAGGGTGCATCGCGCTGGTTTTCAGCGGGGCCGCT
The DNA here is from genome assembly GCA_038531315.1 of Pseudomonadota bacterium. GTDB lineage: Bacteria > Pseudomonadota > Alphaproteobacteria > Caulobacterales > Parvularculaceae > JAJFFW01. The sequence goes on from JBCBBT010000095.1 coordinate 720, forward strand.
CTTTATGCAAACGAGCCTTTTAATCCTGCCGCTGATGATCATGGATTTTGCGAAATCCCGCAACGTAGTGTCAACAGCCGGAATGGTCATCGCCGCCATGGCGCTGGCGCTTCAGCCCGACCGGGCGATGGCCAGCGTGTTGCTGGCGGGCATGGCCGCGCTCACACTTTTTCATTTTGACCGTCTGGCGGGCGTCGCTCTCGTGAGCGCAGCGGTTGCGGTCCTTGCGACTTTCGCGCAACCCGACACGCTGCCGGCCGTGCCCTATGTCGATCAGATATTTTATTCGGCTTTCGCAGTCCATCCGCTCGCGGGTCTTGCCGTCTGGTGCGGCGCCGCGGCGCTTCTGGCGCCGGCGTTCACCCGATGGCGCAACGGCCGCGAACAGGCGCGGCTTGTTGTTTTTGGCGCGGTTTGGCTCGCCGTCATCCTCGCGGCGGCCCTCGGCAATTATCCGACGCCGGTCGTCGGCTATGGCGGCAGTTCGATCATCGGGTATCTGCTGTGCCTTGCAGCCTTACCGATGCGCGTCGCTGACGTATCGCCGGAGATGAGCAACGACGACGACGCGCAAGACCGCGGGCGCGCCGATGCCTCGCGCCCCAACTTTCCCCGCGTCTCCGTCTCCCCCGCGCAGGCGGGGGGCCAGCCCATAAAGAAAGAGACGCGCGTTGCGCGACTTTAGCCTTCACTGGATGCCCGCCTGCGCGGGCAACACGGAGTTGGGGCGCGGTCAGAGCGTTTCGGCAGTGCACCGAATGTATACGCGCCGCCATTGGCGTGTCGCGTTACTCGAAGACACCCACCTCGCGTCCCCGGTGGAAGTCGCCGCCCAATCCATTCACGACCCGTGTCCCCCGCAAAAGCCGGAACCCAGCTCGTCCACCTCACCCGTCTCCCCCGCGCAGGCGGGGGTCCAGCCCATAAAGAAAGAGACGCGCGTTGCGCGACTTTAGCCTTCACTGGATGCCCGCCTGCGCAGGCAACACGGAGTTGGGGCGCGGTTATGAGCGCGTAGCGATGAGCGGACGGTGATGGCGCAATGCGCCGACAGGATGAAGGCGCGCGCGCCGATCGCTGCTTTAGAAGAGATTGAGCCCGGTTTTAGCGCTAAAGAGCTCAAGGGCCAGCGAGCCGGAAAGGGAATTGCCGGCTTCGTTGAGGCCGGGCGACCACGCAGCGACAGCGCAGACGCCGGGCGCGACGGCCAGAATGCCGCCGCCGACGCCGGACTTGCCGGGCAGGCCGACGCGGAACGCGAAATCCCCGCTCCGGTCATAATGGCCGCAAGTCAGCATCAGCGCATTAATGCGATTGACGGCGTCATGGGCGGCGACCTTTTCCGACGTCAACGGATCAACGCCGTCATTGGCGAGAAAAAGCCCCGCCCGCGCCAGCTCACCCGTCGTCATCTCCAGCGCACACTGGCAAAAATACGTATCGAGAATATCTTCGGGACGGTTTTCCAAAACGCCGAAACTTTTCATGAAATAGGCGAGCGAGCGGTTGCGGTCGCCCCAGATTTTCTCGCTCTCGGCGACTTTCGCGTCGATCCTGACGCGGGCGCTTTGCGACAGGCGCCGCATCATTGCGAGAAGAAAGTCGCGCGGGTCTTCATCGGCGCACCGGCTGATCAGCGCATCGGTCACAACCAGCGCGCCGGCGTTGATGAAGGGATTGCGCGGCACGCCGTTTTCGCGCTCCAGCTGAACGATTGAGTTGAACGATGTGCCGGAGGGCTCGCGCCCAACCCGCTCCCATAGGGCGTCGCCATCCCTTTCGAGGGCGACCAACAACGTGAACACCTTCGAGATCGACTGGATTGAAAAGGGCGTTGCCGCGCGCCCCACATGAAACCGATCGCCCGCGACCGTCACCACCGACATCGCAAAGTCTTCCGCATTCGCCTCCGACAGGATCGGAATGTAATCGGCGACGGCGCCCTGGCCGAGCGACGGCGCGACCTCGATTTCGATTTCATGAAGAATTCTCTGGTAATCCATGGCGCACCGCGTCCTATAAAGGTGCAAAGCCATATCGGCGCGCCGGCGCGGCGCCAAGGCGCAATCGCAAGACCTGCTCGCTATGACGGAAGAAACGACACCATCGCCGCGACCGCTGCAACGCTCGCTTTTTACGCCGTTGCGCGCAACGGAACTGCGCCTGCCGACATTTTTAAGCCGGCTCATCTTCGCCGGCACCGGGGGCCTGCCGGAGTCCGATCGCCGCTCGCTGGCGGTGGCGAATGTGACGGGCTATCTCGGCGCGATCTCCTCGGCGTCTTTTGCGATCAGTTTCAGCCTCGTTAATTTCGAGATGCTGAAGGCCGCCGTGATCGGCAATATCTTTTCAGCCGTCGCCACCGCCCTGACGCCGTTCACCCATCGCTTCGGACGCACCGCCGGCGTCTATTATCTGGCCGCGGTGTTTTATCTGTCGCTGTTCTTCTTTGTCTCCGAGCTTGGCCGCGACGCGGGGATCCAGCTCAATTATATCGCGGCCTCGGCGATCGTGATCGTGATCTTCGGGGTCAAGCGGATCGCCGAAGCGAGCGTTGTCGTCGCTGTCGGCTTCTTCCTCCACCTCGCCGCGTGGTTTATCTATCCGAGCGGCAACGCCTGGGGCGCGGTCTCGCCCCTGCTGACGATGCAGCTTTATACGCAATCGACAGCGACCATCATGATCATCCTCGGATTTGTGGTCTGGTATATTCTGAGCCTTCTGGAAACCGCGCAGGAGCGCTCGCAAACGCTGTTGTTCAACATGATGCCGGCGGCGATTGCGCAACGCCTGATCGATGCGCCGCAACGCCGCGTCGCCGAGCGCCACGCCGATACGACCGTGATGTTTGCGGATTTGTGCGGCTTCACCCGGCTCATGGCGACGCTCGACGCCGGCGCCGTTGTCGATCTCCTCAATGACATCTTTTCCGAACTCGATGCGCTGACGGAGCATTATAAAGTCGAGAAGATCAAAACCATCGGCGACGCCTACATGGTGTGCGCGGGCGTGCCGGTCGCGCGCGCCGATCACGCGGAAGCCGTCGCCGCGCTGGCGCTCGATATTGTTGCGGTGATCGATAAATTCGCCGCAGCGCATAAGCTGCCCTTAAAAATCCGCATCGGGATCGAATCCGGTTCTGTCGTCGCGGGCGTCATCGGCGCCTCAAAATTCAGCTACGACGTCTGGGGCGGCGCGGTGAACATCGCCGCCCGCCTTGAGCCCTGCGCCGGGCCGGGTGAGATCGTCGTCGGCGAACGCGCGCGCGGCCTGCTTGCGGAGAGGTTTGCGCTCAGCGCCATGGGCGCGGTCGATCTGCGGGGCATCGGCGCCTATGAGGCCTGGCGGTTAGAGGGGCGACTAGAGGGGCGACTAGAAGGGCGGCCCAAAACTACCGAGGCGCGAAATCGCGCGGACGCGTCCGCCCATGCCGGGAATCGCGCGCCCGACAACGACCCTGACACCGCCCCCGACAACGATCCCGACAATGGGCAGAACAGCACGGCGAACACCGCGCCGGCCGCCGGCTGAAGCACCGAGACGAAAAAAAGCGCTTTTATCGCGCGCGTTTGGTGACGGCCAACACACCTGCGTCGCGCGCGCCCATGCGAAAACCATCCTGCGGGAGACATCCGCAGGCCGGCGTTTCGGGCCTGGCGGAACTGGCGCGCGGCGAAAGTGGGGACTCGTCGCCGCGCGTCAACGCGCTCCCTGGGTGCACTGTCTGGACGTAACGGCTAGGCGCACGGGTCCAATCGCATTGGCCGGCGCGTCCCGGCGCGCGCAAGCCAGCATCGCCGCAGCGCCGATTTCGCCCGGTGTTGCGGCGCCCGCCCGGCGCAGACGGAGCCCGCACGCAGACTGGACATTAAGCGCAAGGCGAGATCGCTGCGTGAGGCCAGCCCCTGAAGGTAGTCTCTGAGGGTAGTCTATGAGGGCGCAGCTAAAATTTTTTTTCAGGGCATGCCTCAACGGCTGCTCAGGAAGTTAATCTAACCCGCTGTAAGTCAACCATTTTCGCACGTTGACTATACAAAGTGTGGGAAACGTTTCCACAGGGTGTCGCGCCGGCCGTATGATGCGCGCCATGAAAACGCATGATGCGCCCATCGCGACCGCCGCAGCAAATACACGGCCGGCAGCGCGCCCGCAGATGCCGCCCGACGGCGCCGCCGGGCGCGGGCGCCCTTTTGCGCGCGAAATCGGCGTCGACCGTTTGCGCACCGAGAAGCAGAAAGACGGGCAAAATGTCGAGGACCGCCCGCCATGTAGTCACCAGTGTGGTCACGAGCGTAATCACGAGCGTGATCACGAGTGTGGTCACGAGTGCGGTCAGGAGTGTGGTTACGAGTGCGGTTACGGGCGCCCCCATCCCGACGACGACGCGCACGCCGCCTTTGAGGCCGAGCGCGCGGCGCGCTACCGGCGCCTGTCGCTCCTGACGCTGGAACTCGCCGAGGAGGCCGGCGAGTCGGCCTTCAACGCCGCCCACTTTGATCGCCGCATCGCCGCGATGAGCCGCGCCATCTGGGCCCATCGCACCATCGAACGCCTGCGCAATGGTAGAACAGGCGGTGGGACCGGGGGTAGCACCGGGCGCCGGATCGGAAGTGGAAGGGGCGTTTCAAAAGCAACCGCAAACCTGGCCCCGGCCTCAACACCAGTCGCATCCCCAATGGAAAGCCCAATGGCAACCCTAATGGCAATCCCAATGGCAAGCCCAAAAGGCCGAGCCGTTGCGCATATCGGTCTGGAGCAAACCGCAACAAGCCCCTTAGAATCGCATGCGCGCGTGGCCGGCGTCCGCGCGCCCGCCCTGAGGAGGACGACATCGTTCGCGCAGGTCGCCGCGCCAGTGTTTTTGAGCGCGCCAGTTTCTTTCAGCGCGCCAGCGTTTTTCAGCGCGATAACATGCCGAGC
>JBCBBT010000096.1:0-4933 GCA_038531315.1 Pseudomonadota bacterium
CCCCGGAACGACCCGCACGGCGGCGCGCGCCGCGGCGACCATCACCTTGCGTGAGGCTTTCGGTTCAAGATCGCCGATGCGCTTGCGGATCGAACGGTCGGCGCCGAGACGGATCGGGATGAATAGCGCCAGAGCAATCAGGATCGCAGCGGCGATTGCGATAGACGCGCGCCGCATCGCGCCGGTCGCCGATTGTTCGGCGCGCCAGGCGCTGGCGGCTTGTGAAACCCGCCCTGTGAGAAGACGCGCGGAGTGGATCGCATCGCCCCACAGGCCGGGCGAAAGTCCCGACGGCCCTCGCGACAGGACGGCGGTCGAAAACTGCGCCCGGCGCAGGCGCGCAATTTCCGAGATCAACCGGTCGGCCTCGGCCATGTTCAAATCGGACTGGCGCACCGCGGCGTCGAGGCTCGCAACTTCCCGATTGAGCCGCTCGCGTTCGGCGATGATTGACGCCGCTTCAGGCGGATCGGTCTCGCCCGGGGGCGGGCCGAGCCGGTCAAGATCGGCGCGCACGATCGCGAGCTGGGCGCGGGCCGGCGCGCTCGCTTCCTGGGCGTTGCGGCGCAGCGTTCTTAGCGCTTCGCGCGTCGCCAACAGGTCCGCATCCGGCGCATCAATCGCGGCGCCCAGCGTTTCAAGCTGCGCCTTGCGCTGATCGACGCCGGCGGCGACGGCGGCAAGGTCCTGCGCGTGCGCGCTAAACGCGCCGAGCAACAGAAATATCGTAAGCCAAAATCGCATCAACGCGCCTAAAGCCATCTGTTTTTTCGGAACCACCAGAGCAATATGCCGGCGATCAGCGCTAATATTACACTGAAAATCGCAAACGCCGGCTGGAAATCAACGCCCGGCACGCCGCCAATATTGACGCCTAAAAGACCGGTCAGGAAGCCGAGCGGCAGGAAGATCGCTGCGACTATCGATAACAACAGCATATTCCGGTTCATTTCTTCGGCGCGCTGATCAGACAACTGATCGTAGAGAATGGCGGCGCGTTCGCGAATGGCGTCCAGTTCCTCAACGATCCGCGTGATCCGATCGACGGTCTCGCGCAAACAGTCTGTGTCTTCCGGCGATAAAAGCGGCTTTGCGTCCTGGCTGAGCCTACTGAGGGCGTCGCGCTGCGGCGCGATATAGCGTCTTAAAATGATCACGGTGCGGCGCAATTCAGCAAGTGTCGTGCGCGTACCGGGCGCGTTCATGAGGCTCGTCTCCTCAAGCGCGTCGACCTTGTCGGCAAGGGTTGAAATCACCGGGTCCATGCGCTCGGTAAGGCTGGCGGCGAGCGTTGTTACGAACGCGCCGGTTGTCGCCGGCGCATCGCCGCGTTCGATGGCCTCGCGCAATCCGACGACAGCCATCAGGCGGCGCAGGCGAGCGGAAATAATGGACCGTGCGTCGAACCAGATCCGGATCGAAACCATGTCCTCGGGATCGGAGTCCGGGTTGAGATTGACCCCGCGCAAGTTCAACAAGACGCCGTCGTCATGGCGCGCGCAACGCGGCCGCGTATCCTCCAGCGACAGGGAGCTTGCGACGGTCTCGTCGACGGCCTGTGCGATCCAGTCGCGGACGCCCTCGCGCGCAAGATCGAGATGGGTCCACCGATAGGCGACATCATCGCCGGCGGGCGTCTTGAGATCGTCTTCGGTGAGCGCGCGGGCGCCGCCGTCCGGCGACACATCGAAAGCGTAGAGCGGCGCAATCGCCGCGGGCGCATCGTTCATTGAAAGAACCTTTAGCAGGGCGTTGGCATACGCCATTTTGCGGGCGTCTTGAAGCCGATCTCTTCAGCGCCCTGTGCGCCAGTTTTCGGCGAGCCGCAAGAGTGATTGTTCAACGCCATCGGGCCGCTTTTCGCCCGCCCAAAATGCGTAAAGCGCACCGGCGTAAATCAGCGCGCCGCTGGCGACATCGGCGGCCAGCCGCGCCGGCGCGGGCATCGACGCGAGCGGTTCAAGGGCGGGGCGCGCCAGGACGAAATACGCAGCCATCACCGCGACCGCCGCAAGGCTGCGCCGCGCCGTCCATAACGGTTCCCAAAACGGGCGCCCATTGATCCGCGCATAGAGCATCGAGTTCAGGAATGCATGGAAGACGCCCGCCGCCGCACAAGCGGCCGCCGCGCCGACCAGCCCAAAGCGCAGTGTCGCCCAGACGAAAACCGGGACGCGGATGGCGCAATAAAAAAGCTCCCTGAAGAAAACGTCGCGGGTGCGGTCCTGCGCCATCGCATAGAACTGGGTTGACAGAAACAACATCTGCAGACCCGCCGCGGGCGCAATGATCTGAATGATCGGCGCGGTCGCCGCCCATTTGCCGCCGAGCAACACGCTCACGAGATCATTGGCGACGCAGGCGAAACCGACCGCCGCCGGCATCGCCACGGCGCTCAAGCCTTCAACGCCGCGCAAATAGGCCGCCCGCATCGCGTCCGGCTTTTCTTCCAGCGCCGCAAATCCCGGATAGATGGCGCGCACCACAGGGGTCGCCAGTTCCGAGGTCGGCATGTCGGCGAGCTGTACGCCAAGATAATATTTACCCGCTGCTTCCGCACCGATCAGGCGCGCGACAATCAGCGAGTCGAGTTTGTTGTTCAGGGCCGTGACGAAACTGACGCCAGTGAGCCAGCCCGAAAACCCAAGCACTTTACGCACCGATGCGAGCGTCAGGCGCGGGCGGTGGGGTTTGAGCCAATAGGATAACGCCAGCCGGACAAAGCCCGATGCGACAAGCCCCAGGATAATCGCCCAATAGGTTCTGAAGGCGAGGGCGATGGCCACCGCCACGACAACCGACGCCAGCTTGGCGGCGGTCGACACATAAAACTCCTTGGAAAATTCAAGCGCGCGCTCGAATTCAAAAAACCGCGGATTGATCGCGCCGGTCGCCAGCGGGAAAGCGGCAATGGCGAAAAAGACCGGCGCCAGCCGCGGGTCGCCGTAAAACGACGCGGCGAGCGGGGCGACGGCGACAAGAATGAGCGCGACGATGCACCCGCGGATGATCGACAGTGTAAAGAGCGTATCGAGGTCGTCCCTGCCGGCGTCGCGAAACCGAATGACGGCCTGGGTCACGCCAATGTCGGAAAAGCCCTGCAGCAATTGCATCGTCGTCACCGCGATGGCGACGACGCCGAAATCGTCCGGCGCTAGAAGGCGCGCCATGATCAATGTATTGATGACGCCGAGAGAGCGGATCGCCAGACGCCCGGCGGCCATCCAGCCGGCCCCGCGCGCAACTTTCAGGTCGAGCGGCTCGGCGTCGGCGCTCGTGAGGGGGGCGCGGCCAGAGCCTGACGCGCCGGTCGGGTCGGAAGCGCTCATGGTGATCGGAATGCGCCGGGAAAAGCGGGCGCGCGCCCTGTTGCGCCCTTGCTCGCGCGGCCTGTCGCGCCCCTAGTACTCGTTTTCCTGACCGAGGATGAGCCCGCCGTCGCTTTCGTTTTCAAGACTGCGCGCGCCGCAGGACAAATAGCCCTGACGCCAGCCTGCGCGATAGGCTTTGTCATTGTCGAAGAGATAGCTGTCCCGTGTCTTTTCGGTGGAAAAGCTTTTGTCTTCTTCCAGAGCGGTTGAACAGCCATCGCCATAGCCAGCCTGATAGGTCGGTTGTTCGGAAAGCCGTTCGCCGGTTTCCGAATAGAGCGCGCAGCCGCCGGCCGCCAACATGGCGGCCAGTGACAAAACGGCTGTCATATTAAAACGCTCATTGATTACAATTTTAGGCACACCATACCCCGGGTTAACGCTTTCCTATCTTATAGGGTCCTGCGCCGATCAAGTCTCCTTAAAATAACGCCAATCGGGCGTGCGGCGACCGCCGCGCCGGCGGCGAAGCGGCGGATTGGGGCGGAAAATCGGGGGTCGGACCGGGCGGCCGCGTGCGACCGGCGTCAATCCGCGCATCGCAATCAAGCAGAAATTAACGGTGGCGGGGCTAAGGTCGGCATTCAAGCACAATGGAAAGAGGGGAATTCCCCCCAATGACGACACGCGAAAATGCGGGCCTTGAGGCCGCTCAGCCTGAAGACCTCGCCGCAGCGGCGCAGGACGGGCTCGCTCTGTCTCCGGTCAGCGCCGATCTTGAAGCGGCAATTGACGCCGCGATTGATTCGGCGGCTGAAACCGGCGCCGCCGATGAAGGGCCGTCGCCGACGCGCAGCCTTCTTGCGCGCAAAATTCTCGATATTGTCGTCCTGCCGACGACGCGCATTTCCGCCAATGAGCGCGCGCTCGCGGCGGACCTTTTGTTGCATTTGCTGACCGAACTCGGCGCCGAAATGCGCACCGAAATCGCCTTGCGCGCTTCACGGGTCATGGAATGCCCGCCGGCGCTGTTGCGCATGTTGATGCTCGATGAGATCGCGGTCGCTACTAAAGTGCTGCGCGGGGCTGAAAGCCTGCCTGATGCGCTGTTGATTGAATGCGCGCAGACAACGACGGCCGAACACCGGTTGTTGATTGCGCGTCGTCTCGATATGACGCCCGCCGTCGCCGACGCCCTCATTCATTTTTCCGACGAGGCCGATCTTCTTGATACGTTGTTGCGCCGGGAAGAATTTGCGTTGTCGCCCGCCGCCATCGAGGCGTTGGTGTGTCGCTCGGCGACCAATCCGGATTTGGCGGGGCTCTTGTTGCGTCGCCGTGAGCTGGAGCCGGCGCACGCTTTCATGATGTTCTGGTGGGCGGGCAGCGATATGCGCCGCCGCCTGATTGCGCGCTTTGCGATCGATCGATCGGTGATCCAGGAATCGGTGCGCGATCTTTATCCGCTTGTTTTCGGCGAGATGGCCGGCAAGCCAGACGCGTTCGTCACCACCATGCTGACCATGGTCGACCGCCGCCACAGACCGCGCGGCATCGACGGCGAGGCGATCTCGATGGATGTCGTGCAACGCACCCTTGCGGCGGCGCGCCATCATCCGAGC
>JBCBBT010000097.1:0-4392 GCA_038531315.1 Pseudomonadota bacterium
GCATCTCGACGGTCCAGCCATAGGTCTCCGCCGTGATGTCGAGCGCATCCAGTGTTTGGCGTTTGATGGCGCGGAAGGGGCCGAGGTCGGTGAAGGCGCTCGCCCAAAAGTGGCGCATCAGGAAACAGGCGAGCGCATTGCCGAACTGTTGCGGCAGGGTCAGCGCGCCGCGCTCGCGGGCGCCGGTAAGCCGTGAGCCGACCACAAAATCGGCCTCGCCGGCGATGATCGGCGCCAGGATTTTATGCAGATCGGCGGGGTCATCGGCGCCGTCGCCGTCCATAAAGACGAGTATCTCCGCATCGCCGGCCGCCGTAATCCCCGTGAGGCAGGAACGCCCATAGCCTTTTTTCGCCTGATGGACGACGTCGGCGCCGGCGGCGGCGGCCTCTGCGGCGGTCGCATCTGTTGAGCCGTTGTCGACCACGATGACGCGGTCAATCTGATTACGGACGGACCGCACGACCGACCCGATCGCAGCTTCTTCGTTGAGCGCGGGGATGATGATGCAAATGCTCATGGCGTCTTTCGCCTGATGCCGCGATAAACCGTCCACGCAATAACGACGAGGGGCGTTCCAAATTCGATTGGCGTCAGATAAGTGTTAAAAATATCGCCCCGGTCCGCATTCTCAAAATAGAACCGAAGATAATAGATCGGCAAGCAAAGCGTCAAAACGCCGACCCCAAAGAAAGGCGCAAACGGCAGGAACAGGAATAGCCACGCTGCGTACCACGCATATCCTGTCGGCGATAAAAAGAACAAAACCGCTGTCGCGATCAACATATGGCGCGCCATGGAGACGTCCGCAGGCGGCTCTTTCATTCGCCATCGCCAGGCGAGGGCGTAATAGGCGATAACGCCAAGGGTGATCATGGCCACGGCGCCGCGCGCATAGAGATCGCCGTCAACGGAAAAAGTCTCAAACACCGCCGTCATCAGCGGGAACAGAAAAGCGTTTCTGAGCCAGTCATTGGCGTAAGCCGCAAGCCCGCTCGTTCGCGGTTCCAATCCCGCTATCATCGGTCCGAGAACGACGATCAACGCTGCGATGAAAACGCCGGCGATTTCTGCGAGCGTCTTCGGATCGCGTCGCCATCGACGGAACAGGATCGGCGCCAGCATGGCGGGCCAGAACTTGACGCCGGCTGCGCCGGCGAGCGCGGCGGCGGCGATCCGCGGTTTGTTGAGCGCCGTCAGGAGCATGGCGCCTGCGATAAACGGCGTCAGCAATATATCCATATGGCCGGCGTTGAAGGCGCTCACCGCCAGGAGCGGGTTCCACCAGTAAAGCAGCGCCCAAAAGGGGCTGCGGCGCCAATGGACGAGAAGCGCCAGCAACACCGCGACCCCGAGCATGTCGACGCCCAGCAAAACGGCGCGCCAGCCGTCAAGGTCAAACGGCCGGACTTTTTGGGCGATCGCGAAAAACATTTGCGCCACGGGCGGATAGATCGTCGACAAATAAGGATAGGCGACCCGCTCCGGGTAATGGTCATTCCGGCTCGCGACCGCCAGAATATCGTCGGCGTACGGATGGTCGAGCGCGGGCGCTTCGGACAGGGGCGTCAGCGGGAATACATCCGCAGGCGGAAAAGAATAAGGATTAACGCCGGCGTTCACCATCGCGCCGTCCCAGAGATAGCGATACCAGTCGTCTTCGTAGATCGGGGTTGAGCCAAAAAACAGTGCGCGCACAGCCAATCCCACGATCAACGCGCCGGCCAGCAGAATTTTCCGTCCGCGCAGATGGGGCAATATGAAAAAAAGAAAGAGATACGCCGCGCCGGCCGCCGTCATCAGGGCGTAAAAGGTCGCCGTTATTGGGCCGCCCGGCGCTGAGCCGTAGTAAAACGCCGGTGAAATTGCTGCGATGGCGGCGGCGAGCGACACGAGCGCGCCGGCGCAGACGGCGAGGGACGCGGCCGGATTTCGGGCGATAAAAGTCTCAACCCATCGCAACGAAAAAGGCGCTGACAGCGCAGCGCCTTTTGCCGGTCCGCTTTGGCTTAATCGTCGCATGACGACGCCGCCGGTTGGGCCTTACGAACCGCTGCCGCCGCCGCCGGTGAAGCCGCCTCGCGGTGCGCGGTTGAAATCACTGACCTGTCGCGGCGCCGGGGCCGCGTCGATCCGGTAGGTGATCTTGCGGAAGTCAATTTTTTCCGCATCCGCCAGCGCCGCTTGCAGGTCGCCCCCGGCATGCGCTTTCAGATGGGCCAACACCGCATCGTCACTGTCGTTGAACAAGGCGGGCTTGTACCATTCATAGACGCCGGGCGCGCGTAATGCAGTTTTTTTGACCGACATCACCCGGCGCGCATTGACGAAAAATTTTGCGCGCTCCTGGAGTTGTTCATTGACGGTCGGTCCACTGAACATGGCGGGCGCGTTGAGCGCGGGGCCGTCTTCAATTCCCTGATAGAGGCCGTACAGAACGTTGGGATCAGAAAAATTCTGAAGAATTTTCTGTTCGATGGCGTGAATTGACATTTGCTCGCCTTCGACCGCGAGGCGTTTGCGGGTCCACATTTCGCCCGGATCGTCAAAGGCGCCGCGCGCGGCTTTCAGCGAGCGCCGCGGCGTCTCGTCGGCGATTGCGCGCACGACCAGGATATTGCGGAGGTTGAGCCAATAGGCGAGCTGTTCGTTTTCTGAAAACGTGCTCGGTTTCAGATTGGCCAGAAAAGTTGAATAGGCGCCGAGCGTCTGGACGGCTTGCCGCTGTAGCTGCGCGTATCGGAACTGTCGCCGGTCGCCCTTCTTGATCGAGAACCCGTCGAAGAACTCATCGATCTTTGAATAATCAATGAGCGCGGTTTCGGTTGTTTCTGCGGCGGCGCCCGTTGCGGCGTCTGTTGCGGCGTCAGTTGCGGTTTCTGCGGCAGCGGGCTCCGGCGTTTCTTGTGCGTGCGCCGGCGCGAGCGCCAGGCTGACGATCGATGCGGCGGCGAACAAGGCGAGGGGCCTTGCCGGCGGTTTCCGGTGCGACGATGATTTTTTCAGGAAATGAGCCACGGTGTTATCCTTTTCGTTGGCCGCCGCGGTCTTTGAAGGCGGTCTGAAGGGGCGGACGCGAGCCTAACGCCGGTCTTGCCCCTTTTCGAGGCCCCCGGCGTCAATTCGGCCTACCCCTTTCTGACATTTAAGTGAGGGGCGTCGCCCAAGCGGAGAACGCACCGGCGCAGGGCCGTTTCTGGCGTCGATAATTGACAGTTCCGGGGTTCCGCGATAAACGCCGCGGCTCCGATCAAGTCGGGCCCAGGTGGCGGAATTGGTAGACGCGCTGGCTTCAGGTGCCAGTGGCCGCAAGGCCGTGGAAGTTCGAGTCTTCTCCTGGGCACCAGAATTTCTCATAAATTACTGAATTTATTGATTATTTTTGCAAGTACTGATTGCCGCCCACCTTTCAGCCCTCCCACATCGTTACGCCGGTATGTTCAGCTATGTTGCCGGTGGCAAACCCTGCCCGCTGACGGTACGCTGATCACACCTGGGTATTGTCGTTAACCTGGGCATCGCGATGCTCTCCAACTTCGGAGATATCGTGATGAGGATACTGTCAAAGCGCCAACTGAAGGAGCTGGTTCTCTATTCGCCCCAACACGTCGCGCGTCTGGAAAAGGCGGGCAAATTCCCCAAGCGGGTACAGCTTGGCCCCAACAGAGTGGGATGGGTTGAGAGCGAAGTAATGGATTGGCTTCAGCAGCGATTGGATTGCCGCGAAGCAACCTGACCGACACTCCCGAAAGGGAGCCAAGGTGGCCGGGCGTGCACAGCTCGGTCACCTTTTCTGTAACTATTTCAATGATCTATGCTGCATTAACCATAATTCCAGCAATTTTTTGATTTCTACAGACGATAATTTTTTGAGAATATTTTTGAATTTTTCATACGATTCAGTTGACGGTTATGAATCAATTCCTAAATCTGTCTGTGAATTAGGAGATATTCTTATGCCTGACGCAAGCGGAACGACAGAAAAATCGACGAAGAACGCCCACAAAAAGCAGGATAAACGCGAAAAATTTGTGCGTTTAGCGGAAAAAAGAACCATCAACGCGATCAAAACAATCCGCGTTTTGCGCGGGCTCGGAAACAAGTCTGCGTACGACTACACGGATGCTGATGTCGCGAAAATTGTGAAAGCCCTGAAGAAGGAAATTGATGATCTTGAATCAAAAATGAAGGGCTCTTCGAAGAAAGACGAAATCGAATTCAAACTGTAATTCGATCTAAAAACGATTCTACTTTCTGGGGATGCAAATGAAAAACAATCAAACGCTTTTAAATGCACTTCTTGAAGCGCAGACGACAGACGCTGTTGAAGGACTTCTTAATACGCTACCGATTGTTGAATCAGGCGATTATGAATGGAATTCGCCGACCGAC
>JBCBBT010000098.1:0-4375 GCA_038531315.1 Pseudomonadota bacterium
TTCGCATTGATGCGGGGGCCGTCAATTATATCGGTGACTTCAATAAGGGATCGCGCCGCGGGTTTTTGTGCGCCGTGACCTATGGGGTCTATGACGCCAATGAGGGGCTCGCGCCGACTGCCGGCGATGAACCGTGCTATCAGGCGATCGCCGGGCAATATGAGGCGGCTGAGGGGGAAATCGATGAGACGACGTTCCCGCCTGATCAACGGGTTCGCATTTCCGGCTGGTCGCCAGGCATCGACATCAATAATGATTTTGCAGCGGTGAAAGACGAAGATCGCCCGGCAATGGCGCGCCGGTTCCTGGAGAAATACCGTCCCGGTGTCGATCTGACGACGCCGGTGCGCGTGCGGCGAACGGTTGACCAACTCCTGATGAAGCAACCGCTGGCCCCGCAACTCGCGCCGCTTTTCGGGCCGGCCGCGCGCGGCGAGCCGGCTGGCGACGGCGCAGCGTCTCCAAACCCCTGACCGGGAAGGCTCGGAAAGGCGTAATTTTTTGCGCCGCGCGAGCTTTCAGCGCGGCTATTGCGCGCCGCCTTCGATCAGCGCTTCATAAAAGGCGATGCCACGCGCAAAGTTCTCAACGGTGATCCGCTCATTGCTGCCGTGAATGCGCGATAAATCCTCGGGCGTGACCACAAACGGGAAAAACCGGTAGGCGTCATCCGAAATCTTTGCATAGTGGCGCTGGTCCGTACCCTGAAGGGTCAGGGAGGGCGCAATGACAATATCGCCAAATGTTTGACGAATGGCGCTTTCGATCTGTCCGTAGCCGTCGGCCTCGCGCGAGGAAACCGGGCTTGCCGGATTCGCGCCGACAACGGTCATTGCGACCCGCTCATCGTTGATCAACGCCGCGGCGCGCTCTTTAACGCTTTCAGGCGTGTCGCGCGGATGAATGCGGTAATTGACAAAAGCCTCGGCCTGTTGCGGCAGGATATTGGTTTTGGTTCCCGCCGAGACAATCGTTATCGCTGTCGTGGTGTGGAGCGTTGCAGCCGTGACCGGATCGCTTGCAAGCGTCGATTTCACAATGCCGCCGAAAAGCCAGAGATTTTTCAACGCCAGGCGCTGCGTAAAAGGTGTGTACGGCGCAATGGCGTGCAGGAACGCCTCAACATTTTTGTCGATCACATAAGGGTGTGGATTGTCGGCGAGTTTGACGAGCGCTTCCGCAAGGATCGCCGCGGCCATTTCCTGCGACGGCGTTGACGAATGGCCGCCCTCCGCGCTTGCCGTCAGCTTTAGCGTGGTCGAGCCTTTTTCGGCGAGGGAGATGAGGGCGATGACCCCGTCAAAGCCCGGGATAACGCCCGTCACAGGCGCGGAGCCCTCATCAAGCGTCCAGGCGAGCCGCACGCCGTCCGCCTCCAGTTTTTCAATGATCGCGCCGGCGCCGCGCGCGCCGCCAAGCTCTTCATCATGGCCAAACAGGAAATAAATATCGCGGGATGGCGCAAAACCCTTGGCGATCAGCCGCTCGGCGGCCTCCATCAGGGCGATCACCGAGCCTTTGTCATCAAGGGCGCCGCGTCCCCAGACAACGCCGTCGCGCACCGCCCCGGAAAATGGCGGCGCCGGCCAGCCTTCTTCCGTGCCCGCTTCAATGGGAACGACATCAAGATGGGCCGCCAGCGCGATCGGGGCGAGCGCGTCGTTTGCGCCTTTCCACCGGTAAATGAGGGAGGCGCCGTTCACGGTCTCGCGCTCAAGCGCGCGATGAACCCCCGGATAAGCGCGTTCGAGAAAGGCGTGCAATTCGGCAAAGGGACCATCGGGGTCTGCTGCATTCTTATCGCGGGCGTCGCCCCAGGAGATCGTCTGTATCTGGATTGCTTGTGAAAGCCTTGAGACCGCCGCTGCGGTGACGGCGTCGTCAATAACGACGTCAGGGAGCGCCGCCGGCGGTCCGGATGCTGCGGGCAGGGCGCGCATCACCGCAACGGTGATCAACGCGACCGCAATAGCGATGAGGGCGATCAAGCCGTTTCGAATAGTCATCCGCATGGGTCTCATTCTGTTAAGGTCGACCGTTTCGCCGGGTGTGCTGATTTAGGACAAAAGTCCTAACGTCGGCGCTAACGTCAGCGTATGGCCTCGCCTGCTGCGGCGTTCTACGGCGCTTTATTCGCCGGCGGCAAGACAAGCGAGCGCCTGAAAATTGCGCGTTTCGATTGCAGACACCTTCGAAAATTCTCTTTGCGCGCGGTGTTTTCAGGGGTTTTTGCGTCATCTGCTTGCCAAGCTGGCCTCAGTCCTGCATTGGGAATTAGGGAGAGCATTGGGGGATTCCATGATCAAAAAAGTCTTTGCTGCGGCTGCGGCCGTATTCGTGATGTCATCGGCAGCCAACGCGTCGGTGCTGGATTTTGCCGCTTTTGCCGACGCCAATGGCGAGCGCGGTTATAATGACGGGGCGCTCTTGCGCATTGGCGGGGAGCGGGTCGGCCTGATTTCACTGCCGGAAAGCTTCACTAACAGCAATGGCGTACAGATCGTCGAGGGCAATCCGTACCTTGACGCCGGCGACGCCGGGCTCGGTCTTTGCCGCACACTGGACGCAGCGCTTCAATGTGTGCCGTCAAGCGACGACAGCGTTCAGGGCGTGACGATTGACGGGGAATTATTCGCCGAAAGCATCGGTGTTGTCTTTTCGATCCAACAGGACGTGACGGAACTGGTTTTCCGGGACGGTGATCATCGCCTGATTTCTGAAGACAATGACGGGCTCGTCGATTTTTACTCCAATGGCGGCCTGTTCGCCGGCACATTCTTGTTTTCTGAACTGATGGCCCTGGCCGTCGCCGGCGATGCGATTTTTCGGGATACGAACTTTATCGGCTTCGCATGGGTCGACACCGCCTTCTATTTGTCGTCGGCGACCATCAGCGCCGTCGCCGAAGTGCCGTTGCCGGGCGCGTTGCCGCTGATCATTTCCGGTATTGCGGGGCTCGGCTTTGCAAGTCGTCGTCGCAAGGAAGACGCCGCCTTGCTATAAGCGCAGACTTCATGAAGCGCTGGCCCGCGTCAGTGACCGTAAAAGTCTTCGGCCGGATCCCTTGAGGGTCCGGCTTTTTTGACGCGCGGATAAACGCGGCTGCGCGTGCGCGCCGTCGCCGCAAGGGTCATTTGGCGAAGGGGCTTCCGCTGGGGCGTTCAGCGCCCTAAATGAGGGCGCACTTCAACCTCTCCGAAGACGCCAATTAAGACGCCCACTCCGGAAACCCTTACAGGCCTTGCTCCATGTCGGATTTCTCCCCGCGCGAAATTGTCTCCGAACTCGATCGCTATATCGTTGGACAGGCGGCCGCCAAGCGCGCTGTCGCCATTGCGCTCAGAAACCGGTGGCGCCGCCGTCAGGTTGACGGCGCCATGCGCGAGGAAATCACCCCGAAGAATATTTTGATGATCGGCCCGACCGGCGTCGGGAAGACCGAGATTTCGCGCCGCCTCGCCAAGCTCGCCGGCGCGCCCTTCATCAAGGTCGAAGCCACCAAATTCACCGAGGTCGGCTATGTGGGGCGCGACGTTGATTCCATTGTGCGCGACCTTGTCGAAGCCGCTGTTGGGCTCGTTCGCGACGCCAAGCGCGAGGCGGTGCGCACCAGCGCGCACGCCGCCGCCGAAGAGCGGGTTCTGGACGCGCTTGTCGGCGAGGCCGGCGAGAAAACCCGCGAGAGCTTCCGCGCCAAGTTGCGCGCAGGCGACCTTGACGATCGCGAAATCGAACTTGACCTGACGGAGACCGGCGGCGGACAGGCTTTCGAAGTGCCGGGCATGCCCGGCGCACAGATCGGCATGATCAATCTGTCCGATATTCTCGGAAAGGGCTTTGGCGCGCCGAAAAAGCGCCGGACGCTCAAGATAAAAGACGCCTACGGACCATTGGTCGCGGAAGAATCCGACAACCTTCTTGACGACGATGCAATCCAGCGCGAGGCGGTCGATCTCGCCGAAAACGACGGCATTGTTTTCCTCGATGAAATCGACAAGGTCGCGCGCGGGGCCGAACGCGCCGGCGCCGATGTCTCGCGCGAAGGCGTGCAGCGCGATCTCCT
Organism: Pseudomonadota bacterium; assembly: GCA_038531315.1. Classification (GTDB taxonomy): domain Bacteria; phylum Pseudomonadota; class Alphaproteobacteria; order Caulobacterales; family Parvularculaceae; genus JAJFFW01. Next base: position 4,064 of record JBCBBT010000098.1, read on the forward strand.
GCCCCTGATCGAAGGCGCGACGGTGGCGACGAAATACGGCCCGGTGAAAACCGACCATATCCTGTTTATCGCGTCCGGCGCCTTTCATCTCTCCAAGCCATCAGACCTTTTGCCGGAGTTGCAGGGCCGGCTGCCCATCAGGGTCGAACTGGAGGCCCTCAGTCGCGCCGATTTCCGGCGCATTCTTGTCGAGACCGATGCGAGCCTTCTAATACAATACTCCGCCCTCATCGAACGCCAGCGTGACCCCTTCGGTCGCCATGAGTGCGGAGTATTGTTTTAGAAGGCTCGCTTCGGTCTCGACAAGAATGC
>JBCBBT010000099.1:0-3500 GCA_038531315.1 Pseudomonadota bacterium
AGCGCGTCTTCCGGAAAGTTCGCCATATAGGGTTCAAAACGAATGATGGTCGCGACATAGCCGACCGCGGCGGGCGCGTTCATCAAGAATAATAATCCGCCTACGACCCACAAATGCCATGGCGTCGATACTGCTGATCTGGGGTCGCTCATCGCCGCCTCACTCATGGATTTGCACCAGTTGAATAAGATTCCCGCAGGTGTCGTCAAACACGGCGATCGTCGCGCCGCCGGCTTTCATGGGCGGCTGCGTGAAAACAACGCCGGCCGCCTGAAGGCGTTTGACTTCGGCCTCTATGTCATCAACGCTGAAGGCGGTGAAGGGAATGCCGTCCGCGACGAGCGCCGCCTGATAGACTTGCGTTGCGGGATGCGCATTGGGCTCAAGACCCAGCTCAACGCCGTCCGGCTCTTCCGGCGAGACAACCGTAATCCACCGATACTCGCCGACGGGAATATCGTGTTTCGGTACAAAACCTAAAATATTTGTATAAAAATCAAGTGCTTTTTGTTGGTCGTCGACAGCGACGCTTTTGACATACATCTTCATTATGCGCGTCCTTTGAAAAACGGCTTAAGCCAGGGATTGATGGTGCTTTGGAGAGAGGCGACCGTCAGCGAGTGAACTTTTGTGCGCCCGCGCCAGGCAGTGCTGATCAACCCTGCGTCCTCGAGAGTATTTAAGTGTCTCGTGATCGCCTGCCGCGACAAAGTCACTGAATGCTCCTCAAACAGGCGCGCGCATAATTCAAACAGACTCTGGTCATTTCGCTTTCGCAGCTCGTCAAGGATCAACAGCCGCGTATCGTCGCCAAGCGCGCGAAACAGCGTGCTGAGTTTTGGATCGAACGGAATACCCATAGCGTATAATGCAACAATATTGTTGCATGTCAAGGACGTCGCGCAGACAGCACGAACGGTCTTTTTCAACGCCAATATTGTGAGACGGAATTGAGTGGCCTCAAGGCCGCTCTAAGGATATAGCTCTGCGCAGACTATTCATGGTGTCGATCGATATTCGCATGAGCCAGATCACGTCGCTTTACGTTTACAAAGTTATCGCCCAGGCGAGCCCCGGGGTGGAGACGCGCGACCTCGTTGAAAATCTCGGCCTTGCGCCCGACGGCCCGATCGATCCTGCGCAACTGGTGCCGTCGCAGGCGTATTACGAATTTTTCGCGGCGCTTGCAGAGCGCGATCGCGAAGGGCTGACGCTGCCGCTGCGGATTGGCGCCGCGATGCGCAGCGACGACTATGGCGCATTCGGATTGGCGTGGAAATCCGCGCCAAATTTGCGCGGCTCGTATGTGTGCTCGGAGCGTTATGGCCATGTGCTTGGCAGTGCGGAGAGCTATTGCCTTGAGCAATCCGATGACGGCGTATTGTTTCGTTTGACGAAAGCCGGCGACGGGGGGGCGGGCGTTTTGCTTTCCAATGAAGCAAGCATGGCCGCGGTCGACACAATCAGCCGGGAAGTCAGCACGGCGGATTTTAGACCGCATGCGGTCTACTTCAAGCATGCGCCACGGGGCGAGCGCTCGGTTTATGAGGCGCATTTTGGGTGCCCCGTCTATTTTTCCTCCGGCCGCGACGCGCTTCTCATCAGTGAAGAAATCATCGATCAAGCAAACAGACTTGGGGATGAAACAATTGCGACGTTTTTTGATCGTCATCTGGAAGAGACGCTCGCCTCACGAAACGAGAAGGACAGTTTGGAACAACAGGTCCGGCGGGCTGTCGCCAGTCTGTTGAGCGAAGGCGTCCCGACGCTTTCGCTCATTGCCGGCGAACTTGGCCTTGGCGCCAGAACACTGCAAAGGCGGTTGTCCGGGGAGGGACATTCGTTCCAATCCGTTGTCGATCTCGCCCGCAAGGATCTGGCGCAGCGGCTTTTGCGTGAAACGGACTACAGTCTCGCCGAGGTCGCTTTCCTGACGGGATTTGCCGAGCAGAGCGGCTTTACGCGGGCGTTCAGGCGCTGGGCCGGCCAGACCCCTCGGTCCTATCGGTTAAGCGTCGGCGCAAACGCGCGCGGTTCATGATCACAGTCGCTGTCGTGATCGGTCAAAACTCTGGCGCGCGCTGACAAGAGCCGCAGGCCGCGTCTCCCGTAGAAATTGACTTGCAGAAACCGAAAAGGGAGCAAGTCAATGACGTTTTCACCAGGACCAGCGGAACGCATTCTCGTTTTAGGCGGCACAGGAAAAACGGGCCGCCGCATCGCCGAACGCCTGACGGCCAGAGGCCATAAGGTCCGCATCGGGTCGCGATCAACAGCGCCTGGCTTTGACTGGGACAATGAGAAAAGCTGGGGCGCGTGCCTTGAAGATGTGAGCGCGGTCTACATCACCTATGCGCCGGACCTTGCGATGCCGGGCGCGCGCGATGCGATTGCGGCTTTTGTCGACCTTGCAAAACGCCGCGGCGTCCAACGGCTGGTGTTGCTGTCGGGACGCGGTGAAGAAGAAGCGCAGGCCTGCGAGCGGATTATTCAAGGCGCCGGTCTTCAGTGGACCATCGTCCGGGCCAGCTGGTTCAATCAGAACTTTTCAGAAGGCGCCTTTGTCGACATGGTGTTAAAGGGCGCGATTACCCTCCCGGCCGGCGATCAGGTCGAGCCCTTTGTCGACGCTGACGACATCGCAGATGTCGCCGTCGCCGCCTTCACCGAAGACGGCCACCATGAACAAATCTACGAGGTGACCGGGCCGCGATTGATGTCAGTTGCTGATGTGGCCGCGGACCTTGCGCGTGCGACCGGGCGCGCGATCACCTATGTCGACGTTCCCCATGACGCCTTTGTCGGCGAAGTCGCAAGCTCGGGCGCCCCGAAGGATGTTGTCTGGATGCTCGACTATCTTTTTTCCACCGTTCTCGACGGTCGCAACGCGCATTTAACCGACGGCGTAGAGCGGGCCCTTGGTCGTCCGCCTAAAGACTTCGCTCACTATGCGCGCGACGTCGCCGCAACGGGCGTCTGGACAACGGCGGCCTAAACGCAGCATGAGAGTGAGTTGAGTGTCAGATGAGCAAGCGTCTAATTCAATTGTCCCAATGGGGGCGGGCGCTTTATCCGCAATACGCTCAATGGTTTTCCATCAGCGTCACTGGTTGTCGCAACAATCATAAAACTTGGCGTCGCGCCGCGGCATGTCGCTATCAGGCTCTCGGCGGCGCCGGACGCCAGGTTAGGATTGCGGCCGCGATGCTGCGCGACGCGAGCGTTTGATTATCCGCAATAGAGGGTGATTACTACTGTGAAAAACCGTTTGCACAAAGAGCGAATTAAGTAAGCGCGCCGGATCTTCGACACGTGCCGCCGTGAATTTAACAAGACAGCTTAAAACGAAATTAATCGCCATCAAAAAGGAGACAACCATGACCCATCACTGGACCGTCTACGCATGCCTCTTCATCGGCGTAAACGCCACGCTTGTCGGCGGCGTTTTCCAATCATTTTCGGACTTTGTGATGCGAGGGCTCCTTCAGGGATCGGCGGCC
>JBCBBT010000100.1:0-3484 GCA_038531315.1 Pseudomonadota bacterium
TTTCCTAATCTTCGCGAGCTGAAAACACGCAACGGGCGACAAAATCGCGGGGGGCGAAACTTGAAAGCGGAAATCGGATCGCGATGAGCGACCAGTGGTCATACATTGTTCCCGCCTATGGCGTCTCCTTAATCGCGCTGGCCTGCCTGATTGGCGGCGTCATTGTCCGAGGACGGCGCGTACGGCGCGCGTTAAAAGCCATGGAACGCGAGAGCCCTGCGCCGGCCCCCACAGTCGGCCGCGCCGCCAAAGGCGCTAACGTCGATGAAGGCCAGACCGAAAATTCGTGACCGCCACCCCTGATCAATACGCGCCGGCCGCGTTATCGGGCGATAAGCATCGAGTTCTTTCGATTGAAGAGCTCGCCCTCGCGCGCGGCGGCAGGACTGTCGCCGCCGGGCTCACCGCGCAATTTTCCGCACACTCGACAACCATTCTAAGGGGCGCGAACGGCGCTGGGAAAACGACACTCTTGCGAACCATCGCGGGATTTTTATCCCCCACCGACGGCACGATTACTCTCTACACAAATGAAGATAGCGAACCGAGCGCTGCGACCGAGGCCGCGCGGCGGCGGGCTTGTGTTTTTTTTGGCCATGCGAACGGCGTCAAAAAAGCACTTAGCGTTGAGGAAAACCTGAATTTCTGGTGCGGTCTTTACGGCGTTCGTGATCGCGCCGCTGCGCGCGCCAGCCTTGACGCGGTCGGCCTCGGCCCGCTTGCGGCGCGGCGCGCGGAAACCTTGTCGGCCGGTCAGCGGCGCCGACTTGGGCTCGCGCGCGTGCTCGTCTCCGGCAAATCAATCTGGCTGCTCGATGAGCCCACCGCCTCGATGGATGCGGCCTCGATCGATCGGTTTTGCACGCTTGTCGATCAGCAACGCCAGCGCGGCGGTTGCATCATTATCGCGACCCACGATCAGCTGGCGCTGGAGGCTCAAAACCTGATGCTCGCGCCGCCAAACGGCGGCGCATCATGAGCGGCTTTTGCGCGATTTTGATGCGCGACGTATCGCTCGGGTTTCGCGCCGGCGGCGGCGCGCTTCTGGGGGCGATGTTTTTCACCCTGACAATTTTAATATTCGCCCTTGCCGCCGGCCCCGATCTCGCGCTTCTGGGGCGCATCGCGACGCCGATCCTGTGGACCGCCGCGCTCTTGTCGACGCTGGTTTCTCTGGATCGGGTATTTCAAGCGGACTTTGAGGATGGCTCGCTTGATCTTCTGGTCGAGGCGGCGGACCCCTTTGAGATCGCGTTTCTCGCCAAGGCCTTCGCGCACTGGCTTACCGCGGCGGCGCCGCTGATCGTGCTGAGCCCGGTCCTCGGGGTGATGCTCGGGCTTAGCCCCGCCGGATATTGGCCGTTGATCGGCTCGCTTTTGATCGGAACGCCGGCGCTCAGCCTGATCGGATCGCTGGCTGCAGCGCTTACGGTCTCTTTGCGGCGGGCGAGCGTCCTGACGACACTGCTGGCCGCGCCGCTGTTCACGCCAATCATCATTTTCGGCGTGGGCGCAGCGAAGGCCGGGGCCGCCGCTGATCCGGCATTTGCGCCTTCGTTGATGTTTCTGGCCGCGGCGGGGCTTTTCAGTCTGATTGTCGCGCCTTTCGCCGGCGCGGCTGCAATCCGGGCCAATCTTGGCTAAGAAGTGACCATGATCAACGAACTCGCAAATCCGCAACGATTTGAGCGCTGGGCGCGGCCGACGATCCCGGCCCTGTTTGCGCTCACCGTGCTTCTCGCGGGCCCGGGACTTTATCTTGGCCTCTTTGCTTCGCCCGCCGATTACCAGCAAAAAGAGACCGTCAGGATCATGTATGTGCATGTGCCGGCGGCGTGGCTTGCGATGATGAGCTACACGTCGATGGCGATCGCCTCGGTCGTCGGCTTTGTCTGGAAACATCCGCTAGCCGATGTTTCTGCGAAATCCATCGCCCCCATCGGCGCGGTCTTTACCGCGCTGGCGCTGATCACCGGGGCGCTCTGGGGTAAGCCGACCTGGGGCACATGGTGGGTCTGGGACGCGCGCCTGACGTCAGTACTCATCCTTTTGTTTTTGTTCCTAGGCTACATGGCGATCTGGGAAGCGATTGAAGACAAGACCCGCGCGGCGCGGATCGCCGCGATTGTCGCCATCGTCGGTTTCGTCAATGTGCCGATCATTAAGTTTTCCGTCGACTGGTGGAACTCGCTGCACCAGCCCGCAAGCGTGATCCGCGCTGACGGGCCTTCCATCCACCCGTCCATGTTGACGCCGCTCCTGTTGATGGCGTTTGCCTACATGACGCTGTTCGGCGCGCTTGTGTTACAGTCGATGCGCGACGAGCTTGTCGCACGGCGGGTCGTCCGGCTTGAACGCCGATCCAGTGAAGCCGCCGATAACGCCGGCGGCGGCGTTTCAGAGTTGAAACCCGTATGACCCGCAAACAACGCAGAATGACCTTGATGGGCGGCGTTTTCGTCGTAGCGGCGCTCGCCGTCGGCCTTGTTCTGACCGCGCTGAATTCAACCGTCGCTTACTTCTATACGCCGACCACGCTGGCGGCCCTGCCGACGCCGCCAAACGGGGCTATTCGTCTCGGCGGTCTCGTGGAGGCCGGCTCTGTCGTCTACGGCGACAAGCGCGCCGCCGCGGAAAAGGCGCTTGTACAATTCGCCATCACGGATCAGGAAAAAACGACGGGCGTTGTTTACGCCGGGGTGTTGCCCGATCTCTTCCGCGAAGGTCAGGGCGTCGTCGTTCAGGGCGTGCTGCGCCCGGACGGCGTCCTTGAAGCGGCTGAGGTGCTCGCCAAGCACGACGAGACCTACATGCCGAAAGAAGTCGCGGACGCACTGAAAGAGCAAGGCCGCTGGCGCGACGGCGCGTATGGCGACGACGGCGCCTCAACGCCGCACACGCCCAATCAGGAATAAAACGCGCTCCGCCGCCGCGCACCGGCCATCGCCAATAGTGTAAGCGGGCCATTCGGACATTACGCCTTTGCCATCCACGCGAGCAGTTGATCGGCGGCTCGGCCGGCTGCGGGCGGTCCATCCAAGCCGAGGCGCGCGATGACATCATCGAAGCGAGCCGTCTGAACGGCCCGTTGCGCCTCGTCGCTGAGGAGCGCCGCCACAGCCGGCGCCAGCTTTTCAGGCGCGCACTCTTCCTGAATGAACTCCGGCATCACAGCCTCGCCGGCGGCGACATTCACGATCGAAGCAAACGGCGAGGTTACAACGCGGCGCGCCCAAAAGGCAGTCAAAACGTCCGCCCGGTAGGCGACGACGGTTGGCGTTTTGTTGATTGCCAGTTCGGTCGTCACCGTCCCTGATGCGGCAAGCGCGACATCCGCGGCAGCAAAAGCATCATACTTTTCCGCCGGCTCAGCGAAGAAGACTGGCGCCTTTATCGTCGCTAGTGCGGCGCCCGTTTTCGTCGCAACAGTGAACCTGCTTTCAAAACAATTCCCTGCACTGAAGACCATTGTGGCGCCGGCGCC
>JBCBBT010000101.1:0-2742 GCA_038531315.1 Pseudomonadota bacterium
GTGTTCTCCTCCTATACTCACACCTACTCCAAAACACAAACCCACAAAACAAAAAACAACCACACACACACACCTGCCGCCGCCCGCGCCGCCGCCGCCGCCGGCGCCGCCGCCGCGGCGTGGCGCAGTATCGAAGTGGATACGCGGCTGTTGGCGTCGATGGCCGATGCGCAAAGACTGCAGGCCCAACCGCTCTGGCTTGAATTTCTGGAAGACGGACAAACCATTTTCGCCCGTCCGCCCGACTGGCCCAACAAGTCTTTGGATGAGTTCGAACAAAGCGACTGGGTCAAGCAAGGCCGCTGGGGCCTGTGGCTCGACTGGTATCGCCCGATTCTCGACGCTAAGCCGGGCGGCTCGGCGCCCAGCGCTTTTGGCCGTGACAAAGACCTCAAGATCGCTGCGCAGCCGGCCGAATGGTGGGAAAAAGATGACCCTGACACGGTCATGAAAAAACTCGCCGCGATTGTCGGCGGCAATCAATCTGGCGCCGGCGACAGCGCGAGTATAAAATCTGAAGAGTCAGAAGGATTTGTACCGGCGACTGAAGGTAAAACTGGTCACGATGACAACGACACGGCGCTTTCCGTTGAAAAAACGATTATCGATTCTGCTAAAAGTTCCTTTGATCATCCGACGACAGACGACCAATTGCAACGCAGGCCATTTGCTGAAGCGCTCGTAGATCATATTGACGATCTCTTTGGAAAAGTAAAGCCCGCTGACGATGCTAACGGATTCGCCGTTCATCTCCATGCTCCGTGGGGTGCGGGAAAATCATCAATACTCAAAATGATGGAAGATCACTTTCTGAGCTGTGATCGAAAGAGCGATCAAAAATGGGTGGTCGTAAAATTTGACGCTTGGCGGTACGAGCGCCTTAACCCGCCATGGTGGCCTTTGCTGAAGACAATCAAAAAACACACTGTCAAGTGTTTGTACGCCCGAAATACAATCACAGACAGCGACCAGGCCAATCTGTTGTTCGAAAATTGGGCCTTGTCCGTATTTTGGGTGCGGTTTGGATCGTTTCTGCTTGGCGGCGCCATGCTGTTCGCAGTTTTCGTTGGGTCGTACCTGACATTTTCAACTTTGCTCCCGGATGCTGGCGACGCCGTCAAGGTCCGCTTTCTATCTTTAGGGACGGGCTTAATCACCAGCTTTGGTGCGCTGCTGTTTTTCGCCAGAAATATGGTTTTCGGTTCCAAGACAAATGAAGACGCGTTTTTAAAGTTGGCGGAAGACCCCTTGAAATGGTTTCAAAAACGATTTCAGGAGATCGTTGAGAAGTCGAATGGACCTGTCTGTATCATGATCGACGATCTTGACAGGTGTAATGGGGATTATGTCGTTGACTTGCTGGAGGGGATTCAAACCGCCTTCCGGCATCCTAACGTGGTTTATATTGTTGCTGCTGACCGGCACTGGATACGATCAAGTTTTGAACAGCGATACGCAGGGTTCAAAGACGACGTTGGCGATGCGGGCCAGCCGCTCGGGTATTTGTTCCTGGAAAAAGTCTTTCAGCTTTCAACGCCAGTGCCGGGCATGAGCACGCAATTACGAAACGCTTTTGTACAAAACCTGACGCCAACGATATCGTTAATGGTTAAGCCCAATGCGATCGGAGCGGACGATGCTGTAGCGGTCGAAAAGGCGACCGACGAATTCAAGAGCGGGCTTGACGAAAGCCGTCCTATTACTGAACAAGCAACGGAGTTTTTGAAAGGTGTCAAGAACTCTCCAATGGCGTCATACGCTCTCGAAGCAGTCACAAAGTATGTTCTCGGATCAGATGAATTTGAGGTCGAGGCAGAGCATCGATTGCATCAATATACGGAATTTATCCCAGCAAACCCACGGATGATGATTCGGCTAGTGAATGCCTATGGCTTTCGTATTGCTATCCAACTAGCCGAAGAAAGCGACGTCGATGTTGATTGTTTGGCACGATGGACAATTCTGGAGCAAACTTATCCTGCGCTCGCCGATATCTTGATCAAAGATCCTGATCTTGTTGATAAAATAATCGGAACAGACGGGGATTTTACAGGTGGCGAGCTGCAAAAGTCTCGAGAGAGTATTACGGAAAGCCTGAAGCCATTTGCCGGGTCAAAGCGCGTAGAGGCGCTGATCAATGGCGGACACGAAAAGGGCAGGCTGACGACAGAAATCGTTCGCGCAATCACCCGTGGCGGGCGAATTTGATTTCAGACGTTGGTCTTTATCGCCGTCTGCGACATCATGGTAGGCCTTTCCGGGTCTGCGCAACAAACGCAAAGTTCTCTCGTCAGCTTAGTCACTTCCCGACATAACGGCAGTGTAACGCTTTGCAACGAAGTTTCGTAGACTGTATACGACTATAGAAATAGCGGAGTAGGCGAACCAATTCGTACTGGCAAGAGTTTTTTGCGTTCCAAACTGTGGACCCAATCTCTTAGGCAAAAACCGCGACGTTGGTTTGCGCCGCGGTTTCGGTTGTCGCTTATTGGTCGATTAGTTGCCGATTTTGTCGTCCGTCGTCGGCATGACAGCGATTGTCGCTTCAACGAGCGCGGCGATCCCGATCGCGCCGGGGTCGCCTTGTGTTTCGAGGTCGATCTTTGTGGAAACTGAAATGCCGTCAAGGCTGGCGGCGGCGTTTCGGTTCAGCGATGCGGTGATCGCCGTTTCGCCGTTGAGGAACGCGACCTGATCGACGAAGGCGTTGAAGAGCGGGCGGGCCGCGCCGAACGCTGCTGC
>JBCBBT010000102.1:0-2735 GCA_038531315.1 Pseudomonadota bacterium
CCGCCGCCATCGCGTTTTCACGCACCGTGCCGGAGAATGTGTCGAGCATCGCGGGTTCAATGCAGCTTGGCGCGAAGAACATCCAGCGGAAATACGCGCCGCGTTTCGGATCGCCCGGGGGCGGCGCAAGTCCTTTATCCGCATAAAGATCGCTCAGCGTTGCGCAAATAGCGGCGTTCTCAGTGATCGCGACGCCGTTGTGGGTCATCGCGGGCAGTTTGCCCATGGGGTTAATCGCCATGAAAGCGGGATCTTTATGGGCGCCTTTTTTGATATCGACGATTTCGATATCGCAGGGCGCACCGAGTTCTTCGTTCATCCAGAAAGCGGTGCCGCTGCGGGTCTGCGGGCAGTGATAAAGGGTCGGGGCGTCAGTCATGGTCGGCTCTCCTATAATTTTGCCGCCTGGTTTTGCCGGCGCGCGGTCTCATAAAAGGCGATGGCGGCGGCGTTCGACACGTTGAGGCTTTCCACGCCCGCCGCGATTGGGATGTGATAAAGCCGGTCGCAAGTTGTCGCGACGAGCTGGCGCAGGCCGGCGCCTTCCGCGCCGAGAACAATGGCGGCCGCATTGTCGGCGGGCAAGTCGCTCATGGCGTCCGACGCCGCGCCGGCGAGCCCTGCGCAATGCCAGCCGAGACCCTGCAGCCCTTCAAGCGCGCGCGCGATATTCACGACGCGAATAAGCGGAACAATTTCGAGCGCGCCGGCGGCGGCTTTCGCGAGTGCGCCGTCTGCAGGCGGCGTGCGGCGGTCCTGAACGATGACGGCGCGCGCCCCGAACGCGGCGGCGGACCGGATCACGGCCCCGATATTGTGCGGATCGGTGATCTGGTCGAGCACCGCCACAAGGTCTCCGGGCGCCGGGTCCGCACATACATCGCGCAGGCGCGCGCGGGGCAGGTCGTCGACTTCCGCCGCAAGCCCCTGATGGACGGCCCCCGCTGGGAGCGCCGCGTCGATTTCATGCGGCGCGACCGGGCTGATCTTCGATAGCAACGCCTTCGGCGCCGGCGTGCCCGACAGGAAGTCGAGGGCGCTTTGCGTTGCAAGCACCCGGCGAAGGGGGCGCTCGGTGTTGCTGAGGGCGGCGGCGACGGCGTGACGGCCATAGAGCCACAAGCTGTCGGCGGGCGGGCGCGCGGGGCGGTTGCGCCCGGGCCCTGCGGCGCCAGCTTTCGCCTTGCGCCTGATGCGGGTTTTGGATTTCTGCTTTTGAGCCATCGGCCCAAAGCGCTAGCCGATTTTCGAACGCTGCGAAACCATTGTGAACCGTGCGCGGGCGCCGGCGAGGTCCGTGCTCTGTCGGCGCAAAAGGCGGTTGCGGTCAGTCGGGGCCAGCGCTATACACCGCGTCTTGCCGAGCGCCGCCTATGCGGCGTCCGCCTCTTGGAGGGGTGGGAGAGTGGTTAAATCCACCAGACTGTAAATCTGGCCGCATTGCGTACGTTGGTTCGAATCCAACCCCCTCCACCATTTTTATTTGCGCGACGCCGCCCGCTAACCCATCGCGCCGGTTCCGGTTCGAACCATCAGTTCTCACCTCCACCATTTTTCAAATTTTGACAAACGCAGAGCGCTGTCTTCAACGTCGGCGCTGTCGGTCGGCAGTAACGCGCGTCGGCGTGGCTACTGACGGTCGTCGGTTGGCGGTTCCGGCTCGCCCGCGCCGTCCTGGCCGTCTTTCAAAAAGCCGTCCCAGTCTTCGACTTCCCAGAATTGTTCGTCCAGGAACGAATCGCGCAATTCAGCCGGCACGCTCTCGGCTGTCAGCTTTTTCTGCTCGCCCGCATCGGCGGCGAAAGCAGCAAGGTTGTTGATCTCGTCGCCGGTAAGCCAGATCGTATAGCCAAGTTCCAGCCCCTGCAGTTCGACCATGGCCGGCGCGCCGCGCCACATTCTGGCGGCGAAGGCGACGGGGTCGATGGCGTCGCGTTCGGTCTGCGCATCGAGGGCGGGGGCGGCCTTGCCGCCGACACCGTTAACGGCGTGGCAAATGACGCAGCCCTTTTCCACGAAGAGGTTGCGGCCGGCGGCGGCGTCCGGCGTGCGCGCAACAATCGTTCGCGGACCCGCCTCAGCGCCGTTCCGCGCCGTTTGGTCGCCGCATCCGGCGAGGCCAGCGCCGACCGCCGCAGCGGCGGCGGCGAGCGCAAATTTCCTGAAACCGTGAGAGTGCATCGCTAATCAGCTCCTGTTTTCGAGAGCGGCGCGGCCGGGAGGGCGTTTGTGTGCGGCTGGATTTCCCGGCGCCGAAAGACACTGTTGTCTCCAACGGGGTTATCTCCAACGGCGTTATCTCCAATGGCCAGTCCGTTTTCGCTTTGGTCCACGCCTGCCTGACTTGCAGCTTTTGTGATTGATCTCGATCAAAACGGCAAGGCGCATTCGCGCATCAAGGGAACGAATGCGCCTTACACCGGCGGCAGCTGCGCGCGGGCGCGAATTGCGCTAAGCGGGAGCGTTATGGATGAGCGCGTGATCGACAGCGAAACAAATGACAAGGCGAGCGGCGGTGAGGCCGGCCTCAGGCCGCATCAAAAAGTCGGTCTCGTTCTGGGCGTCGTGCTCGCGATTGCGATCCAGTTGGCCCCGGCGACGGAAAGCCTGCCGCGCAGCGCGCTCGTCGTTGCATCGCTGCTGGCGTTAATGGCGTCCTGGTGGGTCACGGAAGCGATCCCGATTCCGATGACGTCGTTGTTGCCGCTCGTGATCTTGCCGACATCGGGCGTTGC
>JBCBBT010000103.1:0-2689 GCA_038531315.1 Pseudomonadota bacterium
GATCGCGACAGTGTCGTCAACGCCGGCGTCGCCGTCGCCGCCGATCTCGTCCCTGAAGAAGCGATCGACGACGACATCCTCGAAAGCCGCATCACCCGCGCCCGCTGACCGGTGACGCGATGTGTGGAGCAACTCTTCAGTAAAAAGATCACTTAGTATACGCAATTTTGAGAATTGCAAACGGGTGAGTTTTCGCTAGTCTGGCGTCAATGGAAACAAATTGGGGGCCTAACGATGTGGCGACATTGGTTTGCTTGCAGGGTTGCGGCGGTTACAGTAATCGTGTTCAGCGTCATTTTGGCGGCGGCCCCTCACGGCGCGCGTGCGTCAACAATTGAGGGCGCATGGAATTCGACTTATGGTCGACTGACGCTTGTTGAAATCGAGCGGCAAGACGCACCGAACATTTTTTATGGGCGCTATCGCGAAAATCTGGGCGTCATTTACGGCTACACGAACGGAAAAGTTGCGCGCGGCGTCTTTGCCCATCTCGACACAGCAACTGGCAAGCTTCGCCAATACGAAAGCGGCGAAAACAATTTCGGCGTTTTCGAGTGGAAAATTGCTGAAGACGGATCGCGCTTTACAGGCCCTTGGCGTTGGGGCAGGTCCGTCGTCAGCCAAAACGATTTGAAATGGTCCGGCTCAAGAGCGGGTTCTGAGCAAGTGGAGCTTTCTGGCCGCGTGCAACGTTTTGGCGCGCTTCAGTTTTTGTCGGCGGGCGAGGATGTCATCAATTGGGCGCAAGTGATGCGCGTTGCGCCGCCAAAGCTTTATTTCGACTGGGAAATGCCGGATCGCTACGGGCCCGATAAAAACGGTAATTCTATCGTCGATCTGCCGAACTCGCGCGATTACGTTCAAAACCGCGGCGACGTGCCGGAAGGAGTCGCTAATCCGTGCCTCGCCAGCGGAATTCAATGTGCTGGTCGGCCGCCGCTCTTTGCCGTAAATCTTACCCTCGAAGAGCGCGCTCACCTTCTGAAATACAAACAGAAAGCGAACGTTGCAAAAATCCTGTGGACTGTGCGGGCTAATGACGGCGTTAATCAGACAGCCAATGGCTTCAATCCGACAGTGTATCTGCCGGAGGGGCGCAATCGGGTGAGCGTCGAAATTGCCGGACGCCCTGAAACGCGCCTCACGCGCACCATAGACGTACAGGATTTTTTTATCGCGTTGATGGGCGATTCCTTTGGCGCAGGCGAGGGCGCGCCGGAACGTTTGTACCCGGAAGGGCCGCAAACACGGACTGACAAAACCCCCTCTGTTCCTGTCGCCGCCTGGGCCGATCCAGGAATTGTTCTACCGCGTGCCAATCCAAACGGGACCGATCCATGGTATCGCCCAGATTGGGCGACGATGGAAAAAACCAATTCTCGCGCGTCCGGATATTACAGCCGCTTATTTCAGAACATGCGCTCGCATCGGTCGTCCTATACCCATGCATCGCAATTGGCGCTGCGTTTGGAGAACCGCGACAAAAAATCCTCAGTGACATTTGTCAATCTGGCGCAATCTGGGGCCACCATGCAAAAAGGTATGCTTGGCAATTACGACGGTCACCACAATGAACCGTTTATCGGCGGGAGTTATTGCGACGGGCGACCGGGCATGTGTCCACAGGTTGATGAACTCAGCGAACTGACTGGCGATAGACAGCTCGACCACGTTTATATGAGTATTGGCGGCAATGATGCGGGCTTTTCCTACATCCTTGGCCTGCTGGCGTCCGCATGGCCTTGGGATATCGACATTCTTCCGGAAGAAGGGCCGATCGATCACGACGAATTTCGCAGGACTGCATTTGCGGACGGCACCGTGGCGGAAGTTTTAGCTGCCGCCAAGAGTGGGCGTTGGGATCAGTATAGAGACGATAACCCTTATGAATCTGCGATATTCTCCGATGGAAAGCCACATTTGCCGGGCCTCGATGGGCTTTTAAATACTTACGGGCCCAATAGCGCCCTCAAAGCCTACGGCGATCTCGATATCGCGCTTGAAGATCTTAATATCGGGAAGTTGCGTCTAGGCAGCGATTTGCTTGATGCGATCACGCTCATCCCACCACCTTTTTTCGGGACATTCGACACCGCGGGCAAAGTTAAAAGCCGCAGCAGCAAGTATCCGGAAATCCGTCATAAAACCAAGAATTATCGCTATTGCTCGATCACCATCAACAGCCAAGCCAGTCTCGATTCAAAAGAGATCGCATGGGCTGAGTGGAAGGTTTACGAGCCGCTTGTTCAGAAAATGAACGAGGCCGCATCGCGATTCGGTTGGCAGTGGATTACGCACTCGGATGACGTTTACGACCACGGTTTGTGCGCGGCGGCAAATTCGAAAGAGCCCGGAGCAATTAGCGCGGATAAGGTTACTGCGTCGGCGCCCCATCGCTGGTTCAATACCCCCGATGATGGAAAAAACCGTCAAACCGGCAACGAAGTTACGAATAAGGGTATGTTTCACCCAAACGAATTCGGGTTTGGGTACATTCGCGAGCGATTGTTTCAGCGCATGCGCGTTTGGGCGCGTGCTGACAATGCACTGCGGTATATTCTCAACACGGCTTCGGCGCGCGGCACGCTTTACACCGCTGAACCTGTCTCAAGGCAAAAATATCGAAATGGCGTAGCTGTCTCTCTCGATAATGCCGATGAGGTTGCAATGTACCGATTGTGGGTCCCTT
>JBCBBT010000104.1:0-2425 GCA_038531315.1 Pseudomonadota bacterium
TTTTTGGCGATGCGCGCTTCGCGCTCGCCTTTTTGAACGGTCTGAACGATGCGGCGGAAATCGCTGACGGTCAGTCCGGTGTCTTGCGAAAGCTGGCCGATTTCCTCGCGGATATCGATGATTTGTTGCGCCGCTTTGGTCGTGAAGGCCTGCCAGCCTTTGCCTTCTTTCTTGCTGACGCGCTCAAACCAGTCAGGATCAAGCTCCGCACCCAGATAATCGTCGAGGAACTCGCGGCGGTTGACGCCGTATGCGTCCGCGAGGCGCACGAGTTTGCCCTCAAGCGCCATCAGGCGGCGGTTGATGTCATAAAGCTGTTCGACCAGCGCTTCGATCCGCTGGTTGTTGAGACGCACCGAGCGGACCCGCTCGACAATATCTTTTTGCAGCTTTTTGAAGCGCCGCGTCTGCGATGAAGTAAGATCGTCGCCCTTCAGCTGCTCCTCGATCATGATGTCCTGAAGACGGCGCAGCTTTTTGTAGTCCGACGCAATATCGTCGAACGTTTGCATGACGCCGTCGCGCAATTCCGCTTCCATCGCGGAAAGCGACAGCGCGCCTTCGTCGAAATCGTCTTCGTCGTCTTCTTCGGCTTCCTTGGCGGCCTCGGCGCGTTCGGCTTCTTCCTTCTGGACCCGTTCGGCGACTTCCGGCTTGGTCATGTCAGGGCGCGATTCCGGTCCGCCGCCATAAGTCGCGTCGAGGTCGATGATGTCGCGCAACAGAACGCGGCCCTCTTCAAGCTCGTCGCGCCAAACGGTAATGGCCTCAAAGGTCAGCGAGGATTCGCACAGCGAGCGGATCATCGTCTCGCGGCCGGCTTCGATGCGTTTGGCGATGGCGATTTCGCCTTCGCGCGACAACAGCTCGACCGAGCCCATCTCACGCAGATACATCCGCACCGGATCATCGGTGCGGTCTGCGGAAGAAGACGTGTTCGTCGTAACGACGCTGCCGCCTTTTTCTTCCTTTTTGGTGGCGAGCGCCGTCGACTTCGCGCCTTTATCGTCATTGGCGGCGGCGTTTTCGTCGTCTTCTTCTTCGTTTTCGATGACGTTGATGCCCATTTCGGAAAGCTGGGCCATGATGTCTTCGATCTGTTCGGAGGAAAATTCTTCCGACGGCAGAATAGAGTTCAGCTCGTCATAGGTGACAAAGCCGCGCGCCTTGGCGGATTTGATCAGCTTTTTGACGTCCGCATCTGTCAGATCGAGGATCGGCGCCTCGCTGTCTTTTGCGTCGTCTTCCGGTTTTTCTTTCGCCGCCGCTTTTTTTGCCATTTGGTCCGCCTTCTTGTCTCTTTACCGCCCGCATCGCCCTCTCGGGTCCGCCCTTACGCCGGCGCATTATATCGTTGCGCTAAGTTTCCGCTCGCTGTCTCTGCGCTATTTCTTCGCGCTATGTCCTTTTTGGGGCGTCCGCCGGTTTATTCCGCGCGGGAGAGCGCCCATTCAGTGTTTTTTCCGTCCGGCCACGCTTTGCCGCATCCGTTCAAGCCGCTCACTCAGGTCGCCCGAAGACGCACCATCCGTATCCGCGCCGCCCCTGTCGTCGGCGCGCGCATTCAATAGCGCATCGCGCGCCGTCACCGTTGCCTTCCAAACGTCCTCACCATCCTCAGTGAAAATCTGAGAAGCCGTCTCCGACACCTCCCTGCGCGCGTTTGTCGCAACGAGATGACGCCTGAGAGCATCGCTCCAGCCCCATTCGACCTCGTCTATTTCAGCATCGAGGCGCAAAAATGATTGTTTATTGAGCGTTTCATCGCTTTCGATGCGCCCCACGGTCTTTGCGTCCTGCGAGTTTTGGAGATGGCTTTGAAGGCCTTCTCTGTCAAGGCCCGGCTCGGCAAAAACTGCGCCCATGATCGTCCCCAGAACCCGCTCCAGATCAGGGTTTTCGAGCGCCAGATCGAGGAAGGCCGCCTCCTGGCGATCGAGCAGCGCCGGATGACGCAACGCGGCGAGAACAAGCGTCGCCTCACGCACCCATGACGAGAGCGCGCCCCGCCGCTTTAAATCGGCGCTCGCGCGCGCAACCGGACGAAAGGCGCCGCGCTTGCCGGGCTGGCCCCGGGACGCCCATTGTGGACGTCCGCCGCCGCCAGCCTGTCCATAGCCGCGCGCGCCCATGCCGGCCGACGCGGCGCCGGCGCGGGCCGGCTGAAATTCGGTCTCAAGGCGGTCCGCAAGATAACCGCCATAAGCGCGGCGCACATCGGGGTCTGCGATTGACTTCACCAGAGTGCGCAAATGCGCGCGTAACGCCGCGCGGCGCTCCGGCGTATCGAGCGGTTGCGCCTCCGCCTCGCGCCGCCACAAAACATCCGCCAGCGGATCGGCGTCCTCAAGTATCCGGTGAAACGCAGCGGCCCCATTGGCGCGCACGAGATCATCCGGGTCCAGGCCTTCCGGCAGAAACGCGA
>JBCBBT010000105.1:0-2181 GCA_038531315.1 Pseudomonadota bacterium
ATGTGGCGCCGTCTATCGGGCTGGCGCTTGGCGGCGGCGTTGCGCGCGGGTGGGCGCATATCGGCGTCTTGCAGCGTCTTGAGGAGCTTGGCGTCAAACCGGATATCGTTTGCGGCACGTCGGTCGGCGCGCTCGTCGGCGGCTTCTGGCTCGCTGGACGGTTGAACGATCTGGAGGATTGGGCGCGGGCGCTGACAAAGCGGCGTATGCTGACCTATTTCGATTTGATGTTGAATGGCGGCGGGCTGATGGGCGGTAAGCGCCTGCAAAAAGCCATGCGGTTATACTTACAGGAAACGCGAATCGAAGACCTGCCGAAGCGATTTGTGGCGATTACGGCGGAAATGTCGACCGGTCACGAGACGTGGTTAATGGAAGGCGATCTCGCCAATGCGATAGAAGCCGCCTATGCCTTACCGGGTGTGTTCCCGCCGCGAAACATAAGCGGGCGCTGGCTTATTGACGGTGCGCTCGTAAATCCGCTGCCGGTATCGGCGTGTCGTGCGCTTGGCGCGCGGCTGGTGATTGCGGTTGGTCTGCATGCGGATGCTTTTGGGAAAGCGGCGGTAGAACGCCGCGAGGCCTATGATCAAACCGCCGCCAGCGTTGAGGCGCTTGAAAGCGACAAGCAATTAGGCCTTGTGCAGAAGTTCATGCTGCGGCGGATGTTTCAGACGGGCGGGGAGACGCCCGGTCTGGCGTCCGTTTTGATGGCGTCGTTCAACATCATGATGGACCGCACAACGCGCTCGCGGCTCGCCGGCGACCCGCCGGATGTGTTGATTTTGCCCGACGTTGGCCACGTGCCGTTGCTTGATTTCGATCGGGCGGAGGAATCCATTGCCGCCGGTCGCGCGGCGATAGACAAGGCCGTGCCGGAGATCGAAAAAGCCCTGCATCGGCTTAGTTGATTGATATTCTTCGCTGTTTGCGATCGGGGCCGGCCTGCAGCCGCCGTGATTCGCCCGTCGATTGCGGTTGTGGATAAAAAACAAACAGATGGTTAATTTCAGGGTTGTTTTCCGACGAACACGGTTATAAATATCGGTTCTCAGCGATTTTTGAGCTTTTTGAGGGTTATGTGGCCCTTTCGAGAGTTGCTTCCACGCTTTTGGCGGCAGGGTCTCGGGGCGGTTTTGCCGTCGTCTAAAAAAAGTAAAAAAAGGCGTTGACAGGGCAAGGATAGCTGACTAAATCCGCGCGTCACCGACGCGGCCGGGGTGGCCGCCAGGATCAAAGAGTTGGTCCACGGCGGTCTCGGGAGTGTCGGTTTTTTGTCGGCCAAATTCGGTCTTCCGAAGGTGGTCGGCGGGGCTCCGAAAGGGGTTCTGAGTTCTTTGACAAGTGAATATTGAGGAAGAGAAACGTGGGCGGCGATTGTCCAGCGACAGGTTTCTCGGCGAGCCGGATTTCCGGTGAAACGAGAACCTCCTTTGGATCTAATCGTCTCTGACGTTTCTGAAACACAAGACCATAACTTTCGTTCATTCGAGGGTTTGGTTTTGCGACAAGTTATTCTGACTTATGTCAGTAATAACCGAACTGAATGTCAGCAGATGAGCGTTAGGAATCATTCCTCCTAACATAAGGTCCCAAACTCAACTTGAGAGTTTGATCCTGGCTCAGGACGAACGCTGGCGGCAGGCTTAACACATGCAAGTCGAGCGCCCTGCTTGCAGGGAGCGGCAGACGGGTGAGTAACGCGTGGGAACGTACCCTTCGGTACGGAATAGCCCCGGGAAACTGGGTGTAATACCGTATACGACCTCCGGGTGAAAGATTTATCGCCGAAGGATCGGCCCGCGTTAGATTAGCTTGATGGTGGGGTAACGGCCTACCATGGCTACGATCTATAGCTGGTCTGAGAGGATGATCAGCCACACTGGGACTGAGACACGGCCCAGACTCCTACGGGAGGCAGCAGTGGGGAATATTGGACAATGGGCGCAAGCCTGATCCAGCCATGCCGCGTGAGTGAAGAAGGCCCTAGGGTTGTAAAACTCTTTCAACGGTGAAGATAATGACGGTAGCCGTAGAAGAAGCCCCGGCTAATTTCGTGCCAGCAGCCGCGGTAATACGAAAGGGGCAAGCGTTGTTCGGAATTACTGGGCGTAAAGCGCACGTAGGCGGCTTATCAAGTTGGGGGTGAAATCCCGGAGCTCAACTCCGGAACTGCCTCCA
>JBCBBT010000106.1:0-1930 GCA_038531315.1 Pseudomonadota bacterium
GTCATCCCGGACTTGATCCGGGATCCAGGGTTAGGAACTAAAATGGTGCGGCGACGACGTCCGTTGATCGCACCACTCGCATGTCGCCGCCCTGGATCCTGACTTTCGTCAGGATGACGAAGGAATGGATGGCGTCCGAACAATACGCCACAGAGCGGCGCCCGCTCCACCGTGCTCGGAGGTGTCCTTTTCAT
The DNA here is from genome assembly GCA_038531315.1 of Pseudomonadota bacterium. Taxonomy (GTDB): domain Bacteria; phylum Pseudomonadota; class Alphaproteobacteria; order Caulobacterales; family Parvularculaceae; genus JAJFFW01. Next base: position 195 of record JBCBBT010000106.1, read on the forward strand.
CCTTCGAGACGCGCTTCGCGCTCCTCAGGATGAGGGGTGAAGTGAGGGCCGGGTTGTGATGTCCTTTTGTCTCGTTAGTCATTCCTCATTCCTTCCAGCCTTCATCGTCTCCGCGGGCGGTCTTCCCGCGAGAGGGTTCGTTTCGTCGTAGAGAGGCCTGCGCGAGACGCGGGAACTTCTCTTTTAGTCAGGTGGCGATGCGCCTTCCGCGCCTCGCGCAGCCGGCAGGGCTGCGTAACCCGCGACCCGCCCGTAAACGGGACGCCTTTCGCCCTCCTTCGCTCGGTCGGTCTCATGGCGGACCGCTTCGGTCCGCTGCGAGCCGGGGCCTTATCGCGCGCTGGGGCCACCCATGCGCGCGGCGGAGGACGCGCTTTCCGAGCCAGTCTCCGTAAACGAAGGAGACTAACGCGCGAGCCAGAGAAGAAATCCCTGACCCGCCGCAAAGGCGCGGGCCTACACGGGGCCGGATGTTCTCAAAAGAAAACATCCGCCTGCCGGCCTCCGCGCCGCCGTCAAACGGTCGACAACGCTCTCAGCGCGCGAAGGAGGGTCAGTATACGGGGGGCGCCAAGGGGGGAAGATAAGTTTCCCACAAATTGTCCAGTATCTCATCGAAACCCGCGCACGGCGCGGGTTTCAGGATTTCCGATTCTCGAGAAAAACGGTTGAGCGGGAAATTTTTTTCTCCACCTGCGGATGAAATGTCTTGATGCCCCGCTCCGTCATCCCGGACTTGATCCGGGATGTGAGGGTTAGGAACGGTGATGGTGCAACCATCACATTTGTTGAACGCACCGTTCGCAACGCGCCGCCCTGGATCCTGACTTTCGTCAGGATGACGGTGGAATGAGCCGTGAACGGGTATTCCGCGGGAGGGCGGGATAAATCCCGCCCTGCACGGAGTAATTAAAAGTCGCCTGTGGGGAGCCGCGAAACCAAAATTCCGCCGGCTCATCCAAACAAACCGCCTCAATCCGACACTTTCTCGAACACCAAGGAGAAACCGCCCTTCTCGCCATTTTCCAGGAGCACGACATCGACCGTCATCCGGCCGTCATCGTCGAGCCCGTATGTGATGGCGCGCACGTCGCCATCAGACGTCGGCGCGGAGAAGACCGCATGGTTCTCGTCAATTTCTGTGAGTTGCAAAACGATTGCTTGCTCTTCTTCGCCTTCCCATACGGAATAATCAGCGTTGAAATGTTTAAAGCGCATGATTGGCGCGCCCTCGGTCTCTTCAATCACGATATATTCGAGGACCACGAGCGCGCCGTCGCGCACGCCGCGCGCCATGGCGGTCATCACGCCGCCGTCGGCGCTCGACCAAACCTCTTCGAACACAAAATTGTCGTCGCCGCCGCGCCAGCCGCCTTCCAGAAAGCTGAGTTTTTCAAGGCTTTGAGCGTTCGCGCCGGCGGTCAGCGCGCAGATCGCCGCGAGCAGAATGGTCATGCGTTTCATCGAAAGTCCCCTTTTGTCGACAACCTAACATACCAAAGACGTCCAGCGCGCCGCGATTTCGACACCGCTGTGTGCAAATCAGCCTCTCGAATTTTCAGCCGGCGCGCGGTAAGGCGCTTTTTATGCCTGTGATCGCCTTCGCCACTTGCAACGACCTGCCCGAAATCCAGATCAGCGACGCGCTCGTCGCCGATGGCCAAGAGGCACACCACGCCTTCGTCGAAGCGAACCTCGGTCTCGTTCACCACGTCGCCCGACGCTTCCGAGTTCCC
>JBCBBT010000107.1:0-1612 GCA_038531315.1 Pseudomonadota bacterium
GCAGGCCGCGCTGCATCATGCAGGTCTCAAGCGTGCGCGAAAGCGCGTCAATGAAGGGGTGGAAATCGCGGCGGTAAAAGGAATTGAACCGGTAGTCGAAACCGCAAATGCCGATCGTGTCGAGCGCGACCGCCGTCATGTCATGGACGACGTCGATTTCGTCGTCGGCGTTAAGGCGTTCCCATTTCTTGACGAGCTGATCGCCCACATCGAGCATCATGGGGAAGTAGTCCTTCATCGCCTGTTGGCTGAAGGTGGGCAGAAGGATGTTGTGGGCTTTCGACCAGTTCGGTTCCTGCGTGTAGCCGGTGAAGAGGGCGTCGCCGCCGACCGCGCGCACCTTGCGCAGGGCGCCGCGCACCGCCTTGTCAAATCGGCTTTCATCGCAAAGCTCTTTGACAAGGTCTGCGCCGGAGACGATCACCATGGGCTTGCCCATGATGTCGAGCCAGAAAATCGGCCCCTGGTCCCGCGCGACTTCCATGAGGCTTTGCAGCGGCGCATCGGCGTTCAAGGTAAATGCGTTGCCGACCACAGGTTTCGTGGGCGGCTGGGGGATCGGGTTTAGCGCATTTCTGGTCGCCATTTTGTTCTCCGGAGCCTTAGCTCTTCAACAGCTTTTCAATCGCGCGCTTCATCAGCGCGGGTGTTTCCTGCGGCGCGTACCGGCGCATGACGCGGCCGTCGCGGTCCACGAGAAATTTCGTGAAGTTCCATTTGATGCTTTTGCTGCCGGCGAGACCGGGCTTTGCTTTCTTGATGAAGTCAAAGAGCGGGTGGGTGTTCGCGCCGTTTACATCCACTTTCGCAAACATCGGGAAGCTCACATCGTAGGTAGTGGAGCAGAAAGTCGCGATCTCCGCTTCGTCGCCGGGCTCCTGGGCGCCGAATTGATTGCACGGGAAACCGAGGACAGCAAAGCCCTCGTCTTTGTAGGCCTGGTGCAAGTCTTCAAGGCCAGTATATTGCGGGGTGAAGCCGCACTTGCTCGCGACGTTGGCGATCACCAGCACCTTGCCTGAAAAATCGGACATCGGCTGGTCGTCGCCAGCGATGGTTTTGGCGCTGAAATCGTGGACCGAATTCATCGCATCCTCCCTGATCAGTCCCCCAGCCGGAGCTAGGGGCTTCTTTACCTGTTAGTTATAGAGAGAGATGCGCTTTTGGGAAGCCGGTCAAGCGCTTGGCGCGGTTGCCTCAGAGCGCTTGCCAACTACGGCCTGTGCTGAAAGAATATTCGAAAACAATAAAAGGAGACCGGTCATCTCGACAAAAAGCGCAAAAGACACCGGCGACAGCATCCGCGAAGCGATCGCGACGCTCGAAGCCAGAGTCGACTCCATCGCAACGGCCCTCATGGGCACGGAGGAATTCGCGCGGACGGCCAACGCCGCGTCCAATGTGCAATTGCGTCTCCAGAAGGGGATGAACGCCCATATGGCGCGCCAGCTCGCGCTCTTTAACATGCCGAGCCGGGAAGATATCGCCGCCCTCGGCGAGCGCATGATGACGATTGATGATCGCTTGGTGCGGATCGAAGACATGCTGCGGCAGATGACCCCGCCCGCAGGGGCGAAAGCCGGCAGCCCGCCGAGGACCAAGAAGCCGCGCG
>JBCBBT010000108.1:0-1425 GCA_038531315.1 Pseudomonadota bacterium
CAAGCGCGCGCTTTTTTCAGGCGAGTTTGATTCAAGATTGGATGAACAATATATGCCCGGGTGCGAGTCGATGCAGATCGAGGTCAATCATCCGCGGCCAGAAGTCACGGCCGATCAATTGGCGCTCAAAACGGTCCCGATGCGTCATTATGAGATGAACCGCAATTCGATAACGGGTGTTCTTTACTGTGATGGTGCGTTGCCGGGCGATCAGGAGGTCATGGACCGATATCTCTATACCGAATTCAAACAAGAGGCTGTTTACAATCATCTCGTTAAAGTGGCCTTTGACGAATTTCCCGAATTCGGTCAGCAACGTATCGCCGACATCTATATTTCGAAGGGCAAGCTTAAAGGTTGGCTAGTCATAAACGGCCGTGACGTGCCCGAATTCCTGGCGGATGCGCCACTGCCGCCGAAACCGGAGTTCAAACTGTATGATTTTCCGGCCGGGAAATCAGGCAATGGACACGCGAATGGCAACGCCCAGCCTATTGGTGATGAAGATGCTTCGAACGAGGACGAAGAAGAAATGTCCAATGGACGCGGTCGGCCCGAGCTCCCTGGCTGGAAGACGGTCGTTGACGCTGCACGAGCGTTAAAGGCGGAAAATCCGGACATGTTGAACAAGAATGTGGCGCATGAAGCGCGCGAATTGGCGCTTCGGGAATTTCGCGAAATCGATGTTCCGTCTGAAAAAACCATTGTCAGACGGATGAAAGATATCTTGCTGCACTAGCTGTATCCGGCGAGACCCAGGAAAAATTACAATGTCGTGTGATCGATGATGAAGTTCTGTGAAGCCTTGTGAAGTTTGCGCCTATTTGACGAAATAATTTTCCTTTTTTGCGTAATCACTCCGTGATCGGATTTGAACGTTTCCATCTAAGTAACAGGAGCGTTCAATGTCCGAGACAATCGAAACCTTGCCGCCGCTGGCGGAAATTCTCATCAAAAACCCCGGCTGGCTTGAAGAGGCGATTTCAACCCGCGCCGCGAGCCGATTGACGGGCGTTTCCGTCTGCACGCTTGAGACCTGGCGGTCGCGCGGCGGCGGCCCGAAATTCATCAAAATCGGCGCCAAGATGATCCGCTATCAGCGGCGTTCGTTGTTGGAACGGATGGCAAGCCAGGAACGCCGCAATACCTCTGATGCGGGCCCGCTCCATGCCTAAGACAATGCCCATTTGCGTGCGCCTCGATTTGACGGCCCATGAACAGCTAAAGGCGCGCGCCTTTCAAATCCAGGGAACGCCGGCGGGCGTCGCGCGGCAATTGATCTTAAGCGGGCTTGCCGGCGCTGAACCTGAAGCGCTTGCCAAACGGCTGATGGCGATCGATCGCAAACAAGCGATGAGCGAAGCGCTGCTCAAAGAGACGGCCATCACATCATCCCGTTTGCATTCCATGTTTGAGGCGTTGCTC
>JBCBBT010000109.1:0-1204 GCA_038531315.1 Pseudomonadota bacterium
AATTTCGCACGTCGCTGGCGTTGCAACCGATTGCGACCGCCTTGTTTGCCAATTCTGGGCTATATGAGGGCGAGCGGTCAGGCTGGGCTTCGTGGCGCGCTAATATCTGGACAGACACCGACCCGGATCGCACAGGGCTGTTGCATTTTGTGTTCGAGGACGGTTTTGGTTTTGAGCGTTACGCGGAGTATATGCTCGATGTGCCGATGTATTTCGTTTATCGCGACGGCGCTTATCGAGATGCGGCGGGGCTTTCGTTTCGTGATTTCATGGCGGGAACCCTGTCGGCGGCGCCGGGGCAAAAGCCGCATCTCGGCGACTGGGAAGATCATCTGTCCACTGCGTTTCCTGAAGTGCGCATGAAGCGCTTTTTGGAAATGCGCGGCGCTGACTCTGGTCCGTGGTCGGGTATCTGCGGATTACCGGCTTTCTGGGTCGGGTTATTATATGAAGAAAGCGCCCTGGCGGCGGCGTGGGACATTGCGAAAAACTGGACTGCGCAGGAGCGCGACGCCTTGCGGCGTGACGCTGCGCAATATGGGTTTAAGGCGCATGTCGGCGGCAGAAGCATTCGCGAGATTGCCCTTGAGCTCCTCGATATTGCGCGCGAAGGCCTTAAGGCGCGGGCGCGGCCTGGCTCGCGTGAACTTGACGAAACGGGATTTTTGGATCCGCTGCGCGAGCTTGCCGAAAGCGGGGTGACGATGGGTGAGCGCACGGCGGATTATTTCGTCAACGAGATCGATCGCGATGCGCGTCGTTTGTTGCAGGAATGTGAGTTCTAGGGCGCGATGGCCCGTCTTCGTGAAATGGCGACGCTTGATGTCTTTGGCGATACGGCGCCGGCATGCGCGGCGCTGGCGCAAAAAGAACCGACGCTGGCGCGCGCGCTCGCCGCGATAGAAAAGCCCCATGTCAGACGCCGCGACGGCGGTTTCGCCGGGCTTTTCCGCATAATCGTTGAACAGCAGGTCTCGGTTCAAAGCGCGCAAGCCATTTGGGGGCGGTGCCGGGAACGCTTTGATCCGCTTACGCCCCATTTGGTTTCACAATGCGGCGCCGCGGCGCTGAAGGCGCAGGGTCTTTCCGGTCCGAAAACGCGATATGTGCTGGGACTGTGCAATAAGAGCGGCGGCGTTCTCCATCGCAGCGAGCGCATCCAAATCAAGATCGCCGTTCGCAATATTATCGCACAGTCCCAGCA
>JBCBBT010000110.1:0-1048 GCA_038531315.1 Pseudomonadota bacterium
ATCAGTGCCGCGATTATTTTGACCTTCTCGTTCGGCTTCATCAATCTGCGCGGCTTCGCTCATGGCGCAGGGCTCGTGAGGCGCAGCGCACAGTCTTCCGGGCCGGGTGAGATCACCAACTTTCAGGCCCTGAGTTCGGCGCTGTCGGGCACGGTCGGGCTCGGCAATATCGCCTCGGTTCCCGTGGCGATCACGCTTGGCGGGCCCGGCGCCGTATTCTGGATGATCGTCGCCGGCTTCTTCGGCATGACGTCGAAATTCGCCGAATGCGCCCTCGCGGTGAAATACCGCAAGGTGCATGACGACGGCACGGTCTCCGGCGGTCCGATGTATTACATCGAAGATGTCTTCCGCCGCCGCGGCATGGGCGCCGTCGGCAAGATCGCCGCGGTCTTCTTTGCCGTGATGGCGATGGGCGCGTCGATCAGCGTCTTTCAGGTTAATCAGTCCTATGAGCAACTTCAGCGTGTCACGGACATTGATGCGCCGCTTACCTATGGCTTCATCCTGTCGGCGCTTGTTGCTATCGTTATCCTGGGCGGCATCAAATCCATCGGACGCGTCACGCGCATTCTTGTTCCGGGGATGGCGGCTGTTTACATCATCGCCGCCCTGATCATCATTGCCATGAATGCGGACACCCTCCCTGGCGTCGTTGTCGATATCGTCAAAGGCGCCTTTGGCTTTGAGGCCGCCGGCGGCGGTCTCGTCGGCGCTTTGATCAACGGTATTCAGCGTGCGACCTATTCAAGTGAAGCCGGCGTCGGCTCCGCGGCGATCGCGCACGCCTCTGTCAAAACCGATGAGCCGCTGACGGAAGGCTTTGTCGCGCTGCTTGAACCGTTTATCGATACGATTGTCGTCTGCACGATCACGGCGCTGGTCATTCTGACGACCGGCGTCCATCTGCCCTATCTTTATTCAAGCGACGCAATCACCGGCATCACGATGACGTCCGCGGCCTTTGAGAATGTTTTCAGCTGGTATCCCTATATCTTGTTGATTTCAGTCATTCTTTTTGCATTTTCAACACTGGTGACCTGGGCCC
>JBCBBT010000112.1:0-715 GCA_038531315.1 Pseudomonadota bacterium
TCAAACTTGGTCCAGGACGGCAAAAACCCCCAGGACACAAGCGCCGCCTCGCGCGTGCGCGTTTCGCCGTTGCGCATAATCAGGATCGGTTGCGACGGGGCGATATTGTAGCGGGGCGGAAAATTTTCCCGCAGCTCAACGTCGATGCCTGCATCGCGAAAAAACCGCGCGATTTCATCAGGCGTCGCAGTCAGAAGATAGCGCCCGCACATGACGTCTCTTATAGGGATCCCATGGAAAAGAATAAATCGATCGATCACGCGACCATGCGCAAGCCGCGGGTTGGCGTCGGCGCTGTCGTATTTCGCGGCGACAGCGTTCTCCTGATCAAGCGCGCCAAACCGCCAATGCAAGGATACTGGTCCATTCCCGGCGGCAAACTCGACTATGGCGAAGCCCTGAAAGACGCCGCAATCCGCGAAGTCGTCGAGGAAACCGGCTGCGCCATTGAGATCACCGGCATGATCGACGTCTTTGAGGCGCTGCCGTCGGACCCGGACCAGCACGACTTGCACACGGTGATGATCGACTATGTCGCCAACTGGGTGAGCGGCGAACCGGCGGCGGCCGACGACGCGGCGGCGGCGGAATTTGTACCCATCGACGAGGCGCTGAAGCGGCTTTCGTGGGACGAAACGCGTCGCGCGCTGCAACTGGCGCTTGAAAAGCGGCGCTGAGACGCCCCGCTTGCGCCCTATTCCCGCCGCACCGCCCG
>JBCBBT010000113.1:0-670 GCA_038531315.1 Pseudomonadota bacterium
CAAGACCGATCCCGAACCGATCTGCGCCAGAAAATGGAGGTCGCCCAGCATCGTGTCTCGGCCCGGTTCAAGGTCGTTCGACACATAAAAAGAGCGCGGCCCCACGGCGACGACGTCATTCGGGCTGGTAAGACGGCGCTCAAAAAAAGTTTCAAGATGCTCAAGATCGCCGCTGGGCGCGACGTCATAGAGTTCAACGCTTTTGGCGGCGGCGTTAACCACAAACAGCCGCCGCACGTCGCCGGCTTCATAGTAATGCAGCCCCATCGGTTCGAAAGCATGCGGCGCGCCGCCTGTCCGATCGCGCCAGGCGCCCGCATCGAGCGGATCATCAAGATTGATCGCGAAAATCGCTCCCCGGACTTTCTGTCCGGGCGCGCTTTTTGCGCGCCGGTCAAAGGAGGAAACAAACGCGCGGCGCGCACCCGGCACGATCTGCAAATCTTCCGGACCGGCGATCCCGGTAACCGGCGAGCAGGCCCCGGCGAAATCTTCTTCTATGGTTTTGAAATGATTGAAGGATTCCAGCCTGAAATAAACAAACGCCGCAACTGCCGCCGTGAGCAGAAAGGCGATGGCGATCCGTATCATGTGAGGAGGGCCCCCAAAGCGCGAAAATTACAGCTGTAACAGTATATCAACATGGGCGTGTGCGCCACTGAAACGTTCG
>JBCBBT010000114.1:0-666 GCA_038531315.1 Pseudomonadota bacterium
CCCAGTCTCCAGTCGTAAGCATACCCCGAAGTGCCGGTGCCGAACTTGGCGGTAAATACCGCCCCGCCAACTTCTGCCCTACCAAAGATGGCGGGACCGAACATGGCGGTGTGTGGTATACCGCCGATCGCCGCCGCATGCCGCCGGTCAATTTCCAAAAGTATCGCGGTGCCGAACATGGCGGTGTAAGGTAGACCGCCGATCGCCGCCGCCTGCCGCCGGTCAGTTTCCGAAAAGGTTGCGGTGCCGAACATGGCGGGGCTTGGTAGACCGCCGATCGCCGCCGCATGCCGCCGGTCGACTTCCAAAAATGTCGCGGTGCCAAACATGGCGGTGCTTGGTAGACCGCCGATCGCCGCCGCATGCCGCCGGTCACTTTCCAAAAATGTCGCGGTGCCGAACATGGCGGTGCTTAGTAGACCGCCGATCGCCGCCGCATGCCGCAGGTTACTTTCGAAAAATGGTACGGTGCCGAACATGGCGGTGATTTAAAGACCGCCGGTCACCGCCGCAGGTTGCTTGTAATTTTCAAAATTGCGAAGGGTCGAACATGGCCATGCCTTGTAGACAGCCAGTAACCGCCCCAGGTCCATAGTTTTTTTCACCCTGGTGAAGATTTTTTTTGCCCGTTGAAGATCCATAAATATTCCCGTATGGAGAAAATAG
>JBCBBT010000115.1:0-547 GCA_038531315.1 Pseudomonadota bacterium
CGCATCCCTGAACACCGACCGTTGATTTACCGCCTCCTTGCCCTAACCCCTCCCACTGCATCAGTTCACTAAGGATCAAGCCGTGTACAACGTACAATCCCCGCGCACCGACGACGCGGGCATCGAAGCCGAAATCATCGCCAAAGGGAAGACCGCGCCGCGCGTCACACCGGCCGATATTGAAGCCAACATCGCCGGCGAGTTTTATTTCACGGCGAGCGATGGCGCCTTCGGTGCGAGCGGCCGTCGTCCGAACAGCCCCCGTGCTGGTACAGCGTTGGGTCTTCTGACCTTCTGCGTGCTGGTGCTGCGCAACGGCTTCACCGTTACTGGCGAGTCGGCATGCGCGAGCCCGGAAAACTTCGACGCCGAGCTTGGCCGCAAAATCGCGCGTCAGAACGCTGTCAATAAAATCTGGCCGTTGATGGGGTATGAGTTGCGCAGCCAGTTGGCGGATCGTCGCGGCGGCTGACCCATGGCCCTCCCCCTCATCATCTTCATGCTCGCCGGCCTATTCCTGCTGGCCGCGTTCCGTCCCAGATCGGAG
>JBCBBT010000116.1:0-567 GCA_038531315.1 Pseudomonadota bacterium
CGAAGTGCCGCCGCCAACCACCGAAGTTGGCGACGGCGATCCTCACCTACCCCGCCATGTTCGGCACCGCACCGTTTTCGGAAAGTACCCGGCGGCATGCGGCGGCGATCGGCGGTCCTTCCTTAGCCGCCATGTTCGGCACCGCACCATTTTCGGAAAGTACCCGGCGGCATGCGGCAGCGATCGGCGGTCCTTCCTAAACCGCCATGTTCGGCACAGCGACAATTTTGGAAAGTGACCGGCGGCATGCGGCGGCGATCGGCGGTTCAGTGGATGCCGCCATGTTCGGCAACGCGACATTTTTGGAAAGTGACCGGCGGCATGCGGCGGCGATCGGCGGTCCTTCCGAAGCCGCCATGTTCGGCACCGCCACATTTTTTGATAGTCACCGGCGGCATGCGGTGGCGATCGGCGGTCCTTGGAAAGTCGCCATGTTCGGCACCGCACCTTTTTTCAGAATTACCCTGCGAAAGGCGGCGGCGACAGGCGGTTCCCTGGACTTGGAGCCGCCATGTTCGGCACCTCGTCTGTTTTAGAAAGTACCGGGCGATTGATGGTGATTACCGT
>JBCBBT010000117.1:0-559 GCA_038531315.1 Pseudomonadota bacterium
GTTGAGGGCGAGCTTGATGGCCAGTAGCTCTCTGTCGTAGGTCGAGTACTTGGTCTCCGGGGTGGAGAAGGCCTTGGAGTAGAAGGAGACCGGGTGCCAGGCCTCGTCGGTGTACTGCTCGAGGACGGCGCCGGCGGCGCGGTCCGAGGCGTCTGTGACGAGGCGTGTTTCGAGGTCGTGCGCCGGGAAAGAGAGCGCGGCGGCGTTGGCGAGCGCGGTCTTGAGCGCCTGGAAGGCGCCGGCCGCCTCCAAGGACCAGTCCGCGCCCGGGATGGCCTTGGAGGACGGCGCGGCGGCCCTGGAGCCCGAGGCGAGGATGTCGTAGAGCGGCCTGGCAATGGTGGAGCAGCCCCTGATGAAGCGGTGGTAGTAGTTCGCCATGCCCAGGAACTCAGACAGCGCGGCGTAGGTCTTCGGCGTCGGAAAATCCCGCACGGCGGCTACCTTGGAGTCCATGGGCCTGATGCCGGCGGCGTCCACGTGGAAGCCGAGGAACTGGACAGAGTTGGCGCCGAGGATGGACTTGTCGGGGTTGACGACCAGCCCGTACTCGCTCAGG
>JBCBBT010000118.1:0-521 GCA_038531315.1 Pseudomonadota bacterium
CGAAACGCCAAAGCCCTGGAATTTCTGTTCGGATTCAAGACCAAGCCATTTCGCCTGGGCGCCGGTTGAAATAATAAGCGCGTCCGTTTCATAGCTCTCGCCGGAATCGCCTTTCAAAACGATCGGCTTCGACGACAAATCGGCCTCGACGATTAGGTCGGCGATAAACTCTGTGCCGACATGTTCCGCCTGCTTTTGCATCTCTTCCATCAGCCACGGGCCCTGAATGACGTCCGCGAACCCCGGATAATTTTCCACATCCGTGGTGATGGTCATCTGTCCGCCTGGCTGAAGGCCGTGTATCAAAACCGGCTTCAATCCGGCCCGTGCTGCATAGATAGCGGCGGTGAGGCCCGCCGGACCCGAGCCGAGGATGAGGACATGAGATTTTTTGGCCATTTTTCTGTCCGTCTTTCTTCGATCAGCATTACAAACGAGCGGACGGTATGGCCTTTAGCGTGGGCGCTGACAAGGCGATTGACTGTCACGGCCGTGTGATGGCGCGCGCGCTTGCGGTTTGG
>JBCBBT010000119.1:0-517 GCA_038531315.1 Pseudomonadota bacterium
CGGCGGCGGCGGCGGCGGCGGCGGCGGCGGCGCGCGCGTGCTCCTGCGGCGGCAGCATCGTCGTTTTGTGTTGGCTAGGCGCGTGGTGGGTCAGCAGCAGGGGCAGCATCCGTGTCGGAAGACGAGGCATCAGCTACCATGTCGTCGTAGGCGGTGCGCGGGTTACTGACAAAGTACGGCGTCTGGTACAGGAGAGGGTCGCCCACCGCCTCCTCCAGCGTGCGCGGCGGGGGCGGGTCGTCCGTCCGTCTCCTGCGTATCGCTGACTCGTCGTAGCTGGGCGGTGGTGCCTCCGTTATGGATTGCGCCGCGCGGGCGGCGGCCCTCTCGGCGTTCCTCGCGGTCCGCAACAGGTCTTCGCGGTCGCGTTCCACGTCTCGGGCTCGGCGCTCAAGCACCCGGCGAAGGTCGCCGGCCAGCGTCATGAGCTGCCTGCCTTGCGTCTCCTGCAGTCTGACCATGTGGTTGATGAAATTTTCTCGGCGCTGCGTGTCTTCGTGCCGCCCGCCCGAGCCGC